>JAKFFM010000025.1:0-154383 GCA_036675075.1 Bacteroidota bacterium
ACCCGAAACTTTAAACCTTAAACTTTCAAACTTCCAATAAGGTCATAATCACCAGCAGATTCAATTGTAACATCTGCAAAATCACCTAACCTAACATACTCACTTGCTTTTACAAGCACTTCATTATCAACTTCCGGGGAATCATATTCAGTACGACCGACAAAGTAATCACCTTCAATCCTGTCAAACAGCACTTTGAATGTCTTTCCAACTTTCTGCTGATTCAGGTTAAAACTGATCTCCTGCTGAACCTTCATCACATTCTCAGCACGCTTTTTCTTTGTTCTTGCATGCACATCATCTTTTAAAGTATATGCATGTGTGTTTTCTTCATGTGAATATGGGAAGATACCAAGCCTGTCGAACTTCATCATCTCTACCCATTCAATCATCTCATCATGATCTTTTTGTGTCTCTCCCGGAAAACCTGCTATCAGTGTTGTTCTAATAGCAATATCAGGAACTTTATCACGAATTGTATTTACTAGTGCAATTGATTTTTCCTTAGTAATACCTCTGCGCATTGCCTTCAGCATATTATCTGAAATGTGCTGCAAAGGCATATCGAGATACTTACAGATCTTTTCATTATTCTTCATCACATCAAGCACTTCCATCGGAAAACCTGAAGGATAAGCGTAATGCAGACGGATCCAATCAATACCATCTACATCTGACAGTTTATCCAGTAATGTTGCAAGTTCTCTTTTTTTATAAAGATCAAGACCATAATATGTCAGATCCTGGGCGATAAGTATCAGCTCTTTAGTTCCTTTAGATGCAAGGTTTTTAGCTTCTGTGATAAGCTCTTCAACCGGGCGTGATATATGCCCTCCACGCATTAATGGGATCGCGCAAAATGAACATGGTCTGTCACAGCCTTCTGCAATTTTGAAATATGCAAAGTGACGTGGAGTCGTTATCAAACGTTCTCCGATTAATTCATGCTTGTAATCTGCTTTGAGTGTCTTTAGTAATCTTGGAAGTTCACGTGTACCGAAGTATCCGTCAACAATAGGAATTTCCTTTTCAAGATCTGGTTTATATCGCTCGCTGAGGCAACCGGTTACATAAACTTTATCGATCTCACCCGATTTCTTTGCATCGGCAAAACGAAGAATTGTATCTATACTTTCCTGCTTTGCATTATCAATAAAGCCGCAGGTATTTATGATGACGATGGAACACTCATCCTGAGATTCGTGTTCAACATCGAAATTATTCGCTTTCAGCTGGCCCATCAGGATCTCTGAGTCCACCAGATTTTTCGAGCAACCCAGGGTCACCACATTCACCTTATTCTTCCTGAGGGTTTTGGTTTTCATCTTAAAAGAACGCTAACAAATATTCCTTATTTCTTAAACAGAGAATCTACAAACTCCACTTTATCAAAGATTTGCAGATCTTCAATCTTCTCTCCTACTCCAATATATTTTACAGGGATCCTGAATTCATCTGAAATCCCGATCACTACTCCGCCTTTAGCTGTTCCGTCGAGCTTTGTGAGTGCCAGTGCATTCACATCCGTAGCTGCAGTAAATTGCCTGCATTGTTCGATTGCATTCTGACCCGTGGATGCATCAAGCACAAGCAGAATTTCATGAGGTGCATCGGGAATGATCTTCTGCATGACTTTCTTCACTTTAGAAAGTTCATTCATCAGGTTGATCTTGTTGTGAAGTCTTCCGGCTGTATCAATGATCACCACATCGGAACCTTTAGCAACAGCTGAATTGCATGTATCAAATGCAACCGATGCCGGATCTGCACCCATGCCCTGGGATACATATTCAACATCGGCACGCTTTGCCCATACGATCAGCTGATCCACAGCAGCGGCGCGGAAGGTATCAGCGGCACCAAGCAATACATTCTTTCCCGCTTTTTTGAACTGGGAGGCAAGCTTACCGATCGTCGTTGTTTTACCAACACCGTTAACACCTACTACCATGATCACATATGGGCTGGTGGGTAACGGATCGTTGAAATCGCGCACCTTTCCGGAATTGTTTTCATTGAGCAGGGAAGCGATTTCTTCTTTCAGGATCGTGTTAAGCTCGGCGGTGCTCATGTATTTGTCACGGGCAACACGAGCCTGCAGACGTTCGATGATCTTGAGCGTTGTATTGATGCCGACATCCGATGAGATCAGGACCTCTTCAAGATTATCAAGGACCTCGTCATCAACAGTGGTCTTGCCGGCAATGGCTCTTCCAAGACGGGAGAATACGTTTTCTTTCGTCTTTTCGAGGCCTTTGTCGAGGCTTTCCTTCTTCTCTTTTGAGAATAATCCAAAAAATGCCATAGATGTTATTATAAACATAAAAAGCTTCCTCCGTTTAGGAAGGAAGCTTTACTAAATATCCTGAAAGATAATTACTTCTGACCCAGGAAATCCTTGATGTGGTCATTATGAACCACTTCTTCCTTGAAGGCGTAAGCTCCGGTTTTTGGAGACTTCACCATTTTGATCACTTTCGTAAAATCTTTACCTGCTCCTGTTTTTAGGGTCGCTACTACTTTCTTTGCCATGACTCAGCTTATTTAATTTCTTTATGAACTGTCATCTTCTTAAGAACAGAGTTGTATTTCTTGATCTCTATTCTGTCAGGAGTGTTTCTCTTGTTTTTGGTGGTGATGTACCTGGAAGTTCCTGGCATACCACTGTCTTTGTGCTCTGTGCACTCAAGGATCACCTGAATCCTGTTACCTTTTTTAGCCATTTTATTAGTCTCCTGTGATAATTAGGGGGTGCAAATATATAAACTACTTATTTTAATTCCAAATGCCCCGGGGTTCAAAAATAATGAAAAATACCTCTCCTCAAACGAAAACAGACGACAGAAAGTATAAAACATCATAAAATTCACCCCTGTTTCAAAGATAACATTTTAGTGACCATGTTAGTTTTCAGAGGTTGTACATTTGAGAAATCAACCTCTAACCGAACTTCATATGGACTCTCTCCCTCTTAAAGAACATTATGGAACACTCTCCCAAACGATCACTGCCCTGAATGAGCTTGGTTACACACTCGACTTTAATATTCAGAACGAATGCATTGTCTGCCATAAGGAAAACATCCGGTTGTCTCCCGAGGAATTTAAGATCGATAAGTTTTATCGTTTTGAAGGCATTTCTGATCCTGAAGATCAATCAATCATCTATGCAATCTCTTCTCCAAAGTTTAATGTAAAAGGTGTTCTGATAAGTGCATATGGTCCGGACTCAGATGAATATGCCCTTAATCTGATCAGCAAGTTAAATGCTCATGGTAACGATCCGGCACAAAAACCAGCTTCTTCACCTGCAGATGCAAATACCGGTAAGTCATCACTCAGCAAATTTGATCTTCAGAAAATGATCTCCACTACGATCAATGAAGGTGCATGGAAAGAAAAGGATATCGTCTCATCGGTGGTCTTTAAGTCTGATCACCTTCGGATCGTGCTGATGGGCTTTCATAAAAACGCGGAATTAAAAGAACATACCGCAAAAGGTCCAATCACACTGCAGGTGCTCAGTGGAGCCATCGTGTTCACGGCGAATGGGGATCAAGCCAAACTTGAAAAAAACCAGATGATCACTCTTGATGGTGCTGTTCCACACAACCTTGTGGCTTCTGAAGAAAGCTTTGTCCTCCTCACATTGGTTAATCTAAAATAGAATCCTGCAATCTTATACCTATCAACATTAATTCATTATAAATCAATTTATAAGATGAGGAATTTTATATCTTCTTCATCATCTATTAAACATTCCTTATTTTCCTTTTTTTAAACATTAAGATGCATACAACACGCATTTAATGTTTGGATTAATTAAATTACCTCTTCAAAAAAATAATGAAAATGAATCATTTTAAAAGACTGATTATCTGCCTTGCTGTTTTATTCACATCTGATCCCTCCTTTGCACAAACAAACGACACGGAGGGATGCAAGGATCATCCGCTTGTGAACAGAATGCCTGGTTTCTATTTAGCTAAATGCGAAGAAAGCTATAACCAGGTGGATGTACTCATTGGTCCGGATAAAACAGAACAAATGGAAGGCACCGTTTACTACTATGAATATTACATTAATGATGGTGCAAAGGTCCCCAGCCGTTTTCAAATCCTTAAAAATTATGAAAATGCGATTGTTGGAAATGGAGGTGAGAAAATATACTTCAAGAGCAAGGATGAAGGTGAAGGACAAACTGGTGCCACATTCAGGATGAAAAAAGGCAATGACCTCTATTGGCTGACCTTCACGTATTTTAATGGAAGCGAATCACAATGCGATGGATATTTTATGACCGTAGTGAAGATTGAAGGAATGAAACAGGAAGTCACTGCTAATGAAATGTTCGACAAAATTAATTCAGGTTCTCCACTCACACTTTACATCAATTTCGACACAGGTAAATCGTCGATCAAAACAGAATCAATGCCTGTTGTCAATGAATTGTATTCCATGCTGAAGGATAATCCATCATTGAAAATTACAATTGAAGGACATACCGATAATGCCGGTAGTAAGGCAGCCAATCAAACATTGTCTGAACAAAGGGCAGCAAGCATTAAACAGGCGCTGGTAAGTAAAGGGATCTCTTCTGACAGGATAAAAACTACCGGATTCGGACAGGACAAGCCAGTTGCGGATAACAACACTGAAGATGGAAGAGCCAAAAACAGGCGTGTTGAAATCAGAAAAATGTAAGCTTCAACTATTCATTTAAAATCTGACAACGATAATTTTTAACCCATTGATTCAAGGTAATGACAAAAGAAGGGCTGATCAAAGATTTTCATCTCAATCACCAGGAATTGATTCAATTCGCTAAATCACTTTCAGATGACAACTTCATGTTTGTACCTAATGGAAAATGGACAGCAGGACAGCAGCTTGATCATGTTTACCTTTGCCTGCATCCTATCAGCCAGGCTCTCGCTTCAAAGGAATTCATCCTTCATAAATTCGGAAAGATCGACCGACCGGCCTGGAGTTATGACCTGACGATTGCAAAATATAGGTCGGCACTTGAAAATGGAGGAAAAGCACCCGAGCGGTTTGTTCCACGGCCTGTTGAACTGAATGCCAGAGAAACATTAATGATGAGTCTGGATGAGCTGCTTCATATGATTTGTAATCAATTAACACAATACTCTGATGAAGAACTGCAGGCACTGGTGCTGCCTCATCCATTGCTGGGCAAGCTCACCATTTATGAAATGATCAGTCTGATGTCATACCATGCAACCCATCACCACCATCAGACAAAATTGAACCTTCAGATCAAATAATTCAAAATAATTAATTCACAAGAAGCCAATCAATTAACAGGCACATTAAATTATCCCAATAATTCATTTCACGAATATTCATGAAAGGTTTTTTTTCTCTTTTAATAACCCTGATTATTACATTGTCTGCAATTGCGCAACCTTCATCCCCTACATCAAATGAAGCCAGCACCAGAGACACGCTGATTTACTTTCCTGCTCGTCCTGCCAGCGGATTTAATTTTAGCTATTATCTGTTTCTTCCGAAAGGAATCAGGCAAGGAGAAATTCACTACCTGATGGTGGAAACAACGAATGGCGGAGTAAGTGATTCCATGTCATTTCATGAAGAAAACGCAAGGCATATTGCAGGTAAAAGCGGTGTTGCGAACTACACATCAAAAAAGCTCAGGATTCCGCTCCTGGTTCCTGTCTTTCCACGCTCACAAACCGATTGGACAATATACACACATGCCCTTGACCGCGATGCCATGCTCAGCAAAAGAAACCCCATCGAAAGGTTGGACCTCCAGTTGCTTTCAATGATCGAAGATGCGGGACTACACCTTAAAAAGCTTGGACATCCCATTCATCCTAAATTTTTCATGAGTGGCTTTTCAGCATCCGGAACATTTGCAAACAGGATGTCGCTTCTGCATCCAGACAGGATCAAAGCCATCGCAGCAGGAGGAATCAATTCCATTGCAATCCTTCCTGTGAGCGAGTTAAAAGGCAAGACCCTGAATTATCCGTTAGGCATTGCAGACTTCCAGGTGATAACCGGCAAGCCAGTCCAGATGGATGCCTTCAGATCCCTACCCCAACTTTTATATATGGGTGCGCTTGACGAGAATGATGCTGCGGCATTCACTGATGGTTACAGCCCTGAAGAGAGTACGCTGGTTTATGAGCTCATGGGGAAAAAGCTGATACCGGAGAGATGGTCTGCCATGGAAACCATTTACCGCGAAAATAATGTAAAGGCTGAGTTCAGAACATATCCTGGAATAGGTCATGGAACAGACCTGAAGATGCTGAATGACCTGGCAGACTTTTTCAGTCAGCATTCGAATACACCCTGACTTCTATCTACAATCATTTTAAAAATAAACGCCTTAACTGAAATTCCTGAGGCAACCAAAGTATTTGCGCCCGCGGATCTTTAGTTTATTCGTGATTACTTTTTGTTTCCCTGACAACTATTCTCGTTCGATATTAATCAGTTACGGGAATTGGTTTTATGCCTTAAAAATATTTAAGATGACAAATACATTTCCATTATCCTTTTTTAAACGCGGATTATGCAATAGGAGTTATTAAACACAACGAACTACTTGCATTATCCAGGGTAACCCCGACATAGAAAATCACTCTTTTGATCAAATCAGAATGGTCTTAAAGTGCTGATTTTCTTAGTCGATTATGCATTAGTCTTTTTCTAATGCATAATTTGAGTTAAAACAATATATTAGCCACTCACTTTATCTCCTTTTAAACTATGAAAATTGCAATTATTGGTGCAGGTGTCTCTGGCCTCACCACTGCTTACTATCTTAAAAAATATGCACCTGCAACAGAGGTCCATATTTATGAAAAATCATTGAAGGTTGGCGGAAACGCGAACACGTTCAATGTAATTCTGAATAATGGAAAGCAACGGTGGGTTGACATGGGTGTGAATGATTTTAATAAAGCAACATACAAGGAGCTTGATGCGCTTTGGCAGGAACTTGGCATCATGGATGCAAAGCAGGAAAGCGAATTCTGCAGTCCTCTTATCAACAGTGCTTCCTATAGTGTTGCTGATGGTTCATACAGATATTACATCGATGAAAATGGAAATGTTGTTTCTCCTTCAGGCAGCCTGGCTCCTCAGGCGGTCATTGCGAACGACATGAAGAACTTTCAGCAAGCCCTTGCTTACTGGTTCAATAATACACCTGATTTTACAACCTCTGTAGGTGAATGGATCGCGAAACAAAAGTTTTCCAATGACTTTGTGTATGGTAACCTATATCCTCGCATGAACGGCATGTACTTCACCATGGAAAACAGCGAAGCCGGAACTCCTCCTCCATCACAGATGCCTTTATGGATGGTCGCTCACTACTACATCCTCCAGGAAGGATATGGCGATCCGTCATCTGAAGAGAATATCTGGTCAAGACAGTATTTTGTAAATGGCAGCTTCAGGTGGCTTGAATACCTTGAACAGCGTCTCATAAATAATGGTGTTGGAGTTCATTATGGATATTCCCAGCTTCATGTTGATCGTTACCAGGGAACTATGGCACTGATCAATGGAACAAACCTGATTGGTCAGTTTGACAAGATCATCTTCGCAACTCACGCTGATGATACATACAGAATGCTGGACTTCAGAACCCGTGACAATGATGCGATGATCGATGCTCTTACAAAGTTTTCGTATGACTCATGCCAGGTGCTGGTTCACCAGGATAATTCAGTTCTTGCTCCACAGGGTGATTGCAACAAAACCTATAACATTCATATTTACGATTACTCATCTGGAACAGGAAACTCACAGATCTATCGTCCTTATAACATTACTTATGTTGTGAATGATCATCAAAATGACAAGGCACGTGGCATTAACGATCCCCTGTTCTTTGTAACAGTGAATTCATACAACCGCATAGATCCTTCGTTAATATTGAAGCAGCCTAACGGACAGATCGCATCAGCCACATTCAAACATGTCAAGCTCGATTTCAATGCAATGAATGCACAAATGGCTATTGACAACATCCAGCTTCACACACCGCTGGACAGAGACTTTTATTATGTTGGAAGCTTTACACGAGGTGCCGGTTTGCACGTAGAGTGTGTCATCCAGGCCGATGAGATCGCAAAAAAAGTTCTTGATCCTACACATATTTCTGAACAGACGTACCTCATCAAAGACGGACAGCATACAGCTCCGAAATATATCATGGACCGTGTTGCCTCAGCTTTAAACAAAAAGCCTGCAGGTAATAAGATCAGTTAAGTTCAATTTTCTTTTTTAAGATAACCCTTCCATTGCATTTCGGAAGGGTTATTTTTTTGTTGTTATTTTCTGCCTTTCATTTTTTCCTGAACAGCTTTCTTCACTTCAGGAGCAACGACAGACCCAAGAAGCTCAATAGCACGCATGACCTGCTTGTGAGGCAACGTACCAACACTGATATGAAACAGGTACCTCGTGTTTCCAAAGAGTTCGTAAGCATAAAGGATCTTATCAACAACCTGTGAGGGGCTTCCAACCAGAAGAGATCCATCGTGTTCACGCATCATTTTGTAATGTTCCCTGTCCATTGCTGGCCATCCTCTCTCCCGCCCTATCTTGCTCATGAGAAAAGCATAAGGGTCATAAAATTCATCAGCAGCCTTTTTTTCATCATCTGCAATATAACCATGAGAATTGATCGCGATCTGCATTTTTGAAACGTCATGACCAGCGTTTATATAGGTCTCTTTATAAAGCTCTACAAGTCTTACAAACCTTGATGGCATTCCACCTATGATCGCTATGGCAATTGGGAGTCCAAGCTTGCCCGCACGAATAACAGATTCAGGTGTACCACCTATCGCGATCCAGATGGGAAGCTCTTTTTGATATGGCCTTGGATAAACACCCCTGTTGGATATTGATGGACGAAATTTTCCCGACCATGTGATCTTTTCTGACTTATTAAGCTTTACAAGGAGGTCCAGCTTTTCAGCAAAAAGTTCGTCATAGTCATTCAGGTCGTTTCCAAAAAGTGGAAATGACTCAATAAAAGATCCTCGTCCAGCCATGATCTCTGCACGCCCTCGTGACAGAAGATCCACCTGAGCGAAATCCTGGAACACACGCACGGGATCATCCGAGCTGAGCACTGTCACTGCGCTTGAAAGCCTGATCGTTTTCGTTTTGGCCGCGGCAGCAGCAAGAATGACAGCCGGAGAAGATACAACGAAATCAGAACGATGATGCTCCCCGATTGAAAACACATCCAATCCAAGTTCATCAGCAAGTATGATCTCTTCCATCAGATCACTCATGCGCTCAACAGGAGCCTGTGTGATACCTGTCTTTGGATCAGGTGTATTTTCTACAAACGTGGTGATGCCGATTTCCATATTGTGTCAGTTGATCAAATTAATATTGTATTGATGTAAACATTCATGCCCAAAATTAGTGCTATTAGAACACAATAATAACATAGGATGCTTTTTATAAAGTGATGAGATAAGCACTAAAACAATCAACTTTTAGCCTCGTTATACTAAGCATAAAACGGTAAATTAAACACCGGTAAAAACTTAAAAAAAGCGAGAAAAGCATGATGTTACGTACTTCAGAAAAATTATCAGGTGTACAGGTGGATAATGGGTTAAAGTACGTTCTTGGAGATGGAATGGCCACTGAAGCGATGGTAACTTTAACCAGCGGTGCATTCCTTGTTGCGATGGCATTGAGCATGGGGGCGACGAACTTCCAGATTTCACCCGTGCAAAACGTTGTATTGTCGGGATAATTCTGAAAAGCCACAAATGATGCATAACATGTACCAAATAAATCTCTCCGCTTTACTAAACAAAAAAGCCTTCCCCAACTTAAGGAGAAGGCTAGAAAAGAAATTCAGATGGCTTATTGGTTCTTGATAACTTTAAAGGTTTTCAATGCAGATAAGTCATCATGTACTTTTAAGATATATGAACCAGAAGAAAGATCACTCATTTCAATCTCTGTAGATGCGGATAGCACGAGGCCTTTCCTGATCAGCTTACCCTGTATATCAAAAAGATCGTAGCCCAGTGATTCGTTGAGCATACCATCGACATTCAAAAATAGTTTAGAGACAACAGGATTTGGATATAATTTGCAGGAAAGATTAATGTTCGAATATGCATTAACTTCTAGCGGAAAAAATTCATAAGGCTGCTGTACACCTTCATTAATTGTCCCTGATGAACCTGTTGCAGAACTATTGGAAATCTGCCCTATTGAATAGCTAACAGAACCATTCGTTCCCGAAGCATGACCACCGGCTGTCACTGCAGACTGCTGAGCATTTGCTGCTGTATTGATTGCAGTCAGAAGTACAATGACACCTGTTAACCTGGTTGGTCGGAACATCTTTAAGCTCATCATTGTTTGATGATTGTTACCGTGAGTACTCCCTGCAATTGTGGTGCAGCACTGCTGCTGACATTTGCTGAAGAAGATCCGGGAATTCCACCAACAGCTTTCACTTCAAAGGTATGGTTGCCGGCAGACAATGAATATGTTTTTGTCATGGACCAGTTACCAATGAGCTGTGCAAGACTTGATGTGTTTGCGATGACGACCCTTCGCTGCCCTGCCGTAGAAGAAGCGATACCATCAACAAAAATTGCAACATCAACAACGGAGAATGTAGTGCTTGTACTTCCTGTTGATTGAACTCCTCCATCGGTATGAACAATAACTCTTGAAGATGCAGGTATATTGATTGTTTGTGATAAGCCTGGGATAAGCGTGAACGAAGTTGTTGAAGAGCCTATGCTAACCTGGCCGGTTCCGTAAACCTCATAAACGTTCTGGCCAGCTGTACCGGCAATTCCGGTGGCACCAGTACTACCGGCCATTCCTATAGCACCTGTTGATCCGACAGCACCTGTTGCTCCCGTTGCGCCGGTTAAGCCAGCCTGACCAGCAGGTCCCTGAGGTCCGGTCGCGCCGGTTGATCCGGTCATTCCAGTAACACCTGTAGAGCCAGTTACTCCTGTTGAGCCCGTTACACCTGTAAAGCCTGTTATACCATCAGCACCTGCTGCCCCGGTCGCGCCGGTTGCACCTGTAGCACCCATGCTACCTTGAGAGCTTCCACTGCTTTCAGCATAAAGTGCATAAGGAACACTTAAGAGCTGACTGTTTGAAATGATGGAATAATTTGTACCTCCTGTTGGATCCGTTTCTATTCGGATATAATAAGGACCTGCCGACCAATTGATCGATGACATGCTTCCTGTGATCAATGAACCAGCACCAATCTCAAGCGTAACGAGTCCATTTGCATTTGTGTTTGCTGCGTGTGTTTCCTGAAAAACTACTGCGCCTGTTGAAGATCCCATCAGGATTGTTGCTCTCACACCAATTGAAGAATTGCTGACCAGCGAGCCCGCAGAATTTCTAATGACTGCCTGGTAGCTGAGCTTTTGTGGAGCCTGCGCAAAAGCCTGGCTGAAGAAAAAGCAAAGGAATAAAACGACAAGATGTTTCATATTCATAAAGATGTACTAACTAATGATTTTTTTAGAATTCCCAAGGTAACTAAACCAAAACAGATTTTGTCCACTTTCATGTAATGTTCTTGCCGACTTACTGCAATAAGTTCCTGCATATGAATGAGATATAGCCATTGCATGATCGATTTAATCAGTCACTGAATAATTCAGTAACTCAGGAGATTTCCACTTTGTTTATCTATCAGGCGGAATATGAGGAATAAAGAGTTTTTTAATTGAGGAATTCGTTTAAATTTACATTCCGAAAACACTTAGAAAATGATGCGGTCTTTACAGATTAAATTAGGACTACTACTTATAGGAACATTTTTGTTCCAGAGTATTTACGCACAGCAGAATGTCGGAATTGGAACCAACACACCAGATCCTTCTGCAGCATTAGAGATCCAGTCAGCAACCAAAGGCTTACTTGTACCACGCATGGATTCGTTGTCAAGACTTGCCATCGTAAGCCCTGCAAATGGCTTGCTTGTTTATGATACAGACTACCAATGTTTTTATTACTATAAATCAACTGTGTGGACATCATTGTGCAGCGGTAATTCAGGATCAGCAGGAACAACTGGTGCAACCGGAGAAACCGGAGCTACAGGTCCGCAGGGTGCCACAGGTGCCACAGGTGCCACAGGTGACATTGGAGTAACCGGAGTTACAGGAGCGACAGGTGAAACAGGAAATACAGGTGCAACTGGCCCATCAGGAGAAACAGGAGCTACAGGCGCAACTGGTGAAACAGGAAGCACCGGAGTAGCTGGTGTTACTGGTGAAACAGGAGCAACCGGAGCTACGGGAGTAACCGGAGAAACAGGAAGCACTGGTGATATCGGTGCTACAGGTGCAACTGGAGCCACTGGTGAGACAGGACCAACAGGAATCGGAACAACAGGAGCTACTGGTGCAACAGGTGCAACTGGAGCAGGTGTCGGAATACCAGGGCCAACTGGTGATACAGGAGCAACAGGAGCTGCAGGATCAAACGGTAGTACCGGTGCAACAGGCGCAACCGGAGCTACAGGTGCAACAGGAACCAATGGATCAACGGGTGCTACTGGCGCGATTGGAACAACAGGTGCTACAGGAGCGGTTGGTACAACCGGTAACAACGGAGCAACAGGTGTTACAGGAGCAACTGGTGCAATCGGCGTTACTGGAGCCACAGGTGCGGTAGGAACAACCGGCGCAAACGGAACCACAGGAGCAACAGGAGCCACTGGAAATAACGGAACTAACGGTTCTACAGGCGCAACAGGATCAACAGGTGCTACAGGTTCAACAGGAGCCACTGGATCTACAGGATCTACAGGCTCAACAGGTCCAACTGGTCCGGGAAATGTATTCTCTTACAGCGCAGTAGGAACAACCGATATAACTGCTCCTACATTCCCTACTTTCTCTGCAATGGCTCAGATGTCAATTACGTTTACTCCGGTTAACTCAAAAGTGTTCGTACACTTTGCAGGAGGTGGTACTTATGTAACGAATGACTTCAATGAACATGGAGTTTACTTTGAGCTCAGACAGGGCGCAACTATCCTCAGAGAATTTGACTGCACTGCAGGAGAAGATTTCAACTTATGGAATATCGCGTTCAGCTACCCGGTTAACGTGACACCTGGTGTATCTACAACAATATCTATTTACTGGTCGAGAGATGATGCCGGTGGTGCACCATCAGTTACGAACGTATTGAACTATGCTGGAACACAATCGTATTCACACAGGTCATTGATCATTTATGATCAGCCATAATTCAGAGAACATGAAAAAAGCGATGCTATTTATTTCCCTGATTCTGATGACCGGACTTTCTATTGCTTCAGACACAGAAACTTTCCGTTCTGCTTCTGACAGCACCCAGGCTACAGGAGAAAGAAGAAGAAACCCGGCAACTGTCAGAAACCCACATCCCGACGGGATCTCTACATCTGAAAGGGTAAAAAATCCAAATGCAACCAACCAGCGTTCCCTCACTAAACGCGAAGAGCTGATCACAAACGATCGTTCAGCCAAGCAACCTGAGTAACGTTCATTCTACTAATCGAAACGCTTTATCGGAACATTCCGTTAAGGCGTTTCTTTTTTAGTTTAAATTTTAGTTAATGATTTCTTAAACAGTAGAAATCATTTTTTACCGGAACCTTTCGTGTGTATCTTTAATGAATGAAACGTCTGGCCGTGTTTCTGTTCCTAACCTCTTACCTGCTCTGTGCGACAGAATTAAATCAGTTGCTCAGAATACAGGTACTGGTTGAACATTTCCTTGAACACAAGCAGCTTAAAAAAGACATCACCTTCCTTGAATACCTTGCGAACCACTATTCAAACGAGGAGTCTGACAATGATGATCAGCGTGACAGACAGCTTCCATTCAAATCAACTCAATCGCAGTTGTTATTCATTAATGAATACGTTGCAAATAATTCCGAAGGTATCCCGGTTTGCTACACTTCATTGATCAACACACTTAACTCACAATACAAGAATCCTGATCTGGGATCAGAATACTCCTCAAACATCTGGCAACCGCCTAAATCCATCTAACTGATACTGAAAGAATTGCTGGCACGGAATAAACAACTGTGCAGGTCTTCATTTATTCAATCAAGAATGGATTTCAATGTTAAATAAGATTATAGATTTTTCAATAAAGAATAAGCTGATAACAGGCTTGTTCATTATAGGACTGATCGCATATGGAAGCTATGAATTCACGAAGCTTCCGATCGATGCAGTCCCGGATATCACCAACAACCAGGTACAGGTGATCACTGTAGCACCATCTCTTGGAGCCACAGATATTGAACGGCTTGTGACATTCCCGGTTGAGCTGGCGAATAATAATATTGCAGGTTTAAAAGAGATCCGGAGCTTCTCACGTTTTGGTCTTTCACTCGTAACGATCGTTTTTGATGATGACGTAGATATATACTGGGCCAGGCAGCAGGTTGCAGAACGTATCCAGCAGGTGCAATCAGAGATCCCGGAAGGGATGGCATCTGTATCACTGGCTCCTGTAACCACTGGTCTTGGAGAGATTTACCAGTATGTTGTTAAACCTGCCAAAGGTTATAAAGACCAATATGGCCCAATGGAGCTGCGAACCATCCAGGATTGGATCGTCAGGCGTCAGCTGCTCGGTGTGAAAGGTGTTGCAGAAGTCAGCAGCTTCGGTGGAAACCTGAAACAGTATGAGATTGCGGTAACTCCTTCACGTCTTCATGGATACGGGCTTACTATCGACGATGTCTTCACGGCACTTGAAAAAAACAACCAGAATACCGGTGGTGCATATATTGAACATAAATCAACGGTTCTGTATATAAGGAGTGAAGGCCTCGTCGGATCGATTGATGACATACGGAACATATCCATAAAAAACCTGTCCAATGGCACTCCGCTTCTGATCATGGATGTAGCTGAAGTTAGTATGGGCAAGGCAACGCGTTACGGAGCATTAGCATACAACGATGAAGGTGAAGTATCCGGAGCGGTGGTGATGATGCTTAAAGGTGCTAACAGCAGTGAAGTCATTGAAGATGTTAAAACCCGTATCGAGCAGATCAGGAAAACATTGCCTGAAGGTGTTGAAATAGAACCATTCCTTGACAGGACTAAAATGGTTGAGAATGCCATCAACACAGTTAAGGTGAATCTCCTTGAAGGTGCGTTGATCGTTCTTGTTGTACTTATCATTTTCCTTGGAAACATCCGGGCTGGATTCCTTATCGCCTCCGTGATCCCGCTCTCGATGCTCTTTGCCGTGATCATGATGAACCAGTTTGGTGTTGTAGGAAACCTGATGAGTCTTGGTGCACTGGATTTCGGGCTTATTGTAGATGGTTCCGTGTTTATTGTGGAAGCAGTGCTTCATCAACTGGCAACCAACAAAAGGTTTCAAAGCATCACCAGGATCGGGCAGCATGAGATGGATCTTGAAGTGTCAAAAGCTTCCGGAAAGATTGCACGAAGTGTTGTTTTCGGCCAGGTGATCATACTCATCGTGTATCTTCCGACATTCACACTTCAGGGTATAGAAGGAAAGATGTTCATTCCAATGGCACAGACGGTAGCCTTTGCTCTGCTGGGAGCTTTCATTCTTTCCCTTACGTATGTCCCAATGATGAGCTCATTGATCATCAGCAAAAAGATTCAGAAAAAAAGGAACTTCTCAGATAAGATGATGCTCTTCTTTGAAAGGCATTATCAGCATGCACTTCAGAAAGTTTTAAACTTCCGTAAAACCGTGATCTTATCATCGCTCGCACTTTTTGCAGTCTCTATCATGGTGCTTATGCGAATGGGCGGAGAATTCATCCCTGCTCTTGAAGAAGGTGACTTTGCAGTTGAAACACGTGTACTCACAGGTAGTAACATTCAGACAACACTTGAGACCACACAGAAAGCTGCAAAGATCCTGAAGGAAAAATTTCCTGAAGTGATCACGGTGGTTACCAAGATCGGAAGCTCAGAAATTCCTACGGATCCTATGCCTATGGATGTTGCTGACATGATTGTCAATCTGAAAGATAAAAGTGAATGGACCTCCGCTAAGACTTTCAATGAACTTGCTGAAAAGATGACAGAATCATTAAAAGATGTACCAGGTATTACAGTGAGCTTTCAATATCCTGTACAGATGAGATTCAATGAGCTGATGACAGGCGCCAAACAGGATGTTGTATGCAAGATCTTTGGAGAAGACATGGATACACTCGCCAGGTATTCAAAGCTGCTGGGTGAATTATCGTTGACTGTGGAAGGTACAAAGGACTTGTATGTTGAACCAATCTCAGGGATCCCACAGCTTGTTATCGAATATGACAGAAAGATGGTCTCTCAATATGGACTTAACATTTCCGACATCAACAGAATTGTCAATGCTTCGATGGCCGGACAGTCTGCAGGACTTGTATATGAAGGTGAAAAAAGATTTGACATGGTGGTCAGGCTTAGTGGTGAAGAACGAAATGACATTGACGATATCAGGAACATTTTGATTCCAACCCCGGAAGGGATGCAGGTACCGTTAAGTCATCTTGCCAAAGTTGATCTTAAGGACAGTCCGAACCAGATCCAGCGTGAAGATGCCAAGCGCCGTGTAATTGTAGGATTCAATGTTGGAAGTCGTGACGTGCAAAGTATCGTGAATGAGCTCCAGGCTAAAGTCAATGAGAAACTGAAGCTTCCAACTGGCTATTACATCTCTTACGGTGGAGCATTTGAAAATCTGAATGCTGCAAAAGCACGTCTCGCGATTGCAGTACCTGTCTCGCTGCTTTTGATCTTCCTGTTGCTCTTCTTCTCATTCAATTCCATACGTCAGGGCTTGCTGATCTACTCTGCCATTCCCCTGTCTGCAATCGGAGGTATCTTCGCGCTGTCCTTACGCGATATGCCATTCAGTATCTCGGCAGGTGTAGGGTTCATTGCACTGTTTGGTGTCGCAGTTTTGAACGGGATAGTGCTTGTGGCTGAGTTTAACAGATTAAAAGCTTCGGGCATGACAGACTTGAGAAAGATCGTTCTGACAGGTACGAAGATCAGGCTACGCCCAGTGCTCATGACAGGACTGGTGGCATCGCTTGGCTTTCTTCCAATGGCACTGAGCAACAGTTCCGGAGCAGAGGTTCAAAGACCATTGGCAACCGTTGTCATTGGTGGGCTTCTGATCGCAACGGCGCTTACGCTGTTTGTTCTTCCTGTACTCTACATGATCTTTGAAAAGAAAGCACCTTCACCAGGAAAGGCTGTTGGACTTATTGTGATGGCCTTTTTTACACTGAATACCGTTGGTTTAAAAGCTCAATCTACAATCAGCCTGAAAGCAGCCATGGATACTGCTGTCAAAAACAACCTGACGCTACGTAATGAATCGCTTGTTGCTGAATATCACAGAAAGCTTATCGCGACAGGCTTTGACATCCCACAAACAAACCTTGCAGGTGAGTATGGACAGATCAACAGCGTCTATAAAGACAACAAGATCAATGTGTCGCAAGGGTTTAACTTTCCATCACTATACATCAGGCAACGTGCTTTCCTTAAAGAAACATGGCGTGAAGCCCAGATGAACCAGGCACTTCAGCAAGCAGAATTAAAGAAAGAAGTGGCTACCTTGTTTTTCAGGATCATCACGCTCGAAGGAAAACAGAAAGTGCTCCTCAGGGCAGACAGCATATACCAGGGTTTTCGAGAAAGATCGAGGCAACGCTTCAATGTCGGAGAAAGCGATGTACTCGAGAAAATCACAGCTGAAGTACATTCATCACAGGTACGCTTTCAGCTTGATGAGCTCCAGACAGATCTGTCCATCCTGCTTGATCAGTTCAGGCTGATGCTAAATACCAGCAAGCTGTACAGACCTGATATGAATGGGAAGCTTACACTATCCACTGTTGCGGATACATCTACACTGCGTTCACACCCACGTATGCAGCTTGTTAACCAGCAAAAGAAAACTTCCCTGGCAGGCGTAAGGGTCGAGCGATCAAAATTGCTTCCTGAACTTTCACTGGGCTATAACAGCATGACCATTCTCGGAACAGGTCCGGACGGCCTCGATTATGACGCATCAAAAAGATTTCAATCTGCTACGATTGGTATTGGCATTCCGATATTTTTCAATGCGCAGACAGCAAGGATCAAGTCAGCAAAGACGCTTAACCTGATCAGTGAAAACAACTATGAGCTTGAATCTAAGAAGCTGAGTCAGGAATATCAGAATGCACTTACATCCTATGAGCTTGCCAGGAACATGATCAGCAAGTATGAAACTGAGGTGATAAAAAACATTCAGCTCCTGAGCGATGCAGCGGATCAGAAATTCAAGGCGGGTGATATCAGCTACCTGGAATGGACCATGTTGATTGACCAAACCTTCGAAGTCGAAAGCCAATACATCGACGCACAATTCAGACTCAACGAATCGATCATCAAATTAAACTTCCTACTGGAAAAAAATTAAGAACATGTATTTTCATAAACTATATAAATCAATCATCGCAGTCGTATTCAGCATTGTTATTACATCATGCGGAAGAAGCAAACCTCAGGAAGAGCAGGCGACTCAAAAAGAACCAGGGCATATCAGCCTGAATGAAGTGCAGATCAAAAACGCCGGACTTGAATATACCAATGCGGAACGGAAAAAAATTGCGTCTCTCATCAAAGTTCATGGTAAGATTGAAGCGCCTCCTCAAAACCTGATCTCAGTAAGTATTCCATTGGGTGGATTTTTAAAAAGTACGCGTCTGATGCCAGGAATGCCTATAAGGAAAGGTGAAGTGATCGCCGTCATGGAAGACCAGCAATACATAGAGCTTCAGCAGAACTACCTTGTATCAAAAGAAAAGCTGAAATACCTTACTAAGGAGCATGAACGCCAGCAGGAGTTAATAAAAACAAATGCCACGAGTGAAAAGGTTTTCCAGCAGACACAATCAGAATTCAACTCCGAACGTGTAAATGCACGCTCCCTGGAAGAAAAGCTGAAACTGCTGGGCATTGATCCTGCGAAGATTAACGAGCATACGATCTCGAGATCGGTGAACATCACCTCCCCTATCAATGGTTATGTATCAACAGTGAATGGAAACATAGGCAAGTATGTTGAACCAGCGTTTGTGCTATTTGAGCTTGTGAATCCTGAAGACATACATCTTTCACTCACCATTTTCGAAAAGGACCTGGACAAAATCTTCCTGGGACAGAAAGTCATTGCGTATACCAATCATTCACCTGATAAAAAATACAACTGCGAAGTGATACTCATCGGGAAGAATCTCGCTGTTGACAGGAGTGTGGAGATCCATTGTCATTTTGATCAATATGATCCGTCACTCATCCCCGGCATGTACATGAATGCAGAAGTTGAATCAAAAGGCAAAGAAGCGTTGGTTCTGCCAACAGAAGCTGTCGTTGATTACGAAAACAAAAAATATGTATTCAAATCCGAAGGGCAGGGAAAGTTTTTGATGAAAGAAGTCAAAACCGGGATTTCCGAGCATGGTTACACAGAGCTGCTTTCATTGAGCGATTCAACTTCAAAGTATGTCACTAAGGGAGCATATACGCTATTGATGACTTTAAAAAACACAAGCGAAGAGTAAGAAGATTCACTTCGAAATTGCTTTCATAAAAAAGCAAACACATATCAAAGAAAGCACAGCAAAGAGCGGAATGATAAAGACTGCCGGAATCACCTGATAGCCGCTCGCGCTACTTGCCATGATCTTGGCAAGCAGCGCAAGCAACATAAAAGAAAGACAGCATATACCGGAGCTGCATGTGATCCAGGATTGACTTTTCTCAGTCAGTACTTTTATTCTGTGAGAGAGGAAGCCTGAAGTAAAAGGAAGACCCTTCACCTTCGGTACTTTCAACCCAGAATTTTCCATTGTGACGTTTAATAATTTCAGCTGCTATGAAGAGACCAATACCGAGTCCGGTAAATGTAGGAGACAATCCCTCAGCCCTGTAAAACCTGCTGAAGAGCTTATCTACATTGCTCTTTGAGATACCAATTCCAAAATCCTGAATTTCAACCTGAACATCATTCTTCAGTTTTTCGATCCTGATAATCACCTTTTCGCCCTTTGGTGAATACTTAATAGCGTTTGAGATAAAATTGAAAAAAACCTGTTCAAGCCTTTGCTTGTCACCCATCACCATCGCATTTGAATGCCCTTCCAGAATGATCTTATGTGTATCAGTTATGTACTGCATGGCTTCCACTGATTCACGGGCAAGGTCATCGAAGTTGAACTCTGACATATTGAACTGAAGCTTTCCAGCCTGGATCTTGGAGACATCAAGCAGGTCAGCGATCAAGGTATTCAGCTTATTGATGTACGAGTCAGTCTTTTCGAGATACGTATAGCAAACCGGATCTTCAGTCAGGTTCTTATTTCTTAAGAGCAGCTGAATATAAGCTTTGATGCTGGTGAGCGGTGTCTTTAGCTCATGGCTTGCGATCCCAATGAATTCATCCTTCTTTTCATTGATCATGCGCTGATCCTGAATGTCGGTAGAAGTTCCAAACCAGTTAGTAATGCTGCCTCTGGAATCCTCGATAGGGAGTGCCTGGGACAGAAACCACCGGTAAGTCCCGTCATGCTTTTTCAATCGGAACTCAGAATAAAATGCTGTTCCCCGTTCAAGTGCCAGCTTCCATGCCTTCTTAACGTTTTTACGATCGTCGGCATGCACAAAGTCAATCCATTTTCTTCCCACACTTTGTTCAAATGTGGCTCCTGTATATTCGAACCACTTCTTATTGAAGTAGTCATAATCACCTTTAGAATCTACTCTCCAAACGAGATGTGGTATAGTTTCAGAAAGGGTACGCAGCTCACTTTCACTTTGCTGCAAGGCGTTTGTCCTGTCACGCACACGGTTCTCAAGCTCATTGTTTAGCTTCTTCAGTTCCTGCTGAGAGATCTCGAGCTTCTTATATGCATTTAAAACCGCCATGTTTTTATTCGACAGCTCTTCTTCATTCCACTTACGTTCAGTAATGTCGAAAACAGTTCCAACGAGTCTCACAGGATGATTGAGATGATTTGCATAGACCTTCCCTTTGAGTCCCAGAAATTTGATCGTATTGTCTTTATACCTGACTTTGAACTCACAGTTAACAGGAGAGAGGGATTCCACGGAGTGCCGGATCTTGTCAACAAACTGTATAAAATCCTCCTGGTCAATTGTATCAAAAAGGTTGCTTTCAGCGATGTGTTTATCAGGAACTGATTTGCCGAAAAGCAGCAGCAACTCTTTTGAGCAAGCGATCTTGTTTTTGATGATATCCCATTCATAAATACCCGCATGAGCGAGCTCCTGAAATTCTGATAACAGGGCAGTGCATCTTGTCTGTTCAAATTCAAGCAGGCTGTAGCTCGTCTCCTTTAACAATGATGCTTTTATGGTATTATGCATTCTCACCCTGCATTCAATTAAATTATTAAATTACCTCCTCAGGCCTTCAGTATATTCTCTTTAAAAAGATCCTTCGATCTGAGCAACATCACCAGCTTCAGCATGGTGTCTGTATCTAGCACAATAACTAAAGGCAGTTCAAGATTCCTACCAGTATTCAGAAATTTCGACCTTACTGTGAAAATAAGCGGAGAAAACGAAGGGAATTCCCGCAGAATATCATTCACTGCCTTTACAGGATCTGTCTCAGGACCTTCAGGAACATTTCCGTGGATCTCCAGTTCAAAGATGTTTGAGATCTGCGTTAGTACAGAGCCTGTAACAATGTTGCTGATCTCAAGAAGGAAAGAGTTTTTCAGATGATTAATATTTTCCTCCGTTTCCGACAGCGTGACAAGAGAGTCTTCAATGAACTGATTTGTATGGGTTTTAGAAAAGATCAGCACCGTTTTTCCACGAAGCTCTCCGACAATATCTGATTGTATCAGCCAGGAGTCATCTTTATGTCCTGTAAGGATCGCACTAATGAGTTTATCAGGAGTAACCAGCCTGACCTCGGGCACATGAAGCAGAACTTTTTCCTTTGAGATCACAGCAAGTGCATCGGCAGCTTTCGAAAGTCCGATGTTGGCGATCTCTTTGAAGATATCTTTCTCTAATGGCGTCAGGGTCCAGTTCATATATTTTCGTTTAGTTCCACCGGATTTCTCTTAATTGAAAACTGTCTTGACATAGAAGGAACATCAAGCACAAGGCATACTTCACCGGTTCCAAGTACTGTTACACCGGAGTAAAGATCAATATCAGCGATCGGATTCTGCAAGGGCTTTACGACGATCTCCTGCTGACGAATGAGCGCATCCGCAATAAGTCCAAGCTTGCGGTTGTTGTATGATACAATGATCAGGTTCTGTGTCAGATCGCCATCCACGACAAGTTCAGACACCCTGTATATTCCAGAATTAAAGAACTCCCTGAGGTAAAGTACAGGGATGGTTTCTTTCTCTATTTCAATGAACGCCGACTTTCCAACAAAGTGAAGATGCGATGTTGGAATACGTGATACAGATTCTATGTGAATGAGCGGAATTGCATAAGGTACCTTCAGAACTTCGAACAGCAATGCACCTGTAAGAGCGATCGAATTTGGAAGGATCAACCTGAATGTCGTACCCTTTCCAAATCTTGATATCACTTCCACCTTCCCTCCGATCGAATCAACCGTGTTCTTTACTATATCGAGACCAACTCCACGCCCTGAAACTTCAGTGATCTTGTCTGACAATGAAAAGCCAGGCTCGAAAATGAACGAAAGAGCTTCTTTTTCATTCAGGTCATTGACACGATCAGCAGATATGAAATTGCCGCTGACAGCATGTTTTTTCACTTTCTCTACATCGATGCCATTTCCATCATCACGCACTTCAATGATCACGATGTCTTTATCGGAATGAGCCGTGATCTCAAGCGATCCCATTTCAGGCTTATTCCTTTTAATTCGTTCCTCAGGCTTTTCAATTCCGTGAGCTATCGCATTACGTAGTATGTGAAGCACTGCGTCGGTGATCTTCTGAAGAATGTTCCTGTCAATCTGGATATCCTGTCCTGTCACACTTAGATCAATGAGCTTGTTCTCCTCTTTGGATATATCGCGGATGATCTTGGGGATCTTGTTAAAGAGGTTACCCATGTTTACCAGCCTTGCATCCATGATCCCTGTCTGAAGGTCTTTTGTTACACGTTCAAGGTGACTTGATACATGCCGCAGTTCAATATCTTCATTTCTTTCAGCGATGGATGCGATCCTGTCACGATCTATGATCAGCTCACCAACAAGGTTCATCAGCTCATCGAGCTTTTTCACCTGGATGTAAATAAGATCTGAAAGTGAAACTTTAGAAGGCGCATAATTCTTTAGTACTGACCGATGATCGCTTTTTATTTCTTTCTCGCTTATGATATCATCAAGGAGCTTTAAAATGGATTCGTCTGGTATCAGCGCATTTTCATCATCAATGTTCCTGAGCATGTTCCCAAGCATGTCAATGCCTTTAAAAAGCACCGAACTAATTGGTTCTTTAAACTCAATTTCATTCGTTCTGATCAGACTGAAAATTGTTTCAAGCTTATGCGATAATTCAGAGATCGTATTGAAACCAATGGCTTTTGCATTTGCCTTCATGTTATGCAACAATCTGAAAATCTCACTAAGGAATTGTTCATCTTCAGGGAATTTCTCAAGCTCCACGATATGACGATTCATTTCGTCCCATTCATGCAACGCTTCAGCGATGAACAATTCCCTGTATTCCTGCTCTCTGTCTTTCACCTGCTCAGCTCTTTGCGTTTGACATCACCTCACCGATCACCTGGAGTACATTCTCTTCATTGAAAGGCTTGACGATGTATGCATCCGCACCATTTTCCAACGCCTCCTCCACAACCATGTCCTGACCAACCGCGCTTACAATGATCACATGCTGATCCGGCTTTTTGGCATGTATGACTTTAAGAACTTCCAGGCCAGTAGTATCGGGGAGTATAAGATCCAGCATGATCAGATCAGGGTCTTTACTTTCTGAAAGTTTTAAAGCTTCCTCTCCTGTTCCAGCTTCCCCGACAATTTCATGCCCTGCATCAGAAAGCAGGTTCTTCAGTACGACCCTCATATAATAAGAATCATCCACAACCAGTATCTTGTGTTTCATATCTTCATGGCTTTTTATTTATGGTCATCAGTTCACTTTTAGAAAGGATGTTCCGGATGTCAAGAATGATGATCAGTCTCCCACTCGGCATCTTTCCAATTCCTTCAATATAATTCTGTGCTATATCTGCTTCCTGGATCACATTAGGTGTTCTGTCAATTTGTGAAACAGGAATTGAAAACGAATGAGGTACTTCCTTGACAAGTATTCCAATCGACTGTTCGGGATCCTCCACAACAAGGATGTAATTCCTCTCACCCTTCTGTTCCAGAAGTGTGGTCGTCAATCCAAACCGAGCCTCCAGGTCCATGATCGCAATAATCTCTCCACGTACACTTGAAACACCTTTGATGTAAAATGGTGTTCTTGGTATCTGTGCAATGTCAGAAACCACTGTCACTTCTTTAACATTCTCTATGCGGATTCCATATTCCTCATTGCCCAGGCGAAACACAATGAGCTGTATCTCCGGCTCAATGCCGTTCTTCTTTGGATTACCGGGAACTTTCGAATCTTTCATCACCGATGTCATTTTTTTCCTTTCCTTGATCTTCGTTCGAAACGTGCGTTCATGTTCTGATCATCTTCTCTCGTGTTTTGATTCATCTGCCTGAAGCTGCCAGTTGACCTGTTTTTCTTCAAGGTCTGATCCGCCTTTTTCTTTACATCCGCAGCTATCGTATCCGTTTTGATCCTCGACTCTTCAGCAGGATTATTTGTTTTCATCCGCTGAGACTTTCTTGATCTTCTTAAAGCAAGGTTTCTCATTTGCTCGGAGATGATGGAGATGTTTGTACCACTTCCTCTTCCCTTTGAATAAGATGATTTGGCCGCAGCTGTATCATCCAGAAGGATGAATGCAGCAACCCCTGTCTGAAGATCTTCTGCAATTTCATTTAGGTTCTGTGATGAATAGGTCAGCTCCTGCATTGAAGCAGAAAGCTGCTGCGCTGTTTCTGCAACTTCCTGTGTTCCTGAAGCAGTCTGCTCCGCAATGGCGACTACTTCCTCCACATAAGTCACCACATCGGAGATCAGCGATTTCTGAACTTCAGTGGCTGTAAGGATATCCTGCGTAGTGCGTAGAGTCTGTCCGCTTGAGCTGGCAATGTTCTTAAAAGCATCCGAAGCCTCGAAGGTTGCATTCTTCCCACGTTCCACAATGCTGGCCATGTTTGCGATCGCTGACGATGCAGAGCTTGTATCCTTCTTTACATCTTCAACAAGTGTATCGATTTCACTTGCCGACTTTCTTGATCCTTCAGCAAGCTTCCTGATCTGTTCGGCAACGACGGCAAATCCTTTTCCTGCCTCACCGGCTCGGGCAGCTTCGATCGCTGCATTAAGCGCGAGGAGGTTTGTTTGCGCGGCAATGTCCGTGATCACACCAAGCGACTTGGAGATCTCCTGCGATCGCGCGCTGAGTACTTCGATCGTTTTTGCTGTAAGCGCCGCGGATGACGAGATCTCTTCCATATTCTTCACTACACCTGCAACAGTTTTCTGTCCGAGCTGTGATGTTTCTTCACCCAGGATCGCGGACTTGTTCACCACCTGCGCCTTGTTAGCTGTCTCATCAGTCGCTTTCCGGATCTCTTCAATGAGCTTGAATGCCTGGTCTGTCTTGAGTGCCTGATTCTGTGCACCTTCAGCCATCTGCTGCATTGACAATGCAACATTCACCGTAATCTCGTTCATCTCAAGACCTTTTTCAGCCATCGCTTCAGATGAACCACCAACAACAAGTGAGCTTTCATTGATCTCCCCAAGCAATGCGTTCAGGTTATCCACTGCAACGTTCAGAGCGTTTGCCATTTCAAGAATATCTCCTGCTGTGTGGATCTCAACTTTCTGGGTAAGGTCTCCTTCGGAGATACCTCTCACTATACGTGATACTTCCAGGATAGGAGAAACGATCGATTCAAGAAGCTCATTCAGTGTATCGACAAGCTCTTTCCAGCTTCCACTTACACCTGTTACAGTTGCTCTTTCTGTAAGCTTGCCTTCAGCCCCTGCAACTCTTGCTACACGTGACACTTCCACTGCCAGTCGGTTAAGCATACCAACCATGGAATTGATCGTCTCAGCAAGCTCGGCCACTTCCCCTTTAGCATCGAGGGTGAACTTCTGAGTCAGATCTCCCTGTGAAACTGCCGTAACAACTTTCACGATACCGCGAACCTGGGTTGTCAGGTTGTTCGCCATAATATTCACATTGTTCGTGAGCTGCTTCCATGTACCTTCCACATTAGGCACCTGTGCCTGGCCTCCAAGCTTTCCTTCCGTACCAACTTCAAGAGCAACACGGGATACTTCACCAGCAAAAATGTTGAGTGAGTCAACCATCTGATTCAAAACATTCTTAAGCTCCAGAATCTCACCTTTGACATCTACCGTGATCTTTTGAGTAAGATCTCCTTTAGCAACAGCGGTTGCAACACGGGCAATATCCCTTACCTGGTTGGTCAGATTCCCTGCCATGGCGTTTACATTATCCGTAAGATCTTTCCATGTACCTGCCACACCTGCAACTTCAGCCTGTCCACCGAGCTTTCCTTCCGTGCCTACTTCCCTTGCCACACGTGTAACTTCAGAAGCGAACGAGCTCAGCTGATCAACCATGATATTAATCACATCTTTGATCTGAAGGATCTCTCCCTTTACATCAACCGTGATCTTCTGGGTAAGGTCACCATTCGCAATTGCAGTGGCTACTTTCGAGACATCACGAAGCTGAACGGTGAGGTTGCCAGCCATGGCATTTACGTTATCAGTAAGGTCTTTCCATGTACCTGCGACACCCTTCACCTGCGCCTGTCCACCCAGCTTTCCTTCTGTACCCACCTCCCGTGCAACACGTGTCACTTCCGATGCGAACGAACTCAGCTGTTCAACCATGATATTGATTACATCTTTGATCTGAAGGATCTCTCCTTTTACATCAACAGTGATCTTCTGTGTAAGGTCACCATTGGCGATTGCGGTTGCTACTTTTGAAACATCACGAAGCTGAACGGTAAGGTTACCTGCCATGGCGTTAACATTATCCGTCAGATCTTTCCATGTACCTGCTACACCCTTCACTTGTGCCTGCCCTCCCAGCTTTCCTTCAGTTCCAACTTCCCTTGCAACACGTGTTACTTCAGAAGCGAAGGAGCTCAGCTGGTCAACCATCACATTAATCACATCCTTGATCTGCAGGATCTCTCCTTTCACGTTCACCGTGATCTTTTGGGTTAGATCGCCGTTGGCAATTGCTGTTGCAACTTTTGAAACATCTCGAAGCTGAACTGTAAGGTTACCCGCCATCGCATTCACGTTATCTGTCAGATCCTTCCAGGTACCTGCGACATTCGGCACTTTAGCCTGACCACCGAGGATCCCTTCGGTACCTACTTCAAGCGCCACACGTGTCACCTCACCAGCGAAGAGGTTCAGAGAATCCACCATCCTGTTGATGTTCTCCTTGAGATCAAGCAGCTCCCCTTTTACATCAACTGTGATCTTCTGGCTCAGATCACCTTTCGCAACAGCCGTAACAACATTCGTGATATCCCTAACCTGAGATGTCAGGTTGTTGGCCATCGTATTTACATTGTATGTCAGCTCTTTCCACGTACCTTCCACCTTAGGCACATTGGCCTGTCCACCGAGCTTTCCTTCCGTACCAACTTCTCGTGCAACACGGGTTACCTCTCCTGCAAAGATATTGAGCGAGTCAACCATCTGGTTAATGTTTTCTTTCAGGTCAAGGATCTCCCCTTTTACATTCACCACGATCTTCTGGCTCAGATCACCTTTCGCAACAGCAGTAACTACATTCGAAATATCACGAACCTGGAGCGTCAGATTGCTTGCCATGGTATTCACATTATCTGTAAGCTCTTTCCATGCACCTTCCACACGGGGTACATTGGCCTGTCCACCCAGCTTACCTTCCGTACCCACTTCACGTGCTACACGGGTCACTTCATCACCGAAAATATTGAGTGAGTCAACCATCTGGTTAAGGATGTTCTTCAGTTCAAGGATCTCCCCTTTTACATCCACAGAGATCTTCTGGCTAAGGTCGCCTTTCGCTACAGCGGTAGCCACTTTCGCAATATCTCTAACCTGTGATGTCAGGTTGTTTGCCATGGTGTTCACATTGTATGTGAGCTCTTTCCATGTACCTGAAACGTTCGGTACATTGGCCTGGCCTCCAAGCTTTCCTTCGGATCCTACTTCTCTCGCAACCCGCGTAACTTCATCAGCAAAGGTGTTCAGAGAGTCAACCATCTGGTTGATATTTTCCTTCAGATCGAGGATCTCACCTTTGACATCCACTGTGATCTTCTGAGTCAGATCGCCTTTTGCAACAGCCGTCGCGACCTTCGCAATGTCACGCACCTGGCTGGTAAGATTGCCTGCCATGGTGTTTACGTTATCAGTAAGTTCTTTCCATGTTCCAGCAATGCTTGGTACAGTAGCCTGACCTCCAAGCTTTCCTTCTGTGCCCACCTCCCTGGCAACACGTGTTACCTCATTTGAAAAGAGATTGAGTGAATCCACCATCTGGTTGATGTTGTTTTTCAACTCGAGGATCTCACCTTTGACATTCACTGTGATCTTCTGACTCAGATCTCCTTTGGCAACAGCAGTTGAGACATTCGCGATGTCACGCACCTGGCTGGTAAGGTTACTCGCCATAGTGTTCACGTTATCTGTAAGCTCTTTCCAGGTTCCTGCAACATTTGGAACAACTGCCTGTCCTCCAAGTTTACCCTCAGAACCAACTTCACGGGCAACACGAGTAACTTCATCTGCGAAGGTGTTGAGCGAGTCAACCATCTGGTTGATATTTTCTTTCAGCTGCAGGATCTCTCCTCTAACATTCACAGTAACTTTCTGTGTAAGATTTCCTTTTGCAACCGCAGTGGCCACATTCGCGATATCCCTTACCTGGAGCGTAAGGTTGTTGGCCATGATGTTCACGTTATCAGTGAGGTCTTTCCAGATGCCGGCAACATTAGGCACAGAAGCCTGTCCGCCCAGCTTACCTTCCGTACCCACTTCCAGAGCAACCCTCGTTACCTCGCCTGCAAAGAGGTTCAGGTTATCAATCGTTTTGTTTATGGTTTCAGCCATCACCTTGAAATCCCCTGAAACAGGGATCTGGAAAGTTTCATCAAGGTTTCCTTTGGAAATATTCTTTAATACCTTTCCAACTTCGAGAACGGGGATAGCGATAGAATCAACTAGTCCATTGATGTTGTTGATCATTTCCTTCCAGAATCCTGAAGCATTTTCAGCAGAGGCTCTTGCACCAAGGTTCCCTTCCACACCTGCTACTTTTGAGATCCTTGAAACTTCACCACCAACTCCACCGATCATTTCAACCATGGAGTTGTAGGCTTCGGCAATGTCAGCAAAAATATCTTCTTCCTCTTTTGGAAGCCTTACGGAAATGTCTCCTTTTTTAAATGCATCGAGTGCGAACAACACCCTGTTCAGCTGCTTGAGCGTATATTCCTTGTCCTCAAGCATTTCACGAGTTGTGAGTCTTAATGGTGGTGATGCCTGTACCTTTTTTGACTTGGTCTTACTACGACCAGGATCAACCTGTTTGACCTTAAAATTTCCACCGAGCGCCATAAAATGCTTTTTTTCGATTGTTTGTTTGCGTCATCTAAAATGTCTCGCAGGGAATGCGGAACATAGCTCAGGAATGACAGCAACTGAGAGTACACCAATGATTAAGCCTGAAGATGACAGTATGTGGAAATGCGCGAATTACGCAATTATCAAGGCTGTCCGTAATAAAAACGAATTGCACTTGCTAATGAATCGGGAAGCGAATTACACGGTGGGATGTGCAAATAATTTCGTAATAAACGGAATGATGAGAGGTTATGAAGGATCGTTCTCTTTCAGTCTTCGAAGAATGATCGTAAGTTCCTCGATTGAGAAAAAATCAAGGTTCATGCTTTTATAAAATGAATCTGCTTTTCTGATCTCTGCGATCAGCTCTTTTTTTTCTGCCTGGATACTCTTATCCCTCTCAGGCTTGTTCTGCTTATTTTGAAAATTCAAATCACTCATGAGTAATGCTGCTGAGAATTAAAAACTGAACTGTGGGGGATATAAACAGAACGGTTTTTCACTCAGATTCTTATAATTAATCAGGTTTATATAAATCAATGGATCACAGTCACCTTTCCAGCGATCTTTTTTGGTATTCCTTTTAAATCCTTAAAATGCACAATGTAAACATAGGTGTCCTCAGGAACCTGGTCTCCATTGTTGTTAAAGCGTCCGTTCCATCCTTTCGTCAAGTCCGTGGTTAAATAAGTAAGATTGCCCCAGCGATCGTAGATCCTCATTTCAAATCCTTTCTCATTGATGCCTGAAGCAACTGGAATGAACACATCATTTTTCCCATCACCATTGGGTGAAAAAGCATTTGGAGTGTACACAACATAGTCTGGTTCTATTTTCACACAATGCTCTATGCTGTCGCGACATCCATGATCGTTCGTGACCAACAGGCTGACACAATACAAACCTGTATCAGCATATTGATGTTCAATATTATCTCTTGCAATATTATAGTCAGTCTTTGATGAATCACCAAATTCCCAGAACCATGAAGTAGCATTTTCAGATGCATCATTGAATGAGATCACAGGATTCAGAATGGTTGCGTTTTCAGGTGTAAAGACGAACTCTGCCACAGGAATTGCATAGCTTGAAATATGATACGCATCGCTTGTGTCTGAACATCCTGTTGAGGAAGTGATGGTCAGTGTAACATCATATTCTCCTTCACCGAAACAATGCACGGGATGTTGTGTTGTTACAGGCTGGGCACCATCATTGAAGTTCCATGACCAGCTTACAATGTCGTTTGCAAAGGAAACTGAAGTATCCCTGAAGTTCACACACACCGGGTCACATGAAGCAGTCACAGCAGACCAGATCTGAGCCACCGGCTTTGGATTAACATATACGATCGAACTGACTGTATCAAGACATCCTTCATCAGAGGCAATCACAAGCTCTGTTGTATAAGATCCTGATGATGTATATAGATGTGATGGTGACTGATCAATAGAAGTGTTGCCATCACCTAAAGACCATGACCAGGATACAATTGTTGCCGGAGGGGCTACCGTACTGTTATTGATGAAAGAGGTCGATGTTCCTATGCAGACAGGTGATGCAATATAAGATGCAACAGGTTTGTCAGACACTTTCACGGGATATGCGACTGTATCTCTGCATCCATTGGAACTCTCAACGATCAGCTCTGCATTGAACACACCGGATGCATTGTACATGTGAACAGGATTCTGAACGGAGGACACATTGCCATCACCAAGGTTCCATTCATACGACTGAATTGAACCTGTCAGTATCGATGAACTGTTCGTAAATGTGGTTGCATTTCCGTAGCATACGATGGATGATGTGAACTCAGCGACCGGCTTTTCAAACACGATCACATTAACCTGTGCTGTGTCAACGCAGTTATGGTCAGAGGTTGTGATCAGCTGTACTGTGTAAGTGCCTTCATTAACATAGCTGTGAATTGGTGACGCGAGACCTGATGTATATCCATCACCAAAATTCCAGAGACTTGATGTCAGGGTACCTGTTGATACTGAAGAGCTATTGATAAAGCTTGTAGAAAATCCTTCACAAACATCCGTTCCGGAAATTGAAGCGACTGGTTTAGGATGCACCTGGATCGTTTTTGAGATCACAGCCGCACATGCAGGATTAGCATCAGTCTGTACCACCAAAGTAACCTGATACTGTCCAGGTGAGGTATAAAGATGTGAAGGATTCTGAAGTGTTGAGTTTGTGTTGTCACCAAAATTCCAGAACCATGATATGATAGATCCTGATGGAACTGTGGAGATGTCTGTAAATTGAACAGGGAGGTATTCACAGCTTTCCTGTACATTGAAATCAGGAACAGGAAGGTCATTGACGAATACAACCATGGTATCATATCCTACACATCCTTGCGATGATGTACCCGTGAGTGTATACGTTGTTGTAATTCCAGGCATTGCCACAGGAGTGGCTGATGCAGGATCATTCAAACTAAATGCAGGATTCCATGTGTACGTTGCAGCACCTGATGCAGAAAGGCTTGTCTGGGATCCAAAGCAGATGGTCTGATCGGCACCTGAATTAATTACCGGATTTGAATTTACTGTCACTACAACTTCATCTGAACCATAGCATCCATTTGTGGTTCCGCTCACCGTGTACGTTGTGGTAGCTAATGGTGTAGCGGTAAGGATAGAGTCTGTAATCGATGAAATCCCAACTGCAGGGCTCCATTCATATGTTGTTGCACCGGTTACACTCAGGTTTGCTGTATCACCCGGACAGATCGCCAGATCAGCAGATGCGACCACATTGATCCCATTCTGAACATTTACGATGACATGATCAACTGAATAACAGCTGTTGATTATACCAGTGACTGTATAGGTGGTCGTGACAACAGGTGATGCAATAACCGTAGCGCCGGATGTATTATTAAGTCCTGTTGAAGGGCTCCATAAGTAGGTTGAAGCACCTGTTGCAGTTAATGTTGTATTCTGAGTGATACAGATGAATTTATCAGGTACTGCATCAGTTACGGGGGTTGGGTCGATGTTCACAATCACTTCATCTGTGTCGAAACAATTGGCATTGTTTGCCGTCAGTGTGTAAGTCGTCGTCGCCATGGGAGTAGCAATCACGCTTGGGCCTACCCCATCGGAAGGATCAAGTCCTGTAACAGGTGACCATGTATATGTTGTTCCTCCTGACCCGGTTAACGTTGCTGAAGATCCGCTACAGACAGTGACATCACTTCCTGCATCAGCAACAGGCATGTTCACAACATTCACGATGACTTCATCAGTGCTTGTGCATGTACCTATTGAAGCTGTAACTGTATATGTCATGGTTGATACAGGAGAAGCGAGCACAGTACTACCTGTTGACGAACTAAGCGTTGCCGAAGGGCTCCAAGTATAATCAGTGCCTCCCGATGCAACAAGTGTCACCGGTGTACCGACACAGGTTTCCGTATCACTTCCCGCATTGGCGATTGGAGGCGGAAGTACATTGACAATGATCGTATCATAATCATAACAATTTGAACCTGACGTTCCTGTAATGGTATAGGTTGTAGTTGCTGATGGATTCGAAGTTACAGTTGAACCAGTAGTTGAAGACAGTCCGGTAGCAGGACTCCAGATGTATGCATTTGCACCTGAAACGTTCAGCACGACTGGTGATCCCTGACATGTTGAAACATCTGTGCCAGCATCAACATTTGGAGAAGGATTTACAGACACTATCGCAATGGCAGTATCACGACATCCTGATGAAGTACCTGTTACAGTATAAGTAGTAGTTGCTGAAGGAGACACAGACAGGTTTGCGCCAGATGAAGGTCCCGGGTTCCATGTATATACCGCGGCTCCGGAGGCATTCAATGTCGCGGTTCCTCCCGGACATACCGTCAGGTGATTGTTTGTGATCTGAACATTGGGTGCGGGATTCACACTGATCTGTACATAATTGGATATCGCGTTTGAACATCCAAGTACATTCGCTCTGTAAAAGGTTACAGCTGCAGGACATACCTGGTACGGAGTTGTTGTTGCACCTGGAATATCTGTGTAAGGCCCTGCACTTGAACTTGAACTTTGCCATTGTATGGATCCCTGGTACCCATTCAATGTGAGGTTCGAACATGTTCCTGCACAGATGAACGCGGGGCTCGCAAAGGCAGAACCGGCAGTTGCAGGCAGAAGCACAGATACATTCTGTGTAAATGTTTCGCTGCAGGTTCCCTGTGTCACTGTAAGTGTTACGGCATAAGTTCCGGCAGCCGACCATGTAACTCCGGTGGGATTGACAGCTGTTGAGGTTGACGGAGAAGCACCCGGGAAGCTCCAGCTGTATGTCATGGCACCTGATGCTGTGCTCGTGCTCGTATTCGTAAAAGAAAAACTATTACCGGTAAGGCATTGTGTCGCGACAGGAGCAAAGCTTGCAGTAATGTCTGCGATGCTGAAGTTCAGACATCCCGGAGGAGCAACGTTATTACAAAGATCAGTGACAGATCCGGCATTGTTCGTAAGGCAGATGCTGTATGCACCTGGAACAGTCAGTGGCTGATTGAGAGTTACAGTGAATGTGTTTTCATTTGACGCACCAGCAGCGCATCCTGATCCAGTGACGCTGGTAATCGTATATGGTCCGCCTGGTCCGTTCAGCACGAAGTCAGCAAGTGAAACCGTATTACACAGAATGTTCTCGGAAAAATTAAATGTCATCGATGTCGCACCACACACAGGAGTGACAACACTAAGGATCTGAGGAGGCACATTATCAAAGAGCTGTGCAGTGGATGAACTGAAGTCCAGGAGATAACCATTCTGGGAAGATGAAAAATTTGAAACATTCAGCACGAAAGATTGTCCCGCAGTTACAGCAATGCATGGGTTATTCTGCGACCCGCCCTGACCGTTAGCTCCTGTAACACCACCCGCTCCCGAGTAGTTACAGCTAACCTGCAAGGCTGCATTGTTATAGATATCGGAACAGTTCGCATTTGTAAGATCATATACTGCCCAGTCATAATCCTCGTTGAAATTATTCGGAGTGATCGAAAAACATAAGGTACCTGAAGTCTGAACTGTAAACTGATACCACACATCATTCTTCTCACCAGAAAGCAGGCAGTTGATGGATGAGTTGATCTCATTCGGAACGTTTCCTGTACCTGAATATGAAATAGGCTGGCTGTACAATGATTGACAAACAGGTATGGCTCCCTGGCAATCCTGGGAGTTTGGAGGAAGTAAGAGCAATGGAGAGACAGGAGTCACCGTGCCCGACCATCCACTGAATACTGCTTCAGCATCTGTGGAGAATTCAAGTGTCAATACACGACTAGACGTAGTGATAAAGCCAGGCAGAGAAGATCCGGAATAGACACCGATCAGCTTTGCCTGAGAGCCTTCACCATCATAGACTTTTACAAAGTCAAAACCAGCTTCAGTATCAAAGTGTGAAAAATCAAGACGGACTCCCTTACCAAACTCAGCTTTGTAGATTGTACGGCGTGAAAGGTGACTGCTATAAGCCGATGTTCCTTCATGGCTTCTGATGAGCGTCGGATGATCCAGGAGCTTTGTTTCAGTTTCATAAGGAGATGGCATATGCACGATGTTTCCGGAAATTCTAGCATAAGCTGCCTGAAGCTCATTCACCGAAAGAAGCACTACAGGATATCCCGGTTCAGTTTGAAAAACAGCAACACTTCTGTCTTTTCTGTTGTGTTCAAACAGCGTGATATCAAGTGCTGAAGGATTAATCTCAGGGCAGGTTGTACAAACTTTATCACCCTTCTTTATCTCGAAAGAATTCCTGTAATAAAAGTTGACGCTTGCTGCTTTTGATTCGGAGAACGAAGCAATCTGTGATACAGAATAATGATTTTTTACACGCTCATCAATAACAGGTTCAGCACCCAAATAAATGAAGGTGGAAAGAAACGATGCAAGAAAAAAAAGAGATTGTTTCACTAGAGTTTTCGCTTACCTTAAGTTAACAAATTTAACCCATTAATCATAGAAGAAACATGAGCTGTATCTTCAGTTAAAATGATTTAATGAAAGGAATTCCCCAACTTGTTTTTCACCAATAAAAGCAGCGGTTTGATCGGCTTTTAATGCACGTTGGGCGAAAGAAAAAATAGAGGAAAATAAAAGATCCAAATCTGGGCTGAAAAAAATCTGATTGTACACCACTACTTTGAACTTTATGTTTTACACCTTACAGAACATCGAGCTTGTAAATTCTTTCTTTATACCGGGGAGGAAACAAAGCAGCTTTTACAATTGAATCCAGCTTTACTTTGCAGAGCAGCTTATAACATGGAATTGAAGGGGCAAGGTAATTTACGTTACTGAAACTCATTAATATCCTGACTCTCGCAGGCACTAGGAGTTTCTGACCTTCGAGCAATACCCGGTATCTGACTGAGCCTAGATGCTTTTTGTATTGCATGAAAAGATCCCGTGAGAACTCCGTATGGTCGAGATCATTCAACAGATGTTCATCACGCATTTTCAAAAAAGAAACATAGTTTTCAGGAAGCCCGATCAGGCCCATTCGTTTGCCAACACGATTAAAGACATCAAATGTTTCCTGCTTTTCGGATAATGACATCTTTCGAACGATCAGTTCATATGATCTTATTGAATAATCTATGAGCATAAAAAGCACATCGCGATAAGCCCATTCAGGAATCTTTGAACCGCGTGCATGTTCAACTGCAGCATGGATCATCGAAATCTTGTCGATCGAACGGTTCGCAACATCAAGCTCGGAAAACACAATTACTCTGGCGTATTCCACTGTTGAAAAGAGTCTGCCAAGTGGATCCGAAGGAAGCTTACCGGTAAAGTAGAGCCAGTCAACAGCTTTATTCAATGCAAATTCCGCAGAAGCTCCTGCAAAGATCAGAAGGATGGTATCTGCTCTACCCCAGATCTTTCGGACTATCGAATCTTCTTGAACAAAATATTCTGGCTTCATAATGACTTTTATAGAAAGACTTAAAAGTCAGCTGAATAGTATGATGTTAACTAAAATTAGTTTAGACATTTTCCTGATGGGCAGGAAGAAATTCAAATCTAGGTACCTGGTTCCCATCCAGTTCAACAGTTTCCAGGAACATTTCCAGTGGTCGCACCCAGAGTCCCGGCTTTGCAAGTGCCTCATAAACAACAAGGCTCTCAAGGGTTTCACTGTGTCTTGCGACATCAATCACTTTGTACAGATTGCCTTTGTAATGCCTGTAGATCCCTTTTCTGATCATCATTCCACGGGAATTTGCTGAACCTGTTTTTTTAATTTCTTGCTACCTCCATAAAGTTCATACTTCAGGAAACGACATTCAAGCTGTCCGTTAAAAACTGTAAGCTTCCTCGATGGTCTAAGACCAACTGATTTCATTCCTTCCGGAGTTGAAGTAATGATCCATGCCTCAAATCCCTGGAAATCTTTCTTGAGCTTGTCACCAATCATCTTATACAGAGCAGTGATGTCTTCTGTGCTGTCAAGCCTCTCACCGTAAGGCGGATTGAGTATCAGCATTCCGGAAGTAAACTCATGACGGAGCGTTTCAAACATGGCCTTTACAACCTGCACCTTCTGTCCTGCTCCAATTGCTTCAAGGTTTGCTCTCGCTGCCTTGGTACTCCTTGGATCTTTATCGTACCCTGCAAGCTTGCATTCAAGCGGCTTAATTGCTTTGTCGGCGTTAGTTTTCACCGACTTCCAGAGGTCTTTGTTATAATTTCGCCAGTTCTGAAATCCAAAATTTTTCCTGTAAAATCCAGGAGGTGTATTGGTTGCGATCATCACACCTTCAGTTAGAAAAGTGCCTGAGCCGCACATCGGATCGACCAGCGTTTTATCACCATTCCAACCTGCAAGCATCAGGAGGCCTGAAGCAAGCACCTCATTCATCGGAGCTTTGACCGTTTCTTCCTTATATCCTCTTACATGAAGTGAATTCCCTGAACTATCCAGTGATACAGTACAAAGCTGCTGACTGATGTAAATATTGATCCTTAGATCAGCATTCTGTGTATCCACACTCGGTCTCTTTCCGGTCTTTTCACGAATCTGATCAACAATCGCGTCCTTGGCCTTTTGAGAAATAAACATGGTATTTGTGAATGCTTCATTGTTGAATGAAGTGCTGTCAATGGCAAGCGTTTGAGAAGGGCTTAAATGTTCAAGCCAGTTCATCTGCTTAATGCCTTTGTAAAGCTCATCCTGGTTTGTCACCTCAAAGCTTCCAATATTGATGAGCACCCTGATTGCCGAGCGACACTGGTAATTCAGCATGTACACCGTTTCCAGACCTCCACGCAGTGTAGCCCCTCTTTTGACCTCAGTAATATCTTTACATCCAAGTGAAATAAGCTCCTGCATGAGAACAGGTTCAAGACCAGGTATTGTTTTTACTACGATCGTAAATTCAGTGAGGCTTTCATTCATGGCGCAAAGATACATTTAGTCAGCATGCTTTGACTTATTTTGGGTTCCATACTCATCTATTTACTATTTTAGAGGAAAGCGCGAAACAGGCTTAAATAAAGGTCAACACGAAAAGCGGAACGAATGAATCCAAATCTGAAAGAGAACGAAAGAGAACTGATCAAGCTTGTGATATACTTCAGGAAGAAAGCAGACAAGCTCATCCAGGAAGGAAAGCTAGGTGAAGAACACAGCCAGATGATCACTGCATGTGAGTCACTCGTTGAAAAACTGGAGCTTCATGCCAATAACAGAAAAGAGATCCTGTCACAACGCGAGCTGTTAAAGTCTATTGTAAAGGACCAGGCATCATGTCCAAAATGCAGCAGGAACACACACCTCAAGCATACCGGTGTTGCCACCAGCGAGCAGGGATGGAAATCGAACAAATACCAATGCAGGCGATGCAACATCCAATTCGTCTGGAACCGGCCGAACAATCCTTGGGATCTCGTTCCATTCATGGAAACTTACCTGAAAGAGATCCGTGAAAAGGCAGCGGATGAAGTCACAGCAGGAGAGATCGACCAGGTGGAAAAAAATCTTTCCACACTGAAGCCTGTGCTTGAGGCTGCTGATCAGAGCTACGAAGAATTGAAGAGTTCTGAAGCAGAAATGGACAGGATGATCCACACATTCAAAAAGCACCTGCTGATTGAGAAGATCAAAATGGTTGACTTTGATGAGAATCCATAGAAGCCGTCAGGAATCATGATGAAACTTCTCAATGGCCTTGTCAGGAAATCACAAAGCTCCACGTTCTATCTCTGGCTGCTGAACCTCCTGGCATCCCGCGCTGTTCCGTTCAACAAGCCACATTCGTTTAAGATCAGGTCAATCCGTGATCATGAAATAGAGATAGAGCTGCCATATAAAAAGCGAAACCTGAATCACATCAAAGGGATCCATGCCTGTGCCCTCGCAACCTTGTGTGAGTACTCGACCGGCATGCTGCTGCTTACAAATCTTGATGCCACCCGTTACAGGATCATCCTGAAGAACATCAACATCACTTATCATTACCAGGCCAGGAAAAATGTATATGCGCATTTCGCTTTAGACAAAGAATGGGTTCAAAAAAACATCATCGAAGCATTGCGTGACCAGGAAGCGATCTTCCATGAATTTTCAATAGATGTAAAGGACGAAGAGAACAATAGCGTGTGCACGGGTCTAATCCAATGGCAGGTGAAAGACTGGAACAAGGTCAGAACCAGGTAGTAGAACATTTTTAAAAAGAATTAATATTCTGGTATTGTCAGTAAACTTATTTTTGCAGCCCTTAATCGCATCCTCTTAATAATGAATATCAAAAGGCCTTTGCCTACAGAGTTTCCAGAGTATTTCGCTGATTACATAAAGCTTGTAGAAAATAAAGATGTGTTTCGCGCAATGGAGCTACAGATCCTTTCCATGCAGGCTTTTCTTTCTGAGATCCCTGAAGAACGGGAGAACTTTATATATGCTGAAGGAAAATGGACACTGAAGGAAGTGATCGGACATGTGCTGGATACTGAACGGATACTGGCTTATGCAGCTTTACGCTTTTCAAGGAATGACAAGACTGATATTCCGGGATTCAATGCCCATGAATATGTAAAGCATTCAAAAGTTCAGGATGTTTCCATATATGATCTTGCACATGATTTCGGGAGAATGAGAGATACCAACCTCGCCCTGTTTCGTGCAATGTCGGAAGAGCAGCTAGATTATAGTGGCAGGCTGAACGAAAAAGTCGTCACCGTTCGTGCACTCATCTATTTTATCGCCGGTCATTCCTTGCATCACATCAATGTGATCAGACGAAAATACCTTGTAATTTCAGATGAAGACTGATCTTTAAGGATCTTCCGACCATCAGTTGATCAGCGTATCTGAAGATTCTTTATTCAACGTGAGCATCAGCTGAAGGTGATTATTAACCAGGCTGATGATCAGAGGTGACCTGTAACGGTTGAGATCACTGTAAACTCTTCCGACCCATGCTCCTCTAAAAAGTTGGCGTTTATCTTCATGTTCGAATGCTCCTCGTCCCAAAAGGTCTTCACCATAAATATCTGAAATACGGTTAACCAGAATTTCAATCCTTGGAATATCAAGACCTGTGTACAAATTCGTAAACAGAAAGTTTTTGATACGTCCACCTTCATGCACTCTCGCTTTCACGAAATCAAAAATGCCGCACTCAGGATACAGCAGCTCTTTTACATATTCATCATGACGTGACTTATCCGACTGGGCCTTTAATTCAGGATCAGGGAACTTATGAAGGTCAAGGCTAAAGATCGAGAGGATATCTTTTTTAAGAGGGCTCGGGTAATGCATCAGAAAATTCATGGCAGTGAATTTATAGTTCAATAACGTGTTCTGACTTGTTGTTCATATAATTCTGGATAAATTCGGAAAACTACTTAGCCATAACATCCTGAGACTCCGTAGTTTTTTCGAATATGGTCAGACCGAACATGGATATGAAGGGTGAAGACTTATCCTGGAAACATTCTCAAGAAAACGGAATTGCGGAATGCAGAAGATCTTCTCATTACTTACGATAGTATCTTTACGATTGGTATCTGAAAAATGGCGAAGTCTGAAAGCATAGAATTCAAAACAAGGATTGGTCAGTTAGCTCACCTTGTTGGAATGCATTACCTTGAGGTTCCTGCTAAAATCGTCAGGCAGCTGGGTGGTGCATTTAACGTGAGGCTGATCTGCACGGTCAACAACATTCTATCTTATCAATGTGGACTTGTTGCCCTTGGAAACGGGAAAGGGTATATCAGTATCAATAATGCACGACTGAAGAAATATAAGCTTCAAACGGGCGACACGGTTCAGGTAAGTCTTGTAAAAGATGAAAGTGAATTCGGGATGGAAGTGTCTGAAGAGCTTACTGAAGTTTTTGCTCAGGATGAAGCAGGATTTAACAGGTTTAAAGCGCTGACACCAGGAAGGCAACGGTACATCATTCATTATGTGAGCAGTGTAAAGAATCCTCAGCTCAGAGTTGAAAGGGCGCTGCTCCTGATCCAGAATCTAAAAATGCTTCCTGAAGGAAAAGAAAACTTCCGCGACATTCTTGGCAAGAAAAAGGATTAGGCTGTCCATAAAAATAAAAACCTATTGCCTTAAAATACAGTACAAGCAATAACGGTGGATTTAAACTAGAACGAAACTATGAGATCATTTCTGAAGGACTTAGCCAACTACAATTTTCAATGCAATGAAAAGCTGGTGGATGCATTTTATTCGAGCGGAGGCTTACTGCCTGATAGATCGAGACAGTTGTTCTCCCATCTTCTCAATTCACATCACATCTGGAATTCAAGGATAAAAAAAGAAACCCCATTGTTCATGCCCTGGGATGACATCAAGGACGGAAAATTCAAAGAGATCAATACGGCCAACCTTGAAACAACCCAGGAGATCATTGATCAGTTTGATCCGGAGAAGATCATCGCGTATTCAAATACACGTGGAGAAAAGTTTTCAAATAAAGTTCTTGAGATCCTTTATCACATCTTTAATCATTCGACCTACCATAGAGCACAGATCGTTACTGATCTGAAATCACACGGGCTTGAGGCGATCAACACGGATTACATATTCTACAAACGCTCACTTGAGCCATCCATTTAAGCTGAATCACGTTCAATTCCTATAGGATGTTTCTGCTTCATTCATAGCTTCGTTGAATGAACTGAAAACTTTATTTACAAGTCCATTTTCAGCATTGAATATACCAGGCTGCTGTAGAATGAATGACTTGTTATCAAGAGTGAGTATCACCCAATAGGCAATGTTATTTACTGTCCCTCTCCAGGAATATTTGTTCTGCTGTACCCAGCTAAAAGCGGATGTCATGATTTCTGTCGGATATGATTTTTTAATCTAGCCACTGCTGGTAGTCCTTGCAAACATCATGGCCATTAGTTATTCACTTATTGAAAAATTTGCTGAAAAACATTCCTGGCTTCATGGCTAATTTTGAATGTAAATCAGCACTAAAAAAGAATTCCGGAAAAAAAGAGAGGGCGAAGATTACTTAGTGATCAGTAAGTCCTGCTGAAAGGATAACTTACAGGCATATTTTTCCGATATAAATGAAAATATACCAGAATAAGGAAGGGTGAATTTACTCAGGCTTCAAGACTTTTTTTAAACATCTGCTGCATGCAGGTCCATTCATCATCAGAAAGCGTGATTCTTTCTTCAAAGCCGTTCCAATGCCACTTTTTTATCAGCTGAACAGTTCCATCTGACAGTTTCAACACATTGAAATCGTAATTCTGCTTAAATATTCCTGAGTAATCCAGGATTTCTACGTTAGTTCCCATCATACTTTAGCCTAAGTAAATATCTTGCCAAAAAAATTCAGACGGCTCCTGTTAATGGCTTGAATCTTCTAAGGCTCATTAAAAATCAATCCTGTATCCTAAAACAGGTATGATCCCTAACTGCTCCCTCGCAATAACCTTCTTCAGGAAAGGATCATAATAATAACCGCTTATATTTTTGATATTCAGCATGTTTTGGATATCGAGAAAAAGCAGACCAGTGTTTTTACTGGTTCGCACATAACTTATCCTGAAATCAGCCCGGTAATATGCCGGCAGCCGGTTCAACCCTTTTTCAAACACGGTTTCCGACGAAAAATACGAGGCAATCGGATCGATCTTCAGCTGATAGCCTCCAGCATGATAATTTATTCTGAGGTCAAAATTCACCAGTTTTTCCTGGGTGACATGAAGTGTTCGTCCTACATACAGGTTCACTCCTGCTCCATAATCATGAATTGAATTTTCGAAAACACTCAGGCTGTCGTTTACATCGAACAAGGCCGCGGAAATGAGCACAGTGGTATTTCTGAATTCTTTCTCTCCAACCATTTCGATCCCCCTGGAAACAAGACTGAACAGAGAACCATGCAATTCAGGATGATCACTCCTGACATTCTGATAGAAAAGTGTAGCTTTTAATCTGTGAGATCTCCCAGTATAATGATGAATAAGTTCAATATCATTTGAATTCAGAATCCCTGAGTATTCTTTGAATGTGTTGTCAACAAGATTCTGTGTTTTTCTTCCTGTTCTCAATGAAATTGAATGTGCCTGTGAAAGCCTGATAGCAGCACCTATCCTGGGGTCCGGAAAAATTCTATCCTTAATGATCATGAATGATGCACCTGGCTCCAGGGAAAAACGGCCGTTAAAAAGTTCATGGCTGATAAAAGGCACAAACCTGATCTGGTTACCAAGAAGGTTATTTTCAATACTGCCTGCAAGGCCATATTTCAAAGTAGACTTACCGAAAAATATTTTGGCTTCTCCACGGTACGACAGCATTTCAGAAGATGCCTTTTCATTTTCGTTCCCTGAAAAAATGCCCGCTTCGATCCTGCTGTTCATTTTATGAGAACCAGCTATCGATGCTGAAAGAACAGTGCGTTTACCTGCATTTCCTGAAACTGAAAGTCCTGCAATTCCTGTATTGCTACTATAAAAAATATCCTGGAAATCTTTGTATGATGTTGCTTCTGAAGTATCACTTAAGCGGGTATGATCATTTGCGCTTTTTCCACCGATCAGGAATGCTTTCAGGCGGACTTTTTCAGTAGTCCAGTTTAAGATCATTGTACCATCATAATAGTTGATCTTTTCATTTCCGAAATTGATCCCGGCAAGAGAGAGAAGGCCAACTGTCGAATACCTGAAATGAACCAGGTAAGATGCATTATCTGAAATCATCGGTCCTTCAGTGGAAAGCTCCATGCCCAGAAGACTTGCCTGAACCGAATGATGTCTTGATTCAGTGCTTCCATTACGAAGGCTGATATCGAATACGCCTCCTGTGACATTATCGTATTGAACGGGCATTACACCTTTCATGAACCTGGAATGATGCATCACCAGTGTGCTGAAAATATTCACACCTCCACCGGATGCACCTGGCCTGTCGGAAAACGTGCCTGCATTTTCTAGGTGGTTTGGATTGAGCACTTCAAGGCCTTCAATAAACCATTTGTTCTGGAACGGATGATTACCTCTCACAGAGACATGGTTTGCCTGATCATCAACAGAAAATGTTCCTGCAGAAAACAGGGCGAGCCTCCCAGGATCCGCGAATGATGCCGGATAGCGCTGCACTTCGTCTTTCATGTAAATGTCATGATCACTCACTTCAAAAACATCTACTTGCTTCAGCTGAACCTGTTTGTCAGTCACCTCCGGGACTGAAATATTCTGTATAGAATCATTTTCTGATTTTTTATTGATGCAAGTAAAGGCAGGAGCATTTTTTAAAGCAGATTGAAATGTTAACGGCTGAGCTACAACCTTCATTTCATATAATGAGATGTGCGTTGTTTTTAAGAACGCTGAAGCATACGTTGAACCCGGAATCCATTGCAGTTCACAAAGAGATGATTGTCCATGTGCAACCATGGATAAAAGAAGAAAACAATACAATAGCTGATTCATAATTATTTCAAATGATCCCTAGATCAACATACTCATTTGAATTCCTAAAAAACTAAAGGTTAATTCATAAAAAAAGGGGCTTTCACAGGCCCCTCTTATGAATGAGAATTATTGGTTACCAGTTAACGAAGTCTCTTCCCCTATCGTTACCTCTATAGCCATAATGATCACGCTCGCTCATGCCTCTTGATCCATAGTTACCGAGATTCCAGTCATCATAAGGGTTGTCCTGAGTTCCATAGCCACCGCGGTTGTCACGTCGGTCATTTTCGTTGAATCCACGATATGATCCTCTTCCATAATCGCCCTGCCTCCATTGAGGATCACGGCCGCCTTTCATGCCATGTTCTCCATAGCCGGTTTCATAGCCACCTCTGCTAAAGCCTCTGCTTCTCTGGAAACTGCGTTCAGGATTCTGATCATCTTCAAATCCTCTTCTTGGCTGCCAGTCATCTGATGATTCATAGCCTCTCCAGCTGTTTTCAGAATCACCGTATTCATCATAGCTGTCATACGGCCGGGATTGTTCGCGGCTCCATTGATGTCCCGGATCTTCATCCCTGTTACGCATATTCCGGTAAGCATACTCCTGATCGTTATATCTGTCACCAGTACCATATCTGCTGTCGCCCTGGTATCTTCCGCTTCCGGTATATCCTCCGGCATCAGGAGCATCATATGCGCCCGAGCTTCTTGAGCTATTTCCAAAACCACCGTAGTATTCTGGGTTGTTATATGGCCCTTCAGGGCGTCTTCTGTTTCTGTGATGCATAATTTTTCCTTATTAATAATTGCGTGAGATATTCTTTGGATAGCCACCTTCCCTGCGGCTCATCATTTCCCGTTCTTCCCTGCTCCAGTCCTGCCAGCTATCACCAGGTCTGCGGGATGGACGATCGAACGATTCATAGTCACCTCGACGGGATGATTCCGTACGGTAATCATAACTGTCACTGTATCTTCCACGGTCGTCATAATCAAAGTTCCTGTTGTATGAAGGACGCGGATCATCAAAGTCTGAATGCCATGCTCCACCATATGCAGGCTCATGGCGTGATGATCCATAGTACCTGTCATCCTGCCTTGAAGATCCATAATATGGCTGATCAGAGCGACGGTTCCAATCTGTATCTCTGCCTCTCCCTGAAGAATATCCAGGGTAATTGTAGTCACCTTCACGCTCCTGCATTCTGCGGTAGCCATAATAGCCACCTGAAGGAACATCACCTCGTCCGCTCATGTAATCACTCTGGTAATCACTGCTTCCACCTCTGCGGTTTCGGTAATCAGATTCAAAGCCTGGATCGGTATGGCTCTGTCGGCCAAACTCGCGAGGTTCACCCCAATAAGGATCTCTTGACTGGTGTCTTCTATCGTATTCGAATTCTGTTCTGCCTCTTTCGGATGGAGAAGAATAACGAGCGCCTTCCTGGTAATAATCATCCGTCAGGTCACGTTCGTAGCCTCTTCTTTTTTCTGGTGATTCATATTCATGCGTTTTATCACTTTCCGTTTTCTTTGGCCGCCCTGCTGCTCTTTTTTTAGGAGTTCCGGACGATGAGGATTTACTCATACCTGCCATTTCAGCCGATGGCGTTCTTTTTCTGCGGCTTGTTTTGGAAGTCAGATCAACTGACTCCTGGTTTTCCTGGTTTTCCTGGTTGGAAGAAGATTTTCTGGTTCTAGGCATCGTAAGTTTTTTTGAGGAAATAGTGGCCATAAGGAAAAAAACGTACCACATGAACATTAACCGTCTAAATGACTTGTCAATAGTACATTCCGAAATAAGTACGAGTATGACGAACACGAAATGTACCTAGCCTAAAGGATACTCAGGATGAGTATTAAATAAAAATGCAGGACAAATTGTGTACTGATTTAGGCGAGGAAATTACTGATGGATACAGGGAAGGAAGGTGAATGATATTGTTATCTTTAGGAACATTGAAGAATTGCGACATGAAACTTGAAGATGAGATCTCACAGAAAAAGTTCAGGAATGCCCATCATAAGGCTGCGGTAAATATTATATATACCTATAACTGGCTGATCACTTACCATCACGGCATCCTTAAGAAACATGGAATTACCCTGCAGCAATTCAACATATTGAGGATCCTCCGCGGACAGCATCCAGACCCGGCGAGTGTCAAGGTGATCAGAGAACGCATGCTTGATAAGATGTCGGATGCTTCAAGGCTGGTGGACAAACTAAAGGTGAAAGGACTTGTATCAAGATCTTTATCTTCTGTTGACAGAAGGCAGGTTGACATTACACTTACCGGGAAAGGATTTCAAATACTGGAAACCATTGACCAGGAGAATGACAAGCTGGACAGGTTCATGTCGGGGTTGAATGATGATGAAGCTCAGAAGCTCAATGAACTGCTTGATAAGTTAAGGCAGTGAAGATTATAAAAATGTTGTTTAGTTGACAGTTGGCAAAGTTTGAGTTGGCAAAATGCAGAGTACCAGACTTGCAGCATTTCATATTCCTGCATGAGTTCCAGTATGTCCGTAGTCTGGAGCGAAGGCATTGTGCGGTTGGGACTGCGGACTGGTAGTGATGTTTAGTTGACAGTTGGCAAAGTTTGATTTGGCAAAATGCAGAGTACCAGACTTGCAGCATTTCGTATCCCCGCATGAGTTCCAGTATGTCCGTAGTCTGGAGCGAAGGCATTGTGCGGTTGGGACTGCGGACTGGTAATGATGATTACATACTGTAGCACAAGCAAAATTAAAAATCATAATCGCAAGCAACAGAGTCCCCCACACCGGCCTTGCCCTCCGCGTTTGGACGTTCACCGCTCTTCGCTAGCCTTACCGCATCGATCGAGCATCCTAAAATATTGAGCATAGTACTTTTAAAGAGTATTGGTGCGTAACTTATATCTTCCTTCTTTTGTTTTCCTCATAAAATAAAGCGATTGAAATTAGGTTACTTTTGTAACGAGACTAATCTGCCGCTGTAGTTCAGCAATGAGCTAAAGAGGAAAGTCCGGGCAACACAGAGCATCCTGCTTCCTAACGGGAAGGTACCGTCAACCGCGGTAACAGCAAGTGCCACAGAAAATATACCGCCCCGATTTATCGGGGTAAGGGTGAAAACGTGAGGTAAGAGCTCACGCCTCGCATGGCGACATTGCGGGAGGGTAAACCTCAGGAGTTGAAAGGCCAAATAAGTCCCGGCATTGAAGCTGCTCGCTTCAGTTACGCAAGTACGGCGGGATGGGTAGGCTGCTTGATCCAACCGGTGACGGTTGGGCTAGATAAATGGCAGATCACGACAGAACCCGGCTTACAGTCTCACCAGGTAGCTGCACCCGTCAACCGGCGGGCTGCAGCTTTTTCTTAGTTTTGGCCGTTAATTAGCATTACCTTTGCATTTTATTTATAAATTATATGAATTTCAACACATTCGGCTTAAGAAGAGAGATACTTGAGGCTGTAACAGAAGCCGGGTTTACCGACGCAACTCCTATCCAGGAGCAAACAATACCAGTACTAACTGCAAAAAAAACCGATTTTATTGGCATTGCTCAAACAGGAACAGGAAAGACTGCGGCTTTCTCCCTGCCTTTGCTCCAGTATATCGACCCTGAGAAAAAATTTGTCCAGGCGGTCATCCTTTGTCCCACAAGAGAGCTTTGTGTACAGATCACCAAAGACATTAAACGATTTTCTTCATTCCTTCCTGCTATCAAAACCATTCCGGTTTATGGAGGTGTAAGCATCGACAACCAGATCCGTGAGATCAAACGTGGCGTACAGATCATTGTAGCGACACCAGGCAGAATGATGGATTTAATGGATCGCGGTGTATTAAAGATCGACATGATCGACACTGTTGTTCTTGATGAAGCTGATGAAATGCTGAACATGGGCTTTCGTGAAGCAATCACCGAAATCCTTGCACAGACACCTGAAGAGAAAACAATCTGGCTTTTCTCGGCAACCATGCCAAGGGAGATCCTGAATATCACCAAGACATTCATGGAAGAGCCAGTGAAAGTGAGTGTAGCTGCTTCACATACTCAGGCTGAAAACATATCGCATGAATACTATGTGATCCATGCACGCGAACGTTTCCAGGCATTAAAGAGGATCATCGATTTCAATCCGGGCATCTATGCCATTATCTTCTGCAGAACAAAAGCGGATTGCCAGTACATCGCGGAACACCTCATTAAAGAAGGATATAACGCAGACGCTTTGCATGGAGATCTAAGCCAGCAGCAGCGCGAAAATGTCATGGGCCGATTCAGGCTTAAAAGCATTCAGATCCTGGTGGCTACGGATGTTGCTGCAAGAGGTATCGATATCAATGATGTGAGCCACGTGATTCACTATGAACTTCCTGAGGATATGGAATCCTATACGCACCGCAGCGGACGTACAGCGCGTGCAGGAAAGTCAGGTGTGTCTGCGGCATTGGTTCATTCCAGAGAACTTTACAAGATCAAGGACATTGAACGTATCACCAAAATTAAGCTGACAAGAAAAAGAATCCCTCATGGCCAGGAAGTTTGCGAGAAACAGCTTCTTGCGATGGTTAATGAAGTGAAAGATGCGCACGTACAGGAAGAGGAGATCGAACGTTTCCTTCCTGCTACCTACGAAATGCTTAGTGGCCTTTCAAAAGAAGAACTGATCAAGCGCCTGGTCTCTGTTGAGTTTAACAGGTTCCTGGTATCCTATAAAAATGCTCCGGATCTGAATGCAGGAATTGATGAAAAAGGCAGGTCAGAAGACAGAGGTGCAAGCCGTGGAAGAAGCGGTGGAGGTACACGATTCTTTATTTCTATCGGTGAACTTGATGGAATCAGAGAACCACTTGATCTGATCAGACATATTGAAAATGTAGCAGGACTTGATAAAAAAACGGTGCAGCGTGTTGAAGTGAAAAACAGCTATTCGTTTTTTGAAGTTCCTTCAGATCTTGCAAATGATGTAAAGAAAGGATTTGTAGATGCTGAATACCGCGGCAGAAAAATCCGCATAGAAGAATCAGGTGAAACTGCCGGAGATAGCGGAAGACGTGGTGGCAGTCGTGGTGGATACGGCGGCGGCGGCAAATCCTATGGTTCTGGTGGCGGCGGTGGTCGTGGCTACAGCCGTGAAGGTGGAAGAGGCGGCGACAGAGGCGGTTTCAGAGGCGGAAGCCGTAGCTCTTCAGGCTCCGGAGATCGCAAGAAAAGAAAAAGCTAAACGGAGTAAAAAGGATAAAAGGAAAAAGACAAAAGAAGTCCTGAGTAGATGAAGCACATCTGATCAATCACTTCTTTTGTCTTAATTCTTTCTTCGCCTTTCTTACCTCCTAATAGATCTCCACTTCAGTTGCTCCGAATCCGTACCTGCTGTAAGGGGCATCGAAATACTTCACTCCGTCATATCCTGCAAGCATCCGTCTGATCTCTCCCTTTAAAACACCATTACCAATTCCATGAATGAATGTCACGCGTTTCATCCGTGAGGCGATCGCGTCATCCAGCTCACGCTGAAAATGCTGCAACTGGATCCTGAGAATCTCTGCATTGCTCATGCCCCTGACCGTTTCTATCAGCTCCTCGATATGAAGGTCAACCTCCTTTTCGAGCTCACCGGTCCGTGTGATATGCGGACTTGATAATCTTGGTGATTCACTTTTTTCTTTTTTGTAAATATGCTCGGCGATGTTCGTGATCTTCACCCCATCTCCTTTCCAGGTCTCCTCCCTCACTACTGCTTCACTTTCACCACTGATGTCCAGGAGATCAATAATGAGTGCGGGATTCACTGTAAGCTTTGACCGAATGAAGCTTCCTGGCTTAAAGAACCTGGCTGTCTTCATCTTCACATATTCATTCACCGGTAACTTTTCTGTCATCTCCACTTCATTGTGAAACAACATCTGTATTCGGAAATTTGCAAAGGCATTGATCTGGCTTGCATCAAATTCAGCGAACATCACACGCTCCAACGGAATTACAACACCACGTTCTTTTCCTTTGAACACCATACCGCTGGTTGTTCCAAACGAAAAGAGCACTTCATACATGGTATTATTGATCAGCCACATCTGGAAACCCTGCCCGTTGCCTTTGTCTTCGTACGCCATGTAAACTGAATCAACCACTTTGAATGAATCCCGCTTATCTTCTTCAGCTGGCTTTACGAATTCACGTCTCTTCTCTTCCTTCGGTGCTGAGGTATCCGAAATGACCACGAGCTGCTCTCCAACATAGGGAATGATAAAACCATCAACCTCCACTTTAACAAGATTCTTTTCAAAACCTCTCACGATCCCTTCACCGCTCTCGTTCAGAAAGCGCACTTTATCACCAATGTTTAATTTATGTGCAGCCATTATTTGGATAAGATGACGAACTCGGTCCGCCTGTTTTTTGCTCTCCCTTCAGCAGTTTCATTCGATGCCACAGGCTTGTTTGACCCATAACCTTTAAATGTCAGCCTGTTCTTTTGAATACCAGCTTCCTGAAGCAGTGCGCAAACTGTGAAAGCTCTGTCTGTTGACAAAGCGAGATTAGATGCTGCGTTCCCAACATTATCGGTATGTCCCTGGATCTCGATCTTTATTCCAGGATGTTCTTTAAGGTAGTCTGCAAACTGAAGGATCACTTCTTTTGATTCATTATGAAGATCAGCAGAATTCGTATTGTAGTAAATATTATTCAGCTGATAGCTGGCTCCGGGTGTAACGAACTTCATTTCAAAGCTCAAAGGAACAGGCTTGCTCATTGCTGAATCCGTTGCCTGAACGATCGATGAATTAAAAACGACGTCTGGCTGCTTCACACTGACAACAAGCTTTTCATTCGGCTTAACTGTCACAACGGCAGCGTATTCACCTGTAATGGTATCCACCATCGCTTCAGTCACCTTTTTAGTTTCGATATTCTGTATCCTGACCTGTGCCTTATCAAGCGGCTGTCCAAGCTCATCCTTTAACTCTCCTTTTAGGAACAAGACATTCTCCGGTCTTGCCTCCTTATAGAGATCAAAATAAAACACATCATACCCTCCTGCTCCTTTTCCTTTCAGCTGATTGGATGCAAAGTATCCAAGCTTCCCATCGGTGCTTACAAAAAATCCTATTTCATCGTTCTCTCCATTGATAGGATAACCGATGTTTTTGGGCTCATTCCATTTTCCTTCTGCCACATTCATTTTCGTAAAGAACACATCATAACCACCAAGCCCTTTGTGTCCGTCTGATGAGAAATAAAGTGTCTGACTGTCGGAATGTATGAACGGAGATTTTTCGTTTCCTTCTGTATTGATCGGTGCTCCTGCATTTCTGGCCGGTCCCCATTCACCTGAAGGCAGCTTCTCAGAAATATACAGATCCATCAGTTTACTGTCAGCACGTGCAGAGGTAAAGAAAAGTGTTTTGCCATCCGATGACAAAGTAGGCTGCGCTTCCCAACCATCAGGTGTGTTTACATTCGGTCCAAGATTTCTTAATTCTGTCCACTCACCTTTTACAAGATCTGAAACATAGATATCACAATTGATCCTCGGTGGTCCGCCTTTCTGCTTTTCAGGTTTGCAGACAGTGATATACATGTGCTTGTTATCAATCGAGAATGTAGCACCGCCATAGTTATCACCTACGTTGAATGGCGGTGGGAGCGCTTCACCTTTTTCGAAAGAATTTTCTTTACGACGGCTGTAGGTGAACTCTTCGACAAGCTTTGGTGTTAGTTCGTTACGGCTTTGCTTCATGTATTTTCTGGTGAAGTACATGTTCTCATTATCAGGCGACAGCATGGCCAGGTATTCATCTTCATAAGTGCAGATACCTGAAACTGGCTTCGGATCAAAAGGCACAGGATGATTGAACATCTGATCAAAAAATTTAGCCTCTTTGATCATTTGTGTTGCATTGTTATAATCTTCGTCATTCTTTGCATTCTCCGGAACCTTGACGAATGTCTGCAAATACTTAACTGCTGCGGGATACTGCGCTGCACCATAAGAGATCTGACCTAAATAATAATACGCGTATGGATTGTATTCAGGACAAACCTCAATGACCTTCAGAAGGTATTTTTCAGCAGGCTTAAATGATTTGCCATCTGCTTTAGCTTCCTTGATCACCAGGTTAGCCAGCTCGTACAATGCAGGTACATATTCAGGTTCCAGCTCAACCGCTTTTCGAAGGTATTCTACCCTTTCCCTGAAATCATATTTTTTCCGGTCTGTACCTTTTTCATAAAGGCCAATAGCTTTCTTGTTGATATTCTCGGCGCAACCGCTATCCTGTGATAACAGGCTTACCGGGAATAACAAAGCCACGACACAGATGGCCCATGCAAATACACCTGCAGATTTATTTAGGTTTTCCAAAGATCCCTTTAAGCTTATCTTCAGCTTGCTTTTTAACTTCATCCTCTGCTTTCTTCTTTGCTTTTTCAGCCTCCGCTTTAGCTTTCGCTTCGGCTTCAGCCTTCGCTTTGTCAACTTCAGCCTTGGCCTTAGCTTCCGCTTCCGTTTTTGCCTTATTCACCTCATCTTTTGCTTTCGCTTCAAGTTCGGCCTTCTTCTTATCCAATTCAGCTTGTGCCTGCTTTTTAAGATCATCAGCAACGTTCGAAGCGGCATCTTTCATATCGACTTTAACAACGGGCTTTGTGACAGTTCCACCAACTTCAGCATTCAGCTTGATCTTATCACCCATGGTAAGATTTGCACCTTTGCTGTTCGCCTGAGCCATGAGGTTATTCATTGCTGAATTTGCTGCTGACCCAAGCTCTGACCGCGGGATATCAAAGGCCAGGTTGTAATTGATCGTTTGATCGAAGCCATTGCTTCCTCCTATTGTGACAACCGAGTTACCAACCTTCACATCAAAAGGCTCTACATTCAGCTTTCCATCTTTGAACAGGAAAGAGATATTCACATTGTTCAGATCAAACTTTTTGTATCGCTCCATTTTGATCGCGTCAGCTACTTTAGCAAATGGCTCAAAATTGGCCACGACAACATTCTTCGTCAGGAGCTTACCATATCCATTTAACGAGGTCATGATCGCATTCATGTTCTCATCGAAATCTCCACTGAACTTCAGTGTCGTTGATACTTTACCAATCGCATATTTCGCAACAGGTGCCAGCTTCTGAAGCGTGTTGAATGTCTTGAATGCTTTTGGAATATCAATGTCTGTAAGCTGGAGATCAAGTGCTGAATGAGGACGTTTTTCATTTTTCGTATCATACGTTCCATTCACCAGGAGTGATCCATCAAGCGTTTTCATCCTAAGGTCCTTCATATCTGCCTTGCCATCACGAATGATCACCAATCCTGCAACCTGATTGAGTTCCATGTTTGAATAGATCACTTTGTCAACCGAAGCAGACAGTTCAAAATCGATGTTCTTAGGTACCACAGCCACACCTGAACCCGCTGTATCTGCTGCTGCTGCAGGCTCTTCCTCAGGTCCCATCAATTCATTCAGATCAAGTAGCCTAGATGTCAGATCAAACTTACCTTTTATAAGATCATCCTTGAACATGTATCCAAGCATGTTCTCGATCCTGCCTTTTGCATTGATATCGCTCTTTCCCATTTTTGATTCAAACACAGGAAGCTCAACATAAGCCGGAGTGAAATTGAAGACAGCTTTACGGATCATGACACCATAAGGTATTTCCTTATCCTGGTAATTCATATCCGTGATCTGGATGCTTCCCTTCGCATCGAATTTGTCATACTGCTCTTTTTCTATCGATGACATTCTTCCTTTCATGGTGATGTCAGAAACGATCAGTCCACTCAGTTTCTGATCAGCTTCAAGAGGAATAAAATCCTTAACAGATGTTAGATCGATCCTTCCCTTCACCGTACCATCAAGTGCAGGATCAGAGACAGGCGTGGCAATATGCATTCTGACATCCAGTGGATTCTGAGCCATCTCTGCATGAAAGCGATTGATATCGATCACTGTATGATCAGGCACACCATCCTTGTTCAGTATCTTCACATCAAGAGCAATGTTGGTAACAGCTTTCGGCAACGATGGGTACTTGAACATCGCTTTATCAACAAGGATATTCAGTCCGAAAGCAGGCATCTGTTTTTCGTTGTATGTACCTTTTACAAATCCATCAAGGCCTAGCTTTCCTTCTGTTTTAACATCTTTAAAGTCAGAGGTGTAAATTCCAGGAACGAGCGACAGGAAATTTTTAAAGTCTGTCTGCTTCGCATTGAACTTCATATCCATGTTCATATCATCTCCCGGCATGGCGAAGAATCCATCAATGCCAAGGACCAGCTCATTCAACTCGATCTGGTTCTCTTTGAAGGTGTACATAGATTTCGTCATATCAGCAGCAAGATCCGCCTTAAGCTTTGCTTTCACCTTGTTGAAATACCTCACCCCTCCTGAGCTTACATCAAGTACCGCAATTTCAGTAAGGGTAGAGAGATCAAAGTTCTGTTCAGAGAAATCACCACTGAGCTCATGGTCAAGCCCTGCAATGGTTGCCTGCATGTTTGCCTGCTCATCAAAGTAGAAAACAAAACCATCGTTGATGATGAATTTTTCAAGCTGCATTTTGAACGGTGTCGATTCTTCTGCTGTGGCAGTTTCTGCGGATGGCTTTGTAATGTCCCAGTTGGCTTTGCCGTCCTTCAGCACATGTGCAGAGATCCTGGGCTTATCAAGCACGATCTTGTTGATCTTGTACTGTGTACCCGCAATGACACTGTTTATGTCAATATGAACATTCAGCTCACCGATGTTGGCAAGCGTGTCTTTACTGAAATCATTCACACCAATGATCCGCAGATCCTTGACCTGGAGGCCGAAGTCTGGAAAAGTTGAAATGAATGTAAGATCGAACTCACCAAAGTCAAACTTTGCATTAAGGTTCTTATTTGCCTCTTCCTTGGCTTTGGCGATGATCTTATCCTTAAAGATAAAAGGTAGAGCAACCGCTATAACAATAAGAAAAAGGAAAATGATAAGAATCCACTTGATCGCTTTCTTCATAAATAAGAATTATTTGAAATTGAAATGGTTTATGTTTCGTGTTGGATTGATGAGCATGAGATCAGCGACAACCAGTGCTGCCATAGCTTCCACAATTGGTACAGCACGCGGGACCACACAAGGATCATGCCTTCCTTTGCCTGTCATCATGGTGTTCTGTCCTTCTGAATCCACGGTTTCCTGCGCTTTATGAATGGTTGAAACAGGCTTGAAAGATACTTTAAAGAGTATGTCTTCACCATTCGATATTCCTCCATTGATGCCTCCGGCTTTGTTCGTGGTCGTCCTGATCTTCCCATTAATATTCCTGAAAGGATCGTTATGCTCTGACCCTCTTTGAAATACTGCTGAAGTTCCTGAACCAAGTTCAAATGCTTTCACAGCCGGAAGAGTGAACATTGCATGAGCCAGCTTTGCAGACAGCTTGTCAAAAAGTGGTTCTCCGATCCCGGCAGGAACATTTTTAATGATGCATGTGATGACACCTCCGGTTGTATCTCCTTCTTTCCTGACCTGCTCGATGAGAGAGATCATTTCGTTCGCAGTGTAATTATCCGGGCATCTGACGATGTTCGAATCAACCTCTGAAAGATCCAGTTCATTAACGGATTTATTGATGCTGATATTACCTACAGTGCTTACAAAAGCAGTGATGCTGATCGATGCAAGGTTCAGGAACTGTTGCGCAAGTGCTCCTGCAACCACGCGACAAGCAGTTTCCCTTGCGGAGGATCTTCCTCCACCAAAAGGGTCACGGAAGCCGAACTTTGCATCATAGACATAATCTGCATGAGATGGTCTGTACACGTTCACGTTATTGCTGTAATCCCTGCTGCGCTGCCCGGTGTTCCTGATCATGAAGCCGATTGGTGTCCCGGTTGACTTCCCTTCAAAAATGCCGGAGAGAAACTCAACAACATCCTCTTCCTTTCGGGTTGTGGTGATATGTGACTGGCCTGGCCTACGGCGCTCAAGCTCTTTCTGCACCTGGGCAAGATCAAGCTCAAGTCCTGCCGGAAACCCGTCGATCACTCCGCCAATAGCTGGTCCGTGCGACTCACCATAGGTCGTAAGTGTAAGCAGTTTGCCGAAGGTATTTGATGCCATCTCCACAAAAATATAAATAAAGACGCCCTTAACTCCTTCTTGTTATAGAACACTTGTTAATAAGTTAAAATGAGGACACCTGTTCTTATCTTGTCAAAAAATTAATTTTCCAGGTAAATACATACGCGTTGAAGAAAATTCTGATTAAAAATATCAAAGGTCTTGTGCAGGCTATGCAAGAGCCTTTAAAAATCGTGAAGGGTGAATCGATGAAAGAGCTTGTTGTGCTTGAAAATGCCTGGCTTGCTATTGAAGGTGAGAAGATAGCAGATTTCGGAAGCATGGACGAATTTCCAGGTATATCAGACTGGCAGGGACTTGATGTCATCGATGCAACAGGAAAATTCGTGATGCCAGGCTGGTGTGACTCTCATACTCATATTGTCTTTGCAGGAAGCCGGGAAGGTGAATTTGTTGACAGGATCAAAGGTCTTACCTATGAAGAGATCGCAAGAAACGGAGGAGGTATTCTGAATTCTGCGAAAAGATTGCAGCAGACCTCGGAAGAAGAACTTGTACTCAGTGCGCTGAAGAGGCTGAATGAGATCATGCACATGGGTACTGCTGCTGTTGAGATCAAGAGCGGATATGGCCTTAGCGTGGAAGATGAGTTAAAAATGCTCCGGGTGATCCGGGAGTTAAAAAAGTTATCTCCACTCACCATCAAAGCTACATTCCTTGGTGCACATGCAATTCCTGCAGAGTATAAGCAGAACAGGGAAAAGTATATCGACCTGATCACAGAAGAGATGCTTCCCAAAGTAGCGGAAGAAAAGCTTGCAGACTACTGCGATGTTTTTTGCGACCGTGGATTCTTTACCGTGGAAGAAACACAGAAGATCCTTGAGAAAGGAAACCAGCTGGGGCTCAGGCCGAAGATCCACGCGAATGAACTGGATTTTTCAGGAGGGATACAGGTTGGCGTTAAAAACAATGCACTTTCCGTTGACCACCTTGAATTTACGGGAGATGAAGAGATTGCTTCATTGCTGAAGTCATCTACGATGCCTACACTGTTACCAAGCACCGCATTCTTTCTTGGATTGCATTATCCACCTGCCCGTAAAATGATCGATGCCGGACTACCTGTCGCATTGGCTACTGATTACAACCCGGGATCATCACCATCAGGAAAGATGACATTCATTTTATCCCTTGCCTGTGTTAAAATGAAAATGTTACCAGAGGAAGCGATCAATGCGGCGACCATCAATTCCGCTTATGCGATGGGCGTTGAAGACATGCATGGCACCATCACACCTGGTAAAGAAGCCAGCGTTTTTATCACAAAGGAGATACCATCACTTGGATTCATCCCATATTCCTATGGATCAGACCTCATTGACACCGTAATTGTAAAAGGAAATATCATCAATCAACTTAAATGAAAAGAATCATTGAATGCGTGCCTAATTTCAGTGAAGGCCGCGACCTTGGAGTAATCAAACAAATCACTGCGGAGATCGAATCAGTTGAAGGAGTCAAGCTATTGAATGTCGATCCCGGGAAAGCGACGAACCGTACAGTTGTTACGTTTGTTGGAGAGCCGGAAGCTGTAATTGAAGCAGCTTTCAGGGGTATCAAAAAAGCTTCGGAGGTCATTGACATGAGCAAGCATAAAGGCGAGCATCCACGTATGGGCGCAACAGATGTTTGTCCGTTAATTCCTATTTCAGGCATCAGCATGGAAGAAACAGCAGAGCTTGCCCGTCAGCTTGGAGCGCGTGTCGGAAAGGAATTATCGATACCTGTTTACCTTTATGAAGCAGCCCAGCCAAAGCCGGAAAGGAAAAACCTGAGTGTGATCAGGGCCGGGGAATATGAAGGCTTTTTCAAGAAGATCAAGCTTGCAGAATGGAAACCAGATTTCGGTCCGGTTGAATACAGTGTAACCAGCGGTGCTACTGTGATCGGTGCGCGTGATTTTCTTGTTGCCTACAACATCAACCTGAATACGACATCTACACGCAAGGCGAATTCCATTGCTTTTGATGTGCGTGAAGCAGGACGTGTGAAACGCGAAGGTGATCCTATAACAGGAAAGATCGTTCTTGATGAAAACGGAAAACCGGTGTCGATCCCGGGAACATTAAAGTCTGTCAAAGCGATCGGATGGTTCATTGAGGAATACGGAATCGCACAGATCTCCATGAACCTCACGAATGTGAACATCACTCCTGTACACATCGCTTTTGATGAAGTATGTAAGCGTGCAGATGAAAGAGGGATCAGGGTAACAGGTTCAGAGATCGTTGGACTTGTGCCACTTCGTGCGCTGACAGAGGCTGGGAAGTATTTCCTGAGAAAGCAGGAACGCTCCGTAGGAGTATCTGAACAGGAGCTTATAAATATCGCGATCAAATCATTAGGGCTGAATGAACTGACACCATTCAAGCCTGAAGAACGTATCATAGAATATCTGTTAAAAGATAAGTCAGAGGAAAAGCTTGTGAGCATGACCCTGACAGGATTTGCAAATGAAACAGCTTCTGAAAGCCCTGCACCAGGTGGAGGATCAATTTCTGCATATGTGGGCGCATTGGGCGTTTCATTGGGAACGATGGTGGCAAACCTGTCAAGTCATAAACGTGGTTGGGACAGCCGTTGGGAAGAATTCTCTAACTGGGCAGAAAAAGGCCAGCATTATAAAGAGCAGCTCATCCGGATGGTTGACCAGGATACAATGGCATTTAACATGATCATGAATGCATTCGGATTGCCTAAAGGAACAGATGATGAAAAGAAGCAAAGGACAAGAGCGATCCAGGAAGCCACCAGGCTTGCGATTGAAGTTCCTTTTCATGTGATGGAACTGAGTCTTGCCTCTATGGAAGTGATCAGAGCCATGGCTGAACATGGAAATCCGAATTCAGTGACAGATGCCGGAGTCGGTGCCATGTGCGCAAGAACAGCGGTGATGGGGGCTTTCCTGAATGTGAAGATCAATGCTTCGGGCTATGACGATAAATCCTATGTGGATGAATTATTAAAAAAAGGCAGAGAATTGGAAGCAAAAGCACAGGAATCAGAACAGCAGATCCTTGCCATTGTTTCCGGTAAGATGTCCTGATCCTTTTTATGGGAAAGAAAGTACACTCCATTTTCGTTCGAAATCCTTACCTCAGGAAGGTTGCTTTCTTTTTCCCGATCCAGCTTCTGATGGTTCATCTGAAAAAGAACCACATCATGCTGCTCTTCTGGGCGATCATCTTTGGTTTTGTTACCAGGGCGATCGCCCCCAAGTATGGAATTCCGTTTCTTTTCCTGGATCCTGAATACCTCGACAATGTCAGCTTCTTTTCATTCCTGATCGTTGGCTTCAGCTGCGGCGGATTTATCATGGCTTTCAACATTTCGAGCTATATCATGAATGCGTTCAGGTTTCCATTCCTGGCAACTCTTTCAAAACCTTTCCTGAAATACTGCCTGAACAATTTTATCATTCCATTGCTATTCTGTGTCGTGTATATCTGGAATATTGTTGACTTCCAGCACGACAATGGGACTGACAAGCTCGAGATCCTGCTCCACTGTCTTGGCTTTCTGAGTGGCATCATCCTCTTCCTGTTCATCACCTTTGGTTACTTTTTCAGCCAGACCAAAGACCTCTTCGGAATCTTCGGTTTGAAAGAAACACCTGACATGGATGCCCGCCTCGCTGAATATGAGAAGAAAGAAGACCGTGACTGGCATATTGAAACTTATCTGAGCACACCAACGAATATTCGTTTGTGCAGAAAGTTTGATCATTATGAGAAGTCAATGCTGATGCAGGTTTTCAGACAGAATAACTATGCCGCGGCGACCTTTGAGATCATTTCCATATTGAGTTTGCTTATCCTTGGATTCTTCAGGGAGATCGAGATCTTCATGATTCCTGCAGGTGCTTCGATCATCCTGCTCTTCACCATGTTCATGATGCTGATGAGCGCTTTGCATACATGGCTCAGGGGATGGTCAACCGCCGCCTTTATCATTTTCATCCTGGTCATCAACGCGCTGTACCAGCTGGAGCCATTCAATATCAGGAACACAGCCTATGGCCTGCATTATAACACCAGGAAGGCCAACTATGATATCAGCTACATGGGCAAGTATGATGAGAACCATGTAATCCAGGAAGGTGACGTCAATAACACCCTGGAGATCCTGAATAATTGGCGAAGGAAGAACAGCAAGAGCGCCCTGGCAACAAAAGACAAAAAGCCTAAAATGGTATTCATTTGCACCAGCGGAGGAGGCTTGCGCTCAACCATGTGGACATTCCATGTGTTGCAGTATTCCGACCGTGTGCTGCAGGGCAAGCTTCTTGACCATACCTCGCTGATCACGGGCTCTTCAGGAGGTATGATCGGTGCTGCATACATGAGGGAATTGTATCTCGACAAACAGAATAGCGCGATCAAAAGCTATTATGAACCCGAGTACCTGATCAATGCGTCAAAGGATGTACTTAACCCCGTTGCATTTACCGTGGCAGCCAGCGACCTCTTCTTCAGGTTCCAGCATTTTCAGATCGGTAATGACATCTACACCAAAGACAGAGCATATGCCTTTGAACGAGAGCTTAATGAGAACATGAATGGCGCTTTTAAAAAGAAGCTCGTTGATTATAAAGTTCCGGAACAGACAGCGCAGATCCCGATGATGGTATTCACGCCAGTGATCATCAATGACGGACGCAAACTATTCATTTCATCACAGCCAGTTTCTTACCTCGTGCGAAATGACATCCAGAAGAACATGACAAGAAGGCCGCTGTATACAGGCATCGAATTCACCCGATTCTTTGCAGAGCAAGGCTCCAAGGACGTATTGTTCTCAAGTGTGCTGAGAATGAATTCCACATTTCCTTACATTATGCCTGTAGTGACCCTGCCGAGCGAACCAGCGATTGAGATCATGGACGCCGGTATCCGTGACAACTATGGAATTGAAACCACCCTGAAATTCATGTACACCTTCAGGAACTGGATCTCTTCAAATACCAGCGGCGTGGTGATCATTCAGATTCGTGACAGGCATAAGAACATGGATGTGGAAGAGAATCCTGCAAAAACGATCGGACAGGCACTGATGAGGCCACTGGGAACATTTTACAGCAATACCTTCAGCATGCAGGATTACAACCATAACCAGCTACTCGAATACTGCAGCTTATGGTTCGACGGTAAAGTTGATGTGCTTGACTTCCAGCTCAGGAATGATCCGAAAGACAACATTTCACTTAGCTGGCATCTTACCAAATCAGAGAAGCAGAAGATCATCAATTCGATTGAGCTCCCTGAAAATCAAAATTCCATCAGGAAGCTGCAGGAGCTGTTCGAACAGGATCAGTAATTCATCAAGGCTTCAAGTGCACCTGCAAACCTGTTTTTAGCCAGGTAGTTGTTTTCAAGCTCTGTCGCGAAAGGTACAGGTGTATCAAGGCTCGCACAACGAGCAACAGGTGCATCGAGGTATTCAAAACAATGCTCAGTGATCTGTGCAGAAAGCTCACCCCCTATTCCACCAAGCAATGAATCTTCATGCAGGATGATCACTTTGCCTGTTTTCTTCACAGAGTCGAAAACCGTTTCAGTATCAAGTGGTGCCAGGGTTCTCAGATCGATGAGGTCTGCGCTGACAGAAGGATTCTTTGAAAGATGATCAAGCGCCCAATGCACTCCAAAGCCATATGTAACAATCGTTACATCATTTCCTTTTTTAAGCAGGTTTGCCTTACCGAATTCGATGCTGTAATAACCATCAGGTACATCGCCTGCAACGCTTCTGTAGAGCGCCTTGTGTTCAAAGAACATCACAGGATTAGGATCTTCAAAAGACCTGATGAGTAATCCTTTGGCATCTGCGGGGAAAGCGGGATATGCAATCTTCAGTCCCGGTGTATGAAAGAACCATGCTTCATTCGTTTGTGAATGGAATGGACCAGCACCAACACCGGCTCCGCAAGGCATACGAACTACAACATCCGCGTTCTGCTCCCATCTCCAGTGAGACTTCGCGAGGTTGTTGATGATCTGGTTGAAGCCACAGGTGACGAAATCCGCAAACTGCATCTCTACCATTGCCTTGAAGCCATTGATCGATAATCCGAGTCCGGTTCCGACAATAGCTGACTCACATAAAGGCGTGTTCCTCACACGATCCTTTCCAAAATCCTGTGTGAAATTTTCAGTGACCTTGAAAACACCGCCGTATTCAGCGATATCCTGCCCCATCAGGACCAGGTTCTCATGCTTCTTCATGGCTTCTTTCAAACCATCAGATATCGCATCAACCAGACGCTTGTTAGTCACGGATGCGCCAGGCTGGGTTGCAGGCAATGAAAAAGGCTTGAATACATCGTTCAGCTCCTTTTCGGTATCAGGAGTCACCGGCGCTTCATTGAAAGCCACATCAATGGCATGTTCGATCTCAGACTTGATCTCGCTGCGGTAATCAGCGATGATCGAATCATTCAGCACATCGTTCTCAAGAAGGTATTTTTCAAAGTTCAGAAGAGGATCCTTCTTACCCCATTCATCAAAGAGTTCTTTAGGAACATACTTGGTACCTGAGGCCTCTTCATGACCGCGCATACGGAACGTAATGCATTCAAGAAGCACAGGACGCGGTTTCTGACGGATTGATTCAGCAAGCTTACGTACCGTATGATAGACCTCAAGGATGTTGTTGCCATCAATACGATAAGCATCAATGCCATATCCAGGGCCTTTATCCGTGAAATGTTTGAATCTGAATTGCTGTTCCGAAGGAGTTGATAATCCGTATCCATTGTTTTCAATAACAAAAATGACAGGGAGATCCCAGACAGCCGCAACATTGATCGATTCGTGGAAGTCACCTTCGCTGCTGGCACCATCGCCGGTGAAGACCACAGTTACTTTCTTATCTTTTTTAATAAGGTCTCCAAGCGCAATACCATCGGCGATACCCATCTGTGGACCAAGGTGAGAGATCATTCCAACGATATGGTGCTCACGCGTACCGAAATGGAAAGAGCGTTCGCGTGCTTTCGAGAAGCCCGAAGCCTTGCCCTGGAACTGAGCGAAAAGTTTTGCGAGAGGAACATGGCGAGAAGTAAAGATCCCGAGGTTCCTGTGCATAGGCAGGATGAATTCGTTTTCTTCAATGGCTTCAGCGACACCGACAGAGATAGCTTCCTGACCGATGCCAGAGAACCATTTCGACACTTTACCCTGGCGAAGCAGGACAAGCATCTTTTCCTCGATCATTCTGGGTTTTAGAAGACCTTTATAGAGAGAGAGGAGTCTTTCATCAGAGTACTTTTTTCTGTCGAACTTCATGGAATCTTTTGTCGCAGTAGCAGGCATATTAAAAAAATATAGGCAAAAGTATAAACTAAAAAGTTAAGATTGGTTGAAATGAAAAAGGGTAGCTTGAGGCCACCCTTGATCAATGAAAACAGTACTGAATTACTGAGCTGCAGGAGCTGCCGCAGTCGTGTCAGTAGTCGCTTTTTCAGCATTTGCGATAGAATCTGCAATACGCTGAGCGTTGTTTGCATCTTCCATAGACTTCTGCTGCTCAGCCTGAGCGATAGAGTCAGTCTTAGCCTGCTCAGCAGCCTTTTGCTCTTCAGCAGATGGACCGCAAGAAACAAGAGCAAGAGAGCCCACGAAAAATAATGTAAACAGCTTCTTCATTTGATTAGGGTTTTTTATAGGGTTATAAAACAAAAGTAAAGGGGAGTATGATAACAAACAGGTTTCCTTTAAATTGTTTTGAACCAAAGTATGTGAATAACATAAAAAAGAAAGAGGGGATGAACAATCTTCATCCCCTCTTTCAGAAAAGCAGCTTTGAAATTAGTGAGCAGCTTTTGCTTCTTCAGTTTTCTGAGTTGTGTCAGCAGACTGAGCAGCAGCCATTGAATCCTGGCGAGCTTTCTCCATTTCAGCAGCAGTAGCAATAGAATCCTGACGTGCTTTTTCAACCATGTCAATAGAATCTTTGCGAGCCTTGTCCATAGCTTCTTTTTCTTCAGCGCTAGGTCCGCATGATGTGAACGCGAACATACCAGCAACCGCGATAAGCGATAATACTTTTTTCATTTGGGTTTTAATTAATTAAAAGTAGTTTAGTTAACCGGGCGCAAATGTATTAGAATATTTTAATATTCTCCAAAAAAAGAATTCAGACGGTTATTGACAAAAAAAGAAGGCTGTCCAAAAATGGACAGCCTTCTTTTATATTATCTAAACTACAGATTACTGCTTGGTAGCACCTGATCTTCCACCAGAAGACTTAGGAGCTGTAGGCTCTTGCTTCTTTGGTGCAGCTGGCTTAGTAGAACCTTTTTTGTTCTTAGCTTCTTCAGCCTTAGCGATTGAATCCTGGCGAGCTTTTTCCTGCTCTTCTACTTTCGCGATTGAATCAAGACGAGCTTTTTCAGCTTCAGCAGCCTGGGCAACTGAATCCTGGCGAGCCTTTTCAACAGCTTCGATAGAATCTTTGCGAGCCTTTTCTTTAGCCTCTACTTCTTCCTTGCTTGGTCCGCATGCTACAACCGCAAACATACCTGCGATCGCAACTAACGATAGAACTTTTTTCATTTGATCTTTTTTTAAATTAATATTAATTTATATAGTTAACCGGCGGCAAAATTATAACAAGACTTTTTAAAAACAAAATTGGAGTAGTATTTGCAAAAAGGGTTACTTTTGAAAAAACAAACTATAAACAAAACCAAACGACTTATGAAAAAGCAATTATTGTTAGCTTCTTCTGCATTACTGATAGCAGGTATGGTATTCACAGGATGTAAGAAAGATGATGTTGATGCTCCAACAATCACGCTTACAGGAACTGACATGGAAATTGACCTTGGTGACTCTTACACTGATGCTGGAGCAACAGCAGATGATGAAAGAGATGGTGATCTTTCTGACAAGATCGTTACAACCGGAACAGTTGACAATACAAAAGTTGGAACTTACACGATCACTTACAATGTATCTGACGAAGCAGGAAACACTGCAACGGAAGTTACAAGAACTGTAAAAGTTAGAAGCAACAAGCTTGCTGGTGCATATACAGTTTCTGATGTTGTAACTGGTGCTAACCCATCTTCAGGAAATGGAACATACACTTACAACGTGACTGTTACCCAGGCTTCTGAATACAACAAGATCCTTATCGCAAACTTCGGTGGATTTGGAACAAGCCGTGTGATCAGCGCTACGATCGATGGTTCTACTATCACGATCCCTGCACAGACAATCACTCCAGAGAATGAAACAGCTTCTACTACATTAGCAGGAACAGGTACATACAATGGTGGTGCTTTCAAAATCACTAACATTACTTACACCAGCTCAAATGCTATTTACGGTGCTAACGGAAACGCTACTTACACAAAGCAGTAATTCCTAGCTCTTTTTATAAAAAGCGGCCTTCCTTTAAAAGGGAGGCCGCTTTTTTTTGTTGGTTTAGCTTTTGATCCTGTTGTCAAAAACGAACCATGAACCTGAAAAAGCTACTCCTCTACGTAGTATTTCCTGCAGTGCTTGTTATTTCCGGCTGTCGCAAGAAAGATGAAACTCCACCAGTGCTTACCATAAACGGCGAATCAACAATGACCATGTTCGTTGGCGAATCTTACACCGACCTGAAAGCAACAGCACAGGATGACCGAGACGGTGACCTTTCCGGCGACATCCGTGTTGAAGGAATGGTATCTCCGTTAAAAGCCGGTGAATACACCATAACCTATAAGGTGGCTGATGATGCCGGAAACGAAGCAATCCCTGTTTCCCGAAAGGTCATTGTGAAGCATAAGAACAGCTTCATCGCCGGAGATCACACTGCCAGCGAAGCATGTAACTTTGGAAATGTAGATCCCTACGATGGCAGTGTTGTAGCTTCTCCGGATGACCAGGTTACTGTCACTCTCAAGAATTTTGGGAATTATAATACCACCATCGACCTCACTGCGGTGCTTTCAGGAACAACAAATCAAACCATCACCCTCACACCGAACCAGGTTAATGCCGGTATTGTTTACAATGGGACCGGCACAGTGAGCCCCGATGGAACCGTTATCACCATCAACTATTCAGCGACACAAGGCTCGACACAGGATCAGTGCACGGCTACATGGACACGTAAATAAAGCCGTGATCAAGGTTATTAAGTATCTTCGGGCGGGATGAAAAAACGAATCAGGTTTATATTGAATCTCCGCTCAGGGAACGGACGGCAAAAGCTTGTTCCTCCAGTTCTTGAGAAAGAGATCGATAAATCAAAATTCGATTACGATATCCGTGAGACCGAATCGCCGAAGCATGCCACAGAGCTGAGCCGTGAAGCAGCTGAACAAGCCTATGATGCGGTGATCGCCGTTGGTGGTGATGGCACTGTGAATGAAGTTGGAAGAGCACTCATCGGAACTGAAACCAGCCTTGGTATCATTCCTATGGGATCAGGAAACGGAATTGCAAGATCCTTAAGAATTCCTACAAGTCCTGTCATTGCGATACGTGGACTCAACAGAACCTACACAAGAAAGATCGACACCGGCAAACTGAACAATGAAGTGTTCATTGGAGTGGCAGGCATTGGTTTCGATGCACACATCGCCACACTTTTCTCTTCGCTTAAATCACGCGGGTTAAAGTCATATATCCGACTGATCGCACGTGAATACACACGATACAAGGCACAGGAATATGAACTGAATGTTCATGGTGAAAAATCCAGGAAGATCGCACTCATGATGACTTTTGCGAATACTACCCAGTTTGGAAATGAGGCCAGGATCGCTCCGAAAGCTGCAATGGATGACGGCCTCCTGGAAGTTTGCATGCTGAAGAAATTTCCGTTGTATGTCTTACCCTCCTTATCTTTAAGACTGTTTTCAGGAAAGATCCATACATCCGTTTTTTATGAAAGCCTTTCCTGCAGTGAACTTATAGTAACACAGAAAAATCATTCCGCGCATGTGGATGGAGAGCCTTTCGATTCAGGCAATGAAGTGAGGGTGTCGATCGTTCCAAAATCGCTGAATGTTATCATACCGGAAGCCTGATGAAAAAGAACAAGCAGCGGGTGAATGTCGTGTACTCGACGAACCCTGATTTCAAATACGAGGAAGACAGCACTGATGATCAGGGCACACTGCCACCTCAGCAGCAGAACCTGAAAGTATTCCTTGACAGGAAGCAGCGTGCAGGCAAAAGCGTTACACTGATCACCGGCTTTATAGGAGCTGATGAAGATCTGCAGGAACTTGGCAAGCTGCTTAAATCCAAATGCGGTGTTGGCGGCAGTGTGAAAGATGGCGAGATCCTGATCCAGGGTGATCTTCGTGACAAGGTGATCGATATTCTGATCAAAGCCGGATACAAGGCTAAAAAAGCAGGTGGCTGATGTACATACCTCCGTACTACAAGCTTACAGACAAAGAAAAGATCTTTGCTCATCTTCAGAACAACCCATTCGGAATCATTACAAGCAGTTCAAATAACAGGGTTGAAGCCACTCACCTTCCGTTTGTCATTGAAGGCACTTCCGATCAGTTAACGATCCTGTCACATCTTTCAAAAGGTAATCCTCAATGGAAAGAGATGCAGGACAAAGAGGTACTCGTAATCTTCTATGGTCCTGACGCATACATTTCACCAGGTAATTATGAGAAGCAGGAAAATGTCCCGACCTGGAACTATACAACCGTTCATGTGCGTGGCAGAGTGAAGATCATTCATGATGCAGGTATAACACGCGACATTCTTGAAAAAACGATCACCCGTTTTGAACCGTCTTACATGGATCAATGGACAAGCCTTGATGAATCTTATAAGACAAGAATGTCTGAAGGGCTTGTCGCTTTTGAGCTTGAAGAGATCTCAACTGAAGCGAAATATAAGCTCAGTCAGAATAAAACTGATCAGGAGATCGGGAATATCATTGAAGACCTTTCAAAACAGGAAGACACACGGGCAAATGATCTTTCAAAAGTCATGAAAGATTTCTACCGCAGGTGATCAGCAGGAACAGGCACGAAATCTTTTAGCACTGAATGATAAAGCTCTTCATACATCGGCATGATGTTCTGAAGATCGAATCGTTCAGCCTGCTTCAGTGAATTTGACCTGAATTGCTTCAGCTTGTCATCATCCTTCAGGATTTCGATCGCATGAGCGGCCATATCTTCCACATCACCGACATTACTCAAAAATCCGGTTACACCATTGATGTTCACTTCGGGTAGACCTCCTGTATTTGTTGATATCACAGGCACTCCGCTGGCCATCGCTTCTAGCGCCGACAAACCAAAGCTTTCTGTTTGCGATGGGAGGATGAACAGATCAGATATAGAAAGAACCTGGGCAGGTGATGTAAGCTTGCCAAGCGCTTTGATGTCATTGCAAGTATCCAGCTCCCTGCAAAGCTTTTCGATGTTTGTTCTCTCCGGCCCATCTCCAACGAGCAACAGCTTCGCCGGAATCTCTTTTCGAACCCGGTCGAATACATGCAACACATCTTCCACCCTCTTCACCTTTCTGAAGTTAGAAATGTGGATCAGGATCTTTTCACCGTGTGGTGCAAATGACTTCCGTTGACAATAAGGTTCGATCTTACGGTATGCGGGATAGTCAATGAAGTTTGGAATAACCTTGATCTCTTTCCTGATCGGGAAGTATTTATAGGTGTCCTGTCTCAGACTTTCAGAAACCGCGGTAACAGCGTCTGACTGATTGATCGCGAAGGTAATTACAGGCTCATAGGATTCATCTCTTCCCACCAGGGTGATGTCCGTTCCGTGCAATGTTGTGATGAATGGAATGTGAATTCCGTGTGTAGCGAGGATCTGTTTAGCCATATAAGCTGCAGATGCATGAGGTATGGCATAATGCACATGCAGGAGGTCAAGCTTTTCATGTAGTACAACATCAACGAGTTTGCTTGAAAGGTTCAACTCATAAGGCTGGTAGTCGAACAATGGATAATCTGCAACCGAAACTTCATGATAGAACAAATTTTCGGAAAAGTAATCAAGCCTAACGGGCTGGCTGTAAGTAATGAAATGTACCTGGTGACCACGTTCTGCAAGTGCCTTACCGAGCTCTGTCGCTACGACCCCGCTTCCACCAAATGTTGGGTAACAGACTATTCCGATTTTCATCCTGCAAAGATAATAACTCAGACAGGGAGTCGCTACTGGTAATTACCGGCTGCCGTAAACAGGTGTGCTTTTTTTTATGACCTCGTACAAGGCATCCTGGATCTTTGTCCTGACACCCAGAGTCACAAGCTTTTTATTATCCGCATCAGGATGCACACGGTTTGACAGGAACACATACACTACTTTTGATTCCGGATCAACCCAGGTGAATGTCCCGGTAAATCCCGAGTGACCGTAGCTTGACAATGGAAGGCATTTCGCGCAGGGACTTGCTTTTTTCGGATCAGGCTCCGGCTTGTCAAATCCAAGTCCGCGCCTGTTCCCACTTTCACAATTCTGACACCTTGTAAACTCCTTTACAGTTTCCTCGCTAAAGTACCTTTCTCCTCCATATTCACCATTGTTCAGATAAACCTGCATGAGGATTCCCAGGTCATTTGCATTTGAAAACAATCCTGCATGCCCTCCTATTCCACCAAGCATGGCAGCTCCCTGGTCGTGCACATCACCATGAACAAGCTGCTTACGATATACCTTATCAAGCTCAGTAGGCACAATGCGTGAAAGAGGAAAATTCTTTCTTGGAAGATATCCCATGGTTGACATTCCAAGCTTCTTATAAAATGATGTATTCAGGTACTGAGGTAATGGCTGTTGTGTTTCTTCTTCAACGATCTCCTTCAGGAAATAATAACCCATATCGCTGTAGAGGTAGCTTTTCCGATGATTAACGGGTGAATGAATGATCCTGCTCATGATCGAATCCGTGTAGTTTCGATGAATGTATAATCCTGCAGCAACACGCATTGGATAAGTCTCCGATGAATCACGGCTGTAGATGACCGGATCAAACTCACCTGACTTGGTGATCGTTGACTGGTAGAACGGGATCCATGACTTCAGGCCAGACTGATGAGTAAGGATATCACGGACAGTAAGATCCTGCTTATTTGTGCAATCCACTTCCTTCAGGTAAAGGCAAAGCTCTCCATCCAGGTTCAGCTTCTTTTCATCGTACAGCTTCATCACTGCAGGAAGCGACGCAGATATTTTTGTGATCGATGCAAGGTCATAGAGGTCATCATTTTTAACCGGGATCTGCCTGTCGTATGTATGATATCCGAATGACTTGTTGTAAAACACTTTTCCATCTTTGGCAAGAAAGACCTGGCATCCCGGAGTTGCTTCCTTTTTGATGGCTTCCTCTGCCAGAGATGTTATGCGATCGAGGTCTGATGAAGCTAAGCCCAGCTCTTCCGGCATCGTGTATTTGAACCTTGTTCCGCCTTCAGTAAACAAACCTGTCCTGATACTATAGGTGCCAAGTATCGAAACCGGCAGCACACCTTTAGCCCCTATACCACCAAAGATCATTTGAGCAGAAAGATCCTGGATCTCTTCAGTATCTTCATAACCGGCAATGACTGCCTGCATGTTGTGAACATTCTTGTAACGGGCAAGCGCGTAAGGACTGGCAAGCATGTTCAGAATGATTTTAGATCTCTTTGAAACAGAATCGATCAGATCCATCGCTGTCTGGGAGAACATGAAATTTTTAGTTGGCTTCACACTTCCCATAACAGACACGATCACCATGTTATAGCCAGAAAGCTTTTTAACCAGTGAATCAAATTCTGATGGAGATGGATCATTCTTTACGTTGAAATGAGTCACAGGTGCATACAGAGAAAGAGTCTGCTGAAACCTGCAGTCAGCTTTGTCGCCGATCACCAGCGATGCGATCGATAAAGTATCAAGTCTTCTCAAAGGAACCGTATTGTCTTTATTCGCGACAAGCGTAAGTGACTCCTCTACGAGCTTTCTGATAAGAAGCTTGTATTCAGGCTTCTGAAGGTCATCATGTAAACCAGACAGCTCCACAGGCTTGTATTGATCCAGTCCAACCCATTCCTTGGCGCGGAGGATCTTCATGCAACGTTCATCGACCTGCTGCTGGCTGATGATCCCGCTGTCGATAGCTGCTTTGATTACCTGGATTGCTTTAGGCACATCTTCAGCGCATAACAGCACATCATTTCCAGCAATGAGTGCTTTCAGATCGACTTCACCAGGCTTGTAGAATGCGCTCACCCCACGCATGTTCAGCGCATCGGTAAATACCAGGCCGCGGTATTTCATTGTGTCTTTCAAAAGTCCCTGCACCACTTTGGGAGAAAGCGTTGTGGCCGTATTCTTCGAAGTGTCAAATGCAGGAATATAGAGATGTGCGACCATCAGGCTTTTCAGTCCACTGTCTATAAGGTAACGGAATGGATAAAGCTCCAGGCTGTCGATCCTTGATCTTGGATGATTGATCACTGGCAGGCTTTTATGTGAGTCAGCATCTGTATCACCATGTCCTGGAAAATGCTTGGCATTCGCGATCACACGGTTATGCTGCAAGCCCTTCATGTACATGAGACCTTTACGGGCAACGTTATACTTGTCTTCTCCGAAAGACCTGAATCCGATCACAGGGTTATCAGGGTTGTTGTTAACATCCACGACAGGAGCGAAGTTGATGTGCACCCCGATGCGTTTGCATTGCTCGGCGATCTGTTCACCCATGGTGTACACCAGGCTATCATTGCCCATTGCACCAAGAGCCATCTGGCGCGGATACTTTAATGTACTGTCAAGACGCATGTTCAGTCCCCATTCCGCATCAATGGAAACAAGCAAAGGCACCCGTGCAAGAGACTGGTACTCATTCGTAAGCTTTGCCTGGCGGGCAGGTCCTCCCTGAAGAAACATGATCCCACCAATTCCATAATTGCTTACAAGGTTAGAGATCTCCTCTGCATGCCTTGAGTCACGGTTAGAGAATGCAGTAACCATGAACAGCTGTGCAAGACGTTCATCAGGAGTTAGTGAAGCAAAGACAGAGTCTGACCATGAATCAAACTTCATCCCTGTAAGGTCAGGACGAGGAACTGAGTCACCGATCTGGATATTATATTTCTTTTTGTATTCTATAGCCGCAGCTCCACCCAGTGGAGACTTCTTTTTAACGACCGTCTTTTTCTTTTTTTTCTTCTTCTTTACAGGTGAAGAAGTGACAGACTTTTTGACCGGAGGAGGCGGAGAAGACAGATAAGAAAGAGCAGATGCACCTGACACCAGGAACATTAGAATGAATAACCAGGAATAAAATTTCATTGACATATAGCGCACATGAACTAAAATAGATAGAATGAGAAGCCTTATCTGTTAACGTCATTTTATTTATTAACAATATAAATGTTAACGTTTAAAATCTCTTAAAGCCTTAGGGAAATCTGTATTTTTGCAGGGTATGGCCGACCGGATAAACATCTTACCTGAATCTGTTGCAAATCAGATAGCTGCAGGTGAAGTGATACAGCGACCTGCATCGGCGGTGAAGGAGCTTATTGAAAATTCCGTTGATGCCGGAAGCTCATTCATTCGCCTCATCGTGAAAGATGCCGGTAAAGCATTGATCCAGGTGATCGATGATGGAATGGGGATGAGTGAGACAGATGCAAGGGTATCATTCGAACGTCATGCAACCTCCAAGATCAACCGTGCTGAAGACCTTTTCGCGCTGACCACCAAAGGATTTCGCGGAGAAGCGCTGGCATCGGTAGCTGCTGTTGCCCAGGTAGAGCTGAAGACACGAAGAGAAGAAGACACCGTTGGTACCTCGATCCTCATTGAAGGCAGTGAAGTCAAATCGCAGGAGCCTTGTGCCTGTCCGAAAGGAACCTCCATCTCGATCAAGAACCTTTTTTTCAACATTCCTGCACGCCGTAACTTCCTGAAGAGCAACCCGGTTGAAACTGGTCATATCATCGAAGAGTTTCAGCGTGTGGCCATGGCACATCCGGAAATTGGATTCAGCCTGCATCACAATGGTGACGAGATCTTTCACCTCGAAGCGACAAACCTCCGCCAGCGCATCATTGGTCTTTTCGGAAACAATTACAACGAACGCCTGGTTCCTGTTGAAGAAGACACAGACATTGTGAAGATCTCGGGTTTCATAGGCAAACCGCAGTTCGCAAGAAAATCAAGAGGAGAACAATTCTTCTTTATCAATAACAGGTTCATCAGGAACAGCTACCTGCATCATGCCGTTCAAAATGCTTTTCACCAGCTGCTTCCTGTGGATTCATATCCCTCCTACTTTTTATTCCTGGAGGTTCCGCCATCAAGTATCGATATCAACATTCATCCGACTAAAACCGAGGTCAAGTTTGAAGATGACAAGCACATCTACGCCATCTTAAAATCGGCTGTCAGGATGTCGCTTGGAAAATATAACATCGCGCCCACCATCGACTTCGAGCAAGAAAGCACCATTGCCTTTATTCCTCCGCCCCGCGGGCCTGTTGCAGAGCCGACGATCACCGTGAATCCTGACTTCAACCCGTTTAAACCAAGTCATACGAATCCATACAGAGGTGACAGCGGATATAAACAGATCTCCGTTCCATCAAACTGGGATGTACTATACAGGAACCTGCATCCTGAAGAAACGGCAGCTGATCGGACAATCCTTTCACAGGATCCATCAGAAGTTGAGAAAGAACCTGGACGAGGCACCTTTTTTCAGATCCATTCACGCTATATCCTGAGCCAGATCAAATCAGGGCTTATGGTCGTTCACCAGCAGCGTGCGCATGAACGGATCCTGTTCGAGAAGTTCCTCAATAACCTTATGAAGCAGCCGGCAATGTCGCAGAAGCTCCTGTTTCCTGAAATGGCCGAGCTGAATGCCGCACAGGTTCAGGCACTGGTGTCTCTGCGCAAGGAATTGGAGAATGTAGGTTATGAATTCGAACAGCTTGGCGGAAACAGCCTGGCAATCTATGCAGTGCCTGTCCTTTTGACAGATCACCAGGCATCACGCGAACTGGAAAAGCTTGCCCAGGAATTGCTCGAGGAAACCAGCGGTAACATGGAGAGACATGAAAAGATCGCGCTTTCACTTGCCAGGAGCGTTGGTATAAAATCAGGAAAAATGCTCACCCAGGAAGAAATGAGCATGTTAATTGATGAATTATTCGCATGCAGTATTCCTTCAGTTAGTCCTGGAGGAAAGCCCATTATACATACTATAAAGCTGGAGGAGCTTGACCGCTTCTTCAGGAGTTGATTTTTTTATGGAATTCAGACCCTCACGTTTCAGCATACTTCCCCCGGTCGTTAAGAACCTGCTTATCCTTAACGGCTTGTTCTATCTCGGAACGATCATCTTTGAAAGCAGGCTTGGCTTAAACCTCGTGAACATTCTCGGGCTGCATTATTTCAGCGCGGATGATTTCAAGCCTTATCAGCTGATCACCTACATGTTCATGCATGGCAGCTTCACACACATTCTTTTCAATATGCTTGCCGTGTGGATGTTTGGTGCGGCACTGGAAAATGTCTGGGGAAGCAAACGATTTCTCTATTACTACCTCGTCACAGGGATAGGTGCGGCACTGATACAATATGTGGTTTTTGCCATCGAGCTAGCTCCTATCCTGGATGCAATCAACTATACAGCTCTCAATCCTTCGATCGATAACATCAAGGCCTTCTTTCAATCCACACATTTTCAATTGATGGATGAGCTGATGGTACATAAGCACCAAACCTTTGTCGCGAAATATTCGATGCTGATGGAACAGGAGAACCTGCGTCAGGCATCACAGGTGGCACATGACTACCTGATCGACTACAAGGAAGATGTACTTAACAAGCCAGTTATTGTAGGAGCATCCGGCGCATTGTTCGGTTTGTTGCTGGCGTTTGGAATGATCTTCCCTAACGCGCTGATATTTCTTTACTTTGCCATCCCGATCAAAGCGAAATATTTTGTGATCCTGTATGGTGCCATTGAATTGTTCTATGGTATCGCGAATACATCCGGAGACAATGTAGCGCACTTCGCTCACCTCGGGGGAATGCTGTTCGGGTTTATCCTGATAAAGACCTGGCAGAGAAATAACAGGAGACAATTCTGATGATGCGGAATACATTAGTTGATCAGCTGAAAAGTAATTTCCAGAACGGGAGTGTGATCACCAGGCTCATCATTATCAATGTGGCGGTATTCCTGGTCGTTAACCTGTTTTACCTAATAGGCTTTCTCTTTTCATTCGACACCGGCAATCCTGTTTCATGGCTCTCAGTTCCTGCGTCTATGCAAGGACTTTTATCAAAGCCATGGACCGTGTTAACATATATGTTCGTGCATGAACAGTTCTTCCACCTGCTGTTCAACATGCTTACACTTTACTTCGCGGGAATTCTGTTCATTGAATACTTGGGCGCAGCAAGAGTGCTGGGAGTGTATATCGCCGGAGGGATCGCAGGAGCACTGATCTATATTGCAAGCTATAACCTGTTTCCTGCATTTGCACCTTACCTGGACGGAGCGTTTATGATTGGAGCATCCGCTTCTGTCATGGCGATCCTCGTAGCCATTACCGTGTATGTTCCTGACTTTGCAGTAAACCTGATGATCTTCGGGCCCATCCGACTGAAATACATTACCATCATATACATTGTGCTGGACTTTATCAATATCCGTTCAGGAAATGCAGGAGGCCATCTTGCTCACCTGGGGGGCGCACTCTTCGGTTATTTATTCTGCATGCAGCTGAAAAAAGGAAATGACTGGAGCATCGGTTTTAACAAGTTCTTCTCCTTTTTTGAAAGGCTGTTTAAGCGCAGAAGCCATTTGAAAGTCGCCTATAAAAAGAAACGTCATGTTTCCGATGAAGATTACAATGCTTCAAAAGCAGCCCGTCAGAGAAGGGTTGATACCATCCTTGACAAGATCTCAAAATCCGGTTATGAAAGTCTGACGAAGGAGGAAAAAGAAACCCTATTCAAGATCAGTAATGACAAAGATTGATCAACCATCAAAAAAGACTGGTTGGAGAAGGTTTTTTCGGTTTAACAGGTGGATCTTCTGGCTCAATGTCATTTGCTTTGCGCTGCTGATCATTTCCGTTGCTTCGAATTTTATCAGCCCTGAAAGACTCTGGATCTCCGGTGTATTCTCTTTAGCATTTCCTGTGCTTTACATCCTCCAGATGCTTTTCTTTTTATACTGGGGAGTCCAGGTCCGACGACAGCTGCTGTTACCGCTTGCAGGCCTCCTCATTGGCGGTACGACTGCAACCGGATACTTCCAGTTCAATCTCTCTAGAAATGAATTCACGGATGAACCTTTAAAGATCCTCTCATACAATGTGAGGGTGTTTGATTACTATGACTGGTCAGGCAACAAGAATGGACGAGACCGGATCATTGATCTTATGAAAGGTGAGAACTGTGGAATCTATAGTCTGCAGGAACTATACTTTGATGATAATGGCTCCTTTCTGCTGCAGGACAGCCTGATGAAAGCACTCGGTACACCATACGCTCATGTGCAGATCACAAAAACGCTGACACAGAAAAACCACCAGGGCAACTGGGGAATAGGAACATTCAGCAGGTATCCGATCATCAGCCAGGGTGAAGTTTCATTTCCGGTAAAGAACAACAACGTTTGCATTTATTCTGATATCAAAATCGGTGAGGATACTGTGCGGGTGTACAATATGCACCTTCAGTCCATCCACATGAATAAGGAAGATTATAAGTTTTTAAAAGATCTTCAGGATGACCGTGAAACAGAAGAGCTGGCAGGTTCAAAAAAAATTCTCAGAAGACTTCGTTCAGCATTCAGGCAGCGAGGCCCACAGGTTGACCTGGTAAGCAAAAGTGTACTGTCATCCCCCTACCCTGTTATTGTATGCGGAGATTTCAATGATCCACCATCCTCCTATACCTATTACAGGCTTTCAAAAAATCTGAATGATGCGTTCCGAAAGAAAGGCAATGGCTTTGGTAAAACGTATGGAGGCATCTTTCCCGCCATGCGAATTGATTATATCTTATTCAGCGATGATTTCAGGTGTGAAGCATTCGAGACCTTGCCTGAGGACTACTCAGATCATCATGCAGTGAAAGCTCAGTTAACCTCTGCAGAACAGAAAGAATAAACCTTATGCGGAAATGCAGCAGGTCTATCCTTACCTCAGTTTATTTTCTTTTCTTTAAAGTTGATCAGGTCAACCCACTATGTTCAGGTCAGGCACATTACGTTCAGCAGGGATCACCGTACTGCTGATATTATTCATTTATCCGATCGTCTTTTTAAAGCTTGACGGATACTCCCTCAGGCTCTGGGATGAGTCCATGTTTGCTCTGAACACTTATGAAATGCTGCTTTCAGGGAACTGGATGGTCCCGGTTTATGAACAGGCACCGGATCTGTGGAACAGCAAGCCACCTTTGTTTTTATGGGCACAGATGTGTACGGTGAACCTATTTGGCTATACTGAACTTGCCCTGCGCTTACCATCAGCCATTGCCACAACGGTGATACTCATTGCCATGTTCTGGTATGCTGAACGCAGAAAAGGATTAAGGTTCGCATGCATTGCTTTCCTGCTTTTACTGACATCATACGGATTCGTCACCTATCATTCCGCAAGAACCGGTGATGCCGATGCCCTGCTTGGTCTGTTCTTATTCTGCGGGAACATTCTTTTTATAGACATTATTTACACAGGAAGGATAACTGCAAACAGGATCTATCTTTTCTTTTTGATGATCGGGCTTGCGTTCTGGACCAAATCCATTCAGGCATTTTTGTTTATACCGGGATACCTTTTAACGCTTTACTACTATAAAAACATAGGCAGAGCCCTTATAAAGAACAGGCATTTCTGGATGGGTTTGACAGGGCTAATGCTGATGATCGTGCTTTTCCTGGCATTGAGAGAACAGGCGCAACCCGGGTACCTTGAGCTATTCTTCGGAAATGATGCAGGGAGATTCATTTCCAAAGTGGATGAACATAAAGAACCCTTCATCTATTATTTTGAAACCCTGCTGCTCTCACGCTATTCATTCTGGATGATCCTTTACCTGATTGGTCTGGCAATGATTATTTCAAATGGAATTCATTCAGGAAAGACAGACCGTTTCCTGTTCCCGGTTTCTTTACTCAGCATCACCTACTTTTTGATCATCTCCTGTTCGGTAACAAAAGTTCCATGGTATGATGTGCCTCTGTATCCATTGATGGCACTGGTTGCAGCAGGTGCTATCAACCAGGCGCTGTCTTTAGTGGAGCACACAAAATCATTGGCAGTTGTTCTTATTTTGATTTTTATATTTCCCTATATCATCCTTTATGGCAGATCAAATTCAAATGCCTATTCATCATATGAAGAAGTGAATGAAGCCAAGGAGCGTTATCTATTTCGTATGATGAGGGAAAAGAAAGATCCATCAGATCTTAAGGTGTTTCAACCGGGTTATGACAGAAGTGTGAAGTTCTACAAGATCCGGTTTGCTGAACGAGGACAGTCAATTACCATAAGCAAGCATGCAACGTTCGCGGCTGGCGACCAGGTGCTTTTTTCAGCATTTGATGATACGGCAGCGGTGAGGATAAAACAGGCGTTTAAATATTCATTGCAGGATTCCACTCAATTCATTCAGCTTATCACGCTGGATGAGAAAAAATAGTTTCTTACTGTTTGATCAGTTTGAACGTTTTTGACCTTTCGCTGGTTGATACTTTTAAAACATAGAATCCTGAAGGAAGAGCTGATGTCTCAATTAATTCAATTGTACTCATGAACTGTCGTTTCATTACAAGCTTTCCAAGATTATCAAAAAGCTCAAACTGTGCAGGAACAGTGGAATTGCCGGTTACAATGTTCAACGTGGATGAGAAGACGGACGGGTATACTTTCATAGTTCCCTCGCTTTCGTTCAGAAGACTAGCCACTGTAAACAAGGTATCATAAGTTAAAGGCTTCGAAATTCTTATCCAGTCCACTTCCATCGCCTGTGGAAAAACAGTGCCTGTGTGAACGATGCTGAATTTGTTTTCTTCATTGTAATGCAGTGGCGGATTGGATGATTGTTTAATGGCCATACCAATGATGACTGGCATTGGCTGATCAGGGAAAAGTCTGTTCACGTAAATGCTGTATCCTGCTTTAGCAAACTTCATGAGTTCATTGCCGTCTTTTAAAGGAATGCCCCAGTGCTGTTCAGTCAGGTTCAGATTGCCATCAAAGCTTGCGCGTGGCCAGGTTCCTTCTTCCATCGCGTAAAAATGATAATGTGTTCCAGGAAGAGGCTGACCATCAAGCGTAAACGATAAGGTGTACTGATCCCATTTCATTCCGTATGTATGCCATGTATTTTCAAAATGAAAATTGGATGCTTTGTATGAATTTCCATCATAATAGTTCGCATGGCGGCCATGAAGGAAAGTCCAGTAATGGATCGTTGAGACCATCTTTTTTCCATTTGAACCGAAGAATTCGAAGATATCGATCTCACAACGTCTGTCTGCAAAGTCAAGTTCAGGAACTTTAGACTGTGAGCCACCGAACATCCAGAATGCCGGCCACAGATCCTTTAAGAAGGGAAGCCTGATGCGTGCCTCGAACGTACCATACAGAAACTCATCGCGTGATACGACCATTCCGCTTGAGTACCTGTAGAATCTCCTGTTGGGCTCTCCATCATGTATGTTGCTGCTCTCGGGAACAGAAGCATCAACCAGTCGTTCTTCGTTAAACTCTCGTGCAATGATCTGCATGGTCCCATCATGAAGCTCAATATTTTCTTCAGATAAGAACTGGATCTCACCGGGCGCCTGGCCATCGAAATTCACAAGACCTTTCTGATAATAATGTTCCGCATTCCAGCGGGAGACATCGAGCTGATCATCATCAAATTCATCACTCCAGAACAGTACCTGACTTTGTCCTGGCGAAAGGAACCATTCACTCATGAAAACGTTTGCTGAAGGATGATTCAGCTCAACCGGTGATATATAGGTAGAAAGGTAAATGTCGTCATGAATGATGGTATTGACATGCTGCTGTGCAGAAGAAGAGTATGACGAAAGAAGCAAGACCAGAAGAGAGAAACGGAACTCTGGATACAGGCTTTTTGGCAGTATGGTCATAGATCAACCCTTACAGCGAATATATGCTAAATATGCAACTGCATCATAAAGAACACCTTGCAGAATTCGCATTGAACCAACAATGGATCCGCATGCTCATCGATGTAAAAAGTTGGCAGCCTCAGGAAACTTTAACAGGTAAGAATCACCTAAGGCATCAGGAAGAATACCAGTCCAAGCACACCTGAAACAGCGACAAGTGCATGTATGGCGATCAGTGCAAAGGGTCCGGGCTTCTTCTGCATATCACGTGCAAAGAGTACAAACCCGCCAAGTGCAGCAACGATCAGAAGGATCATTGAAATGATCGGGCGATCTCCGGCTGTCTTCAACACATATACAACAACAAGTGCAAGTGCTGATGCAGCAAGGAATCCGTGAATGAATACAATGAGCTTTGGAGTAGGCTGTCCGCGCAAAATGGCAGATGCAAGAATAATTCCGAATACAGCTGCGATTAAAAAGAGGGCAATGGCGATGTAGATCATGTGAGTCAGTTTAGCCATTGGATGCTTAACTGACTCAAAGGTTACAACGAAGGGATTAACCAGCTGGAATGTCAGTGGATCAATTGATCTTCTTCTTTACAGTTTTCAGTACAAGAAGATTCAACGGGTTCCTTTTAAGATCTGAGATGTTATTGTGCGTGAAGGTCACCGCTTCATCGTAATACAGCGGGATCACCGGAGCTTCTTCGATGATGATCTTATCCATCTCCTGATAAAGGGTGAATCGTTTTTCATCGTTCGTTTCCTTTTGCGCCTTTTCATAAAGTGCATCATACTCCTTGTTACTGAAGTGCGTGTAGTTAGGTCCTCCCGGTGCAAAGTTTTTTGAATAGAACAAGGCAAGGTAGTTTTCGGCGTCAGGATAATCAGCGATCCATGACTTCCTGAAAAATGCAACATCTCCCCGGGCGATCATTTCACTGTGTGGTGCAGGTGCAACAACGTCGACTTTGATCCTGATGCCGATCGCTTTTAACTCGCTCTGCATGAACTCGCAAAGATCCTGGTACATGGATGTTGTGGTAAGAACGATCTCGGGCAGTCCTTCTCCATTAGGATACCCCGCTTTTCTTAACAGTTCACGGGCAAGGTCAGGATCATAAAAATATCCTTTCACCTTTTCTTCATCGAAAGATGGCATTCCATATGGAACGAATCCTGATGTTGCAGGCTTTCCGATGTTGTTCTTAAGAAAATCGATCATCTTGTTTCTGTCGAAACCATAGTTGATCGCCTGTCGTATTTGTTTTTTAAGTAATGGACTTCCTTTGACTGCAGGCATTGAAGGATCGATCAGAATTCCGAGGTAATCCGTTTTCAGGTATGGAGACTTATTCATGGAAAACTTTCCCTCGTACTTCGGGTTCAGGTTTCCATCTGATGTCAGGATATCATCCTTAAAGCTTCCATCAACACCAGAAAGAAAATCAAAATTGCCTTTCACAAATTCAAGGAAGCCGGTCTGCCTGTCTTTTACAAACGACACAGCAACAGCATCCAGGTAAGGAAGCCGGTTGCCCTGCTCATCTTTTTCAAAATAGTTTTCATTCTTCAGGAGGATCATCTTCTCTCCTTCTTTCCACATTTTAAATTTGAATGGGCCAGTTCCAACAGGATGGTTTCTGAAGTCATGGCCGTAATGCTCTACAACTTCGTTAGGAACGACGCTGCAATACTGCATGGCAAGAAGGCTCAGGAACGGAGGAAAAGGCTGCTTCAGGAAAACCTTCAGCTTGTTTTCACCTTCAGCAATGAAACCCTGATGCAGGCTTTTATCACTCAGGTCGATGTTATTAAAGATCCATGCACCTGGTGAAGCCACATCCGGATTGATGATCCTGTAAAAGCTGTTGACAAAATCGGCCGCGACAACCTTACGCCCCTTGCCATCCTTAAACAGCTCATGATCATGAAAGAACACATCATCACGTAAATTGAATGTATAAACAAGACCGTCATCAGAGATCTGCCATGAAGTAGCGATGCACGGCTTAACCTTCAGGTTTTCATCGAGCTGGACAAGGCCGTTGAAGACCTGATTGATCCCCCAGGTGTTCTCACTGGTACGTGCGAAGGCAGGATCCATGGATGTAAGACCTCCCGGCTCATTGTATCTGAATACTGTACGTGTATCTTTTTGCTGCTCCTTCTTTCCGCAGGATGAAAGGACCATCATTGCCAGAAGAACAGTGAAATAGCGGAATTTCATAAATGTGATTTGGTTAAAGTTGTTCAAAATAGCAGTGCGCAGACTGATGCATCCTCCGGAATTATCCACATGTTTTTGAACACAAACCCACTCAAATGAGTATCTTTGCAGCCCATGACGAGCAAAGGAAAAGTCGCGTTCCATACCTTAGGATGTAAGCTGAATTTTTCGGAAACATCTGCCATTGCGAGAAACCTTCAACAGGAAGGCTATACAAGGACAGATGATGAAACCTCTGCTGATGTGTTCGTACTCAACACGTGTTCTGTAACTGAAAATGCTGACAAGGAATGCAGGCAGATCATTCGTCAGATCAACAGAAAAAACCCCGAAGCATTTGTTGTGGTTACGGGATGCTACGCACAGCTCAAAGCAGAAGAAATCGGTAAGATCGATGGTGTTGATCTTGTACTTGGTGCAAAGGAAAAATTCCGCCTTCCTTTCTTCCTGAACAACCTGAGCAGAAAAGGTGTTGCAGAAGTTCATTCCTGCGAGATCGGCGAAACAGATTTTTTTGTCAGTGCATATTCAGTGTCTGACAGAACCCGTGCCTTTCTTAAGGTTCAGGATGGCTGCGATTACACCTGTTCCTATTGCACCATACCACTTGCCAGAGGGATCAGCAGAAGTGACACCATTCAGAATGTTGTATCAAATGCTACAGAGATCGCTGCCAAAGGGATCAGGGAAATTGTTCTTACCGGTGTGAATATCGGTGATTACGGGAAAGGTGAATACGGCAACAAGAAACATGAACATACTTTCCTTGAGCTCATTCATGCTCTTGATAAGGTAGATGGTTTGAGCAGACTACGAATCTCTTCAATTGAACCGAATCTTTTAAAAGATGAGATCATTCGTTTCGTATCGTCCTCTGATAAATTTGTTCCCCATTTCCATATTCCGTTACAGTCGGGCTCTGACAAGATCCTGAAGCTGATGCGCAGACGATACCTGACAGGCTTGTACCAGGAACGTATCGCCACGATCAGGCAGCTGATGCCAGACGCATGCATCGGCGTGGATGTGATCACAGGCTTCCCCGGAGAGACAGATGCTGACTTCCAGGAGACCTATGATTTTTTAAACAGCCTCGACATTTCCTATCTGCATGTCTTTACCTACTCCGAACGGCCAAATACGGATGCCATTGAACTTGCAGGCACTGTATCCATTCCGGAGAGGCAGTTACGGACAAAACGATTGCGCGTACTCAGCAGCAAAAAGAAGCATGTCTTTTATGACAGGTTCCTCGGACAGGTTCGACCTGCCCTGATGGAAACAGAAGTAAAGAACGGCATGCTTCAGGGCTATACTGATAATTATATTCGAGTAACCTTGCCATATTCTGAAGATCTTGTAAACAGGATCGTGAACGTACAGCTGAATTCATTTGATGAAGAAGGATGTATCGTAAGCACACGAGCAGAAAACATGGCAAAAATCTGATTTATGTATCCAACCATCAGTGATTTATTAAGAAGTCTTTTTGGAATTGATCTTCCTCTTCCTATTCAAACTTTCGGCTTCTTTGTGGCGATTGCCTTTCTTCTTACTGCCTACGTATTCGGGCTTGAGCTAAAGCGTAAAGAAGATGAAGGATTTCTTTCACCTATTACCAAAAAGTTTAAAAAAGGTGAAAAGATCACTGCGAGCGAACTTTTCTTTTCAGCTGTGCTTGGGTTCATCCTGGGCTATAAGCTTGTTTTTGCTTTTTCGCATTACCGCGATTTTGCTGCGAATCCACAGGCATTCATATTGAGCACGGAAGGAAATTTCATTGGAGGTCTCCTGTTCGCGGGGTTGATGGCTTACCTGAAATACAGTGAGAAAAAGAAGCAGGAGCTTCCGGTTCCCAAAATTGAAGAAGTGGTTGTTCATCCTTACGAGCAGGTTGGAACACTCACCCTGATCGCGGCATTTGCAGGGATCCTTGGTGCAAAGGTGTTTCACAACCTGGAGAACATCGATGAGTTCCTCAAAGATCCTGTTGATGCATTGATCTCATTCAGCGGGCTTACCATGTATGGAGGTCTCATCGTTGGAGGAGGGGCTGTATTATATTATGCACGGAAGAACAACATGCGCATACTGCCGGTTATGGATGCCAGTGCACCCGGATTAATGCTTGGCTATGGCATCGGAAGGATCGGATGTCATATGAGCGGCGATGGTGACTGGGGTATTGACAACCTTGCGCCGAAGCCAGGATTCATGAGCTTTTTGCCTGACTCATTCTGGGCTTTCAGGTATCCGCATAATGTCATCAACGAAGGTATTCCAATTGAAGGATGTGCAGGACCACATTGCATGCAGCTTCCAAATCCTGTATTCCCTACTCCGCTGTACGAAGCGATCGCATGCATACTGATCTTCTTTGTACTCTGGTCATTAAGAAAGAAGATCCGTATCCCCGGACAGATGTTCTCTCTTTACCTGCTTCTGAACGGTGTTGAGCGCTTCCTCATTGAAAAGATCCGTGTGAATTCATTGTATCATATTTTTGGAATGTCGATCACACAGGCAGAAATCATCAGCTTTATCTTTATCCTGATCGGTACAGCCGGCCTGATCTATTTCTCACGAAAGAAACAACCTGTTCATGCCAGATCTTAAACAGCTTTGCCAGGATGTATGCGAACTTTCCATCGTAACAGGTGACATGATCCTGTCGGGACGTGACGCCATTCGCCGCGGTGAAATTGAAGTGAAAGGACACAACGATTTCGTGACCTCGGTTGACAAAGCATCAGAAAAGCTGATCGTTGAAAAGCTTGAAAAGCTGTTGCCTGAAGCCGGCTTCATTGCTGAAGAACAAACCTCCACAAAAAAAGGGATCACTTACAACTGGGTGATCGACCCTCTGGATGGCACAACGAATTTCATTCACGGACTTCCTACGTTTTGTGTCAGCATTGCACTGCTTAAAGACAGAAAACCCGTGCTGGGCGTTGTTTATGAGATCAACCAGCATGAATGTTTTCATTCCTGGGAGAATGCACCTGCCTACCTTAATGATGCTGAGATCAGGGTTTCTGAAAGAGAGCGGTTGGCAGACAGCCTGATACTGACAGGTTTTCCATATACGGATTTCAGCAAGATGGATGAGTACATGAAATTTTTCATGCACCTGATGCGTAACACGCATGGGCTTCGCAGACCAGGATCGGCAGCTGCGGATCTTGCGTATGTCGCTGCAGGAAGAGCTGAAGCATTTTATGAATATGGATTAAAGCCATGGGATGTTGCAGCCGGAACATTCCTTATTCAGCAGGCAGGAGGAAAAGTAACAGACTTCAGAGGAGGAGATAACTTCATCTTCGGAGAAGAGCTCGTGTCAGGGAATTCAAAGATATTCGACACGTTCCTCAAAGAGCTTCAGAAGTTTTTTTAGATCACAAAAGTCATAGGATCACTTGTTATCCTTTGTGGCAGTAAGTCGATCTGCAATTTCAACCAGCTTGGCTTCAAGGATCTGACCTGATCTTCGTCCAGCCTGCTTTAATGCAACCAGATTTTCATCAGACGTATCATCCATTTCCTCATTTGCTGAACCAATGTAAGGATCGAGGCGGTGATAATGATCCAGGGCATCTACCGCTTCAAAGATCTGCGTAAGCTGGTAATGTGTTGTTTCAGATTCCCTTGAGAGGATGTATTCAGGAGCAATTCCTTTTTTCGAAAAATCCGTTCCTTTCACTTTGCCCGTACCTACAGAAACGATGAACAGGTCGGAAGGATGAAGCTTTACACCCTGTCTGGATGAAATGTTCCTGGCTTCCGCAAACGCACACAGGGATGGGTTATTCGCAAACACTCCTCCGTCAACTAGTGTGTATTCCTTACCTGCCATGGAAATGGTCTGTGCAGGTTTGAAATAACCCGGAGCTGCTGAAGTAGCCATAGCCACCTGCCAGAGCAGGTAATTGTAGCCATCCTTGAAACGGGCATCATGTGAAGTAAAAAAATGTGTCGAGCTCTTACCAATATTGTAAGACGTGATCAAAGAAGGTTTGATCAAATCAGAAAGCTTGCGTTCACCAAAGTATGAGACAAGCACCTCACGAAGTTCACGACCGGAGTACTTCTCCTCAGCTTCGGGATCGGTCTTACGCTTGAAGATCTTTTTTGCATTTTCCAGATAAAGCTTTGATGCTTCTTTCGCTGTGTATTGCGACCTGGTACCTGAATCATCAGGAAAAAGATAGATTGCTGAAAGGATTCCTCCGGTGCTTGTTCCGGCTACAAGATCAAAGTAATCAGACAACCTGGTTTCCGGATCATCCGTACGTTCAGCAAGCAAAGCTTCGAGCCTTGCAAGGATTTCAGCGGCAAGGATACCTCTGATCCCTCCTCCATCAATTGATAAGATCCTGAACATATGCAGTTAAGTTAACGATAAACAAGGCTATTCCATGCATACGCAAAAAATGATTTCATAGTTTTTCCTATTTTTATTTTCTTATTAAATCAACCTGAAGTTGCTAAAGCCTGCATCCACTTACATTGTCATATTGCTGACACTCTTCTCTTTACAGGGATTTTCACAGAACGGATATGGTGAATTCAACCAGGAGATCTCAAAGAGCACACTGAAGAAAGCACGCAAAAGCAGCGAAAATGCTGACTTTTCAGAAGCCATTCAGCGATACCGTATCCTTCTAGCCAAGGATCCTGACAATGTCATCTACAACAAAGAGCTTGGGATGACCTTCTTTGATTCACCCTATCAAAAAGTCATGAGCATACCCTACCTTGAAAAAGCGATCCAGAAAGGAAAGCCTGAAGAGATGGGAGAACTTTACTATCCTCTGGCTGTTGCTTACAGGATGAAAGGGAATTATGACAAGGCACGCGAGCATTTCGGAAATTATCTGAACCAGCTGAAATCATTTGGTACTTATCTCTCACAGTCAGATGAAAAGGAGCTGACAGATGAGATCAACCGTGAGATCGAGATTTGCAACAATGCAGAAACATTCAGCAGCATTCCGCCATTATCCTTTATTAAAGACAGCGTGAGCTATGTACCAAAGCTTGAACGAATGCCAGCGCCTGTTAATTCGATATACGATGAATACAGCCCGGTCTTCACGCACAACGATTCAACGATCATTTTTACTGCACGCAGGAAAGGCAGCAAAGGAGGAAAAGTAAACTGGGATGGAAAGTTCTATGAAGACATCTGGATTTCTGATTTTAACGGACAAGCCTGGTCAGAGCCACGTTCCCTAGGAGATCACATCAACACATCAGGACATGAAGCAGTAAACAGCATTTCAAAAGATAAAAAAACGCTTTACCTCTATCGTGCAGTAAAGAACGGCAGCATCCTCGAATCTAAACTGATCTCACAAAATCATTGGGGTGAACCAGAAAAGCTTGGCGGAACATTGAATAGCAAAGCGTGGGAAACAAGCCTCGGCGTGACATTATATGACAGCGTTGTGTATTTTGTAAGTGACCGAAAAGGTGGTTATGGCGGCCGTGACATCTATGTCTCAAGAAAAAACAAAGATGGTGTGTGGTCGGATGGTGCGAATCTCGGAGCAGCAGTGAATACACCCTACGAAGAAGATGCTCCATTTTTATCGGCGGATGGCAAGTACCTGTACTTCGCGTCCACAGGGCATAACACGATGGGAGGATTTGATCTTTTCAGGTCATCATGGAATGACAACAGCTGGAACAAACCGGAAAACCTGGGAGCACCGATCAATACAGAGAATCACGACATCTACCTGATGTTCTCAGCTGATGGGGAAAAGGGATGGATCTCATCACAGCGCATTACAAACGATACGTTGAATGACATGAATATGTATGCCGTTACGTTTGAATGCAGAACCATAGCATCAACTACCCTGAGAGGGCTGGCACTCAACAAAGAAACCGGAAAAGGGCTGCAGACAACACTTTATCTGACAGACATGTCAACCTCTGTAAAAGACTCCGTAAAGAGCAATGCAGATGGCACTTACATGGTAAAGATCATTCCTGAACATACATATGAAATGGTGATTGCTGCAAATGGTTTTCAGGCAGATACGCTATCGGTCAACGTACCGAAGCAATGCAAGCCATATGATCTTTTTCAGATGATGGCAGTTTCAAATGTCAAAGAAGGCAATCGGTTTACAAAACAGAACATTGAAGTGCACAACGCGCTATTTGATATCAGGACAAAGTCTGGCTCCACAGGAGGAAAAGGCCTTACGGATGATCTGAAAAATTTCATCACGAATTCAACTGACCTTGAAAAGAATGAAGGATACACCTATGTTGTACTGGAGAAATCACTGAAAGAAGGCGATGTAATTTCATCCACAGAAGAAACATTCGTGAACATACTTTTTGATTACGATAATGCGAGGTTGAAGAACGATGCGAAAACAACACTGGATAAGGTATCAGAGTTCATGAAGAAGAACCCGGCGGCTGATATAGAGCTGAGAGGATTTGCTGATTCAACAGGTACAGAAGAATATAACAGGAAGCTGTCAGAGCGACGATCAGAAGCAGCAAGAAAATACCTGATCGCAAAAGGAATTAAAAAAGGCCGGCTCATAACAATTGGTTATGGTGAATCTGAACCTGTGAATGACAACAGTACAGAAGAAGGCAAACAGCAGAACAGAAGAGTAGAATTTAAAGTATATCCAAAAGGACAAGATGAAAAATCAGGAAAAGAAGATCTTAAGTGATCTTGAAACAGCAGGAGAAGAAAAGATCCTTGAAGCAATCAAGCTGGCAGGAGAGGTTGGAAAGGATTCACTCATCCCGGTTATCATCAGCCTTGCTCTGACACACAAGAGCAGCGAAGTTGTCAATGCATCGCTGGATCTGTTGAGATCAGTCAAATCAAAAGCGATGATCCCCGCATTGAAGGAAGCTATCGATAATGCCAACAAGGTATCAGACAAGCAGAAGCTCGTTATGCTTTGCTGGGAAGGCACATTGAACTGGGATGCTCATCTTGGATATTTCATCAACCTGGCGATCAATGAACCTTTTGAAGTTGCTCTTGAAGCCATTACCGTGATTGAAGAGATGCAGGGCAACATCAACCTTGAAGAAGCCAAGCAAGGCATCATTGATACAGAAAAAGCGATTGCGCAGCAGCCTGATAAATCCTCACTTCTTGCCTCGCTGGCTGTAACACTGAAGTCGTTTGTCAGCTCGGCGCATCTGAATTAATGTTCACACTTTCAGTGAACAGATGCATTCAGGAGTGAACGGTATTGTTGTGCATCTTTCAGTATCCTGATGCCAGACAGAATTTCAGGATCATGATGGAGTGAATGAACAAACAGTCCTGATCGCTTCAGATACCTTTTCACAAGCTCCTTTTCAAGGCCCGTCTCCAGCTCTTTTCGATGCGCTTTCATAGCTTTGATCTTTTCATCCCTCAGGTTCTTTTTTAACTTACTGAGACTTCCTTTGAGGGCCTCGTGCATATTATCCTTCTTTAGCTTCTGCTCAAGGGATTCCAGGTCTTTTTCAGCACTGATGACGAACTGGTCAAGATGTGCAGGAGACATCAGCTCACGAATAAAGGCAGCACTGATCTCTTCAGGAAGGCTGAAAGAAGATGGATCGATTGAAAGATCATGTGTGTTCCTGTACCGAGTAACGAAGTCCATCATAAATCCGGAATTCAAAACGGAAGTAACGAGCTCATGCTTATTCAGGACAGCAAGTTTTACATCAGGTTCAATTCCACCGAGGCTATTCACAGGTCGGCCAGTCCTTGTTTTGAATGTGGTTTTCAGTGAATCAGGAAGTTTTACCGCGTCTTTTTGTGAGTAATCAAACTCCTGGATACAGCGTCCTGAAGGTGTGTAATACCGGGCAGCTGTAATGTATATGCTTGTGTTAGATCCAGGATACCTGGTACCCTGCACGAATCCCTTTCCAAAGGTACGCTGGCCAAGGATGACGGCCCTGTCAAGATCCTGCATCGCACCTGCGAAGATCTCACCTGATGAGACCGTTACCTGGTTTGCCAGTATCACGATAGGGATCACTGTGTCTATTGGTTCACGTGAAGTGATGTAATCATAATTGGTTGCCGGGTGCTTTCCCTTCAGACTGCATACAAGCGTACCCTTCGGAAGGAACAGTGAAAGACAGTTCACAGCCTCCTGGACAAGCCCCCCGATATTATCACGCAGATCGATGACAAGCCGTTTGGCGCCTCTTACTTTCAGTTCATTCACGATGCCTGCGAACTGTGAATCTGATTCTCTAAGAAATTGTGAGAGGTTTATGTATCCCGTACTGTCATTCAATACATGGTGAAACAGGATACTTTTTGTAAAGATTTGTCTGCGGGTAATTTTTTTTGTGATCTTCCCGACAGAAGGTCTGCTGACCGTTACTTCAACCTCAGTATCCGGCTCACCGCGCAGCTTTTTCAGCACCTCTTCGAATGACTTCCCTTCCATTGCTTCACCGTTGATGGAATGAATGATGTCGCCCGTCCGAAGGTCATTCAGATCAGCACCATATCCTTCATAGGGTTCAGTGATCATGACCATGGAATCTCTGGGCATCACTCCTGCACCAATTCCTGCATACAGTTGTCCCCGCCATGTTTTCTCACGCTCATTCGTTTCATATTCATCAAAATACACGCTGTAAGGATCGAGTGAACGCATCATGGCATCAATGGCAACCCTGGAAAGTCTTGCAGGATCAAGGCTATCGACATAATGTTCATTCACTGCCCTGAACACATTCCTGAAAAGATCAGCGTGATGATCGATCAGCGCTTTGGAAGGATCTTCTCCTGCAGGTGAAAAACCAAGAAGTAAAATGGATATCAGCGTGAGCTGAACAAACTGTTTCACATCGCAAAGGTAATCCGAAGAGCGAAAGATTATCCTGGGAATGCTGATGTGAAATCCGGATATAAAAAAAGGCTACCAGTTGGCAGCCTTTAATCAAGAGGTTATGAAACGAGTATCAGAGCTTTTTTACATTTACCGCGTTCAGGCCTTTCTTGCCCTCTGAAACCTCAAAGATCACATTATCATCCTCGCGGATCTGGTCAACGAGACCACTAACGTGTACGAAGATCTCCTGTTTAGGATCATCCATCTTAATGAATCCGAACCCTTTGGTCGAATTGAAGAATTTTACTTTTCCTGTTTTCATGTACTAATAAGTTAATGACTCAAAAGTATAAAAAAAGGAAGCCTCGTGTCAAGTTAATCGTGCAAAAACAATCGTTCGTCGTAAAAAATATGTGTTTAAACGGAATTAAGCAGGAAAAACAGAAAGCGATTCCTGCATTGCGCGCATGAAGTGATCAGGCTTAATACCGGTATTCACTTTTTTCTCTTCAAGATAGGCGAGCACATTTTCCGTTGCCATGTTTCCAGTCAGTTTATCAGCAGCCATGGGACATCCTCCGAAGCCTTTGATCGCTGAATCGATCCGATAACAGCCTGATGTGTATGCGGCGTCGATCTTTTCTTTCCAGCTTTCAGGAGTTGTATGAAGGTGCGCACCAAATTCGATCTGCGTTAGAGCCGGGATCAGTGAAGAAAACAGGTATCGGATGGATTCAGGAGTTGAAACCCCGGTGGTATCAGCGAGTGAAATGATCGTGATCCCGCGGTTGGCGATCTTGCTTGCCCATTCGATCACTGTTTCAGCATCCCATGGATCTCCATAAGGATTACCAAAGGCCATGGAAAGGTAAACCACAAGCTCTTTCTTGTTACGTTCACAAAGCTCCTGGATCTCTTCTACTCTTGTGAGAGATTCGGCGATGGTGCTGTTCGTATTGCGTATCTGAAAAGTTTCAGATACCGAGAAAGGAAAACCCAGGTAGGAGATCTCATCGAAAGAACATGCCTGTTCGGCTCCTTTGATATTCGCGACAATGGCAAGCAGCTTTGATGATGTTCCTGTAAGATCCAGTTTTTTAAGCACCTCAGCGGTATCCTGCATTTGCGGGATCGCCTTGGGTGAAACAAAGCTTCCGAAGTCGATCGTATCAAATCCTGCTTTCAAAAGTGTATTGATGTAACTAATCTTTTTTTCAGTCGGAATAAATTCATGGATCCCTTGCATGGCATCACGCGGGCATTCAATCAACTTTACAGGTTTCATTTCGCTCCTTGTTTTAATGTCACAGTTTCATTTAACAGTGTCTGCATTCCCTGGTCATTCGGATTAGCCTGGATTCCTTCAGAAAAGTATTTGATTGCGTTATCGTAATCTTTGGTGTTTTTGTAAGTGATCCCAAGATTCCTGTAAGCATCCGCATATCCCGGCTTTACAGCCAGCGCCTTCTTGAAATAGGTTATCGCTGAATCATACTGTGCCTTGAAGCCGTATGCGATCCCAACAAACATCACGGCCTCATGAAGATCCTGCTTTATGCTGATCCCTTTTTTCAAGGCATCAATGGCTTTATCGAACTCCTGCAGCTTTCCATACGTGTACCCTTTCTGGATGTATGATTCATAAAATGCTGAATCCATGGAGATGGCCTTGTCAAATGCTTCGATCGCCTTACCGATATACATGTTCCTGAGCTCTGGTGTTGGCTGTCGATCGGCCTGGTCGGAGAACATCACGCCTTTGTAATGCCATGCATCCACGTAATCTGGTTTCAGCCTTAAGGCATGATCAAAATAAATGTGAGCGGTATCGTAAACTGCTTTATAACCGTAAGATAATGCGGTATAGAAGTTTGCATCAGGCAGACTATCATTCAGGATGATCGAGTTCTTAAGAAACCTGATGGCATTGTCCCAATCCTTCAGCTTATAATACATAAACCCGATGTTCTTATGGGCATCCACGTATTTCGGGTAGATCTTCACTGCCACCAGCATCTGTTCTGCAGCCCTTCGATAGTAATTGTCTTTTAGCTCAGGAACTGTTTCCTTATCGCCGTACACGAAGTATTCATACCCCAGGCAGAAGTTCGTACGGGCACTGTTTGGCGCTGATTCAACACCGCTTGTAAACAAGTTCATGTTGTTCTTCCATACAACATTCCGGCTCACTGTCCTGATCGAATACAAACATAAAACGATGACCACAACCGAGATAAGCCCGGATGAAGGACGAAAGCTTCTGATATTTTCATCCAGCTTAAAGACTTTGAAAAGCACAGCTACCATGGCAATGCAAAAAGCCAGTGAAGGAACGAACAGGAAACGCTCACCCATGGTCGAACCGAAATCAACAACAATGTTCGACACTGCAGAAATGGTGGCTGCAAAAAACAGCATGCAGTATGCAAAAATGTCTTTTCGCTTAAGCCCCCAGATGATATACGCAGCCATGCCGGCAAACATCAGGAATGACCATATCGCTTTGATATCTCCGGGTCCTATGATTGGAATCTGATTAAAAGAATAATCCCAGCTCATATTCACAGGCACAAAGAGCAGCCAAACATATTTTGACAGGATATAGAACGCGGTGGACAACCTGTCGGCCTGTGATTCTGCAGCATACAGCGTGTTATTGATCACATCGAGGTTCTTGCTGGCTACAACACTTTCGAGGAACACGCTTCGCTGGTAAACATACAATCCTGCTGCTATAAAAAACGGGATAGATATCAGGGCGATCTGCTTCAGGGAATAATTTCTGAAGAAGTACAAGGTCGCCGGGATCACAGCGAGGAAGGTAAAAGCACTTTCCTTTGAGATAAGCGAACAGTAATACATTATGCCACTCAGCACGAGCCACGGGATTTTTTTATGGCTGTCATAAGCCAGCAGGGTAAGTAAGGTGAGGCCAAGAAAAAGGAACGTGATGATCTCGTCGCGGCTCTTGATACTTGCTACAACCTCCGTATGGAGAGGGTGAGCGATGAAGAGCATGGTAATGAGAAACGCGAAAATAAAATGCTTCTCGTTGAACAGCTTTTTCAAAACAAAGAACAAAATGATGCACGAAATCCCATACATGATCACATTGATCAGGTGGTTAGCGGCAGGATTCTCTCCGATGAATTCATATTCAATTGCAAAGCTGATCAGTGGCATAGGACGATAGGCGCCCTGGTTTACTCCATTGAGGCCATACATATAGCCTTTCGTGTAGAGAGTAGGAATGCCTTCAATTCCCATGGCGACATATTTGTTATTCGCTGTGGAGATAGGATCATCGAGCGTGTATCCATAATCGAGCGTGTTCGCATAAAGTGCAAAAGCGAAAATGAACAGGATGGCGAGGTATTTCCAGCTGTATTCCCATGCACGCTTCACCGGATCCTTAGACAACGGCTGGGATACAGGAGCATCTGCAACCAGAGGCTGATCAGCTTTTTTTTGATAATATCTGCTCTTTTTGCTCATAATATGAGATCAGTCTTCTGTTGATATTCCTGACCAGCGAAGGTCCTTCGTAAATAAACCCGGTATATAGCTGAACAAGTGATGCACCTGCTTCCAGCTTCTCAATGGCATCTTCAGGTGTATGAATACCGCCAACACCGATAATAGGGAATGATCCTCCTGATTTTTTATGCAGGTACCTGATCACTTCAGTCGAACGGTTTGTCAATGGTTTACCGCTGAGGCCACCGGAACCTATCAATGACAAGGTGTTGTATGGTGTCCTTAGTCCTTCCCTGCTGATAGTGGTATTGGTCGCGATCACACCATCGATCTTTGTATCCTTTACAATCTGGACGATGTCATCGAGTTGTGTATCTGTAAGGTCTGGAGCGATTTTTAAAAGCACAGGAAGCTTTGACCCGAGTTGAATCAATGTTTCTTTCACATCATGAAGCAGGCTCATCAAAGGCTCTTTCTCCTGGAGTTCTCTAAGACCTGGAGTGTTTGGTGAGCTAACGTTGACAACAAAATAATCCAAATACCTGTACAGTTCATGGATGCATTTACGGTAATCGTGATACGCTTCTTCGTTAGGCGTAACCTTGTTCTTTCCTATGTTTCCGCCAACGATCACGTTACGTTTCGATCTTAATCTTTTCGCTGCATCGATGGCTCCACGGTTATTGAAGCCCATGCGGTTGATCAGCGCAGAATCATCCGGAAGCCTGAACATCCGAGGCCTGGGATTTCCGTCTTGAGCAAGAGGGGTCAATGTACCAATCTCTACAAACCCGAAACCAAGGCATCCAAGCTCGTTAAAGAGTTTTGCGTCTTTGTCAAAGCCAGCCGCAAGACCAACAGGGTTTGGAAAACGGATGCCAAAGACCGTGCGTTCAAGAAGTGGTGACCTGACCTTAAACATCCTGGACATAATGAATGACATCCCTGGAATCATAAACAGGGATTTAAGTGTCCGGAAAACAAAGTGATGAATCCTTTCAGGATCAACCAGGAAAAAGAGTGGTCGTATGAGAGATCTGTACATTTTCAAATGCCTTCAAAGGTAGCAATCCATTCAAAAAAACGGAACTGTACCAGATCAGAACGCTCAATAGAACACATACCTTGCAGCAAGCACGAATCGTCTTCCCTGCAAGGGTCCATAAATATAGGAAGTATCGAAGGTATCGGCGAAAGGCCGTGAAGGATCGATGAGTGGTGAAGGCTGCATGTAATCGAACAGGTTTTTCGCGCTTAACGTGAGCTCGAATGCTTTGAATCTTTTCATTACCTGCAGGTTATGAAGGCTGAATACCGGTGACCTCGCTGCCCGTACATAGGGTTCCGGAAATTCAGGCAAAGCCATCGGACCATACACTTTCGATGAATAGCTGAGCTCCAGTTCATACTTTCGGGACTTGTAGGATAGCTGGAAAACAGAGGTATAGTCCGGTGCGAAAAGTATATCGTTTTTAGTACCCGCTGCTTCATCAATTTCATAAGCATCGATGAGCGTGATGCCAAGTGAATATTTAAAAGGCAATTTGAGAGAGCCTGAAAAATTCAGACTCGCACCGCGTGAAATCGAATATCCATTCAGATTGGAATAGATGATAAGGTTTGGAGTAGAATAATCCGGAATGATCTGATTTGTGAAGTAAGTGTAGAAGCCGCTGACCTCCATATTGGCAGCACCACCGAGTGTCAATGCCTGTGAGAACGTTGCGCTTGAAGACCATGAAGCTTCAGGATCGAGCTTCTCGGCGATCATGACTTTCCTGGATCCTGTAAGAGCAGCATGATCTTCAGTGAAAACGCTCACTACCCGGAATCCTTTTCCTCCGCTGAACTGGATCCTGCTGAACTTTCCTGTCTTCAGGGTGCTGTTTAACCTCGGAGAGAAGATCAGTCCGTGGCTGCTGAAGTGATCAAGCCGTGCACCAGGCATAAGCTTTAATGACTGGTTAAGAAGACGGAATTCATTTTCCACAAATACACCGGGAAGGTAGGTATTGCCCGTTGCACTCACCGCTGTATTGTCCTTATAGCCATTGACACGCTGAGTAATGCCTGCGCTGAATGTATTGTTGGCAGTCGCTTTTTCAAACCGTGACGAAAAGTATAGCGTGAGCTGAGATGCGTTGAATGAATTTGAACCGTAAAAGCTTTCCTGGATATGATACACTGCAGATGCATCTGTTTTAATCTTTCCTGCGGAGATGTTATTCAATAAAGAAGAAAATGCTTCGAAGCGACGTGTATCGATCCATTCACCATAAACAGAATCACTTCCCTTGTATCCTGTGTTCCAGTTCAGCTGACCACCCCACCGCTCTTCCGTGTAGAAACGAACACCTGAATTCAGCAACAGCTTTTCTCCCGGATGATAAGCAGACTTTAAGAAGAAGGTCTTACGATCCGCACGCGCCACATCAGTGAATCCATCGAGGTTCCGGTCGATGTTCCTGTCAAAGTCAAACCATGCGAGAGAACCCATCATGCTAAGCATTTTACCAGCATAGGCATAAGAGACATCAGAATTTCTTTCAAGCTGTGAGGATAGAAACGAGTTCAGTTCAAAACGCGGAGCATGAACAGGGCTTTTCGTAACCACGTTGATGGTTCCTGCAATAGCATCCGTTCCATAGATTGCGGATGAAGGCCCACGAGTCACCTCGATACGGTCTATGATTGAAGCTGGAATACCGTTCAGTCCATACACAGTGGACAATGCACTGACCACCGGCATGCCATCAATCAGAACCAGTGTGTTTGGGCCTTCGAGTCCGTTGATATGAATATCCGAAGTATTACAGACACCACAGTTCAGCTGTTCCTGGACACCATTCATTGAATTGACGATCTGCATCAGGTTCTCAGGGAGATTTCTTTTAAGGAAAGCACCTGAGTAAATTTCCATTCTCACTGTTGAATCCCGTACAATCATCTCCTCCCGGTAAGCAGTGATCTGAACCTGGTGCAGCGTGAACTCTTTCTTTTTAAGATCTACCTGCAGCCTGACGGTATCCTGGAGAACGCGTATTTTCTTTTTATATGGAGAAAAGCCAATCGCGCTAACGGAGATGACATGATTGCCAGCGTTAATCATCGAAAATGAAAAACTGCCATCAGCTCCAGTGATCGTTCCTGTATTACCAATACTGACAGCCGCTGCGGAAACGGCGCTGTCACCATGCATCACACGCCCGATCAGGGGAGCCTGAGAATATGCACGAAGGGATAAAACCAGAAAAAAAGCAAACCAGTATTTCAATACTTTTAAATTAAATTTTAGACAAATCTAAAAATATATCCAATACGATCTAAAAATATCATTCCATTTGCTTAAAATATTTTACATTTGTTTATGAATTCTTTTACAGAGGAGAATTACCTGAAAGCTATTTATAAGCTGGCAGCCAATGGACAAGAGGAAGTAAGCACGAATGCGCTTGCTGAAAAGCTTGGTACAAAACCGGCTTCAGTCACTGACATGCTTAAGAAGCTCTCGGTAAAAAAGCTGATCAATTATAAAAGGTACCAGGGCGTATCGCTGACAGCTTCGGGTAAAAAGATCGCCATTCAGATCATCCGCAAGCACAGGCTATGGGAGTTGTTTCTTGTAAAGAAGCTTGACTTTGGCTGGGATGAAGTGCATGAGATCGCCGAGCAGCTTGAACACATTGAATCAGACGAGCTCATCAACAAGCTTGAAAAGTTTCTTGATTACCCAAGGTATGACCCTCATGGTGATCCCATTCCTGATAACAAAGGAAGGTTTCCTGCAGAAAGATCCTCACTGCTCAGTGAAGCCAAGGGAGAGCTGTTCATCATGACAGGTGTCGTTGACCATGGCCCTGCTTTTCTTCAATACCTCGACAAACTTGGTCTGGGCCTGGGCGATGAAATCAAAGTCAAAGAGCGCAACCCTTACGATGAGTCTTTGAAGATCTCCATTAACAAAAAGCAAAGTGCGTTTATCAGTCACCAGGTTGCACAAAATATTCTTGTATCCATAGAATGAATAAAGATCAGCAACGGGCATCTCTGTCCGAAGTACACTCGTCAGTTGAAACAGAAGGCAAGACAGGCTTCTGGAAAAAGCTCTTTGCCTTTCTTGGGCCGGCATACCTGGTAAGTGTCGGTTACATGGATCCGGGCAACTGGGCAACGGATATAGCAGGAGGAAGTAAGTTCGGCTATTCGCTTCTCTGGGTGCTGCTGATGTCGAACCTAATGGCCTTGCTCCTGCAAAGCTTAAGTGCCAGGCTGGGAATCGTTCGGGGCAGAGACCTTGCACAGGCATCACGGGAAACCTATCCGAAGTTTGTAAATTTTTGCCTTTACATTCTTGCAGAGATCGCCATTGCCGCCTGTGATCTTGCAGAGGTACTCGGAATGGCGATAGGATTACAGCTGTTGTTTGACATCCCACTGATTGCGGGCGTCTGCATATCGGTGCTTGACACCTTCCTGCTGCTTTTCCTGATTCAATACGGTATCCGTAAAATGGAAGCGTTCATCCTGACACTTGTGGCGATCATCGGCATATCGTTTCTGATCGAAATGATTTTTGCAAAGCCGGAGCTCGGAGAGCTTGTCAGCGGCTTCATTCCAAGCATACAATCATCCGAAGCATTATATATCGCCATTGGAATCATAGGAGCAACAGTGATGCCTCACAACCTGTATCTGCATTCATCGCTTGTTCAAACAAGGAAAATTGAGAAATCCATTGAAGGCACACGGAAAGCGATCAGGTTCAACCTTATTGATTCAACGATCGCGCTGAACATGGCGTTCTTCGTTAATGCCGCGATCCTGATACTTGCCGCATCAACCTTTTTCAGGAATGAGATGTATGAAGTGACCGAGATCCAGGACGCTCATAAATTTCTTGCACCGCTGATCGGTAATGACCTCGCTCCTATCCTCTTTGCTGTGGCGCTTATCGCTGCAGGACAAAGTTCAACCATCACAGGTACACTTGCCGGACAGATTGTAATGGAAGGCTATCTGAACCTGAGAATCCAGCCATGGATCAGAAGACTGCTTACCAGGATGATCGCCATTCTGCCTGCACTGATCACCATTGGTATATCGGGAGAACAGGTAACCGGCGACCTGCTGATATTAAGCCAGGTGATCCTGAGCATGCAGCTGGGCTTCGCGGTTGTACCTCTGATCCATCATGTATCAGACAAGGAGAAGATGAAATCATTTGCCATCGGGCCAATTACAAAAACCGCTGCATGGATCTCCGCAGGAATCATCATCATATTGAATGTGAATCTCGTGATAGAAACGCTCGGTGTATGGATCAGGAATTCCGATTCATTCTGGGTGCCGGTGATCGTCCTGCCACTAGTCATCGGTGTCGGAATGCTGCTTCTCTACATTGTCATGCAGCCATTATTCATCAAAAAGAATTTCAGCAAATACCTTCCTCATGAAGGCATAAAGCCCCTGGAGATCAGCAGGGAGAACAGGTACAGAAAAATTGCGATCACGGTTGACTTTTCCGATTCAGATGAAATGACGATCAATCATGCATTGTTACAGGGAGGAAAAGAAGCGGAATACCTGCTGATCCACATTAACAATACAGCAGCAGCGATGTATTTTGGAGGTGAGACAAGAGATCTGGAGACCAAGACCGACAAGAACAACCTCGACGCATATCTGAATAAATTAAAGGAAGAAGGTTATTCAGGAGATGTAAAATTAGGTTTCGGCGACCCTAAATCAGAGATCGTGAAAGCCGTGGAAGAATTTAACGCGGATCTTGTAGTGATGGGAGCTCATGGCCATGGCAGCATTAAAGACCTGATCCTCGGAACGACAGTCGAAACCGTCAGGCACAAGGTTAAAGTGCCTGTACTCATCGTACGTAAGAAATCGTAAGCTTCTTTTTTGAAATGTCATCGGCCAGAATACCGCTTTCTACAGGAAGAACGATGTACACATCGAATTAACCTTATTTAATTAAACATTGGTACACATCTTTCTTATTTTTCGGACTAAACATCCAGAAATATGAAATGTCCTAACTGCAATGCAACGCTAGTAATGACTGAACGAAGCGGAGTTGAGATTGATTATTGTCCTGAATGCCGCGGGGTATGGCTTGACAGAGGTGAACTTGACAAGATCATTGAACGGGCAGCACAACCACCTTCATCATCCTCAACGCAGAACGATCAGTATGTCCAGAAGGACCGTGATCATGACAGGAAGTATCATGAACATGACAAAGGCTATTACGAGCATAAAAAGAAAAAGAGGGGATCATTTCTGGATGACCTGTTCGACTTTTAGGAATTTAATTAAAGAGATATTCAGATCCTTCTTCCTACTTCGCGCTCAGTGTCACGCTTTTTAATATCCTGGCGCTTGTCATAAAGTTTCTTACCCTTTGCCAGGGCTATTTCTATTTTGGCAAAGCCTCTGTCATTAATGAACATTCTCAGTGGGATAATGCTCAGGCCTTTATCTTTCAGTTTCACCTGAAGCTTTTTCAGCTCAGCTTTTTTCAGGAGAAGTTTCCTGTCGCGACGAGGTTCGTGGTTGTAATAGCTTCCTGCGAAATAAGGCTGGATTTCGATATTACGTACAAAAAGCTCATCACCTTTAAAAGCACAGAATCCTTCGGTGATGTTTACCTTACCCAGGCGGATAGACTTTATTTCTGTACCCTGAAGCTGAAGGCCAGCCACATACTTCTCAAGGAAAGAGTACTCAAAGCCCGCCTTTCGATTTTTGATATCAACCCTGCTTTCTGACATAGGTCGCAAAAGTATAAATAAAAAAAAACGCCAGTCGGAATGACTGGCGTTTTTTATTTGAGACTAGCTCAGTTCAGAAGATTACTCCTGAGTAAGAGTCATAGTACCAGTAGTTTCGTGAGTACCTGAAGAAGTACTTGAAGTTGTAGTAGTACCAGAAGTGCTTGAGTTAGTGTCGCTAGATGTTCCTTTACCAGTTGTAGTAACGATCATTTCGCTGTTCTTAAGCTGCTTAATTTTCCAGATTTCAGTTACTTCGTTGCTAGCGTATGTGTTAACATCTGTGCTAGATGAAGTGTAGTCTGTAGTTTTTGTGTTTCCAGTTGTTGGAGTGAAAACAACTTTCTCAGTAGTAGTTACAGTGATATCTTCAGAAGTTGTAGAAACTGTCATTTCTTCTTTAGCTTTTGTATCATCCTGTACTTTTCCTAGGAAATTCCAAACACCTGATCTCTTGATAACATAATGCTTGTCAGTTGTTGTAGTTTCAGAACCTGAACCTAGAGTCCAATCGTAAGCGTTAGGATCAGTTTCAGTTTCAGTAGTTGTGTAGTCAAGAGTTGATGTCCAAGTACCGTCTTTTTCGAAAGTGTAAGTGTTTGTAGTCACTTTACCGTTCAAAGTTTCAGTAGTTGTTGTTGTACCAGCTGAAGTTGACTGTGTGTAAGAAGAAGTTTCTTTGTAAGTGTCTCCAGTGTAAGAAACTGTTCCTGTAGAATTTGTAGAGTTAGTTCCAGAAAGTGAAGTGTTTGAGCTCTTTACTTCAGCTGAAGCTACAGTCCATTCACCAGCTACTCTGCTTTTTCTAGATCTAAGAGAAAGAGTTGGATCTTCTTCTCCTTTTTTACAAGAAGCTACGAATACTACGCCTGTTACAGCGATAGCAAGAAGGCTTTTGCTAATGTTTTTCATTTTGTTATAGTTTGGTTTTAATTTTTGCCAAAGGTAAAGGAGAAAAAATCTTTTTTGCAAATTTCGCAAACGATTAATACGGATTAGTTTTCAACTTTAACCTGTTAAAAATGAAACATTAGCGTCAGAAACCCGCTATTCATGCCTAGTTGAGAGTTCACACCGGCATCGATTCCAAACTGTTTTGAACCTCCTGTTTTTCCAGTTTCCCTCTTGATATCGGAATTTCCTGTATCCCAGCGCTCTGAAACTGTGGTTCCATCGGCCTGGCTCGTAAATCCAAGTCCCCATCCAAATTCACCTCCTATCGAAAGCTTTGGGAAAACAAAGATCTCCGCACCGATAAATGCTCTTACACCAGCTCCTGCAGTGGTTCCCTGCTTCGACTCAATTACTCTCGTTGCTGATGCCACTGACATTGGTGTATCAAAATCTGTGGTTGTCAGTGGTGAATTAAATGTAGAACTCATCGGATTGCCATAAGTGTAAACACTCTTTGAAGTGCTCAGCATCACCATTCCTTCCACACCATAAAATCCCTGAACTCTTCCTGAACCTCTGCGCTTTTCCTTTCCAAACGCGAGGGAAACAGTGCTTGATGTATTCTTCCGGGTGTCTTTTACCAGTACGTTCGGATCAGGAACTGACTCATCCTTGACCACATAATTACTCCTGGATGCTGATCCATAGGCAATACGCATCTTCGCCCTGTAGGCTGACCTGTCTGTATCGAAGTACTTACCATATATAGTAAAAGGTGTTCCCGGGGCATCAAATGTTGGAGCTGTATTATTAAGAGTTCCATTAAACATGTTCCCTGCATACCTGAACAGCGGACTTGCATCAACCCCCAGAGCCCAATCGCCCTTTTGCGGAAGTACTGGCTCTCCTTTCTTTGAAAGTAGCACAGGCGATTCGCTTTCTTTTGATGCTGTGGTCCTGGTTGTATCCTGCGAAAACGCCAGAGATGTGCTGAATGCGAGGATGAGTAAGGAATGGTATTTCATAATATTAATTGGTTTCTATGTTAAAGAATCCCTCACCACGACCTGTCTTCGAGCAAGGGAACGAATTTAAATTTTCCGTATTGCCTTGTCTGAAAAGTATCCTGATCCACACGAAGCACACCGGTCATTTCCTGTGTATCACCTTCACCTACCGGAATTAAAAGCAGGCCTCCCGGTTTTAACTGCTGCATTAGTGGTTCTGGAATATATGGAGCACCTGCAGTAACGATCACTTTATCAAATGGAGCGTAAGCGGGTAATCCTTTATAGCCATCTCCATAAAATGTTTTGATGCTTGAATATCCCAGCTGTGGTAAACGAACTCTTGCTGTATCGTAAAGTATCCTGTGTCGTTCGATGGAAAACACCTTTGCTCCCATTTCAGCAAGAACTGCTGCCTGGTACCCCGATCCTGTTCCTATCTCAAGCACCTTCTCTCCTTTTGTCACCCTGAGCAGCTCGGTCATGTAGGCTACGGTGTATGGCTGGGAGATGGTCTGGCCAGCCCCGATCTTGAATGCCCGGTCCTGGTAGGCATATTCAAGGAAGGCCTCATCCATAAATAAATGCCTTGGAATTCGTTCCATCGCCGCAAGTACAAGTTCGTCTTTAATTCCTTTTTCCCTGATTTCCTGGATGAGCTTTTTTCTCATCCCTTTATGCCTGTATGTATCTGTCATGTTCACCGGTTAGCAAAAATATAAATTTGAAACCCTCTGCAATTCGCGCCTTTCTAAAGTTTTAAACAAGTCGTTATTGGTCAAAAAAGTTAATTTTGCCCCCAAATTTTACGTAATGCTCAAAATAGGAGTGCTCGGCGCAGGCCATCTGGGAAAGATCCATATTAAACTTATCAAGGAAATCCCCGGAATGGAACTGGTTGGATTTTATGACACAGATGCTGCCAACTGCAAAGCCGTTGAAAAAGAATTTAACATAAAATGCTTTTCTTCTGAGGATGAACTGATTGATCAGGTTGATGCTCTTGATATCGTTACTCCTACCTTATATCATTATGATGGTGCTTCAAAGGCTCTGAAAAGGTTCAAACATGTCTTTATCGAAAAGCCGGTAACTACAACCATCGAAGAAGCGAAAAGCCTGGTCCAGCTGGCCAATGAGGCGAAAGTGAAAGTTCAGGTGGGTCATGTGGAGCGTTTCAACCCGGCATTCAAAGCTGCCCGGCCTTATTGCAACCATCCCATGTTCATTGAGGCACACCGTCTGGCTCAGTTCAATCCGCGTGGCACCGATGTTTCAGTAGTACTTGACCTGATGATCCACGATATTGACATCATCCTGAGTGTTGTCAAAGCAAACATCAAGAAGATCAGCGCAAGCGGAGTGGCCATTGTGAGTGACACTCCTGATATTGCCAATGCACGTATTGAATTTGACAACGGCTGTGTCGCGAACCTTACTGCAAGCCGTCTCTCCATGAAAAACATGCGAAAGACCCGTTTCTTTCAGCGTGATGCTTACATCTCAGTTGATTTCCTTGAAAAGGAAGTGAATGTTATCAGACTGAAAAATGTTGTTGGTGAACCTGATCCTTTTTCCATGACGATTGATCTTGGAAATGATAAAGGCCAGAAGCAGATCTATTTCGAAACACCCAAGCCGGAACCGATCAATGCGATCAAAACGGAACTTGAAACGTTTTTACAGGCAATCAATGATGACACGATTCCTGAAGTTTCCTTACAGGATGGCCTCAATGCGCTTGATGTAGCGAGCAGGATCATTGAAAAACTAAAAGTGACATCAAATTTTTTAGAGAGTTGATATACTATTCAACCAGATCCTTCGTTCACGGATTGCGGCTAACCGTCTATATGAATAAATTCTACCTTCTTTTCCTGTTATTTTCTCTCACTCTGATAATGGGTGCATGCAAGAAACAGGAGGTCATTGTTCCTTCCTATGTCAGCGTTCCTGCCTATGGCCTTTCCATAAAGCCTGCTGAAGGCACCTCGTCGCAGTACATCACGGATGTTTGGGTGTATGTTAACGACCAGACGATCGGTGCATACCAGATTCCTGCTAAATTCCCTGTACTTGCCGATGGACCCCAGGTTTTTAAAATGCGAGCAGGTATTTTACTGAATGGCATTGAAGACCAGCGAGTGAGCTATCCCTTCTTCGACTGGTATACAGACACTGTGCATGTTGTAAAAGGACAGATCACAGCCATTCAACCGACATTCAATTACATTCCCGGAACAAAGATGTCGATCATTGAAGGCTTTGAGGTTGACTCCATTCTTTTCAGCAGAACAACCAAGTCGGATACCACATTTAATATTGTAACAGGGGCTGAAGCGTTTGAAGGTGCTAAATCCGCAATGATCGAGCTCACCGCCGACAAGGTGCTGTGTGAAATGAAAAGTAACGGAAGCTTTCCAATACCTGCTGACCGTATTGCTTTTCTTGAGATCAATTGCAAGGCAAACTACCCTTTCAGTGTGGGCATTTTCGGGAACGACGCTGTAAGCTCCATCCAGGCGCAGGTATTAACGATCTATCCTACAATGGGGTTTGACCAGGAATGGAAGAAGATCTATGTTAACCTGTCATCTGTGCTCGCACAATTCTCTGCTGCAACAAACTTTAATGTATATATCGGTGCACTAAGGACCAACGATGCGACCATCAATCCAAAGATTTATATCGATAATATTAAACTCGTGGGGATATGACCCGGAAAGGGCAGGTGTTCAAGTATGTCTTTACAGACCTCATCACTGCAGCTACTGCATGGATGCTCTTCTTTCTTTACAGGAAAGTGAGGGTTGAATCCGCAGCGGTGAATGACCTGAGCCTGTTTGATGACAGCAAATTCTACCTCGGGCTGATCTTCATACCAGTTTTCTGGATTATACTTTACTGGCTTATTGGAAGCTATAAGGATGTACTTCGGAAATCGAGGCTTAAAGAACTCGGGCAGACTATCCTAATTACACTTATCGGAGTGATCGTTATTTTCTTTGCATTGCTCCTCGATGATCAGATCCATAATTATAAGAATTACTACAAGTCTTTCTTTTCGCTGTTTGCCCTTCATTTCAGCATAACCTATTTTGCAAGGCTGATACTGACCACACAGATCGCACACGCAGTGCATAAACGCAGAATCACCTTTCCAACGCTTATGGTGGGAAGTAATGAAAATGCTTACAACCTCTTTACCGAGATGGAATCGCAATCTAAATCCTCAGGGAACAGGTTTGTCGGTTTCGTACATATTGAGAATAAAAATGGTGCTTCGCATCTTTTAAAACAACAGCTTCCGCATCTTGGTGAATTCAAGGACATCCGATCGATCATCAGGCAGAAAGAAGTGGAGGAAGTGATCATTGCGATCGAATCATCTGAGCACGAATACCTGAACAGGATCATCAATAAGCTTGAAGATGTCAATGTTACGATCAAGGTCATACCTGATATGTACGATATTCTTTCCGGCTCTGTAAAAATGAGTTCGATTTTCGGCGCACCACTCATACAGGTATCACATGACATCATGCCTACCTGGCAAAAAGCAGCTAAGCGGGTGATGGATATAGTAACCAGCATTCTTGCACTCATCCTCCTATTCCCGGTTTACCTGATCACTGCGATCATTGTAAAAACGACATCCAAAGGACCTGCATTTTATCCTCAGGAAAGGATCGGGCTTCATGGAAAGCCATTTACGATCTACAAATTCCGGTCGATGTACCAGGATGCAGAGAAGCAAGGGCCCAGGCTGAGCTCACAGGCTGATTCACGCATCACCCCGTTTGGAAAGTTCATGCGAAAAGTCAGGCTCGACGAAATTCCACAGTTCTTTAATGTACTGAAGGGAGATATGTCGCTTGTAGGTCCGCGTCCTGAACGACAGCATTTTATTGACCTGATCACAGAAAAGGCTCCGCACTACCGTCATCTTCACAAGGTAAGACCAGGCATTACTTCATGGGGCCAGGTTAAATATGGTTACGCGGAGAATGTAGACCAGATGATCGAGAGATTGAAATATGATCTTTTGTACATTGAAAACATGTCACTTGCAGTTGATTTGAAGATCCTGATCTATACAGTGCTTATCGTAATCCAGGGAAGGGGTAAATAAGTTACGCACATTTTTCCCACAACCCGCATCTTTCCAGCGATTTCCATTAATTTTGCCAGCCTCATTCAAGACAATTTAATGAAGCACATAACAGTTATCGGTTCCGGAACCATGGGCAACGGAATCGCTCATACCTTCGCTCAGTTCGGATACCAAGTTTCACTTGTGGATATATCAGCCCCTGCTCTTGAAAAAGCCCTGGCAACGATTTCGAAAAATCTTGACAGGATGGTGGCAAAAGGATCACTGACCGAAGACCAGAAGAATTCCACGCTCTCAAACATCAAAACCTATACGGATCTTAAAGAAGGCGCCGGGAATGCAGACCTTGTAGTTGAAGCAGCTACTGAGAACACCGAGATCAAGCTTAACCTTTTCAGAGAACTCGATAAAATCTGTCCTCCAGCTGCGATCCTGGCATCAAACACCTCTTCGATCTCTATAACACGCATTGGCTCCGTGACGAATCGTCCTGAAAAAGTGATCGGGATGCACTTTATGAACCCGGTTCCGGTAATGAAGCTTGTTGAAGTGATCAGAGGATACTCGACTACGGATGAAGTCACCAGGAGCATCATGGAACTATCTGGAAAACTATCGAAAGTGCCGGTTGAAGTGAACGATTACCCTGGTTTTATTGCCAACAGGATCCTGATGCCGATGATCAATGAAGCCATCTATTCATTATATGAAGGCGTTGCAGGTGTTCCAGAAATCGATACAGTCATGAAGCTGGGAATGGCGCATCCGATGGGTCCGCTGCAGCTAGCTGATTTTATTGGACTCGATGTATGCCTGAGTATTCTTCGTGTGATACAGGATGGTTTTGGAAATCCGAAGTATGCACCGTGCCCTTTGCTGGTTAATATGGTTACGGCAGGTCACCTGGGCGTTAAATCAGGTAAAGGATTTTACGCATACACTCCAGGATCAAAAGATCTTGTGGTTGCTGACAGGTTCAGGAATTAAATCAGAATACGACACAAAAAAAAGAAAGACCGTTCGATGACGGCCTTTTTCATTATAACTTTCCCTGCTGTATCGCGAGGATGATATCTTCGATCTGTCGGTCAGCGCCATCTTTTTCATACTGCGCTTTTAAATCGGAGCCAAAAAGCTTAGCCAGCGATTGCCAGAAAAAGGCTGAAAAGCTTCCTCTTAACTCTTCTACCAGCTCGTAGGAAGTGTCACCTGTTTCTCGATCAATGAGCTTTAAAAGTATTCTGCCCTGGGTGATGGTAAGATCTTTCAGTTCATCACCATACTGATCCTTCAGTTCGGTTTCAACTTTTTTCATGATCTTATGACGTTCCGCTTCGGTTTTCACATCAGCCAGGATAGATTCATACTGGCGAAGCTTCTCTCCTGCCATTCTCGCATACGGATAGGCGATCTTGACATCTCTCACCAGCTTATTATACCTGCGCTGTTCAGCTGCGCTTTTGAATTTTCTTTCTTCAAAAACATACACTGTTTTAAGCATCTGCATGGCCATGGTGTCACCATTGCTAATCACTGCCGGAACCCTTAGACCCTCATTCTTTGGAAGGCTGATTGCTGCTTTAGGCTTTTGATCGCCTATAAGTTCAGTCTGTCCTTGAACCATCAAAGGCCCCAGGAAGAGGAAACCACACAACACATTGTAAATCAGCGACTTCATTTTTAGGTTTTATTTACCCAGTTCAACTTCTGTGCCAGAAGAAAAACGGGGAGACTTTCATTAAAACGGCAGTCATATCCCATTAGTATCAGGCCCGGTTCACTTTCCAGCGGCTTCTTTCCTTTTTACCGGCTTCCTGTTCATTTGTTTCACTTTTCTCAGACATGATGGCTGCCACGATCAATGATGCAACCAGCTCGCCATTCTTGTCTGTTTTCGAAAGGACTGATGGATTAAAGTATTTTTTTACAAAATGCGTATCGAACTTTCCAGAAACGAATGCTTCATGCTCCATGACGAAACGGCAAAAATCCAGCGTTGTTTCAACTCCGGCAATTCTGTAGTCTTCTATTGCACGGATCATCCGGTTGATCGCTTCAGTGCGGTCTTTTCCAAAGGTGATCAGTTTGGAGATCATCGGGTCATAGTAAATCGGAATATCCATGCCCTCTTCAAATCCATCATCCACACGAATTCCAAGTCCCTGAGGGCGATTATACACTGAAAGTCGACCGATATCAGGCAGGAAGTTGTTTTGCGGATCTTCTGCATAGACCCTGATCTCCACGGCATGTCCTTTTATAGAAAGATCATTCTGACTGAAGCTCAGCTTTTCACCACGGGCCACCTTGATCTGCTCTTTAACGAGGTCTACCCCGGTGATCATTTCCGTTACCGGATGTTCGACCTGCAAACGGGTATTCATTTCAAGGAAGTAAAAATTCAGGTTTTCATCCAGGAGGAATTCAACAGTACCTGCGCCTACATAATTGCATGCACGGGCAACATCAACTGCGCAATCACCCATACGTTTTCGGATCTCCTCGGTGAGAACCGATGAAGGAGCCTCTTCGACAACCTTCTGATGCCGGCGTTGGACAGAACATTCACGTTCGAAAAGATGCACAATGTTTCCATGTTTGTCACCCAGAACCTGGATTTCAATATGTCGGGGTCCTGCAACATATCGTTCCATAAAGACAGATCCATCACCAAATGCCGAGAGAGCTTCGTTCTGAGCAAGTTTCATCTGCTCCTCCAGGTCTTTTGGTTCCTCAACGATCCTCATTCCTTTACCGCCACCACCGGCACTGGCTTTAATAAGCACCGGGAATCCGATCTCATGAGCTGTTTTGGTTGCAAGGGTGAAATCTGAGATTGCGCCTTCCGTTCCAGGCACCATTGGAATATTGTATTTTTTAACTGCAGCTTTTGCAGAGAGTTTATCTCCCATGATCTCCATGGATTCAGGTTCCGGACCGATAAAAATCAAACCTGCCGCCTTCACTTTTCTCGCGAAATCAGCATTTTCTGAAAGAAACCCGTATCCCGGATGGATCCCTTCTGCTCCTGTTGCCTTACATGCCTCAATGATCTTCTCGCCTCTCAGGTAAGACTGATTTGAAGCAGGCGGCCCTATACAAACAGCCTCATCTGCATATTTTACAAAAGGAGCATTTCTGTCAGCTTCTGAAAAAACTGCTACAGTCTTAATTCCCATCTCTTTACAAGACCGCATCACTCTAAGAGCAATCTCGCCTCTGTTCGCTACAAGTATTTTATTCATCTCAGTAATTTGATGATTCTTTTCAGTATTTTTTAACAGCCCTAAAGAAGGCGGAAATTCTTTACTAAAATTGTTTTAAGTGATAAATGTACTAATAAGCAATACTGCTTACTAACAGACACAAAAATGCGGATTTCAATTCTTGCTTTTCTTTCCTTTTGTATTTTTTCTTCAACACTGGCATCTTCAAAAATAGCTGCTGCGGGTGACCCTCTTACGGATTCTCTCCAGGTGTATCTGTTCGATGAGCTAAACAGGCTCAGGCATGAGTTGAATATCGATTCCCTTACAGAAAATGAAACACTTCTGTCTGCTTCGGAAATGAAATCGGTTGCCATGTCAGAAGATGAAAAAGCCTCCCTGGAACCAGGAGAAACTGCCAGCCGGTTAAAGAAGTTTGGCGGCACCAACAAGGCTGAAGAGATTGTCATTGGAATAAATCTCGGTAAAAAGAAAGACCATGAAGCAATGAAGGAGTTGGCAAAAGTGATCGCTGAAAAGTGGAAATCAGGCAAAAAGGAGTTTCCGGTTATTTCAAATGCATCTTACATCTATGCCGCTGTTTCTGCAACTCCTGATGAGCTTGGAAAGAAAGTATATGTCTCTGTGATTTTCGGAAGTTTCGACACGTTCAACAAAGGCGCTAAGAAGAAGAAAGAACTGAAGGTCCGATACAACAAAAAAGGAAAGAAACTTCAGAAACCAACAGTAAAAGGATGTAAAAACTGTGATAAGTTCAAGGACTATGCGGGACTTGAAAAAGGATTGTATGTGAAAGATGGAAAGGTATATCTGAAATACAATGACCTGAAAGCCTTGAAAAAGCTTCTGAAGAAACCTACTGACGGATTTGCCGTGGACATCATCCAGAAAGCCCAATATGCGAAAAGGGATTACAACATTTATGATAACAACCTGATGACGAAAGGGATCATGATGAAGAAAATGAATACCTCAAAGATCTTCGGTTCAAACACGGCCCTGGATGAAAAAGGTAAAGGCAACAACCTAGAGATCTGTTTTGGAAAATTTCCGAAGAAGCTCAGGAAGCTCAGGAACAATGAATATGAAATGAATCTGCTGGTCATTCAGGATAACCAGGTTTGTAAGACGCTTATTCCATCTTACCTTGAAGAAGGTGACCAGGCATCAAACACACCGCTCGAAATGCTCCTGATGCCCGATTCGGATGCTTACCTGAAACCGAAGTACGTTCCTGAAGCCGACGATGCCATCCTCAACTTCATTATTCCATTTGAAAAGAACAAGTATGATTACAAGCCCGATGATATCCAACCCATCCTTACAGCTATGCAGGAACCGGATTACCTGATCCAGGGACTATATGTATATGCCTATTCATCCATCGAAGGAGATTCAATTTCGAATGCATCGCTCCAGAGAAAACGTGCAGAAAGCATCATCGAAGCTTTTAAAAAAATGCAGGATGGCAAAGAGATCATGACTAATGTCAAGACCAGTGACTCCTGGGAACTTTTCAAAATGGAAATGGAAGGTGGCAAATATGATGACCTCACCAAAATGTCGAAAAGGAACGCGATCAGGGAGATCAATTCAAAAGGACTTGCCACAGAGCTGGAGCCAGTGCTGTCAAGGCAACGATTTGCCAAAGTTGTAATGGATATTACCTACGACATTAAAGGCGACAAGGAGCAGAAATATGTCGCTTCGCAGTTTAACAAGGCTGTGAAATCATCAAACATCAAGATTGCGGAAAAGATCCAGTATTTCCTCGAGGAAAAGGTCAGGAAAAGAGAATATAGTCCTGAAGCCCTTGCTATGATGAACATTCCGAATGAAGCGAAGTATTCACCACTTCTGAATAACCGGATCGTTTACAGATGGCAGGCAAACAACAAGTTTGTTACGGAGGAAGATGCAATACAGCTGGAAGCGATCTCAAAGCTGGATCCGGCTAATCATTACGCCACTTTTAATGAGATCTTCTCAAAAGTGAAGCTCAATATGATCGGTGATAACAGGGAAAGGGCAACCATGCAGAACAGGATTGACCAGCTTTACAACACCAGGATACCTAAAAAGTTCGTGGATGGATTGAATACGGAATACCAGTTCGCTGTTATGGCTTCCACGGATACACTTCCTGATGCAGCCGCGATTAGCCAGGCATGCATTGAAAAGATTAAATCGTTTTACAATTTCAAGGAATCAACATGGCAGAATAACCTGAAGCTTGCCTATGTTTTCATGCGCTTCCAGGATTTCAAGTTTGCCGCAAACCTCCTGGAACCTTTTGTTCAGAAGCCAAAAGTGGATGAGCAGCTTTTATATACGTATGTTTCCTGCTGTGCGCAGGTTCCTGAAAAAACGAAAAGCAAATCGTTTGTAGTCGCAATGAAGAAGATCCGCGACATTGACCCATCACGCTTTTGTGTGCTGATAGGTACACCGAACCTGTCGTTCCAGGTACTTGATAACCCGATGGTTAAAGAAGTATACATGGATGCAGGTTGTAGCAATAAATAAGTCTCCAGGTATCAGATTCCCGATACCTGGAGACTTATTTAAAGTGTCTTAATGTGCAGTAGTATCAGTGGTGGCAGCAGCCGTATCTGTTGACAGATTGTTGTGAGTGTCAGTACCCGTATCATTACCGGCACCATCTCCTGATGGTTCATTACATGCTGCGAAGGCCGCAGAGATCAGTAGAAGAATAAAGAATTTTTTCATGGTTTACTTTTTTTTGAAGTTGACCAGTAAGAAGTACCATGCCAAAAAAATGGGGCTGTATTAAAGCTTAGAGTAACGCACGAAATACGCAAGCAAGTAACATTCAGCTTTTATTTGTAATCGGGAATCCGGTAAAATAATTCCCATAAAAAAGCCCCATCGGTTGGATGAGGCCTTTCTGAACATTCGTGTATAGTATTAAAGAACTTTCTGTACAAGATCTGCAGCTTCCTGGAGCTGAATTGCGGAATAAACTTTAAGTCCGCTGTTATCAATGATCTCCTTCGCTTCTTTCGCGTTTGTTCCCTGCAATCTTACAATGATCGGAACATGAATATTTCCCATGTTCTTATATGCATCAACAATACCCTGGGCAACACGGTCACATCGAACGATTCCACCGAAAATATTGACAAGGATTGCCTTTACATTCTTATCCTTCAGAATGATCCTGAAAGCTTCTTCAACACGCTTTGCATTTGCAGTACCACCCACATCAAGGAAGTTCGCAGGTTCTCCACCGGCAAGCTTGATGATATCCATGGTAGCCATTGCAAGGCCAGCACCATTCACCATGCATCCTACGTTTCCGTCAAGCTTCACATAGTTCAGGTTATGTTCGCCGGCTTCAACTTCTGTCGGATCTTCTTCAGTGACATCACGCATCGCAGCGTAATCAGCATGTCGGTAAAGTGCATTGTCATCAATATTCACTTTAGCATCCACAGCGATGATCTTATTATCAGATGTTTTAAGCACCGGATTGATTTCGAACATGGCTGAGTCTGATTCATTGTATGCCTTATAGAGAGATGAAACAAATTTCACCATCTGCTTGAAAGCTTCACCTTCCAGACCAAGGTTAAAAGCGATCTTTCTAGCCTGGAAAGGCTGAAGACCTACTCTTGGATCAACTTCCTCCTTGAAAATTAGATGAGGTGTATTGTGTGCTACTTCTTCAATATCCATCCCTCCTTCTGTGCTGTACATGATAATGTTTCTGCCAGTCTGACGATTAAGCAGCACGCTCATATAGAATTCAGAAGTCTTTGATTCACCCGGATAATAAACATCCTGAGCGATCAGCACTTTATTTACTTTTTTACCCTGTGGGCCGGTTTGAGGAGTGATCAGCTGCATACCGATGATCTGGGATGCCTTTTCTTTCACATCATCAAGGCTTTTTGCGAGTTTAACGCCTCCACCTTTACCACGTCCGCCAGCATGGATCTGAGCTTTAACAACCCACCAGCCGGTGCCGGTCGTTTTTTGTAATTCCTTAGCAGCTTCAACTGCCTGTTCAGGTGTATCCGCCACAATACCTTCCTGGACTGCAACACCATAACTTTTCAATATCGATTTACCCTGATACTCGTGAATGTTCATATAGATATATTTTGTGGAAAGCCGGACAAAAGTAGCCTTTTGAAACCGCAATTTCAAAAACGCCGGCTCTATTTTATTAACTTCGCATGAACAGGGCGAACCGAATCATTTGTGCTCTTTTATTATGATCATAACAGCGAAAGATATTACCAAATCGTATGCAGGCGGAGTGAAGGTGCTAAAGGGCGTAAATCTTGAAGTCAGAAAAGGTGAGATCATTTCTATCGTTGGAGCTTCAGGAGCCGGGAAATCCACCTTGCTGCATATCCTTGGTACACTTGATCTTCCTGAGGCAGGTACACTGATCATTAATGATATAGACATCCTGAAACTTAAAGAAAAACAGCTCGCTCATTTCCGTAACACGAACGTTGGCTTTGTATTTCAGTTCCACCACCTTCTACCCGAATTCACAGCGCTGGAAAATATCTGCATCCCCGCATTCATCGCTGGTACGCCGAAAAATCTTGCAGAAAAAAGAGCAGCAGACCTTCTTGAAATGCTTAATCTTTCTCACAGAAAAGACCATAAACCATCCATGCTTTCGGGAGGAGAACAACAGCGCGTGGCGGTTGCAAGAGCGCTTGTAAATGAGCCTGCAGTAGTGCTTGCTGATGAACCTTCAGGAAACCTGGATTCAGCAACAGCGAAAGACCTGCACAACTTGTTTTTTGACCTTAGAGCGAAACTTGATCAGACTTTTGTGATCGTTACACACAACAATGAGCTGGCCGACATGGCAGACAGAAAGCTGGTGATGAAGGACGGACTTCTTTAGTTAACAGAGATTTCAGGAGACAGGTAATACTTCCTGCTTCTTTCAATCATACTTTTTTCAAGGGAAATATTGATGTTAAGATCGATGTTCTCACCTGCAACCGGACGATCGACAGCGATGATCTTGTCCATGCCTTTATTTTCGAAGGTCTCGCGAACCCCGTCCTTAACAAAATAGTTACTGTCTTTTAACACGATCCTTAGTTCTTTGATCCTGCCATCGGGGAGATCATTTTTTGAACCTAAGAGCCATTGGTCGTCCCGCGCAAAATCTTCCATTCCCTCCTGAAAGTCCATGATATACCAGAAAGCCTTGCCTTCTGATGTCTCGTAATTAAGCTGGACAGATGAAACATTCAGGACAAAATGTTGAAAATTTTCCTGGTTACCCTGGGAAATGACCCTGACAGTGTTCTTTTCCTCTTTTGTGCAAGACACAAGCAATGCACTGAAGAGCAAGATGTTGATGTAAAGGTTTTTCATCAGACTGGTTTTTTACCGTTCCGGACTTTTTTACGTTGTAAAATTAATAATGTTTTAATATTTGAAGATTTTATTTTCGGTACATATTTGAATGTTAAGAATTTATGGGTAATGACGAAACCAGGATCATCGCATACCAGATCGCTGAAAACCTAACAATAAAGAAAATCCGGACCCATCTGGGTATTGAACCGGCTTACAGCTCGAATTATGAGCTGTTTTATAAAAAAGATGAAGGCTATGTATATATACTGAGTTTTGGGATCATCGTTTTTGCAAACATCACGGAATCTAACAAAAACACTTTCCTTGAGGCTGCCAAACCTTACGCGGTCAATCCACTTCCGGAGGTCTTTGAAGATTTCATGATCAAGGTAAAACCAAATGAGAAGATCACATTTTCACACAACCACCTGGTTGTTCCGGAACTAAACGCTGGAATCATCCGGGTATCGATGCTTCAGGTTGCTCAATCTCTCGCGCTCGATTTCTATATGGACAAAGCCGGAGCCATCTTCGAAGAAACTGTCAAGCTCGCAACTCAACTTGAACAGCTGGGAAAATTAAAATCCAGCCGCAAAAACATCCTCAAATTCATTGGACGAACACTGAATACAAAAAACAGGATCATCGATGACCTATATGTCATTGACAGTCCGCCTTCAATCTGGGAAAACGAGCAGCTGAGTTATGTGTATGACGGGCTAAACAACACTTTCGACATTAAGACACGTTTCAGGGAGCTGGAGTATATTATAAAGAATATCGAATCAAACCTGGGGATCTTTATTGAACTTGCAGAATCCCGTCAAAGTGCATTGCTTGAAATTATCATCATCGCGCTGATTCTGTTTGAAGTCGTGCATGTCATTGTAAAAGAAGTATTCCTTTAATGGTATGATTTTCTATGATGACTCTGAAAAATCATCATGAAAAAACTTGCCTTCATTCCATTGGTCTTTATACTGGCCTCCTGTGCAGATAATAAAAATCCGGATCAGCCTGCAAGCGACGAGCTTCGAAGTGTTGAAGGAACCGAACGGAATAACGTTCAGAAATCCGATACATCCACACACGAGAATGCCAATGAACAAAATACTGTTAGTCCGGAACCTCCAAGCAAGCACGGACTTTAACAGCGAACGGGATTTTTCTATATTTGTCTGATAAGAAAGCCTGGCATTGTATAGAAATTACTTCCTGTTAATAGTCACCTTATTCGTTGCTGGTACATCCTCAGCCCAGGACGTTCATTTTACACAGTTTTTTAATAGCCCGCTTACTACCGACCCGTCGAACACAGGAAACTTTGATGGCGACTGGAGAATTGCCAGCAACTACCGAAGCCAGTGGAAGCAGATCGACAGGCCTTACCTGACACAATCCCTTTCTTTCGACAGACAGATCTATCTCTTCAATGAAAATCTAAGTGCTGGTGGTATCATTATAAATGATCGTTCAGCTGGAACACTTAAGGTCATGAAATTTCTTGCTTCTGTAGGCTATCATAAGAAGCTGAACAAGCTTAAGATCAGCGGAGGTATTCAGGGAGGTTATGTATCCAAGCAGATCGTTCCACCTGATGAAACATTCCACGATCAGTTCAACTGGAACACGGGTTATTTTGACAAGACCCTTCCAAACAATGAAGCATCACTCCAGGAAAGCCTTGGATATATCGATCTGAATATTGGTGGTGCCGTGCAATACAAACTGAAAAAGAATATCCTGAATTTCTCAGCTGCATTCTTCCACATTAACTTTCCAAATGAATCCTTCACTGGAAACTTTACATTAAAGCCGAAGAAGTTATTCACCGCCTCATTTGAACATCCGTTAAATGATAAATTTTCAGTCCAGCCTTCTGCAATGGTCGCTGAACTCGCAAAAGCCCATGAAACATTGGCAGGAGTCATAGGAAAATATAAGCTTGCAGGCACATCGCCATCTTTCCTTGAAGGAGGTATCTTCTGGAGAACAGGCATCAAGCGTGAATCAGATGGAGGACAGGTGTATCTCGGGTATGGACTTAAATCATATAAAGTGGGGCTGAGTTATGACCTGAACACTTCTACCCTACATACGGCTACATCCTACAGAGGCGGATTTGAAGTTTCATTTATCTATACCGCTTTAAATACCAGGTTAAAGAAAACGGAGGTTCCTTGTGAGAGGTATTAAGCTTTTATTTATCATTCTGAACCTTGCAGCTTTCACGATCAGCGCACAGGATGAAATGCATGATTCTACATCAGTAAAGCTTCTTAAACCTTCACAGCTTAAGAACTTCGGAAAGAATGCATTGATCCAGGGAGATTATTCGGCAGCATCCATGTATTACGAGCGTTACCTCAAATTACGCCCGGGCAAGTATAAAGCTGCATATGCACTTGCTGATGCTTACAGGATGAACCGTGACTATGAAAATGCAAAAACATGGTTCTCGAAATCATTTGAATTAAGCGGGAATGAACATGAACTTTCGATGTTCTACCTTGCCCAGATGCAGAAGATGACGGGTGACTGTAAATCTGCAAAGGAGAACTTTACAAAATTCAGAAAACTTGCTTCAGGAAAAGATGACCTGAGAACGTTCACAAAGCTTGCAAAGAATGAGATTGCAGGCTGTGATTCCATAAAAGACAAAAAGCCATTGTTGGGCAAGATCGCGATCACACACCTGGATAGCACCATCAATAAAGTTCATATCGAAGGATCTCCTGTTTTCATTGACAGCTCAACGATCATTTATACATCAATGAGAGTTTCCGGAAAAGTGTTTGAAACACCTGATTCCTCTGCCAACACACGGAAATTTTTCCTTGCATCAAAGCAGGGTGATGACTGGAATTTTAATGGAGAATTCAGCGGACCTTTCAACAGTGAAAAGGAAAATGTAAGCAGCGGCGCTTTGTCACCTGACGGAAAGCGATTCTATGTATCACGATGCGCGAAGAACTGGAAAGGGAAAATGATCTGTGCTCTTTACCTGTCGGTCAAAGAAGGTGAAGGATGGTCAGTGCCTGAAAAACTGAATAAAAACATTAACATTCCGGAGTACACATCTACACAGCCAACAGTTACCATAGATCCTGTCAAAAACCTTGAAGTGGTCTATTTTATTTCAGACAGAAAAGGAAGTGTCGGAAAGCATGACATCTGGTATTTCACTTTCAACCCAAAAAAGAAAACCTATACGACACCTAAAAATGCCGGAAACAAGGTCAACACTGTCAATGATGAGCTGACACCCTGGTATGACAATGAAAACCGGACATTGTATTACAGCTCAAACGGATGGCCTGGTATCGGAGGACTTGACATCTTCAGGTCACGTGGAGAATACAGAAAATTCACGCTTCCTGAAAACCTCACCTCTCCTATCAATTCATCCTATGATGAGCTTTACTTTACTTCAGCATCCAATGGCCAGGGAGGAGTGTTTACATCGAACCGTCCTGGAACATATACTTTGAAGGCAGGAAGCTGCTGCGATGATATTTATGAATACAAGCGGCTTGAGTATGTTAAGGTAGATGTGATCGGAACGGTGTCCAGCACAAAAGACAGTGTTGTAACCGGATTCCTGCCAGGTACAAAGATCTCACTCTATATCATTGACGAACGTGAACCAGAGCCAGTATTGGTCAAGACCACAGAAACAAATGAAAAAGGAGAATACATGATGGCACTTGAGCCAGGTGTATTGTATAAGATAGGATTTGAGAAAAAAGGATTTCTGAACAAACTGGTTACACTGGATACCCGGAATATAACCACCAGTACAAGGATTGAAAAGAATCAAACGATCACCTCCTTACCTGAAGATGTTTTGAGGCTTGACAATGTTTATTACGAAACAGACAAATATGAGTTGACACCTGGATCACGAAATGCTCTGGACACTACGCTTGTTTCAATGATGAAAGAAAACCCGCAGCTCAAGATTGAAATACGTTCACATACTGACGATGTTGGAACAGATGCGTATAACAAGAACCTTTCACAGCGACGAGCTGAAGGTGTGGTGAAGTACCTGATCAGTCAGGGAATTGAAAAGGATAGACTGGTTGCCTCAGGCTATGGTGAATCAAAGCCATTGCTTCCAAACAGAAATTCTGACGGCAGTGATAATCCAAAGAACCGCGAAAAGAATCGCCGCACAGAGTTCAAGGTCCTCGGTACCATTGAACGCACAACCATCATCAATGATGGTGAGCATGTTGAGTACGATTGAAAGTTCGATCAGTTGGTAGTTTTAAGTATGCAGTTGGCAAGGGCTTAGGCATTTAACTCGCAGCATTTCCCGCTTTGAACTTTAAACCTCTAATGAGTACTAAATTCGCGGCTTTACGGATGCCCAAACTCGAAACGCGAACCTTTTTCAGTTGCCAGTTCCAGTTGCCAGTAGCCAAAAGATGAGTACTTAATTTGCGGCATTTCGTATTCCGCTTTGAACTTTAAACTTGGAACTTTAAACTCCAATTGAGTACTTAATCCGCGGCATTTCGTATTCCACTTTGAACCTTAAACTTTGAACTTTAAACTCCAAATGAGTACTTAACTCGCGGCATTTCGTATCCCGCTTTGAACTTTAAACTTTGAACTTTAAACCTCTAATGATTAGTCGCCTATGATATATGTCAGTAGTTATAACTAATCTGCATCATTCTGTTCCAAGGTTACTGCTTATTTCTTTGTGATGTATTTTTTAGTTGCATGGTTTTTTCCATCCAGAGCTTCAAAATCCATTCTTATGAAAAAAACTTTCCTCTTCCTGACATTATTGGTTGGTATTTCTACCATCGTTTCTTCATGCGGAAATAATGCTGAAGCCAATGTCGAATACTATTGTCCTATGCACCCTGAGATCGTTTCAGACGAACCAGGCAATTGTCCGAAATGTAACATGAAACTTGAAAAAAGAGAAAAAGGATCTGCTGCAGATACAACCAAAAGTTAAAAATGATGTGGGAGAACCCCGTTGATTTATGATTGAAAGTATCATATCATGGTCATTACACCACAGGTTTTTTGTGTGGATTGGCATTTTATTGATTGTTGGCGGTGGAATTGCGTCTGTTAGCAATACCCCTGTCGATGCCATTCCTGATCTTTCAGAAAATCAGGTCATCATTTACACCGAATGGATGGGTAGAAATCCAAAGATCATAGAAGATCAGATTACCTATCCTCTTGTAACTAATTTGCAGGGTATCCCAAATGTAAAGGCTATTCGTGCCAATTCTATGTTCGGAATGAGTTTCATCTTTATCATTTTTAATGATGATGCTGATATTTATTGGGCCCGCAGCAGAGTGCTCGAACGACTCAATTATGCACAGCGCTTTTTACCGGAAGGTACCACTCCTACTTTAGGTCCTGATGGTACTGGTGTTGGTCATATCTTCTGGTACACTCTTGATGCTCCGGGATATGATCTTGCTGAATTGCGGGCTTTGCAGGACTGGTACATTAAACTCGGGTTGCAGAATGTGGAAGGTGTTAGCGAGGTAGCATCTTTTGGTGGTTTTCAAAAGCAATACCAGGTAACAATAGATCCATACAAGCTAGTTTATTTCAACATTCCGATTTCCCTAGTAGCGTCAGCCATCTCAACGAATAATCGTGATGTAGGCGGGAATACTTTTGAAATGAACAACTCTTCATACATGATCCGTGGACTCGGATACATAGAAAACATCTCTCAAATTGAAAACATTCCATTAAGATCAGATAAATCAATACCTGTTCGCATAAAGGACGTTGCCACAGTGCAACTGATGCCAGATGTTAGGCTCGGCATCACAGAAGAGAATGGTCTTGGTGAAGTCGTTGGTGGTATTGTGGTTATGCGGTATAACGCAAATGCTAAAGAAGTTATCGGATTGGTCAAAGCAAAAATGCTGGAAGTTCAGAAAGGACTACCTGACGGTGTCACATTTAAGATCGCGTATGACCGGTCGAATTTAATAGATGCTGCGATTGCCACACTCAGAGATGCACTTATTGAGGAGATCATCATTGTTTCTCTTGTGGTGCTTTTATTTATGTTTCATGTAAGAAGCGCTACTGTCGCTATTCTTACGATTCCTTTGTCTGTGTTCATTGGATTTATTCTCATGAAACTTCTGAATGTAAATCTGAACATCATGTCATTAGGCGGGATAGCACTGGCGATTGGTGACCTGGTTGATGCAGGAATCGTGATGACTGAGAACACGTACCGTGAGCTTACCAGGGCTGTTACAGGAGAAAAAGACTAATGGAACGGGATAGAATTGGTCATACAAACGAAATTTCAAACACGGAACGCATTGCGATCATTGAACGTTCATCAAGGACTGTTGGGCGTGCTGTGTTTTTTTCAATCCTGATTACGCTCATTTCGTTTGCACCGATTGCATTCCTTGAAGGCCAGGAAAAGAAACTTTTTACTCCGCTTGTCCTTACAAAAACTTTCACCATGATAGGATCTGCAATTGTCGCGCTGTTTATAGTGCCTGCGATGATGAGGATCCTTATAAAAGGTAAACTGGTTCCGGAAAACAGAAATGTTATCACCAGGTTCTTTATCAGCATCTATAGCCCGGTGATAAAATCATGCCTTTTGTATAAAAAAGTCACGTTAGGTATTGCGCTTGTCATAGTACTAGGTTCTATTCCTTTTATCGTCAGGCTTGGTACGGAGTTTATGCCACCGCTCGATGAAGGTTCACTTCTCTTTATGCCCGTGACACTTCCTGATATTTCTAATGCAGAAGCGAAAAGAATTCTTCAGATCCAGGATCGGTTAATTAAGAGTGTTCCTGAAGTTGAGAATGTCCTTGGCAAGGCAGGACGGGCATCAACAGCTACAGACAACGCTCCAATGAGTATGATTGAATCGATCATTCTTCTCAAACCACGTGATCAATGGCGTGAAGGAATGACTAAAGAAAAACTTATTGAGGAGCTAAGTGCGAAGGTAAGCATACCCGGTGTTACACTTGGCTGGACTCAACCAATTATAAACCGTATCAACATGCTTTCAACTGGTATCAGGACAGATGTTGGGATAAAAGTGTATGGACAAAATCTGGATACTGTATATGATATATCCAGAAAAATTGAACAGGCACTGATAGGAACCAAAGGACTTGCAGACTTGTATCTAGAACAATTGTCTGGTGGAAAGTACCTTGATATCAGGATAAGAAAAGACAAGCTGGGCAGGTATGGATTAAGTGTAGATGATGTAAATATGGTCATTGAGTCTGCCCTTGGGGGCATGGTACTAACAAATACGGTTGAAGGAAGGCAACGCTTTAGTGTGGCCTTACGCCTGGGCCAGGATTTCAGAAATGATTTTTCAGAGATAAAGAGAATCCCTGTTCAAACTTCGTCATCTGGTACGATTCCGTTATCTGAAGTCGCAGATATAGATGTCTCTACAGGACCTGCTATGATCACGTCTGAGAATGCATTGCTGCGTGGAACGGTTCTCTTTAATGTGAGAGGTCGTGATATGGGCAGTGTTGTCAATGATGCAAAAGAAAGGATCAACAATCTTTTTGAAAAATTACCAGAGGGTTACTTTATTGAATGGAGCGGACAATATGAGAACCAGGTTAGAGCGCAAAACAGACTAAGGATTATCATTCCTCTCACATTACTAATCATTGCAATCGTATTATACTTTACATTCCGGTCTGCCACCGAAATGGCTATTGTTCTATCAGGCTTACCTGTAGCATTAATCGGTGGAGTCTATTCCATGTATTTTTTTAATGTCAATTTTTCCGTGGCTGTTGCAGTGGGATTTATTGCACTTTTTGGTATTGCTGTTGAAACTGGTGTGCTGATGATCGTCTATTTAAATGAGGCAATTCAAAGAATGGCCAAAAAGAAAAAAAAGGACAACTCGGCAATCAATAATGAAGATGTGAAAGATGCTGTTTTTGAAGGGGCTGTATTACGAGTGAGGCCTAAACTCATGACAGTCCTGGCTGATATGATCGGACTTATGCCAATCCTCTTTGCAGCAGGAGCAGGTAGCGATGTGATGAAACCAATTGCCATTCCTTTTGTGTTTGGACTAATTACATCAACATTGTTTGTCCTGATTATACTGCCTGTGATGTACTATCTGATCAAAGAAAAAGAACTAAAAAGGAATGGTACACTGACCACACTCGAAATTAAAGAATAACATGAATATCCGGCCGAAAAGAATGTTACTCTCAATCATCCTGATCAGTATCACAACGGGTATACAGGCACAGGATAGCATTCTTACCATACAGGATATTCTGAGCGTTGCAGAAAAAAACTATCCAGGAATATTACTTTATCAGTCAAAAATAAAGTCAAAAGAGGAGCTGGCGAAAGGTGCAAAAAGTTTAATGCCTCCAACCTTTGCTGTAGGACTGGATAAGTTCCCTTATAACTCCGGAACTTCAAAAATGACTGATGGTATGAATGCAGAGCCGAAAGAATCTGCCATCATGTTTATGGCAGAACAAATGTTCATCAATCCTTCAAAACTCAAGGCAAAACAAAAATACCAGTCATCACTCGCTGAACTTGAAAAAAATAAACAGGCCTGGCAAAGGAATCAGGTGGTAAGAGAAATCCGACAGCTCTATTACAAACGTTACATCTCTGAGCAGAAAATTAAGCTTATTAAAGAAGCGGAACATTTACTGGAACTGCTCATCAAAACAGCGGAAGCCGGATATACCTATAATCAGGCTCCTTTAAGCACCGTTTTCAAAGCAAAGGCTCGACAAAAAGAGCTTCAAAACATGAAACTTATGCTAGAGTCCATCATATCAGAAAGCAACCTTGGACTTAATACGTTGATGGGCAGAAACATCAATACCAATTTCAGGATCGATACAATGATCACTGTACCAGATTTCGCCTTGCCAGATTCATCATATCTGCTCAGGAGACCAGATATTGAGGCAATGGAAAGTAACATTCGTTCGATGGAACTGAATAAAAAATTAATGAGTAAAACTTCACGGCCAGATTTCGGATTAAGAGTGACCCATATGCAGATGCTCGAAATGCATCCTGAATGGTCTGTAATGGGTATGGTGACAATCCCAATAGTTCCATGGAGCTCAGGTATGTATAAAAGTGAAGTCTCTTCAATGGAATTTGAAATTGAATCAATGCGGGAAGAAAAAAAGAACATGCTGCTGATGACGAAAAGAATGAGCAACGAAAAGCTGATCATGTTAAACAACGAGAAAAAGCAATTGGAAAATTTCAAGACTTCAATTATTCCAGCTTATCAAACAAATTTTGAAACAGCACTAACCAGTTATAAGCAAAACACAGCAGATCTGTTTATTCTTCTTGATGCCTGGGAAATGATGCTCATGAAGAGAATTGAACGCTATGATAAAGAACTGCAGGTGCTTCAGTTGGCAAACGAATATGAATTCGAATCCGGATCAATCAAATAATAATGAACATTATACAAGTCATTTGTCTATTAATCATATTACTTGCCGGATGCAAAGAAGAAAAGCATACTGATGTTCATTACAACACCAGCGACTCTGTGCCGCTACTCACACAGTCAACCTCAGAAACTGTTGTCTCAGGACAAAAAACAATAAAAATAAAATCACGGTTGAGAGGCGGTGAAACAATGTTCCATGGAGTGATCATGGCGGATGAATCAAGAAATAATAAGGTAGCTGCCAGAGTTGGAGGAAGAATTGAAAAATTACACACAAAGTTTAATTATCAAACCATTCGGAAGGGAAGTCCGGTATTCGAAATATACAGCCCTGAACTAAACACCGCTGTTGAAGAACATTTGCTTTTGTACAAAATCAACATGAATGATTCCATTGTGAACAAAAGCTATAGAAAATTACGATTATTAGGATTGACGGAAAAGCAAATAAAGAACATTGAAAAGAATGGAAATGGCTCTGAAAATTATGTGTTTTACAGTCCGTACGAAGGTTATTTAATTCCTGAGGATATTGAATTAAAGCAAACAAACGGACCGGTAAAAAGTAATACCGGCATGAATGAAATGAGTAAAACAGAACCAATCCAGGAAATCTTCACTCCTACACTGATAAAAGAAGGTGCATACATCAATAAAGGGCAAACTTTATTTACTATAAATGATTTGAAACAGGTTTGGGGAATGATCACTATAAATTCCACTTATAAAGTAAACAAAGGAGATCGTGTCCTTTTACATTTTGACAGTGACACATTGACTCAGGTAATTCAATTTGTTGAACCATTTTACCAGACAGGACAACAGTTCAGTCGTGCAAGGATTAATCTTCAAAATGATGGAACATATAAGTTATACGATCTGTTTAGAGCAGAATTAAAGGTTGCGGCTACAACAACCATTTATGTTCCGACAAATAGCATTCTAGACCTTGGAAACAGAAAAGTTGTATGGGTAAAATCCGGTAGCACAGGAAAAAACAATTTATTTAAAGCATGTACTGTAACCACTGGAAATACATTAAATGGTCAAGTTGAAATTCTTTCAGGATTAAAAGAAGGAGATGAAATAGCAGAAGTTGCAGGTTTTTTTATTGATAGTGAAAGTCTTATGCACAAATGAAAAAACGCCCTTATTTTTTTTGTATTCCATTTGTACTTGTGGTTATGTGGTTTTTTTCTGCCTGCACAGGAGATGATCATTCCGAACATGTAAACCCAAATGAATACTATACATGTCCTATGCATCCAACGATCCGAAGCGATAAGCCCGGTGTATGCCCAGTCTGTAACATGACCCTGGTTAAAGCTTCTTCTATTGCGCAAGATACAGCTGCCAATACAATCCAGATCGTTGAAGAACAGCAACCTCTTGCCAACATTGCTACAGATACTGTAGTTCAGGAAGGCATGAATGAGGAATTGGTTTTGCTTGGAGTCACTACATTAAACGAAAATAAAGTAAACGTAATATCTTCTCGTGCACCAGGCCGGGTAGAGAAACTCATAAAGCGAGTGCCTGGAGAAATTGTAAAAAAAGGTGAATTATTATATACTCTGTACAGTGAAGAACTTGTTACTTCACAAAAAGAATACATCTCAGCTATTGAACAGAGTGGTAGCTTTCTAAATCATAACAGGGAAATCAAAGCGTTGTTACTCGCTATGAAAACGAGATTAATTCTGGCTGGCCTTACTGAAAAACAAGTCATCGAAATTGAGAAGTTCAGGAGAATTCAGGAAACAGTTCCTTTTTACAGTGAAACATCTGGCATCATACGGGAAATTGCGGTAAGAGAAGGTGAATACATTGAAACAGGGTCATTGATGTATTCCATTGCTGATCTTTCAACATTATGGGTAGATGCTCAGGTTTACAGAAATGAAATTCCGCAGGTATCAATTCAAACTGCAGAAATAGAAATTAATGGCAAGAAATACAAAGGCAGTGTCGATCTTGCCACACCATCTTTAGAACCCTATGCTGGAATTCGGGTAATTAAATTCAGAATTGACAACAAAAACCTGGAATTAAAACCTGGAATGATGGCAAGAGTGACTATCTCAGGAGAAGAGCGTCAGACTATTGCAATTTCCAAAGAAGCACTGTTGTTAGGAGAAATGTCCATGGTTTGGCTGAAGATCGGTCCAGAGCTTTTTAAAAGTCGTATGGTCAAAACAGGTATGGAAACAAAAAATAAAGTCGAAATACTTGAAGGATTAAATGAAGGCGACGTTTATGTAACCTCCGGCGCTTATCTTGTTAACAGTGAATACATTCTTAAAAAAGGCGCTACTGTGTTACATGCTCATTAAGCTGTCGGCAGGGAGTCAGTTGGTTGCAAAGGAATGAGTACTTAATCCGCAGCATTTCGTATCCCGCTTTGAACTTTAAACTTTCAATTTTAAACCTCTAATGAGTACTTAACTCGCGGCATTTCGTATCCTGCTTTGAACTTTAAACTTTGAATTTTAAACCTCTAATGAGTACTAAATTCGCGGCTTTACGGATGCCATAACTCGAAACGCGAAACTCGCAACCCGAAACGTTTTAGTTCTTGTCCTACCTCAACAACTTCACAAACCCCTTCTTCACCTCTACCTTGCCTTCTACATAAGTCTCGGCCTTTACGGTATATGCAAAAGTTTCCGTTGGTTGCAATGCTCCTTTATAGATTCCGTCCCAGCCTTCATTCAGATCGGTCGTTGAAAACACAAGCTCCCCGTATCTGTTGTAAATATTGAACTCCAGAAGGTTCTTGATGCCCCATCCTCTCACATACACTTTATCATTGTTCCCATCTCCGTTAGGTGTGAATGCCGAAGGAACATCCAGAGATGTAGATGGATTTACATAAATGTCGTAGATCGATTGCTGACTAAAGCATCCTAACCTGTCAGTTACCGTTAACACATAATGCATATTGTTCATCGGGTGCGATGTTGGATTCGGACAGGTTGTACACGACAATGAATCAACAGGACTCCAGCTGTAGATCCATTCTGGCTGTGATGGATAGTCTAATGCTACATATTGACCGATAATGATCGTGGTATCCCAGATTACAATGGGTGGAGGCTGTACAATCGTCACGACCGCATAAGCCGTTCCGGGACATGAATTCGTATCAAGCACTGAAACAGTGTAGGTTGTCGTCTGGGAAGGTACTGCGATCGGATTCGCGATTGTATCCGATGACAATCCTGTTGAAGGTGTCCAAAGGTATTGTGCTCCGCCACTTGCAAAAAGCTGAACCGGTGTACCCTGACAAGTATCTGCACCGGTGGCAGCAACAACAGGCATTGCATTAATGACCATCTGCTTTTTAAGGGTATCAACACATCCAGTCAATGTATTTGTAATCGCAAGCTGGACCTGGTACACTCCCGGACTCGAATAGGTATGTGCCGGACTGAAGGCTGAACTTGTAACACCATCACCGAAATTCCACGACCATGTGCTTGGATTTAATGAACTGTTGGTAAACAAATCTGCAGTGCCAATACAATGTGAAGTGTCAGTGACAGCGATCTCATTGTTTCTTTTGAAATCTGCCACAACCTGCTCTACCTTGACAATATGTGTGGCCGTATTCGCGCAGGATGAATCTGGTCCCCAGTAAACCAGCGTTGCTGAAAGCTGACCATTGGCAGGATGTATATTATAAGCATGGCTTACAGGTGAAACTTCCGTTGTATCAAAGCCATCTCCAAAGTCCCAGTGATAATAGGCCACATCGGAAGTATCCTTGATCTGGAACGTAACCGATTGCCCTTTACATATCGTTGCCGGTCCTACAGTGAAATCAGCAACAGGTCCTTCAACATTGATCGTTTTGGATAAAGTGTCGCGACATCCAAATGTTGTAGAAACGATCAGCGTTGTTGTATATGATCCGGGCTGCTGATAGATCGTACCAACTGTCTGGTTTGGTACTACAGGATTTCCATTCCCCAGATCCCACACGCGTGTCATAAACACATTGGCGATGCTGGTATCAGTATATTCAACTGGCAATGGATAGCAACGTTCCGTCAAAGTATCAACGGATGAATAGAAACCGACTTGCGGAACACCCTGAACCTGCACAAGTCCGGGAATCGTATTCGTTTTCTGACATCCAATGGAATCGGTCACAGTAAGTGAGATCGCATAACTTCCGGGTGTCGTGTATGTATGCCATGGAGCCTGGACAGTATCTGTTCCTCCGTCACCGAATGTCCAGGCATAACCTTCCAGATTATTCACTGCTGCCATAACACGAACACTGTCACCTGCACATTTCTGGGTAGAAGAAAGCATAAAGAAGTTGGCCACAGGCTTCGATGGAATCAGAACTTTTCTTAAAGTATCTGTACATCCAAGAATGTTTGTAACAACCAACGTCGCGGTAAATTGATTGGCGTTTTGATTGGTGTAAGTATGCATCGTCGTGTCACCAGAGCCGAATCCACCATCGCCGTAAGTCCAGTTCCACGCAGTGATTGTTGTATCTGATGATGACAGATCATAAAAGTTCACATTCCAGGGGATACAACCATAAAGCGCATCAGGATTCCAGTTTGCAGTGACTTCGCTTGCACGGATCGTATGCGTGATGGTATCGCGGCAGTTATTATGATCCGTTACCACGAGCTTCACAAGATGAACCCCTGGTGTCGTAAATACGTGTGAAATGGTATCCTTGGAAGATATTCCCGGAGGTGTGTTGTCATCCCATATCCATACAAGTCCATTATTCCCCTGCTTGTACACATCCTGAGAAGTGGAAGTGAACATAAGACGGGTTTGTGTACAGGTTGTATAGTTAGATGTGAATTCAGCCTGGATATTTGCTACATGTATTGTAAGGTTGAACGTATCTGGTAGACATCCGCTAGTTGAATTAAATCCGATCACGGATGTATTATAAGTTCCGGAAGCAGCGTAAGTATGCGAAATGGTTTGCAAAGTGGAATTCGTGATCACGTTTCCATCACCGAAATTCCAGGTCCATGATGTTGCATCCTTGAAATTTCCGACAAACTGAAATTCACTTGGAGCTTCGCAATCCATAGTTGCAGTGTACTCCATCAATGGTCCCTTGACGTTCAGGAATCCCGGCTTTGTAATCGTATCACAGCATCCATAGCTGCAAACAATGTATGTGACCGTCTGTGCACCTGTTCCGCTCTGAAATTCCCAGGTAGGATTCGGATCGTTGAAACAGGATGACATAATGAAATTATTATCAGTGTAATAGTGCCAGGTATCAATTGGTGTTGCTCCTGCAGTGCTCTGATCGGTGAAGCTAACCGGCTCATGCACGCATACTGTTGTCGGACTAGCTGTAAAATCTGCCGTCGGCTTTCCTCCTACTGTGATCGGTATGGCATAAGAGGTATCCGTACAGCCGCTGCTGTTAACGATGATCAGTCTCGGATAATATACACCTGGGTTTGTGTAGGTGTGCGTTACATTACCTGTCGTGGTGCTGGTGCTGAAGTTTCCATCTCCAAAAATATACTTCCATGAAACGATGTTCTCGCGTGAACGGGAAGAATCTGAGAATTGAACGGTAACAGGACCGCAGCCTTCTGTGACATCCGGTTGATAACGGGCTGTAGTGATGTACAGTGTATCATGCCAGGCAAGTCTGAATGTATCGATACAGCCCTGTCGTGAAGTAACTGTCAGTAAAATATTGATGAGTGTATCGTGATCAAACAAGGTATATTCACTTGTGTCCGCCATGGTCACCGTAATGACTGGGTTCGCTGCAGTGAGCGAAGAGAGTGTGACCTGGTAAGCAGTAGGTACCGTATCAGCGTTCCAGCTGTATGTATATCCATTCAGCGAAGTGTTGGTAATGTTCACTGTTTGTGGAAGTGAGCATGAATAATTTGGACTGATGGAAAACTGCGCTTTTGTTTCTTTGATCACGATCTTTCGCGTCGTATCATCTGAACAGGTACCTGAGCTTACCGTAAGCTTAACAAAGTAAATTCCGGGGTTTGCATAGGTGTGTGTGTCCAGTGAACCAAAGTTTCCATCGCCATAATCCCATAGCTGAATACCTGTGCTGCTCAGACTGTCTCTGAATTGAACAAAATTGCAAACGGTATCTGCAACATAAAAGCTGGCGACAGGGTTATTGATTGAAATAGGCTTCTTCACTGAATCTGTACAGTTATTATTGTCTGTCACGATCAGTGTAACAAAGAAGTTACCTGCATTAATGTAATTCTGTGCAGGAGGATTTACAACACTCGATATGTTTCCGTTGCCGAATGTCCATGAATAAGTGAGCGTGTTTCCTATCGGTGAATTGCTGACAGACGCGGAAGCACTGTACGTTACACTGAGTGGAGGATTACAGGCTGCGATCGGGTCAACCGATGATGTGATTACAGGAACCGGCTTTTGAGATACAGTTACCATATTAGTGATCACAGTAGATGAATCACATCCATTCGCATCGGTTACCTTTAATGATACCGAATACTGGCCTTTGATTGTATATGTATAGGTTGGATCTGATGCATTGCTGATACCGCCATCACCAAAGGCCCAGTTGTAGCCTGTGATCTGGGCACCGCCTGAACCTACGGACTGATTATCAAAAACAATTGTCAGTGGAGCACAACCATTCAGGGTGCTTGTTGTAGTGAATTTCGGTGTTGGCTTTCCGTGAACGATAACAGGAATGGTTTGATTTACAGGAGATCCATTCACCGTTGCGGAATAAGTCACATTATATGTTCCGGGGAGTGAAAACGTATGAACAGGATTTTCAATATTCGCGAAGCCACCATCTCCAAAATCCCAGGAGATACCTGTTGATCCTGGTATTCCGGTGAACTGGACTCCAACCATCGGAGCACATCCTACGGAATCACTGGCAGTGATTTGTGCAAATGAAAGTGAACTAACAAATAGGAACAGGAGAAGTAGTGCTTTTTTCAAATGGAATAAAATGTTTTTAAAAATACAGAAATACATCCATCCTCCAACTCAATCAGCATAGAGTTTAAATTAAGAAATAACTGTAATTTAGACGACAATGAAAAAGCTGGGCTTACTCCTTCTATTTGCTCTTCTGTCAGTTTATGCATCTGCACAGAAAAAACCAATCAAGTGCGGGACTATCGTACCTCCCAATGCTGCACAGATCGAACGACAGTTTAGCTTTACGCCTGGTTCGGCCGCGATAACCAATTGTCTTAACAAAACGCTTTCTGTCAATTTTATCATTGTAACAGACAGTCTGAGGGAAACCAATATTCAGATGAGTGACATGGCTGGAGCAATCAGCGCATTGAACAGTGCCTTTGCTCCGATATGCCTTTCTTTCCAGATTTGTAATGTAGATACAGTGTATGCCTATAAATATCATCGCTGGAAGCTTAGCAGGGATCATGCTGAATTTGAAGTCAACTATTGCCAGCAGAACATGATCAACATCGCATTGGTTACACAGATCCTTGAGCCACCAGATGCAGGAGGATATGCACCACTTGGTCTTGGAATGCCTGGTCCTCCACGGTATGATCTAATTGTAATGTCAAAGGGCGGTATGAGCGGAGTGATCGTACATGAAGTCGGTCATTACTTCGGACTGTATCATACTTTCGAAACAAGCAATGGGATTGAATTTGTGAATGGCACCAACTGTGCGACTACGGGGGATCTGATCTGCGATACACCTGCTGATATTGATCCGGCACCAATCGCAGGAGGATGCATCTGGTCGGGTACGAACCGGGATCCCAACAATGATTTCTATACACCCATGCTCGGAAACATCATGTCATACCATGGAGGTGGATGTCCTGAAGCATTTACGATCGGGCAATACAATCGTGTCATCTGGAGTTACCTGACATTCCGGAATTACCTTTATTAATGTTTCGAGTTGCTAGTTTCGAGTTTCGAGTTTTGGCTTCCGTAATGCCGGGAGTTAAGTACTCTTTTGGAGTTTAAAATTCAAAGTTTAAGGTTCAAAGCGGAATACGAAATGCCGGGAGTTAAGTACTCATTTGGAGTTTAAGGTTCAAAGAGGAATACGAAATGCCGCGGGGTTAAGTACTCAGCCCTTGTCAACTGCCCACTGTAAACTGCCAACTGATACTTGCAACTGGAACTGGCAAAATTTAATGTTTCGACCGAAATGCCACAAGGTTTGTACTCATCCCTTGCCAACTGCCAATTGATAACTGCCAACTGATTACTGCCAACTAATTTCCCCCCTTACCTGTAACTATCTCCTCCTTCACTCGTCTTATGCATGTGATCAAAAAAATTTTGGCACATTAATAGTACCCTGTATTGCATAGTACCATTTTATATATACCTTTGTCGAACCAAACGTCACCTAAACACCTGTAACTATGAAAACATCCCTCATTTTCTTCACCTACCTGGTAGTAACATCTTCGTTCTCTTTTGCAGATGAACCTGAAAAGCTTTTGACGAACAACATCCGTCAGCATCTATCAGTGCCGGCCTCAATGAAAAAAAACAAAGAAACTGTCAGGGTTGATTTCCGGATCAACGAAACAGGACAGGCGGAAATTCTGAAAGTTCACTCCAACGATCAGTATGTAAGGACTGATGTTACGAAACAATTCATCAACATGAAGCACGACCGGAATTCATATGTTCCGCATACGACTTACTCCATCAAAGTCGTATTCCAGGTGCTATGATTGCCCGAATGTCGTGGTAAATGTAAATCCACTTTAAACATTGAACTTTAAACATTGAACTGAAAATGGTTTAAGGTTCCATGTTTAAAGTTTAAAGCAACGACCAGAATTCCGCGAGAAAGTACCCTTTCCAGGTTAAAAGCTCAAAGTTAAAGTTCAAAGCTGGATACGAAATGCAAAAAATTAGGTACTCATCAACTGGAACTGGCAAAAATTAATGTTTCGACCAAAATGCCACAAGGTTAGTACTCATCCCTTGCCAACTGGCAACTGATACCTGCCAACTGCCTACTGGCTACTGGCAACTGTCTACTGGAACTGCCTACTCTCAAAACTCTAACGCAATTTGGGTGAGTGAGTTCAGGTACTTTTTTCTGACATTTGTAAAATGCCAGGATTCCGGATTCCTACGTTCGTGCTGCTTTTCCTGATGTCGGTTGTTTCAACCCACGCCCAGGATAAAGGATTTTTCCGCCAGGTATGGCTTGAAGAAGGTTTGTCTCAAAGCAGCATCACCAGCATCACTCAGGATGAATCAGGGTATATCTGGTTCGGTACCCAGGATGGCCTCAACAGGTACGATGGTAAACAGGTGGATCAATATAACTTCCAGCCTTTTAATCCAAACTCCATCTCGGGCGACCAGATCATGAACCTCTACCCTGCCCGGAATAACAAACTCTGGATCCTCTCTGCTTCTGGCCTTGACCTGATGGATCTGAAATCAGGCAACACCAGACATCTTTCCAGCGATACACATTTCAACAAAAAAGAAAAGCCTTTTTCACCATACAGGATCTGGACATTCGATCATATCACCTTCGGATATGCAAATGGTGTCCTGGAAAAGATCAGTGATAAAAATGGAAACTTTTTCAGATCCCGTCTAAATCCTGAAGGCACTTCAGAAAAAGTAATCGTGTACTCCATGTGCGAATCTTCGTCTGGTTTGTATGCCGGAACAAACATGGGGATTTTTAAAGTAGACACCATAACTGATACATATAAAAAAGTAGAGGCAATCAATTTCTCAACCCATGGATTAAATATGTGCTCTTTTAAGGAGATGCTTTTCTTTTCAGACAAATGCGATCTCTTCATGTTTAACACCTCAACAGGAAAGTTAATCAGTGAACGTTTAAGTGATGACATCAATTCCCTGATCACCTGTGCTATGATTGACAACCATGGCAAGCTTTGGATCGGTACCACCGGACTTGGCATCTATATTTATTCATTCAATGATGGGAAGCTGGTTCGTGAAAAACATTACCTCGATGAACCTGACAACCGTTTTAGTCTGAAATGCAATTCGATCACCTGTTTTTTTCAAAGCAAAGATGACAAGGAAGAAAATGTGTGGATCGGAACACGTGATGCGGGTGCCGTATGCTATAGCTATCCCCGGAACTCTTTCACCTTACATTCTGAACCTTTAGAGAGAGGTGTGAATTTTTTCGGCACTGTTAAAGACAGCCGGAACATTATCTACAGTGGAACAAACAGCGGCCTTCATATCCTCGAACCTGGCAAAGCTCCTGTTTACATCCATATTCCTGTTGAGAATCTTTTCGCGCAACGGCCTGTTGAGTCGATCTACAGAGATTCCAAAGACCGCATCTGGCTCGGTGTTTCAAAACATCTTTACAAGGTGGAAAACAACAAGCTGAAGATTGTAAAGGGCAATATCATGAAAAGTCCAAGAACACATATCATGGACATGATCGAGTACAATGAAGATGCATTGCTTATTGCAACAAACATCGGCCTTGTGATCTATGATATTCAAAAAAACGAGCTTTCTCCATTTCCTTCTGAACTGCCTGGCACCTTCGATTCAAACTCTTCCATCGGTGCATTGTTCACTGATACCAAAGGCCGTTTATGGATAGGCTCACTGAAAGGATTGTACTGTGTAAGCAATGGGAAGGTCATTCATCATTTCGTTAATGATCCATCTGACAAAAGAACTTTGCTTGCAGATGTCGTTATGGACATCAACGAATCAAAGAATAATGAAATCCTGGTTGCGACAACTAAAGGACTAAGCATTCTTGTTCCGTCAGGCAACGGATACACCATCGAAAATTATTACAAGCCAGAAGGTCTTTCCAACAACTTCCTGTATTCTGTGATTCCTGATAATAAAGGAAACTTCTGGATCAGCACGAATTATGGTATATGCCGCTTTGATCCTGTGAAACGCACATTCCGTTCATACCATGCTGCGGATGGATTATTCATCAACGAATTCAACTCAGGCGGTGCTTACGTTTCTCCAGATGGTGAGCTTCTGTTCGGAGGACTTGGCGGGCTTATCGGCTTTTATCCTGACAAACTACCTGTAAGCAAAGAAAGGCCACGCATCCTGCTCAAATCCATCACAGTGAATCAGCATGTGATCACAGATAATCTTGAAAAAAACTTTTCCACCCTTCCACACGATCAGAATAATATCCAGCTTGAATTTTCTGTGATCGATTTTTCGACCGATGGAAAGAAAAAACTCATCTACAAACTAAATGAAACACAGCCATGGATGACCGTAAATGGGACGAATACCATCTCTCTTGCGAACCTTGCACCCGGCAGTTACAAGTTGTTTGTGAAAGCAGCGAACAGAGACGGGCTTGAATCATCTGTACCGCTTATCGTTCAATTCACCATCAATCCACCTTATTATCAAACCTGGTGGTTTTACACAATCATCGCTGCATGTGCAGGTGCTGCAGCATGGATGATCTATCGTTCCAAGCTGAAACAAAAAATATTTGCAATTCAGGAGCGTGAGAGGATACGTGAAGAGGAAAATGAAAAGCTCCGGAAAACCGCTGCGCTTGATCTTCACGATGAATTTGGAAACGGACTCACACGAATTTCCATGCTGGTTGAATTAACAAGAATGAAAGTTTCTGATGCCAATCCTGAAGCGTCAAAGCTGCTGGATGTGATCTCAGACAATTCCATCAGGCTTTACAATGGAACCAAAGATTATATATGGTCCATCAATGCTGCAAGCGATAACCTGTATGAAGTGATCATCAGGATAAAAGATTTTGGCGATGAAGTTTTTTATGAACGCGGAATACATTTCCATGTTGACGGACTAAATGAAAACCTTCGCGATCTTAAACAGATTCCAGGCACCGGAAGGAATGTCACCATGATCTTCAAGGAAGCTTTATCAAACATTGTGAAACACTCCAATGCCACTGAAGTCATCCTGTATATTGACAGATCAGAAAATGGCATACAGCTCAAGCTTAAAGACAACGGAAAAGGCTTCAGTACTGAATCTTCTTCATCAGGTTTCGGGCTTGGAAATATGAAACAACGTGCCTCACGCATCAAAGGTGATCTTGCTGTGACTTCTGCTCAGGGAGAAGGCAGTGAGGTCGCGCTTACTTTAAAAGACTACAGATAATATGGCAGGAACAAGGCAGATCGTTATTGTTGAAGATGATCCGATCATTAGGGAGGCATTCAAGACCCTGATCTCGCAGAAGAGCGAATACCGGGTCATCAACACATACTCCAATGCAGAAGATGCCATTAAAAACATGGCCACAGATCTTCCGGATATCTGTCTGATGGATATAGAGCTTCCTGGCATGAACGGGATCGATGCGATCGGAAAGATCAAGAAGATCACACCGGATGTCCAGGTGATCGTAGTAACTGTTTATGAAAACGATGAGCTTGTCTTCAAAGCGTTATGTGAAGGTGCAAGCGGATATCTTACAAAGAATTCACCACCGGCAAAAATCATCGACTCTCTGAAAGAGCTTGAGAATGGCGGCGCTCCAATGAGTACCAACATTGCCAGGCTCGTTGTTTCCTCCTTTCACAGGAACAGACAGACACCCCTTTCGCCAAGAGAACTTGAAGTGCTTGAACTGCTCGCTTCAGGAAAAAGCTATTCAGCAATTGCAGATACACTCTTTGTAGATAAAGAAACGATCCGCACTCACATCAAGAACATCTACCTAAAGCTCGAAGTGCATTCAAAAGCAGAAGCTATCGAAAAAGCCCGTAAGAGTAAGTACATCTGATCCGCTTTCATTTTATAAGATCTGAACAATCACTTTTACATTCTGATTGTTTCACCCGATGTGTTCATCCCTGACAATCTTCAGGATGAAAATGCAAAAATCTGTGAACAGAAAATAAATCCCCCAAAATGGGTGTAGGTAACCTTCTGATACCGACCTACTTTTGATTCGTTATCACGCCTCACCTTATGAAAGCCAAAGTTGTCATCGCGCTAACCTTTTTCTTACTCACGTTCACCTTCACTACACATGCAAAAGGATTCAATGACCAGAATATCACCGGTATCCTGATCGACGAAAACAGCGCACCTGTTCCTTTTGCAACCGTAGCCTTACGCAATGCTAACGATTCATCTCTTGTTAAAGGTGAGCTTAGCGATGACAACGGCGCTTTCACTTTCCTTCAGGTAAATGAAGGACACTACTTTATCGAGATCCAGGGTATCGGGTTTGATAAAGAACTTCGTACGGCCATTACGGTGTCTGCAAATCAGGTGACTGATCTTGGAAAGATCACACTTAAACCTAAATCAACATCACTTCAGACAGTCAATGTAGTTGCTGATAAACTGTTCATAGAAAGGCATCTCGACAAGACAGTCATCAACATAGAGAATAGCATCATTCAAACAAATTCATCGGTGATCGAAGTGATGGAAAAACTTCCGGGAGTTCAGGTGAACCAGGATGGCATCATTTCTCTCAAAGGTCGTCAGGGAGTGATCATCACGATCGATGGAAAACCTACAGGGCTCAGCGGACAGGATCTGGGAAACCTGCTCAAAGGCATGCCCTCATCAAACATTCAGAAGATCGAGATCATTACAAACCCCTCTTCCAGGTATGATGCGGCAGGGAATGCAGGCATCATCAATATCGTTACTAAAAAGAACAAGCGTACCGGATTCAACGGAAGCATCTCAACAGGCTACGGCCAGGGACGTTACAGCAAGTTCAGCACTTCTGCCAACCTCAGCTACAAAAGCAAATGGTACAACCTCTTCATGAGTTACAGTTACGCGAAACGAAAAGGATTCAACAACCTGATGCTTACCAGAAAATTTTATTCAAATGACACATTAGGTTCTGTCTTCGAAACAAACAATTACATCACATTTCCATTCGAAACGCACAATCCTCGTCTGGGCGCTGATTTCACGCTCTCTCCCAAGTCATCTGTTTCAGTTCTTGCCACTGGTGTTTCTAACAAGTTCAATCCTAAAGGAGATAATCATACAGATATCTACAATGGTGAAAATGCAAAGATGGGTGCCTATGAATTTACCAACCGCTCAAAAGATTCATGGATCAATTATTCATTCAATACGCAGTTCAGGCACCAGTTCGATACAACCGGCAAAGAGCTTACTGTCGATCTGGACTATGCAAATTACATGAATAATGCTGAGCAGCTCTTTACAAATACAGTTACGGACCACACAGGAACATTCCTAAGCAAGGATGTATTCAAGGGTGATCAACAGGCGCATCTTGATATTAAATCCGCAAAAGCCGATTACACGCAAACCATCGGAGAAAAAGCGAGGCTGGAAGCAGGTGGAAAATCAAGCCTGGTAAGAGGTGACAGTGACATCAAGTTTTACAATCAGACCAACGAGGATATGAAATTCGATACCTCAAGGAGTAATCACTTTATCTACTCTGAACTTATCAATGCTGCTTATATCAACGTAAACAAGGAGTTTAAAAAGTTCAGCGGACAGATCGGCTTAAGAGCTGAACAAACTGTAGCCGACGGCGAGCAGGTTCTGACCGGATACACTTTTTCCAGAAATTACCTGCAGCTCTTCCCATCAGCCTTTGTGGATTATAAGCTTAACGAAAAGAACTCGCTGAACCTTAGTGCAGGCAGAAGAATCGACCGCCCTGGTTATCAGCAGATGGATCCGTTCCGCCGGATGATCGATGCAACAACCTACTCCGAAGGAAATCCTTACCTGCTTCCGCAGATCACCTATAACTCGGAGCTGACCTACTCATACAACAATGCTGTCTTCCTATCCGCAGGATATAGCAAGACGTATGATAATATCACAGACATGCTTATCCAGGATGCAGTGAAGAAGGTCACCGTGCAAACTGTTGTCAATTTGGATGAAGCTGATTTCTACAGCCTGAATCTAACTTATTCAAAACGACTGACAGGCTGGTGGAATACCAACTCCGGGATCCAGAGCTATTACGGGATTTATAAAGGCACCGTGAATGATTATTCCATTCATGCAGGACAACCATCTTTCACCTTAACAACATCAAACAACTTTTTCATCAGGGATGGATTATCCATGGAAGCCAACTTCAACTACAACCATAAGAACCTCTATGGTGTGACATTGATGAACCGCATGTATAATCTTAGCCTGGGAATTCAGAAGCAGTTGTTAAAAAAGCAGGCTACACTGACTTTGAATGTTTCAGATCTTTTCTGGAAAGCATATCCAAGTGGACATACCCAGTTCGGAAATGTTGATGAATTCTGGACAGCAAAACGTGATACACGTGTTGTGAATATAAACTTCAGCTATCGCTTTGGAAAAGGGCAGGCTGCAAAAATGCGCCGTAACACAGGTGCAGATGAAGAAAAAAGAAGAACAGGCGTGGGCTCCTGAGAACCCAATTCAGTAGCGTTTCTTTCCATCCTGACAATCAAAGCAAAACTAACCTGGAAAGCCCCACCCTGCTTCTTTTTTTTATCGCCCGATCATCAGCTTCTTCACAGAGCTTCTTTCTCCGCATTCTACTTTAAGCAGGTACATTCCGGATGAAAGATCCTGTACATTGATTGATACAGTGTTTCCATTCTCATCATTGACAACCTTTAACTTCTTACCTGTCAGATCTGTTAATGTGATCATCACCTGGTCTTCCGCCTGATCAAACTCTATTGTCACAAGTTCCTTTGCAGGATTAGGAAACACGCGCATTCTGATGGATGAAGATGTACGGATTCCAGCGTTCAATCCACATCCGCTTGAGCTGGCCAGTGAAGACCTTGCAGTGTTCAGAAAGCTCCACATTCTTGCTTTCTGGCCCTTGGTGAACATGGTCATACATGCATCAGTTGAATAGTCCATGTAGTTTTCGATCATATCAGGAACATCGTTTTGTCCCCAGTGCGTGGAGCCGCTGTCATTGCAGCTGTTGCGTGTCGGCTCGCAGGTGCTTCCGGAATTATCTCCACAGTTTGGTGTATCAGCAACATAGTCGGTTGAATCACATGCGCCCTGGTCATCTCCCCAGATGTGCCTCATTCCAAGCCAATGGCCAATTTCATGAGTTGCAGTTCTACCAAGATCTGCAGGGGCTGAACCAGGATAGCCTACATTTCCAAAATGCTGGTATTGAATTACCACACCATCAGTAAGTGGATCACCTCCCGGAAACTGCGCATAACCAAGGACAAACACCTGGTTAAACACCGCCATGTTACAAACCCAGATATTTAAATAATCTCCAACAGGCCATGGATCCTTCCCTCCTGTTGCATTCGCTTTCACTTTATCGTAATTGAAAATAGGGTCAAAAGAGTTCATTGTCGTCAATGTTCTTGTGATCCCATTGGTTGCGCCGCCTTCCGGATTTACTGATGCAAGACAGAATTCAATTTCAGTGTCTGCAGATACTGTGTCAAAAACAGGCCTTGTCTGCGGGTAATTTGCATTCAATCGTCGGAAATCGTTATTCAGAACTTCAATCTGCGAAACGATCTGTGAATCCGGTATGTTTTCAGCTGCTGTTTTATAAACAACGTGCACCACTACAGGAATGGTGATGGTGGCAGTGCTTCTCTCTTTGCCCTGCGGATGAGCTTTCAGCCATTCACGTGCCGCATGCTCAACAGCATTCATACGTGTGTGCAATGCTGGATCTTCCTGCTTTAGCTTTTCAAGCACAGGCATCGTTGCACACTTTTCATATTGAGCAAAAGATGACAAGGTGCAGGAAACAAGAAATACGAATAGATAAAAATGCTTCATCAGAAGTTTTTTTTGACAAGTACGAATCTAAGGTTTTTACTTTATACAATAATGTATCATTCAGATACTTAGAAGGATACACTCTTCAGCGAATTACATACACCGCTTGCATCTCAGTGTTACTGCTCATCTGAAGAATAAAAAGGAACCGAGGAAACAAGACGTTCGAAAAACGTCAGCTTAACTGGCATAATTATTTCCGCATCCAGATAAAAAACAAACATGGGCGACTTAAAGAATCTTGCCAACAAGCAGGCTGTATCAAAACTTAAAGAACTGGTGAATGACATCCGTATATGTATGTTCACCACCGATCTGTCTTCAGACGGAGCACACACAAGACCTATGTCAACTCAGGATGTCGATGAACAGGGAGACTTATGGTTTTTCAGCGGTGACTCAAGCAACAAGAACATCGAGCTTCGTGAATCATCAGATACAGAACTTTACTACGCCCATCCAGGAAAAGAAGAATACCTGTATGTTAAGGGGAAAGCGGAGGTTATCCGTGATCGCGATAAAATCGAAGAGCATTGGTCTCCTGTGGTGAAGGCTTGGTTTGAAGGAAAGAATGATCCTGAACTAAGTCTCATAAGAGTGCACCCTGAACACGCATACTACTGGGACACAAAAAATGGAAAAGGAGTTGAGCTTATTAAGATTGCGAAATCCATGTTCTCCGATAAGAAAGAAGATGATGGCATCGAAGGTAACCTCAGCATTCATTAAGGTTTCTGAAAGCTGTAAATGAGGTATTCTTCATCTTTCTCAATGGCCTGAGGTCCCTGATAAACCAGCCTGATTTTATTTTCAAGCGTATCCACGGGGTAATCAAGCACAAAAAGTATTCGTTGCCCTTGGTCTGCTTTCCTTAATGACCGCACAAAAACAGTATCGAAGCTAACGAGATCATCACGCTTTGTATCAAAGATCATATAGGTTCCTGATCTGTCAGACTGCGGAAAATAAAAGCTTCGTTCGAGATAAGCACTCACAGGTGTTCCGATAAAATCAGTATCTGCAACAAGCAGGTCACGATCATCTGAATGTGCTTTCAAAAAATCGGATGCCTCCCTGGCTCCTGAAAATGGATATTTAAGATCGTAGTAAACCGGAATGACTGCCGCGAACACATGAATAACAAGCAGTCCCTGTAAAATTCTGAGCTGAAGGACAGAAGCTTTGATCGTTGACCAGGAGATCCACAGGCATGTGATAAGTAAGAGGTAGATATGTCCATAATGCCTGACAAATCCTTCAAACTTTATATACGTGAACAGTACAACTGCGAATGCACCAGCGAGAAATAGAATGGATAGTTTTCTTTCTTTAATGAGATAAGCTGACAGGATTATTAAAGCCGCCGAAAGAACAACCTTGATGCCTGTTAACGCCGGAGATCCATCCAGCACAGTAGTTCCCCAGAAATGAAGACCGGGCTTCTGCAATGGAATAAGTGACTCATAAATGATCTCAAACGAATGCACGGCTTTCTGAAGATCAGCCTCCATAAACCATCCTGCAGCAAAGCCGCTGTCTTCAGGAGGATACATCTTCCACAATGAAAGCAGTAAAGAAACTGCATAGAAGATAAAAAGAGAAAGCTTCCTTCTTTGTTGCTCTTCAGTCCATATTGAATAAACGAAAAGAAAAAACGAAAGGATCACACCGTAGATCGTTATTGTAGCCAGAAGTGAAAGCGAAACAAGCCTTGTATAAAATGCTGCTTTTGATTTCGATGTGAAGCTCCAGGCTGCAAGGACCATCAACAAAGCAGCTATAGAATAGCTTCTCATGATGATGGTATATTCGAAAAAATAGAAATATCCGAAGATCAACAGGATCCTTGTAAGTATGGTAAATGGCGATCTGAACAGGATGAACCAGGCCGTTACTGCACTGATCAGGACATGAATGATCTGAATGAACACCAGCGATGAAGAGATCTTGCCAAGGACAAAAAGAAAAACAAACCAGAACGGGCCATGACCTTCGTAACGTGAATTATAGAAAAGCTCACTGAATGAGTCACTTTCACGAACGATCATGACAGCCTGAAGCTCATCCCTCCACATCTCGTGATGAAGCACCATCAGCACGGCAAATATGATCCAGGTGATATAAACGGAAAGTAGTAACTGTCGCTCTTTATACTGATTCATGCGGGCCCCGAAGTAACTAATTTCTAGCTTCAAAAGCCAGCGATACAGACAAGTCATCAATCAGCACCTCATTCTAACAGCTTGGTTTGCTGCTAAAAACAGACTATCTTTTCTCACTCATTCCGATCAAATGAAACAACTTTACATTTTCCTTTTATGCTTTTTCAGCGGGCTTTATGTTTCTGGCCAGCAATTCCTGCCCAAAGGATTCGCTCCGGGCGAACAGCAGACCTTCATCGGCTTGCCGGAAGTGCCAGTTGCACCGGATGTGATCTACACACCACCTACAGGTTCGGAAGTTCGTACTGCTGCTGAATGGGAAGAGATCCAGGCGCTGTTCGTAACATGGACAAGCTACCAGAGTGTTCTCAAAGAAATTGTAAGAGCTGCAAGACTTGAAGTGCCGGTTTACATCATCTGCGGATCATCATGCACTGGAAGTACAGACTCCACCAGCATCAAGACCTATCTTACAAACTATGGTGTGCCTTTATCGAATGTCAAATTCATTTATGCACCATGCAACAGTGTGTGGATAAGAGATTATGGCCCAAACACCGTATATAAAGCCGGAGTTGATTCGATCACCATGGTGGACTGGAAATATAACAGGCCAACACGAGTGAAAGATGATACAGTTCCACGAAGCATCGGAAGACGCCTGAATATTCCTGTTCATGAATTGTCACAATCACCAAATATCCTTGTCAGCACAGGCGGTAACTGGATGAGTGACGGATTCGGAAACGGGTTTGGCTCGGAGCTTACACTGGACGAAAATTCCTCTCTCACGACATCGCAGATCGATCAGATCTCAGATACATGGATGGGGATCTCACGCTATACACACATGGCAACTCTGCCTTATGATGGCATTCACCATATCGACATGCACATGAAGCTGCTTGATGAAGAAACATTGCTTGTTGGCGAATACCCGCAGGGCGTTGCTGATGGTCCACAGATAGAGGCGAACATACAATATGTTCTGAGCAACTTCAATTCAGTTTACGGTACGCCCTATAAAGTGATCCGGATCCCTATGCCTCCTGATCAGATCAATGGATATACCTATCCGAATACTTCCGGGAATTACCTGACTTATGCGAATGCAACCATTATAAATAAAACGGTGATCATTCCTCAATTCTACACACAGTATGACACAACGGCTTTGCGCATCTGGAGACAAGCCATGCCGGGCTACAAGATTGTCGGGATCAACAGCAACGCAACAATTTCAGCAAGCGGCTCCTTGCATTGCATCACACATTCCGTTGGTGTAGATGATCCACTGATGATCACACACCAGGCATTAAGCAATACGAGCAACACAACGACACCTTATGAAGTTGAGGCCTACATTCGTCACCGTTCCGGGATCAGCAGCGCGACGATTCATTACAGAACAGATACAACACAGCCATACCTTACTGCTTCAATGAACTTTACTGCGGGCTATAACTGGAATGGTTCTATTCCTGCGCAACCTGCTGGTTCAACAGTCTATTACTACATTCATGCTGAAGCTGTTTCGGGTAAAACGCAGAATCGCCCGATGGCAGCTCCACAGGGATACTGGAAATTCACTGTGGATGGAGTAACATCTCTGAATGAGTTTGAAAATGTCAGCATTAGTAAGATCTATCCAAATCCATCGCATGGCCTAACCTGTATCAACCTTTCAGGAAACATGCAGCAGCGGATCTCTGTAAAGCTCAACGATATCTTAGGAAGAAAGGTGCTTGATATTTTTGATGGAACGATCGGGGCCGGAGAGAAAAATATCTTCTTTAATTCCATTGGCCTTTCAGAAGGTGTCTATTTTGTAACGATTGATTCAGAGAATGTTCAGGCTATACAGAAAGTCGTGGTAAAATAGAAACCGGGCATGATCAAAAATGAAAAGAGCCCGCTACAATGTACCGGGCTCTTTTCATTTTGAAATATATGTCTGAATCAGATACCGTCTCCATCGAGAATGTTTCCGAATCCTCCCAGGATGCTGCCTTCCTCTTTCTTGTTCACGGTACCATATGAAATGATCCTCGATGCGAGTCTGCTTATCGGTAACGACTGGATCCATACAGTGCCAGGCCCGGTCAGCGTCGCAAAGAATACTCCTTCACCTCCAAACAGTGTGTTCTTTATACCACCAACAAATTGTATATCATAATTAACCTGTTGTGTAAATGCAACAAGACATCCGGTATCCACCTTTAGCATTTCACCTGGATTCAGCTGTTTTTCAATGATTGTTCCACCTGCATGAACAAAGCTCATTCCGTCACCTTCCAGCTTTTGCATAATGAATCCTTCGCCACCGAATAATCCAGTCCCCAGCTTTTTCTGAAACTCGATTCCTACACTCACACCTTTTGCTGCACACAGGAACGAATCTTTCTGACATACGATCCTTCCACCAAACCTGCTCAGATCTAAGGGAATGATCTTACCAGGATATGGTGATGCAAACGTCACTTTTCGTTTACCCATGCCTGTATGTGTGTATGCTGTCATAAAAAGGCTTTCACCAGTAAGCAATCTTTTTCCTGCAGAAAAAAGTTTCCCCATAAATCCCTGCTGCTGTTTTGACCCATCACCAAAAATGGTTTCCATCCTGATATCCTCTTCCATCATCATGAAGCTCCCTGCTTCCGCGATGACCGTTTCCTGTGGGTCGAGCTCAATCTCAACACACTGCATTTCTTCTCCAATGATCTTATAATCTATTTCGTGATTGCTTTTCATTTTTTTAAAAGTTTGCCGAAAGTTATAAAAAATCAAAAACGCGGAGAATGACACCTGACACCACACATCCATCTATTTAACATCCTTTATCAACTTAAGAAATGTCGGCCGAATTTCATCCGGATATTTCCGCTGCCTAACTAATTCCTAATTTTGCAGAATGCATCAATTGTCCGTCGTGATCATTACATACAACGAGGAACATAACATCGCCCGTTGTATAGAATCGGTCAGAGAGATCGCTGACGACATCGTTGTGGTTGATTCGCTATCGACAGACAACACGAAACACATCGCAACATCCCTTGGAGCGCGGGTGATAGACCAGAAGTTCCTTGGACATATCGAGCAGAAGAATTTCGCGATCACACAGGCTAAGCATCCATTTGTGCTTTCACTTGATGCTGATGAAGCACTTGATGATACTCTTAAAGCGTCTATCAAGCAGGTAAAAGAGAATAAAGATGCTGATGGATATTCGATGAACCGTCTTACAAATTACTGCGGTAAATGGATCCGCCATTGCGGCTGGTACCCTGATACCAAACTTCGTTTATGGGACAGCACAAAAGGCCGCTGGACAGGCATCAATCCACACGACAGGTATGAAATGGATCAGGGAGCAACCATCAGGCATCTGAAAGGTGACATCCTGCATTACAGCTATTACACGATCGATGACCATCACAGGCAGATCAGCTATTTCACAGACATTGCTTCAAAAGCCTTATTTAAGGAAGGTGTTCGTCCTGGCCTTGTGAAAATGTATCTCTCTCCTGTAATGAGGTTTATTAAAAACTACATCATACAGCTTGGATTTCTGGATGGCTACTATGGCTTTGTCATCTCTAAGCTTTCTGCCTCAGCAACATTCATAAAATATAAAAAGCTCCGGATGCTTTATGAGAACGCCTGAGACGATCATCATAAGCAGAACTGACAGCATAGGTGATGTTGTTCTTACGCTTCCTGTGGCTGGTATGCTACGGAAACAATTTCCCGGTGCAAAGATCATTTTCATGGGTCGTCGCTATACGCAGGCAGTGATCGAATGCTGTGTCAATGTCGATGAGTTTCTAGATTACGATTTAATCGAAAAGCTTCCGCTAAAAGAGGGCGTTCAGAAATTAAAGGGTACAGGTGCGGATACGATCATTCATGTATTTCCCCGTCCTGCCATCGCGAAGCTTGCATCAAAAGCAGGCATAAAAAACCGAATAGGAACTACGGGAAGGATCTACCATTGGCTGACTTGCAACAAGCTTGTAGCCATGAGCCGAAAGCGTTCAGACCTTCATGAGGCACAATTAAACCTGAAGCTGCTGAAGCCATTTGGCGTCATAGAAATCCCTGAACTCAGTGAAATTCCAGCCTTGTACGGATTTTCAAAATTCAGCCAGACAGCCCCGGCGAACATCCCCATGCCTGATGAGAAGAAGATCAACATCATTCTTCATCCAGGTTCACGGGGCAGCGGAAGAGAATGGGGTCTTGAAAACTTCATCAGGCTCGCCTCACTGCTGAACAATCCTCGTTATAAAGTATTCATCAGCGGAACAAAAGAAGAAGGCAGCAGATACACTGAATTGCTGAAGCAGAACCCGCATGTCGAAAACATCTGCGGATTACCAGACTTACGACAGTTTATCACATTTATAAGCAAAGCCAATGTGCTTGTTGCTGCATCCACCGGGCCTCTGCATCTTGCGGCTGCTTCAGGGATTCATGCGCTTGGTCTATATGCTCCTATGCGACCGATCCATCCCGGAAGGTGGGCACCTATCGGCAAGAAGGCGACTTACTTTGTACTCGATAAAGCCTGTTCTGATTGCAGGGTTTCAAATGATTGCCACTGCATGAGAGAAATTACACCTGAAGAAATTGCGACCTACATCAGCAACGCTACAACGAAATTCGGCTGATCATTCCTGGGATTCCATTTGCCTCTCAAGGACCTTTTCATCCCTCATCCTCCGTTCGATCGCACGTGAATATGCAAGTCCTCTCTTGATGCCTTTTTCGGTGTATGATTTCTTTGCCCATTCTTTGGCTGCATCCAGGTTACCAAGCACTTCCGAGACCAGAGCCATATTGTAAGCAGCCCTGCCTGATTCTTTTCTGCTTGAGCTTTTATATGCCTGCTGGTAAATCTTCGCAGCACCTTCCCAGTCGCCAACCCTTGCAAGTCTTTTTCCCTGCTTCAGGCGCTGACTTCCCTTGATATAATAATCTCTGTGAAGAGTTACCCACTGAGGCGCGATGCGGTAACCATAGGCTGATCCACCATGATAACCAGTACGTTTGATCGCCTCACGCTTATTTGGAAGATTCGATGAAGCAATCTGTGGTGTTCCTCCCACTCCGGTGAAATCAAGGTAATCAGTGCCTTTGAATTCATCCACGATCACTTTGTTTTTAAAGTCATACACTCTCCACGCTGTGATGATATTCATTCGCATGTTCGCTACATGCTCTACAACAACCTGATCAACACCTTCCTTGCTTTTCACCTTTTTATCCCTCAGGCCGAAGGTGATAAGCGAGTTGCTATCAAATGCTTCAAGCATCACAAGAGCATCGGCATTGTTTGCATTGCAGATCTTCTCCACTTCTTCCCAGGTAAGCGGAGGAGGGAAATTCGCTGTTCCTGATCCCTTCAGATTTAGGCCGGCAGGTTGTACGACAGTATATCGCGGAGTCTTCAAGAGGGATTCGGTAAGGCCATTCAGACAGCTCAGTCCTCCATCCCGGTCAGCAAGTATCCCCTCACCGCTCAACACACCTTCAATGATATTCACTGCCTGGTTTTCTTTGGTCGGCCGTGTTCGTTCAGCGACCGCTATTTTCTGAAAATGGCCGGGAAGATTAATATCCGCAGGTTTCAGTGCCTTGACATAAACCGTATTGACACATCCTGAAAACCCAAGGCATGAAAGCCCGATTATAAAAAGTAAAATACGTTCCATTGTGAAAAAATCTTCAATGAATTTAGTGACTTCCTGCGGGTTATGGAAATTCGGGAAGGTGATTATCCTCAGCAGCTTCATCTGTCTTATAATATATGTATCGAGGATTTAAGCCTGCAAGCCCGAAACACCCGATTCTACAGGAAAATGTTCTTAACACGTTCAAATGATTATTTTTAGCCCATGAGGCTCTGGCTTGCATATATCTTTCTGATCTTCAACGCTACACAAGCTTACTCATTCAAAAATGATGTAAGTGACAGCATCCACACAATGCTACAGCATGCATCATCCGACTCTGTACGCATCAACATACTAAGTGACATCAGCAGGGACTTTTTAACGAGGGATGTAAAGCTTGCAGAAAGTTTTGCCAATCAGTCGCTCATTCTTGCAACAAAAACAAAGCATCAGCCAGGGATTGCTCTGGCCCTTGACGACCTTGGACTTGTTGCTGAACATAAAGGAGATTACAGGAAATCATTGAGTCTGTACCTTTCTGCATTACGTATTCGTGAGCGTTCCGGAGATAAAAAAGCCATTGCGGTTAGTCTGAACAATGTCGGTGTTACCTGCTGGTACATGAAGAAATATGAGCTCGCAAAATCCTATTTTTTTCAGGGGCTAAAAATTAACGAAGAAGCAAAAGACACGATGGGTGTTGCAACGATCTATGGAAACCTGGGCATCATCAGTGACGAAGAAGGAAACAAGGAAGCATCGCTGAGCTACTATGCACTTGCCATGAAGCTCTTTGAAAGCCTGAAGAATGAGGATGCTGTTGCAAGCTGCATGAGCAATATTGGAATGATCCATGCCAACAGGGATGAATATTCAAAAGCCATGGAGGCCTATAAAAAAGCGCTGGAGATCAGGTCACGTAAAAACGATAAACAGGGAATCGCGATTAGTCTGAATAACATTGGTTTCCTGGAAATGCGACGAGGGAATTACACTAAAGCCATTTCAGATTTCAAAGCTAGCCTTGTAATTGCCAAAGTGCTGGATTCAAAAGAAGACATTCGGGAAAACCTGTATAACCTGAGTAAAAGCTATGCTTATGTGAACAGGTTTGATTCAGCGTATCACATGCTTCTTGATCATATGTCGATGAAGGATAGCATCATGAATGCAGAAACACAGGCAAGCTTCCATGACCTTGAAGCGAAATATCAGAATGAGAAAAAAGAACAGCAGATCGAATTATTGAAACGTGAAAAGCTACTTGAATCTGTCAGTCAGAAAGCCGAGGTTGAAAAGCAGAAAGTCTTCAGGAATACCATGTTTGGCGGGATGGTCATGTTTTTATTTGCCGCTGTGATGATCTTTGGCAGATATAAAGAAAAGCAGAAAGCAAACGTATTGCTGGAGGATAAAAACAAGGCGATCAATGAACAGAAAGTGATGATCGAAGCGGCGCATATGCAGCTGGAAGAAAAGAACAAGGATATAACAGACAGCATACGATATGCGAAGAGGATACAGGAAGCGATCTTTCCGGGTGAAAAAACATTCAAAAAATACCTCCCTCATTCATTCATTGTTTACAAGCCCAAGGATATTGTAAGCGGCGACTTTTACTGGATGGAGCACAGGAAAAATAAAACATACCTGGCAGCTGTGGATTGCACCGGGCATGGAGTTCCGGGATCTCTGATGAGCATCGTAGGACATGGGATCATCAAGCAGGCCGTGACCGAACAGAATAAGGAAAGGCCAGCAGATATTCTGGATGCACTGAATAAAGGAGTAACAGAAACATTGAATCAGCGTTATGAAGATTCTTCCGTGAAAGATGGGATGGACATTGCACTTTGCTGTATTGATCATGCAAACCTTACGCTTGAATATGCAGGAGCATTCAACCCGCTGTGGATGGTAAGGAATGGCGAGTTGAGAGAGATCAAGGCAGATAAGATCCAGGTAGGAATGTTCATGGGAGAAGAGGCGAAAAAGTTTACGAATCATTTACTTCATCTACTGCCAGGAGACCGATTCTATTTGTTTAGTGACGGTTATGCTGATCAGTTTGGTGGACCACAGGGTAAGAAGTTCAAGTACAAGCAACTGGAGAAGCTGATACTGTCCGTTCACAAAGAAGACATGGAAAAGCAAAAGCACATCCTGGAGGAAAGCTTCAACAGCTGGAAAGGCAATCTCGAGCAGATCGACGATGTGATGGTGCTCGGATTTATGGTAAGCTGAACGCGAGACAAAAGTTGACAGAATGGAATTCTAAATTTCAACGCAACGCATTTACACTTGATCTTAAGAAACTGAAGATGTAATGGGGATGTCCTTACTGCCCATAATAAATTGTAAATTGGGAGACAGGCACAATGGTATAAGGAAATATCAGTTGCAATGTAAAAGACCAAATCAGGCATGACACGGAACTTTTTGATCATCTCATTTCAATTAATTTCAAGCCTGTTCGTTTCATGCTCAGGTAATAACAATCAATCAGAACAGCATATGTCAGAAACCCATTCAGGCCCCCCTTCAATTCCAGGAACATTGGATACAGTAACCTTAGGAGCAGGATGCTTCTGGTGCGTAGAAGCGATCTTCCAGAATTTGAAAGGCGTGAGCACTGTGCAGTCAGGCTATTCAGGAGGAACGATTAAAAATCCATCATACAAAGAAGTATGTACAGGAAGAACCGGGCATGCCGAAGTTGTGCAGGTAACGTATGATCCAGGCATCCTCACATTTGACGAGCTGCTGGAAGTTTTCTGGCAGACACATGATCCAACAACCTTGAACAGACAGGGAGGAGATGTTGGAACACAATACAGAAGCGCCATTTTTTATCACAACGAAAATCAGCGCAGGACAGCAGAAGGATACAAGAAACAATTAAATGACCAGCTTGTATTTGGAAAACCGGTAGTGACTGAAATCGTACCATTCACAACTTTTTATAAAGCTGAAGATTATCATCAGAATTACTACAACGAAAACAAAGACGACAATCCTTATTGTTCAGCAGTCATCCAGCCTAAGCTTGAAAAATTCAGGAAGGTATTCAAAGACAAGGCAAAATAAATGCGGCAGGATTGTTTACAAATTGAATCCACCAGATGCACTATGTCGTCTGGAGCATAAACTAATCCCACATCACCACGTATGTCCGTAGCCTGGAGTCAAAGCATTGGGGGCAGGGACTGCGGACTTGCATGAAATAGTGCGACGAACGATAGAATGTTTTTAATCAGTCCTGTCTCTCCTGCTCTTTCCCTCGAGTATGTCCGTAGTCTGGAGCAAGGCATTGTGGGGAGGGACTGCGGACTTGCAAATTGAACGTCGATTAATAGAATATTACCACT
>JAKFFM010000003.1:0-10229 GCA_036675075.1 Bacteroidota bacterium
ACTGAAGAAGGGAAATTGCTTAATAGGCGAGTCGAGTTCATTCTTCATTATTAAAACTTAGGATTACAAAAAATTTCCTCCGATATACCAATCAGCCTCTATTTCCCATCTTACAGTATAGAATACACCAGCTCTATACCTGTTATAAGATTCCAGTAGCAGTTACATTGGAAATTGATCGTATAAACTCATTAAAGTGTCGAATGAGCTAAATAGGGCTGATTGAGAGCTTCACCTGAAGTAAGCCACCGAGAAAGAAAAAAACTTTTTAGAAGAGTAAGACATAAATCTAGCCTCAGAAAATTTTAGAAAAATTTCTGGCCATATCCATCCACTCTTGCCCGCAGTCAAATTTTCTCCCCTATAAATAAGAAAGGTTACAAGATTGCTATTATAAACATCTTCCAGACATACGCAGTCCCCTAATGAGGGAGGACTCGCATCAGGGGAGGTATATCCAGTGATCGAATGAGGTACTGTTATGCAACTTCAAAAGCACTGTTTTCGATTAAAAAATCCGTTAGGTGTGAACTAAGCCGAGAGTGATGACTTGAGAACTAATCTTCTATTGGTATAGATAAGAACGGACTTCAGAAGCTGTAAGGCTTTCGATCTTCTTGAAGAATTGATCCTCACCAAGAATTTCAAATTCACCTCCGTTTTTCGCAAGGTATCTTTCCAGACCTACTGCTTAGAAGACAGATGATCATTTTCTTCGAATTCAAAGGCTCTTATCAAATATAATAAATCCTCTTTTATCACTATTACATCCTCATTATTTCCGCTTTTTCTGAACGTCAACCTTCGAATCACCGAAGGTCAAGCTGTATTAATTCTGATAAATGAGTATTTGTCTCACCCTGAATTAATTTAAACTCGACTTACTTTCCAATACAAAATTTGCTGAAAATATTGCCTAATAGCTCATCTGTAGTGATCTGGCCGGTGATCTCTCCAAGAAAATGTAATGCCCTTCGAATGTCGATGGCTATAAGGTCGGAAGGGATGCTGGAGTTCATAGCATGTATCACGGAATCCAGGGCTTCTCTTACTTTTATGAGTGCTTCATAATGGCGGATGTTGGTGACTATGATCTCTGAATCACCTGAGTTTACTCCACTTTCCAGTAACAGTCTTTCTTTTAATTTATCAATTCCGGTATTGTCTTTCGCAGAGATCTCAATTATACCCTGTATGGTGTTAAATTGATTTCTGTTAATATCAATCTTATTCGCGGCAGGGATCACCTGAGCCGATGGAAAGCGTTCTGCTATGATGTTGATTTCAGAGATAACATCTTCCTGGTTTTTTACTGCTGAGTCAAACAGGTAAATAATGATTGAAGCAGCTCCCATTTTCTCATAGGCTTTGCTGATGCCAATTGTCTCTATGGTATCAACAGTTTCCCTGAGTCCGGCAGTATCAATAAACCTGAACATCACACCTTCGATGATGCAGACATCTTCAATGACATCACGTGTTGTGCCTGCTATTTCAGAAACGATTGCTTTTTCTTCATTGAGTAGTCTGTTAAGCAAGGTTGATTTTCCTGCATTTGGTTCGCCGGCGATGACAACAGGGATCCCATTTTTTATTGCATTACCTGAAGCAAACGAGTTTACCAGGCTATTGACCGTGTGCTGAATTTCCTTAATAAGCTGTCGGAATGCAGTGCGATCGGCGAACTCTACATCTTCTTCACTGAAATCGAGTTCGAGTTCAATGAGCGAAGCAAAATTTATAAGTTGTTCCCTAAGCTGATTTATCTGTTTTGAAAAGCCTCCGCGCATTTGCTGCATTGCAAGTTTATGAGCTGCTTTTGATTGAGATGCTATGAGGTCGGCAATTGCTTCGGCCTGCGAGAGGTCCATTTTACCATTCCTGAAAGCGCGCATGCTGAATTCTCCCGGGCGTGCAGGTCTGGCTCCGTGCTTTATAAGGAGCTGCAGGATCCTGGATTGGATATACACAGAACCATGACAGCTGATTTCGACCGTGTCTTCACCGGTAAAAGATTTTGGTCCTTTTAGTAAGACAACCAGGACTTCGTCAATAATGGTATTCTCTTCGTGTATGCTCCCAAAAATAGCAGTATGAGAGGGTCTTTCAGAAAGAGAAAGCTTGCCCAGGGGTTTAAAGATTGATTCTGTTACGTTAATCGCATTGGGTCCGGTTATGCGGATCACAGCGATAGCTCCCATGCCCTGTGAAGTTGAAAGGGCGGCGATGGTATCTGTTCCTGCGAAGGCTGATATTGCTTGAATCACGGCTAAAATTACCAATTTAGTTGGCAAACCGCCCTTAAAAAACTAATTTAGCGGCCGTAAATCAATGAAGAAATGAGCGTTCTCGTAAATAAAAAATCTAAAGTGATTGTGCAGGGCTTTACCGGAAATGAAGGTACTTTCCATGCACAGCAGATGATTGAATATGGTACCAATGTCGTTGGTGGAGTAACTCCGGGCAAGGGCGGTAGCAAGCATCTTGATAAGCCTGTGTTCAATACTGTTGCAGATGCAGTAAAGGAAACAGGAGCAGATGTGTCTATCATTTTTGTACCACCTGCGTTTGCTGCAGATGCCATCATGGAAGCGGCTGAGGCTGGGATCAAGGTGATCGTTTGTATCACAGAAGGAATTCCTACCAAGGATATGGTTACAGTGAAGGAATACCTGCGTGGCAGAAGTTGTACGCTTATCGGGCCAAATTGTCCGGGGGTAATCACTGCAGATGAAGCGAAGGTTGGAATTATGCCAGGTTTTGTTTTCAAGAAGGGTAAGATTGGTATTGTTTCTAAATCAGGGACATTGACATATGAGGCAGCAGACCAGGTTGTGAAGGCAGGCTTGGGAATCACCACTGCGATTGGTATTGGTGGGGATCCGATTATTGGAACAACGACAAAAGAAGCTGTCGAGCTATTAATGAAAGATCCTGAAACAGAGGGAATCATTATGATCGGTGAGATCGGAGGGACATTGGAAGCTGAGGCTGCAAAATGGATCAAAGAGAATGGTACCAAGCCGGTGGTTGGATTTATTGCGGGACAGACAGCGCCTCCGGGAAGAAGGATGGGACATGCAGGCGCGATTATAGGAGGAGCTGATGATACGGCAGCCGCGAAGATGAAGATTATGCGTGAGTGTGGGATACATGTGGTGGAGAGTCCGGCAGTGATTGGTAAGACGATGGCTGAGGTTTTGAAGAAGGTTGTGGCGTAGGGAAATAATGGATTTAGGAAAGGAGCATCAGGGGGACCTGGTGCTTTTTTTTTGGGGGGGTAAGGAGAGTCGCAGAGAACGCAGAGGGGATTAAAGGATTTTTATAGGAGCACGCAAAGTCGCAGAGGGCGCAGAGGAATGGGGAGAGAGGTATAGGGCATACAGAGTCTCAGAGAACGCAGAGGGGGATTAAAGGATGTTTATAGGAGCACGCAGAGTCGCTGAGGGCGCAGAGGAATGGGGAGAGAGGTATAGGGTAAGCAGAGTCGCAGAGAACGCAGAGGGGATTAAAGGATGTTTAAAGGAGCACGCAGAGTCGCAAAGAACGCAGAGAAATTTTATAAGAGGACGCAGAGTCGCAGAGGGCGCAGAGGAGTGGGTGGAGAGGTTTAGGGCAAGCAGAGGCGCAAAGGAGGGGGAGAATTATAAGGCATGCAGAGCAAGCTGAGGCGACGAAAGAATTAGAGGAGGCAGAATGGTAGGTGGGTTTGATTTAGGTTAATAGGCATACAAGTATTTACCAGGCAGCAAGGAAGCGCAAGATTACTATGATTTCGCCGAGGTGGTAGGCATTATGTTCTGCGAGGATCATTGCTTCACGCATCAATGTCTGGCCGGTGCCATGAGGTATTTTTTCGAGAAGGATTTCTTTATTTCCTTCAAGCAGTCTGATCATTGAATCACGGTCATTTAGAAGATTTTGTTTGGATTCCTGAAGTTGTTTTTCGCTTTGGGGTGCTTTTTCTTTTACCCAATAATCATCAGGCCATTTCATTTCCTTGTAGCCTGCGTCGACGCTAAACTCCAGGATGTCGCGCTGTGAGAATCGCATGTGTTCCAATAGCTGCCAGATGGTATATGGAACACCGAAAATTTCTTTCCCGCATACTTCATAAGTGATCCTGTCTAACGCATCTTCGAGTCTGATGTGCGATTGTCCGCCTTTAAGAAGATCGGTTAATTGTTTTACCAAGATGTTATTCTGATCCATCAATATCAATTTGTCAGTGTGGTTTAGGGAATTTCGATGTAGATTCTATCTCCTTTAACGTGGACGATATATGTTTTGATCTTTTCTTTTGCAGGGCCTTCTTTAGCTTCTCCTGTATGGATGTCGAATTGTGATCCGTGCCAAGGGCATTGCACTGTTCCGCAGATAAGGGATCCTCCAGACAATGCTCCTCCGCGATGCGTACAGTGATCATCAAAAGCTGCAAGTCTTCCTTCGCTGTTGCATAGAACAATTCGTTTATCACCAACATGGATCAGCTTCATCTGATTGTTTTTCAATTCATTCGTTGATGCGGCATCAATGTTTTTTTCACCACTCCTGAAGAAAGTTTCATTCCATTTGCCTGCTCCAGCGTAGCGGACGTCCACTCCAATCTGGTTTCGGTAAACGAGCGTACCACCATGCCATCCGGCGATGCATAAAAGGACGATCCCAAAAAGTTCGATGAGGGTTACAATAGAATTTCCGGCTATGCCCTGACCTCTTAAAATTAATGCGATGATAAATCCTGAAATGGCTGTTATATTGAGAAGAGCGTGTTTTGTTCCTCTCTTTTTGGCTGAACTATTTTTGGGCAAAGTGTAGAAGTAGTCAAGCGATCCAGGAATAGCGGCAATAAAGCCGGAAATCACTCCTGCCATTGAAAGGTATTCACCGATGAGCCAAAACTGGTCATCTTGACGAATAATGGAAAGCAAATCAAAAGCAAACGCTGCAAAGAAGAAAGTTATTGGAAATCCGACCAGCATTGGATGAATGGGATGGGACTTGAAATGGGCTTTACTTTTCATAGGCTTGCCATGTACTTCAAAAATTAAACCTTAATCGTGTATCTCAGACACGGCTATGGGTGTGTGATTAACTATTGACGCTTGTGAGAATAAATCGTGTTCGTGTTCATTACATTTGTGAAATGCCTCAAAAGAAGAAAGCTGCATTGGTGGTTTGGTTCAGTATTTTACTGAATATGATTCTTGCCGGAGTGAAGTATTTCGCAGGGGTAAAAGGAAACAGCTTTGCCTTGATCGCTGATGCCATTGAATCAGTGACTGATATTTTCAGTTCGACCTTATTGCTTGTTGCCTTATCCTATTCCTATAAACCAGCCGACGAGAATCATCCTTATGGTCATGGTAAAGCCGAATCGATAGCGACAATCGTTATTTCAGGGCTTTTGATTGTTTCAGGAGTATATATTACATATGAATGTTTTCATAACATCTTTACTCCGCATCAGTTACCCAAGCCATTTACTCTTATCGTTCTTGCGTCTACTATTCTCGTAAAAGAAGGAGGTTTCAAGTTCATGAAGACGAAAAGTGAGAAGCATAACAGTACGGGTATGCTTGCAGATGCCTGGCATCATCGAAGTGATGCATTGTCTTCTTTAGCTGCATTCATAGGGATTTCGATCGCTTTATTGATGGGAGACGGATATGAAAGTGCAGATGACTGGGCAGGCCTTGCGGCTTCAGGAATCATTTTTTACAATGCGTATCAACTGATGAGACCTGCATTGGGAGAGATCATGGATGAGAACCGGTATGCGGATTTTGTAGAGAAGATCAAAGCATCAGCAGAGAGCGTGCAGGAGGTGAAAGCAGTGGAGAAGTGTCATATACGAAAATCAGGAAGTTGGTTTTTTATTGACATGCATGTTGAAGTAGATCCTGCTTTGTCTGTTCTGGAAGGACATAAGATCGCCCATGATGTGAAGGATAAGCTCATGCTGCAATTTTCCACGATCTCAGATGTGCTTATCCATATAGAGCCATTTGAGCCGGATTATAAAAAAATCTAGAATTGAAAATGATGAAGAACGATTATAGATTCTTGTACATCATTTGAAAAGATGCACGGAGATCAAAAGTTTTTTATTCTTTTTCGTACCCGATAATGCTGATTTCGCCTCCTTTTTCAAGAACGGCAAATCTTACCTGACTCATATTTGAATATCCTTTATTGAGCCTGGCAGATTCAAGGATGTCTTCCTCTTCTATCCTGGCTTTATGTAAACGGTCTTTTAGTAGTTTTCCATTATCGACTATGATCAAAGGCAATCCGTCAATCACACTGTCTGCTTTTTTGAACCGATGTTTTATCAGGGTAAGGGTTACTTCGAGAAACATCAGGGTTGAAATAATGACAACACAGGCTGTCAAAGAATGATCATCATCCACTATGGCTTCCTGAACGAGGTCGCCGATGATGAGCAGGATCACCAGGTCGAAAGGTGTACTTTCAGCTATGGTTCTCTTTCCTGTTGCCCTGACCACAACAAGAAGAAAAAAATAAATAAAGGTTACTCTAAGAACTGAATCCATCAGGGAAGAATTAATTGTTTAAGATTAAGTTTCGCATTGTCTGTTTCAACCATTGTATAAACATTCCCTATTTCTTCACTTTTCATATGTATTGTAATATCTACTTTGGATGAAGATCTTTCCTTTAAGAAGTATAATGACCGTGAGTTCTGTCCGGCGACTGTAAACAAGGGGGCCGGTGATATGTTCTTGATCAAGAATTTATTGAGGTAGTCATTGTTGAATTTCAGTAAGAAGGTATCGGAGGAGATATTCTCAATATGTATCTGAAATGGAATAATTGACGCTTTTCTCGAATATCGTTCATAAGTAACAGCAAGCCCATCATTTATTACCGTACGTTGACTTGAAATTCCACCACCGGTAAACCCGGAAAGCCCTGTAATAACAATCACCAGCATCAATACCCAGATTACGCGTTTAATGCGCCAGAACAGTCTATGGTGCTCAACGTTATCCTCTAGTTCAAGCTGATCATTTTTCATAATCCGTAATTCAACTGAACAATTCAACCTCTGTGCCAGCCTTTTTTCTGGAGCAGATGAATGAGACATCTTACTGAAAGTTGAGGAGCCTTAAAATCATTGAGATATAAAACACTGCAAAAGAGACGATAAACACGGATGGTTGCAGATTATTCCTTAATTTTAAGAAGAAGCCAGCCCTATGAGAAAACGTATTACAGTCTATATACTTCCTATTGTCATTTTGTTGCTTCTATTGGATGTGTCAGCGAAAGCAGAAGATATACCTGTAAAAGATATTTTAAGCAGGTACTCTACAACGGGTGACTCATCCGGAATTCAGAAGGCTTTAGGAACAATCAATGATGAATTCAGCAGTTATACAGGCAAGGAATATGGTGAATCTATTGATGCATGCATAACCCGGTCAACAAAAGATCATTCGCCACTCATAAAGGAGTTCCATACGATCAAGGCGAAGTGGTTCAGATACAACAACGACATTGCAAGGTCAGCGGCCGAATATTCAAAAGTGTATGATCTCTTGAGCAAAAGCAACCGCGAAGACGAAGCTGTATGGATCCTTATTGAAATTGGTAACCTCTTCTTTGCGACTGAGAACTACACTGATGCTACAACGTTTTACAAGAGAGCAGAGGTATTGTCTGAAAAGCTGAAAGACAATTATGCACTATCTGTGATCAACCTGAACCTCGGACTTATAGAGACTTCGACTGAAAATTATGGGTTAGCTGTTTCTTACCTGAAAAAATGTATCAAGTTAAGGGAAGGCACAAAGGAAAACGCATTCATCTCACATACGTACATTAAGCTTTCAGAGATCTATGCGAGGCTTAATAAAACAGATTCAGTGCTCTTTTATATTAAGGCATCTGAACAACTCTATTATGCTGAAGGGACTCATGTAGGAGTACTTGAGAACATGCCGTCACTTATCAACATGGCGTATTATAAATATTTCTCCGAAGCAGGAAACACGAGGATTGCCAAAGTTTATCTATTAAAAGCACGTGAGTACATCCGATCCAGAAATCTTGAAAGCAGATTGTATGACAGTTTCATTACGGAAGCCCATTATGAACTGGAAAATGGAAATGCCCAAGTTGTGATTGACAGTCTTGGTTTTATATTACCACAATTAAAGCGCAGCAGCTATACAGAATTCTATATGACCGCATTGCATCTTCTGGCCAAGGCTAGTCATGATGCAGGAAGCTATAAGGCCAGCAAGCAATATTATGAACAATTCATTGCAACTGAGGCAGAGGCGGATAGCAGGATGTCGATTGATAACGGTTCTGTAGCAGGCATCATTGGAAAAGTGACGAAGCCAAAACTGGAATCAGCAGCGGATGTAGTTCAGGAAAAGAAAGATCCCCAGCTTTCCATCCTATATATTCTTCTGGCTGTTTCAGTGAGCGCAATTATTTTTATGAGACTGAAGCTGTCAGAGAAGAGCCGCCGTAACAGTGAACTGAAAAGAGAGCTAGACAGGCAGTATTCTGATTTTACAGACAAGCTTAAGAAGAGAACCAACGATATCAACTAAAATTATTATTTATTCAATATGAAGATCAAAGCATTTCTATTTTCAATGCTCATTTCATTAGGGGCATTTTCGCAGGGCATGAACCTGAACGAAAGCCTGACATGGAAACAAGTACTGGCCAAAGCTTCAGCTGAAAGCAAACCAATATTTGTGGATGCGTACACATCATGGTGTGGGCCCTGCAAGTGGATGGCGAAGAATGTTTTTGTTACAGACAGTGTGGGTAAATTCTATAATTCCAATTTCATCAGCTATAAACTTGATATGGAAAAGGGAGAAGGGATCGACTTTGCAAAACGGTATGAAGTGAAATTTTTTCCTACCTATCTATATTTTGATAAACAGGGTAACCTGATCCATCGAAGTGGAGGAAGCAAGCCTGTTGCGGAGTTTATTAAGGATGGACAAGATGCTTTGGATCCAAATAAGCAGCTGGTAACACTTTCAAAGAAGTTTGAGGCAGATAAAAACAACAAGGAAATCGTTGTGAATTATGTTCATGCCTTACTAAATGCCGGAGAAAGTTCAGCAGACGCAGCAGAAGCCTATTTTGAGCTGGCGGATGAAAAGGAGAGGCTTTCAGCTGATGCATTCCATGTTTATGAGTCTTTGAGTGAGATGAATTCAAGCAGCTTTAAGTTCATGAAGGAAAATAAGTCCCGTTTTGATGGAGTATCTGAAAAGGATATTGAGGATTTAATTTCAGCTCGCTATGTGAATCATGTGTTATCTCTTGGAAAAAGCAGTGACATATCTGGTTTTACAACGCTTCATGAGTCGATAGAAAGAGATCTTGGAAAGCTTGGATGGAAAGAGATGAACGTGTACTATTATAGAGCAGGTAAAGATTTTAACAGTTTTGTAAGGTATGCTGATGAGCTTGCGAATGATTCATTGTTTATCCAGGCAGATAAGCTGAACAACATGGCCTGGGTTGTATATGGTGCTGAGCAGTCGACAGAAGAGGATTTAAAGAAGGCGCTTATGTGGTCTGGGAAGAGTCTTAGGTATGATAACAGCTGGTATAATCTGGATACCTATGCGCATTTATTGTTTAGGTTGAATAAGCTTGATGAGGCGGAGAAGTATGGGAAGGAAGCGGTGAGGGTTGCAGAATCGATGGGGGAAGACGCGAAGGATACTAAGGAATTGCTGGGGAAGATTGAGGGGAAGAGGAAGTGAAGGGGTGAAGAGAGGTAGGGTGGGATAGAATTGGGAGGTGTTGGAGCATGCAGAGAGCGCAGTGGATAGAGAGCACGCGGAGAATGAGGCGAAAATGGAGCACGCAGAGGCTCAAAGAATGTGGGTGTAATGAAGCACGCAGAGTCGCAAAAAACGCAAAGCACTCAGAGAACACGAAGTTAATGGAGCACGCAGAGGCTCAAAGGAGGTGGGTGTAATGAAGCACGCAGAGTCGCAGAGAACGCAAAGCACAGAGAATACGAAATTAATGGGGCACTCAGAGTCGCAAAAAACGCAAAGCACTCAGAGAACACGAAGTTAATGGAGCACGCAGAGGCTCAAAGAATGTGGGTGTAATGAAGCACGCAGAGTCGCAAAGAACGCAAAGCATTCAGAGAACACGAAGTTAATGGAGCACGCAGAGGCTCAAAGGAGGTGGGTGTAATGAAGCACGCA
>JAKFFM010000014.1:0-297034 GCA_036675075.1 Bacteroidota bacterium
GCCCATACACGGCCTACGTGCCGTTCAACAATCCGTTTTACAATAGACAACCCCAGGCCTGTGCCTTTCTCATCATTGGAATCAGGCAAACGTGTGAATGCTTTAAAGAGCTGCGTGATCCCTTTGATATCAAGGCCTATTCCATTATCTCTCACAGCAAATATGGTTTCACGTCCTTTCTGCTGACCGCTTACAATGATCTTCGCGATCTTTCCTTTATTGTATTTGACGGCGTTATTGATCAGGTTGTAAAACACCGACTTCAGCAATGCCTTGTCAGCCATCACCACTGGCAGACTTTTCATTTGAAGGTCTATAGTTTTTTCATCGGATTCCTCTCTCAGCTCCTTCAAGACTTCAGATACAATAAACCCTGAATTCACTGGAGTTTTCTTTACCTGCTTCCTCGCAGCCTTGGCCAGTTCAAGCATTTGATTAGAACGATCGATCATGGACTCCGAAGTGGACTTTATGAGATTCAAAAAGTCCTGCTTTTCTTCATGTGACAATGATTCTTCCGGGTCAAGCATCTTATCTGAAACATTCCTGATGGCACCTAACGGAGATCGAATATCATGAGAGACAGATTGTGCGAACCGCTCCAGCTCCTCATTCTGCGTTTGAAGCTCCCTGTTTTTCTGATGCAGCTTCTGGTTGAGATCAGACACATGCTTCCTTTCCTTTTTTAAAATATCCTCACCTATATTGATGCGTCGCGAAAACATATAGATCACAAGAAGGAAAACGACCACGATGAATGACACCGCAAAGGCAAGCCCCGTATTCATCCTGAGATTTCCACTTTCGAACTGAAGTCTGAAAAGACCCAATGACACCATAAATAAAATGGAGAGTGGGAAAACGCGTCTTGCCAGCTTTGCCCCCGCACCACTTCCAAGCACATGAATACAGTATCCCTGTCCTGGAAACATCGATGCAGTTCCTGACGAAATAAGCAACAAAGAGAATGCAGTGTTCATTGCCATAGTGGGTGATCCCTCAATCAGGGAAAGAGGACGGGCACCATAAATGTAAGCCACACACACCGTGAGGCTGATAAAAAAAACAACTAACGACAGCAACTGTGCAAGGCGGAATCGCGCATTTGATAGCCCTGTAAAAGCACTGCATATAACAACGACCGACAAGCTTGTCATAAATGCCATGTGACTTCCCGGCACTTCTGATGAAACTTTTCCGGTGAACAACAGCTGGTCAGGATGGAAGCCTGTGAGAGGCGTAAGGAGGTTCACGAAATTTATCAGCAAAGTTGCCCAGCTAAGGATTTCGATCCACCTGAAACTACCCGTGCTGAAAAGAAACATGATGGTGCCGCAGAGCAGAATGCTGATTGCTGTCATTGGGTTCATCGAAGGCCCGATCATATCCCAGGTTTTCAGTAGCGTGTTATCTGTCGCCCATCCAAGTAAAACGAGGCACGATGATATCAGGCAGAAAAATGTAACCAGCCGGGAATAGAGGCTTACAGAATACTCACCAGCCCTGAAGGCATTATTTTTCATTGACAGTAAAGTAATATAACCGTGTTGTGTAGGTTATAGTCACTTTACCCCCAAAACTATGCCTTGTAAACAGCTCTTTCAGGTCGGCAGCCATTGGAGTGTATCCCTCGTCATTTTTACGGGGCATGTATGAAGATGAAAGAACCCTTCCCATTAAGCCTTCTTCATCAAGCTCCTGGCTGTTAGGAAACTCTCTGCTCTCAATCTTCTGCGGAATATGCTGCTTCAGAAACTTCAGGTCAATACGCTTATGATTCACTGATTCATAATCGATCGCATGCCTTTTTATAAACTCTTCATACTCTTTGGAAAATGGTGAATCATCCGTGTTTCTGTCATTCCAGACCAGAAGGACTTTTCCATTCTTTGCAAGTATCCTTTTGAACTCTTTCAATGCACTTTTCACATCAAACCAATGGAAGGACTGAGCACAAAACACCAGGTCGCATATTCCATCAATGAGTGTTGTGCTTTCAGCTTTTCCTTTAACAGCCCTGTAACCTGTATATTCAGAAAGCAGACTTTCACTGCGGGCTCTCATTGCATCATTTGGTTCAACACCAAAAACAGCATGACCTTCTTCAAGAAAAAAGACAGAAGAAATGCCTGTCCCGGAGCCTATGTCAGCGATCAACTTCGGTCCGCCTTTTTTCAGGAATTCCTGCCTGATAAACCTGTACAGATCATCAGGATATGATGGCCGGTACTTTGCATAATCGTCCACACGATCACTGAAGCGTTCGGTTACTTTCTTCATCAATAAAGTCCGTTATATTTTCTAATGAACCATTCCAGACCGAACAGCAACAGAATAAGAACAAAAAGCCATTTCTCTTCGATCAGTTCCCTCATGGTTGTCTGAACATAAGAAACACTGGTTATATCTTTCCTTGCAGTGATCTCATTGAAGAGTTTTTCAAGTTCGTCAGGATAATACATTGACCCGCCTTTACCTTCCGAAAGGTTATTGAGTAATAAATGATCAGCTACTGTATTGGTTTGCTCAGCGATAAGCTGCGTTACAATGAACCGACCTTTTGCTGTAAGCTTTTTCCCTTTCACATTCGCTTCATACGAATACTCTGCCGGTGGAAAGGTTCCTGCATTCAGATGATAGGCTGTGGCTGTTTTAGAAAAAGTGAACGGGAATTTTCGTCCATCGCTGTTCGTAATGACCAGCCCAACTTCATCTTCATTTACAGGTTCAAAACTTTCGTTGTATAACTCCGCATCGAACTCAACTGATTCATTTTCTGCAAAGGAATTTTTTGCGTTTATTCTGAACTGGCTTTTATTGACCTTGGAAGACAGGAACTGGACGATCTTTGAAAAAAGCTCATTGAATGCGGCATGATCACCGTGCAGGGCGTAATCCGTCATTCGCCACTTCCACAAGCCATCCCCAGTGATCATTCCGGTTCTCACGTTGTTTACCTCGGTGAAGCTCATCAGCGGATTCTGTGTGGCAACCATACCGATCTTCTGGAACAGAAGCACATTGACTCCCGCGGAACTCCTGTAGATTCCGAATGGTGCTGATAAGGGAGGAAATTTTTCGAGCTTTGACCTCAGCTCATCGGTAACCTGGAATAAGCTAAATGATCTGTTCACTGACGGCTGAACCTCATTGAATCTTCCCCTGTTATCTGATACCGTTACGCTCGAATACAATGTGTTCATTGCATTCCAGTCAGTGCCATTTCCGGCGATATACAAAACGGGAACTTGTGCTTCCCTGATTTTTTGAATCAATGAATTTGAATTCGCCGAGTTAAACGGAATCGAATGCATGATCACCAGGTTATACTGATTTACAGGCTTTAGAACATCGTCGGCAAGTAGAACATCTGCCTGGTAAGTCTGTGAACTTTCAATGGCATTCCTGATTGCTCCAAGGTCAGGATGCGGGGCTCTTGCAATGATCAGGATCTTTTCACGGCTGTCAAGGACATCAATAAAAACATCCCGAGTGTTATTCTTAATGCTCAGCTCTCCATTCACAGGAGAAACATTTACAGTATAGCGCTGAACACCGGTTTTCTTCGCTTCAAGCTGCAATGAAACTGTATGGCTGAAAAATGGTTTATCAATCGAAAGTTCTGATGAGTAAAGGATCTTTCCATCTTTGGATACGGTGAGCCTGCTTTTATTTCCTTCGCATTTTCGTGCATCAACGATCACCTGCAATGGGAATGTATTTCCCAGATACGCCATTCTGTTTGCTGCGATCCTCGATATAAACAGATCTCTTCTGGGATTTGTATCACCAAGTGCAATTGAAAAAAAAGGCGCTTTCAGGTTGGCTGAAGAAAACAAGGGATTTGTTCCTTTGTTGTAGATGCCGTCAGATGCAAGAATGACCGCTCCAAGATTTCTGTTGCTATAACGTGCTTCAAGCTCTGAAAATAATCCACTGAAGTCCGTTTCCTTGTCTTTATAGCTCCACTTCAAACCTTCACTGAAATCACTTCCGAAAGAATATGCCTGAACATCGTATTCATCACCCAGTTTCTCAATGAATGCTTCCACAGATTTCCTGTAATCATTCCTGAGATACGTTGAGTCTTTGCCTATCACCAGGGATTCAGAGTCATCCTGGGCAAAAACAATGACAGGCTTTTCAATGTCTCTGGTCTGCTTTCTTATAAATATTCCGAGAAGCAAAAAGGTCAGGAATGTCACTGCAAGAAAACGCAGTCCGAAGAGAGACCAGGTCAACCCCTTTGCCTCGCTTTTCTTTAAGGAACGCGAATAAAGAAAGCCCGCTGCCAGGAATCCGGCTAACGGGCAAACTATCAGAAACCACCATGGATAGGCAGTGACAAAGCTAAATGACATACGATCAGGTCAACATACCACCACAAACATTGATCACCTGGCCAGTGATATATCCAGACCAGTCAGACGCAAGAAACAAGCTCAGGTTGGCAACATCTTCAGAAGACCCGCCACGCTTCAATGGAATACTTTCTCTCCATTGCTCAACGACTTTCTGATCAAGAGCACCAGTCATTTCAGTTTCAATGAATCCAGGTGCAATGGCATTGCAGCGAATATTCCGTGAGCCAAGCTCAAGAGCCACAGATTTGGAAAAGCCAATGATACCTGCTTTAGAAGCTGCATAGTTCGCCTGTCCCGCATTCCCTTTCACTCCAACTACAGAGCTCATATTTATGATCGATCCTTTGCGCTGCTTCAGCATTGGACGTTGTACGGCCTTTGTAAGATTGAATACCGATTTAAGGTTCGCGCTGATCACCTCGTCCCATTGCTGCTCGGACATTCTCATTAATAATGTATCTCTTGTTATACCGGCATTGTTTACAAGAACATCTACAGTTCCGAACTCTGCGACTACAGCATTCATGAATTCATCACATGCCTTGAAATCGGCAGCATCAAACTTATAGCCTTTTGCTTTAACACCCATGGCAGCCAGTTCTTTTTCAAGCTCGTTTGCTTTCTCCACAGATGATACATAAGTGAATGCGATGTTAGCCCCATGTTCAGCGAACTTCAGGGCTATCCCTTTTCCGATTCCACGTGTTGCGCCGGTTATAACAGCGACTTTCTGATCTAATAATTTCATACGAATTTGATATCCTCTCAAAGATACAGATTACAGGGAAAGTGATTAAAAAATAAAGCCCTCTCCATAGAAAGGGCTTTGCGGTTAGTCTTCCAGGCGATAGATCCAGGAATCCGGAGCATCTCCTTTCCTGACTTTCTCAAGATCAGGCTTCAATGATTCCCCTGAAACATCTGACATTAATACATAGACATAATAAACAGAGGTCTTTGTATTCTTTATGAATCCGGCTTGCTTATACCCCTTTTCAATTGAACGTTTAAGGACATTATCCGCGTTCTCCGCTTTTGCAAATGAACCGACGATCAGGTAATGTCCAGGCTTAACCTTGTTACCATCCTTATCTGCAAAATCAGCAGTAAGGCCGGAAGTTTCAAATCCTGATTTTCCCGGAGTTACACTTTTTGCAGTATCCATTGGAGTGCCAGCAGTGAACTTTTCGATTTCCGTTCTTAGTTTATCGATCTCGGCTTTGTTCGCATCAATCTGTTGCTTCTGTGAACTCACCACACCTTCAAGCTCTGATACCCGGGCATCATCCTGCTTTGCTGTTGCAGTATCCTGGGGCAGCACTGTTTCCTTCTTTGTTCCGAACGTATATCCGAGTAGGATCTCATGACTCATACCGGCATACGATTTAATCGGGCTGGTAATGATGTCATATGTGTAACCTGCAGACAGCGATTTATTCAGACGAACACCAAGATTGATCCCTACAGCATAATCACTCTTGTAACTGATCGCAAACCAACCTTTATCTTCCCATTCTGCAACGGCGTTGATATCATAGCTGAATGGAGAACCTGGAGCATAACGAACAAGTACCAGAGGAAAGGCTGAAATTCCTTTTTCGCTGATCAGCTCAAAATTATACTTCACAGATCCAAGGATATGGCGACGTGATTGAAGGAGTATTCTTTTGTCATTACTTTCAAAACGAGCTTTTGATTCCAGCAACTGAGGCACAGCCACACTGACTTCAAGATCCTTCCAGAAATACCCAACACCAAAATCAGCATCGATATTGAATTTCCTTTGTTCCTGCTTCATGATAAATGGGTCATTGATATCCCTCACGATCGTTTTGGAAAAATCAACTCGTGTATCTGAAACACCCAGACCAAGTCCCAAATTAAGCCTCATGTCATCATTCAGCTTTATTCTGTAAGAGTATGCAGTTTTCACACCCATTCTGCTGATCAGATCAGAAGCATCGGTGAACAGTGAAAGACCAAGACCAATATTCTTTTCATTCAAAGGACCTTCGATGGTAAACGCATTGGTAACAGGAGCTCCCGGAAAGTTCTGGAAGAGTGACCTGTGAATCAGGTGGCTGTTCACATAGTCAGTATTCCCTGCGAATGAAGGGTTGTAAATGAAGGGGTTGATATAATACTGGGAATATTGTGGAATCTGTTGTGAGAACAGTGAACCTGCAAATGTTAACCCGGCAAACAAGAGTAAATACTTTTTCATATGTCCGAGGTATTAATTAGTTGTTTCTTCAGTGAGTACTGTTATGGTTCCTTTAAACACATCCGTTGAACCAGTAAACGTGATAACATAATAGTAGGAGCCATCATTCACTCTTGAGCCTTCGTAAGTGGCATCCCAGTCATTCTTATATGGCTCGGCTGTGAAGATCACCTGTCCGTTCCTGTTAAAGATCATCACTTTGCTGTCAGGGTAGTGATCGATATTCTCAATGTACCAGCTATCGTTAAAGCCATCACCATTCGGAGTGATCAGATTCGACACCGTAAATGTATAATCCCTGATCACCGTGATCACAAGTGAATCAAGATCCGAACATCCATTCTCATCTGTGACGCTCAACTGGTACGTTGTGGTTTGCAATGGTGATGCAACAGGATGAGATGATGATGCCATATCAAGGCTTTCAGATGGCGTCCATTGATACATGACACCACCTGATCCTTCAAGGGTTATCTGATCACCAAGCGCAATCGTAGTATCTTTTCCTGCATCTGCCACTGCCTCTTGAAATACAGAAGTCATCACCGAGTCGGATGAAATGCAGTTTGTCAGAGTGTCTGTAACAATAACTGTAAATGTTCCTGATGCATTCACATTGATTGACTGTGCCAACGAACCATCAGACCACATGTAGCTTAAAGTACCTGATGGTGCGGAAAGTGTAACCTGTCCACCTCTACAGAATGGATTCGCTCCAGTCACACTGATCATTGAAGAAGGAAGCGCATTCACGATCACTGTTACGGATGTGGTATCTGAACATCCTTTGTCTGTAATGGTGATGAGTGTAGCGGTATAGTTGTCAGCATTCATATACTGATGAACAGGGCTTTGCATGATGCTTGTCGAATTGTCTCCGAAATTCCATTGATTCATCTGGATCGAACCAGAGGCCACTGATGAACCGTTAACAAATGTGTTTGCATTACCAGCACATACCGTATCTGCAGTGAAAGAGGCTACAGGATTCGGATACACTGTCACTGCAACAGATGCTGAAGTATCAGAGCTGCATGCACCATTCTGTATGATCACTCTGTACAGCGTTGTTGTTGTGAGATTCTGATAAATCATTGTGGCTGATGGGTTACCAGCATTCGTCCAGGTTGTTCCATTATCGACTGATGTCTGCCAGTCAAGTATGCTTCCGATATTTCCGTTAGTTGATAGCGTACCTGAAACAGCTCCACTGCAGCCCTGTGCAATTCCTGTAATGACACCGGCAACAGAGCTTCCGAGCACCGTAATGGTTGCCGGTGTTGAACTTGCGACCGGACAAACGCCATTCTTTAAAGTGGCTCTGTATGATGTCGTGGTGGAAAGATTAAGATATCCTTGCGATGTTGTCGTGTTTGAAGTGAAAAACCAGGTTGTTCCATTGTCTGTTGAAACTTCCCATGCAGTTACTGTTCCTCTGTATCCTGACAAATTCAGTGTTCCGTTGTTGTTACCATAACATACTGTATCATTGAATTGAACGATACCACCTAATGATACTGAATCAACAGTCACTGTTGCAGAAGCGCTGGTATCAGAAGGACAAACACCATTCTGAACGATCGCACGGAAAATCGTGGTTCCTGTAAGATTTGCATAAGCGTATGTAATAGAAGCCACTGCTGTTGAATTCCATGTTGCTCCGCCATCCGAAGAAAATTCCCAGTCAACAACGCCACCCTGGTTATTCAAAAGATTCAGTGAGCCTGAGTTACCAGCTGCACAAACTGTTGTTGCACCGAAAACATTTCCACCTTGCGACTGCTGATCAATGCTGATCGTTGCAGCGGATGAATATGCAGGAGGGCAAACACCGCTCTGCACAAGCACTCTGTATTTCGTTGATACAGTCAGGTTATTATAAGATTGTGAATTCGTTGTGTTGGCAATGGGAAGCCAGGTGAATCCACCGTCTGTTGAATATTCCCAACCCTGTATTGTTCCAGTCTCTCCTGTTAATGTAAGCACTCCGTTATTTACATTCGAGCATGCAGAGGCAGATCCAGACACGGTCCCCCCTACAGATGGGGCATCAACCTCAATGGAAGCTAGCACGGATGTGTCTTCAGGGCAAACCCCATTCTTTACAACTGCACCGAATAATGTGGATGTTGTCAGGTTGCTGTAAGTGTAGGCATTTGTCGTGTTCGGTATGGATGTCCAGGTAACTCCGTTGTCTGTTGAAGATACCCAACCCTGTATAGTTCCTGCGATACCACTTAAGGTGAGCGTTGCACCGTTGCTTGCTGAACACACGGTGCTGCCTGAAGCTACTGTGCCTCCTGAAGATTGTGCATCCACCACTACAGTCGTTGATGAAGAATAGATGGCTGCACAATTCCCACTTTTCACCAAAGCACGGAACATGGTAGTTGTTGTAATGTTATTATAAGTGTAGGAGCTTGATGTATTCGATATGATGAGCCAGCTGTTCCCCCCGTCTGTTGACGCTTCCCAGTTTTGAACAGGGCTGGTTGTGCCTGTCAGTGTAAGTGTTCCTGTACTGCCTTCACAAACGGTGCTGCCACCTGTTACAGAACCAGGCACTGTTGGCTGATCAACGACCATGCGTGCTGTATCAGAATACACACTTGCACATCCACCACTCTTGATCAATGCACGATAATAGCGATTCGCTGAAAGGTTGCTATATGCCTGTGTATTGGTCGTGTTGTTAATATTCGTCCATGCTGTCTGATTCAGTGAGTACTCCCATCTTAATACAGAACCAACATGTCCGGATAAGATGAGGCTTCCTGAATTTGAAGAACTGCACACAGTATCGGACCCTGTGATATAGCCTTTTACCGTAGGTGGAGATACAGCAATGTTTGCGAAATTCGAATTCACAGCATTACATGCACCGTTTTTAACTACTGCTCTGTAACGTGTTGTTGTGGTCAGGTTTGAATAAGGTTGGGTATTTCCAGTATTGACAATGTTCGTCCAGGTACTTCCTCCATTGGTTGAATATTGCCAGTACTGAACAGTTCCAGTGGCACCGGTCAATGATAAAACAGCACCATTGGCTCCTGAACAAACTGTCGCGCTTGTTCCAACAGACCCTCCGACTGATGCGGTATTGATCCTGATCGAATCAGGTGTTGATGTTGACGGAGGACAAACTCCATTCTGTGTAACTGCACGGTAGAATGTTTTTACAGTAAGGTTCAGATAGCTCTGTGTGTTTGATGTATTTGAGATATTGATCCAGGTATTCCCGTTATCTGTTGAATATTCCCAGCGGAGGATGTCGCCTGTATATCCAGTGAGAGTAACGCTACCGCTGTTAGCGCCTGTACAAACAAATGTTCCGCCTGTAACTGTTCCGCCTGCTGATGGCGCGCTTGCATTTACATTGTAATTGGTCAATGCATCATTGGTTGGATTGATATCCCCTGCAAGGGAAGTATAGGCAGTGAATGTAAATGTTCCTCCAGCACTTAGATCAGCTGTTGTTGCAAACGTATAAGTATAGGTTGAGTTCGAAAGGATCATCGCATTGATCACCTCTGTTACCGCTGGTCCGCCATTGATCGTGTAGGACACATTAAATGGAGTAACGACATTCGATCCGTAATTGAAGATCTTGATGGTGACGCTTTCAGTGCTGCTCAGATTACACCCTGATGCCGGAGCGTTGATCGCTGTAACACCGATATCCTGCGCGTAGGCAAAGGACATTGTCAGTATGCATGTAAATAGAAGTAAAAGTCTTTTCATATAGCTCCGAATATTTGCGAAAAATACACAAAGTAAACGGGGTTAATACGGATGACACTTGTATAAGGTTCGGTTATCCGGGTATAAGGAAAGATTAATCCTCTGTGATCAGACAGATAACAGAAGAAGATTTTATATGCAAAAGTGCTTACTTCTTTGTGACCCGAAACTCCGTTCTCCTGTTCTGGGCGCGGTTCTCATCTGTAGTATTAGGAACCAGTGGCTGTGTATCCGCATAACCTTTCGCTGATAATCTTGATGCGTCGATGCCATTTGTAACCAGGTACTGTAACACCGTTTTCGCACGGTTTTCCGATAAAGCCTGGTTCATTTTGCGGTCACCGACATTATCGGTGTGACCTGCGATCTCACCCTGGACTGACGGATTCACCTTCAGGAACTCAATCAGCTTTTGAAGCTCTACTTCAGATTCCTTTTTCAGAGCATAAGATGCTGTCTCAAAAAAGATGTTCCTAAGAACCGTGGTGCTGCCTTCTGTAATCGGTGAGAGTGCGACATCCTTTTCAAATGGCTTAACATCCGCAGTTTTAGGAAGATCGAAATTTTCAGAATGAAAAAGATATCCCTTTGATGAAACATTCAATGCATATGAACGGCCTGATGGTAGGGGGATCATAAATGTTCCGTCAACTTTATCTGAATTTTCATCCGCACTGATCTTTCCTGTATTCAAATCAATCAGCTGAAAACGCGCCTGGAGTGGCTTTCCGGTAACCTTATCCGTTATCCTGCCTTTAAAATAGGTAACAGGTACCGGACGAATTGCCTGTGGAAGCTCAAAGCTATAAAGGTCAAGAGCCCCAAAGCCTCCTTTCATTTCTGATGAATAATAGGCTCTATCACCTTTTCCATTTACTATCAGGCTGTATTCATCACCTGAGGTGTTGATCGGATATCCGAGGTTCACAGGCTTTCCAAAGGTGCCATCTTCTTTTTTCCTGACAACAAACAGGTCATTCCCTCCCATTGACGGATGTCCATCAGATGAAAAATAAAATGTCCTGTTATCTGCATGCATGAATGGTGAATATTCAGTTCCTTCTGTATTGATCGAATCACCAAGGTTCACAGCAGGTGTCCATGAATCATTGACCAATTCAGACTTCCAGATATCAACGGTCCCCTTTCCTCCTCCTCTTGAGCTGACGAAATAAATTGTTTTACCATCAGGTGAGATGGCAGGCTGTGAATCCCATGCCCTGCTGTTGATTGCAGGACCCATGTTCAATGGTGCCGACCATTTATCACCGACTTTCTGGGAGTAAAAAATGTCACAGCTTCCCATCCCTTTTCTTCCATCGGGATACCCGCCGGCCTCTTCACAAACCGTAAGCAGCATGATCTTGCCATCAGGAGAAATGCATTCAGAACCTTCATTTCCTTCAGTATTGATAGGTGGTCCAAGATTCACTGACTTCTCCCATTTACCATTTACAAACCTGCTTGTAAAAAAATCTTCGCTGTGATAATTCGGTCTGTCTTCAGGAGCACCGTTGAATGGCGCTTTCATGGTATAAATGAGCGTACCGTTATCGACTGTCACTGCAGGTCCGTACTCGCTGTACTTTGTATTTACGCCAGGGCCAAGGTTTTCAGGAGTGAATGGAACAGGGTTTTTTATGGCTTGTTCCGCAAACGTTGCAGAAGCGAGCATGGTTGCAACTTTCTTTTTATCCTTTTCAGTCAGCCTGGAATTAGAAGCGAACTCATTCAGATGCTGCTTCGCTTCAGCATACTTTCCTGTTTTGTATTCAAGAGTTGCAATATTGAAGAGAAGCCTTGGAAAGAAAGCAGGATCAATGGCATGCGCTTTATATGCATATTCCAGCGCCTGAGGATATTGTTTCTTTTCCGTGTAAAGCTCAGTGATAACAATGAGAGGTTCAATAAATTTCGCATCGATCTCTGCTGCTTTTTTAAAGAGCTCAAGTGCTTCTTCATCACGTCGCTGGTTGTAAAGTGCAGTGCCTTCTTCAAAAGCTTTTATCGCTTTTTTTGAATCACTGGTATATTGCTGCTTCTGCTGGGCAAAAAGAATGCTTGTTCCAAAGAACGACAGCAATAAGATCAGCTGAAAGGACTTCTTAAGGAATATCAATGTACTTATGTGTTTGAAGGCTGATCCTCCAGCGTGGGTTTTCTTTGACATATTCAACGATCAGTTTTGTCATCTGTTCCCTCTTATCCCATTCAGGCTGGAGGTAAAGGCGGCAATCAGGCTTAACATCTGATGCATTGTTTTCCGCCCATTGGAAATCTGATTTATTAAAGATAATGGTCTTTAGCTCATCTGCCTTCTTAAGAGAACTTTTTAAGGGAGCAATGAATTTCTTCGGTGAAACACAGATCCAGTCCCAGTCACCGGTGATCTCATAGCTTCCTGATGTTTCAAGAAAAGTCTGAAGTCCTGCATCTTTCAAAGAAGCTGTTAGTTCTGTCAGATCATACATACATGGTTCACCACCTGTAACCACGACGGCTGTAGCAGGAGACGACTTTACCAGATCAAGGAGCTTTTTAATTGAAACATGAGGGTGCCTGGATTCATCCCAGCTTTCTTTTACATCACACCAGTGACAGCCCACATCGCAGCCTCCCAGCCTGATGAAATAACATGCTAACCCGGTATTTGCTCCTTCTCCCTGGATCGTATAGAAGCTCTCCATAACAGGAAGAGAACCTGCCTTGACCTTCGGAAGTCTTACTTTTTCAACTATTTCTGGCATTCTTTCACAAAAATAAGTACTCTGGAACATAATAACGTTCAATTACCAATGTTAATTTCATTATGTGTTAATCAATCTGGTAAAGATTAACCGAAAGGTTTATTTTTGTCGCCCCCGATGAGCAAAAAAGGTCAACGTCAGCAATCTAAGGAAGTTAAAAGCAGTTCGGATACTTCCGGAAAATGGTACGCCATCATTCTGATCCTGGTTTCCTTTTTTCTTTACGCAAACACAATAGGACATGAATATGCGCTGGATGACGATATCTATACACAAAAGAATTCGTTTGTTCAGCAGGGCTTATCGGCCACAGCAGATGTCTTCACTAAAGGCTCTCTTGTAGGATTTAACGGCAGCAATGACTCGAACTACCGCCCACTGGTACTTCTAAACTTCATCATAGAAACTGCGATCTTCGGCAACAATCCTCATGTCAACCATTTTTTCAATGTTGTTTTCTTCTGCCTGACAATCTATCTGCTTCACCGGTTCCTTAAGAAGCTCCTGCCAGGAGTACATTCTTCCATTCCTTTTCTGATTGCCCTGCTGTTCGCTGTTCATCCCATCCATACGGAAGTTGTCGCGAACATCAAGAGCCGCGATGAGATCCTTGGATTCATATTCGGGATCCTTTCATTTACATTCATCCTGGATTACTTCGATACTAAAAAATTAAAGTTCCTAGGCATATCTATCGGAATGTTCTTCATGGCTTCTCTATGCAAAGAGAACAGCCTCACATTCGCTTTCATCATTCCCTTGCTGCTGTATTTTTTCAGACAGGCAACGATCAAACAGACAGTGATGTCCGTATTGCCTTATGCAGGTATGGCTGTCCTATATATGTCAATCAGATCATCCGTGCTTGATTCCGTAACATTCAATGAGCAGATGGCCGTGATGAACAACTCGCTGATGGCCGCCACAAACACGGCGGATATGTATGCCACCAACTTTGTGATGATGGGAAAATACATTGCCTTGCTCTTTATACCGCATCCACTCAGCTGGGATTATTCATACAGTCAGTTTCCTATCGTGAGCTGGAGCTCCGTGCAGGCAATACTCAGTCTGATCCTTTATGCAGGATTGGGAATCTTCGCACTGCTTAAGATCAGGGAACGCAGCGTGTATGCATTCTGCATCCTGTTCTTTTTCATCACGATCATTCTTTCATCCAACCTCATCGTAAAGATTGGATCATCATTCGCGGAACGTTTTCTATATACACCATCGCTGGCTTTCTGCATTGCCTTGCCATTCATTCTTGCAAAGGTTTTTAAATCAGGACTTGAACATGCTTCTTCCATCAGATCCAATGTATTTATTACTGCATCAGTGTTCCTTGTGCTGTTTTCATTCAAGACCTATTCAAGGAATGGAGACTGGAAAAACAACCTGACCCTTTTTACATCCGGACTTGAAACATCACCAAACAGTGCACGAGCTCATTACTCCTATGCAAGTGAATGCAGAACACGAGGGGAGCAGTCCGCAAACGCGATCGAGAAAGACAGGCTCTTCAAAGAAGCTATCCGCGAATTCAAGGTTGGATTAAAGATCTATCCTGAATCTGATGCATATTACAATCTCGGTGTGACCTATTTTAACATGGGAGATACAAAGAATGCTCTTGAATCCTATAAGAAGACCATCGAACATAAAAGTGATTACACACCTGCAATCAATAACATTGGAGTGATCCATTTTATGGAAAAGAATTACAAGGAAGCTGAAAAATTCTTCAGGCTGGTTCTGGAGAATGACACCAACTTCGGGGATGCTTATGCAAACCTGGGAGCCATCAGCCAGAACGAAGGAAAATTTGATGAAGCACTGAAGTATTACTCAAGCGCGCTAAGGAAGAATCCGAAGAACAAAAATGTCTATCAGAATCTCTCTAAGCTTTACTTCGCGAAAGGAGATACGCTGAAGTCGAATGAATATGCAACACAGGCAGAATATATAAAGTGATGGAACTGAGGAGAGAGAAATATAACTGTGCATTGTGTGGAAAGGATGATCACAAGTCACTATACACCATCAAAGGGTTTAACCTGGTAAAATGTTCATGTGATTTTGTTTTTGTCAATCCGAGGATCTGCAATGAAGACCTTCCTAAGATCTACAAGTCGAACTATTTCGACAATATTGAGTTTGGATACACAGGCTATAAAGACAATGAACAGCTGAGAAGGAGAAATTTCAGACGCTGGCTCAGTGATATTCAGCCCTCAATAAATTCAAAAGGCGACGCGCTCGACATAGGTTGTGCTTCCGGAGATTTCCTTGAAATACTTCTTGAGCAGGGATGGAATGTTGAAGGCATTGAGCTTGATCCTGCGATGTTCAAGGATCTTCAGGAGAAGAACATTCCATACTTCCCTGATGTATTTGAAAAATTTCAGACATCAAAAAAGTTTCAGCTTATCACATTGTTTGATGTCATGGAGCACCTTCCGGATATTCATGGCTCGCTTGAACGGTTAAAGCATATACTCGCAGACGATGGTGTGATTGCACTATTGACACCTGATTATGGCTCTACACAACGAAAGTTATTTGGAAAGAAATGGTTTCAGTTCAAGCCGGTTGAGCATATTCACTATTTCACAGACAAGACGCTTGCTCAGGCCCTTGCACCTCATCAACTTGAAATAAAAAAAATTATCAGGCCGGGTCAGTATGCAGATGCGGATTTTCTTAATTCACGACTTGACCGTTACGGTTTCAAAACAACTGCAGCATTATCACGGCAGGTGACCAGCATGTTTGGCGCGGATGGCAAAGCATGGTATATGGACACCGGATCATTACTGGCTGTAATCACACATAAAAAATGACAAACGACGATTCAGCACTGCTGAAAAAACTTTGCTCGATACATGCTACAAGCGGCAATGAATCAGCAATGACCACTTTTTTACTTGATCATATAAAGGAAGAATCGAAAAACTGGAAAGTTAAACCCACGATATACAGTGGAGAAAACTTCCAGGATTGCATTGTCCTTGTCTTTGGAAAACCCAGGGCAGCCGTCTTTGCCCATATTGACTCAATAGGGTTTACAGTAAGGTATGATGATCAACTCGTGAAGATCGGAGGACCTGTTGTTGCAGAAGGAACACGGCTTACCGGACGTGACAGCAAAGGAGAGGTTAGCTGCACGCTAATCACGGGAACAGAGGACAAGCCTGGAATTTTCTATCATGCAGACCGTGAGATCGACAGAGGGACGGACCTCGTATTCAAACAGGATTTTAGAGAGACAGATGAGTATGTGCAATCATGCTACCTTGATAACAGGCTTGGAGTCTTCAATGCGCTCAAGGTGTGTGAAGACCTCGATCATGGAGCCATCGTATTCAGCTGCTATGAAGAACATGGAGGAGGATCAGCAAATTACCTCGGCAGATTTTTGTTCGAAAAGTATGGAGTACGCCAGGCTTTGATCTCTGACATTACCTGGGTAACAGACGGAGTTCCTGCAGGAAAGGGCGTAGTCATCTCATTAAGAGATTCAGGAATACCACGAAGAAAGTATGTAAACAGGATTGTTTCACATGCAAAGGAAAGTGGAATTGAATTTCAGATGGAAGTTGAATCTGCCGGAGGTAGTGATGGAAATGATCTTCAGCGATCACCCTACCCTTTCGACTGGTGCTTCATTGGAGCAGCAGAAGAGTTTGTACACTCACCTGATGAGAAGGTACATAAGAAAGACATCGCGTCAATGATCTCAATGTACCGGTACCTGATGGCAAAGCTCTGATCAGGGAAAGAACTTTCTGATCTTTTCAAGAAATGATTCAGGCGCCTGCCTTGGCTTTCCGTTTTCCTTTCTGACAAACACAAGCGTTGTTTCACCAAAGTTCAACTTGTCACCAGCTTCATTGAAAGTTTCATAAAGGAACTTCAGTCTTGCAGATGCAGGCACCTCAGGGATCGTTGTTTTAATGGTGAGCAGCTCATCATAGTATGCAGGCTTGAGGTATTTGATCGAATAATCTGAAACAGGAAGAAGGATTCCAGAGTCTTCCATATCACGATAGCTCAATCCAAGTTCACGAAGCGCTTCAACTCGTCCTACTTCAAAGTATTCAGCATAGTTACCATAATACACATAACCCATTCTGTCAGTTTCTCCATACCTGACACGTATTCTGACTTCCGAAGTGAACATGAAATGTTGTAATTAAAAAATGGATGTGCAAACTTGCATAATGCACCTTTCAAATTTCCAAAAGTTTTTTGCATTAAAACTGTATTTTTTTTCACTTTGGATTGTTCGTAATCTCAAACGAATCTCTATTATTGCAACACAATTTTTTTTCCCTCAGATTTAATGGAGAGTATGTTAAAAGCTGATTCACACATCAACTTTCAGGAATTGGTGTCACGTGTTGAAACATCAGTGTTTTCAGGGAATTCAAAGCATGGTAAAAATTTTTAAAAGTCAATAGTGATGCAACTTTTTTATTCACTTTTTTTTAAAAATCTTTGCTTGACACACAGTGAAGCCAGCAAGTAGGGACTGTTAAGAACAAAAGCCAAGAAGAAAAATTAACCCTTAATACGTCTAAAACATTTAGTAAGTACATGGATAAAGAGAAGAGCTGTGATAAAGTATGGGAGAACTGTCTTAACATCATTAAGGATAACGTAAGCGTACAAAGTTTCAGAACATGGTTTGAGCCGATCAAGCCGATCAAACTGTCATCAAACGTTTTAACGATCCAGGTGCCGAGCCAGTTCTTTTATGAATGGCTTGAAGAACATTACATCACATTATTAAAGAAAACGATTCGCAAGGAACTTGGTGCAGATGCCCGTCTGGAGTACAGCATCATCATGGAGAACTCATTCAACAGTTCAAAACCAATCACTGTTAAAGTTCCTACAACGAATAAGAAAGCATTGGCAAATCCTTCAGTGTCGATGCCGATTGATCTTAACAACAATGCAATCAGGAATCCATTCATCATTCCCGGTTTAAAAAAGATCAATGTAGAATCACAGTTAAACCCAAACTACTCTTTCGAGAATTTTGTTGAAGGTGATTGCAACAGGCTTGCACGTTCAGCTGGTTTCGCAGTTGCGAACAAGCCAGGTGGAACTGCTTTCAATCCATTGCTGATCTATGGTGGTGTCGGACTTGGTAAAACACATCTTGCTCACGCGATCGGAATCCAGATAAAGAACAATTTTCCAAACAAAACGGTCCTTTATGTGTCTTCTGAAAAATTCGCACAGCAATATGTAGAATCAGTACGAAACAATAATCAGAACGACTTTGTTCATTTTTACCAGATGATCGACGTACTCATTATTGATGATGTACAGTTCTTCGCAGGAAAAGAAAAAACACAGGATATCTTCTTCTCCATCTTTAATCATCTTCATCAAACAGGAAAGCAGATCGTGCTTACGGCAGATAAGCCTCCGGTTGAGATGCAGGGAATGGAGCAGAGATTGCTTTCAAGATTCAAATGGGGACTATCTGCGGATCTGCAGGTACCTAACCTTGAAACAAGAATTGCAATCCTTGAAAAGAAAATTTATGCTGATGGTATTGAGCTTCCAAGAGAAGTTGTGGAATACCTTGCATACAGCATTACCAATAACGTTCGTGAACTTGAAGGTGCATTGATTTCACTCCTTGCACAATCATCACTGAATAAAAAGTCGATCACTCTGGAGCTTGCAAAGCAAATGATCGACAAGTTCGTAAAGAACACAGCGCGTGAAGTTTCTATAGACTTTATTCAAAAAGTTGTTTGCGATTATTTTGATCTTCCTATTGAACTTCTGAAATCGAAAACAAGAAAACGTGAAGTTGTTCAGGCTCGCCAGATAGCCATGTATTTTTCAAAAACCATGACCAAATCCTCACTTGCAAATATCGGAATGCATTGTGGTGGTAAAGATCATGCTACTGTTCTTCATGCTTGCAGAACCGTCAACAACCTGATGGAAACTGATAAGCGGTTCAGGAGCTATATAGATGACCTTGGAAAAAAGATCAGCGTTTTATAACGCTGATCTTTTTCTTGACGGCCCCCTTACGTCATGAAAATTCTAATGGTTTGTTTGGGAAACATCTGCAGATCCCCGGTAGCTGAAGGTGTTCTCAGAAGTAAAATTGAAAAACTCAATCTCCCTGTAGAAGTCGATTCAGCAGGAACTTCCAACTACCACATTGGTGAATGCCCGGATCGACGATCTATTCTTAGCGCGCATCGTAACGGAATTGACATCTCAGGCTTCAGGGCCAGGCAATTTACTGTTACAGATTTTGATGCCTTTGATCTCATCCTTTCCATGGATATGAGAAATCTTGAAAATATTCTGAAACTCGCAAGAAATGAGAATGACATCAGGAAAGTTCAACTCCTGCTTGAATACTCTCATCCTGGCAAAAAGTTAAATGTCCCGGATCCATATTTCGGTGGTGAAGAAGGATTTAACACGGTCTTCAGCCTGATCAACAATGCTTGCGACAAACTCGTTGAAAACATTAAAAATCAGCTCCAGGCATCATGAGAACGCTTTTATGCATTGCAACTGTTCTCTGCTTTACGTTACCATCCTACGCCCAAAGTACATTCTACAAATCTGCCCTTAAGCTCATTGAAGAATACAAGTTCAAGGAAGCATTGCCCAGGATGCAACTTCTGCTTAAAGAAGATTCACTTGCTCCTCTATATCTTGAATATGCAAGCATCTGTTATTCAAAAGTCGGGCATACTCTGGTGAATCCAACTACAAAACTTAACTACTACCATACTGCTGATTACCTTGCAGGCAAAGCCTTAAAGCTGAGAGAAAGTGCAGAAGCTCACTATGCAAAGGCACTGGCATTAGGCAGATTAAATGAAAATGCCAGCTCCAAACAGAAGATCGCGAATTCTAAGAAGATCAAATCGGAAACGGATGCTGCATTAAAGCTTGATCCAAAGCATGCGGGTGCTTATCACATCCTGGGAAGATGGCACAGAACCATCGCAAATTTCTCAACAATGGAGAAACTTGCAATAAACACCATGTTTGGTGGTGTTCCAGAGGGAGGATCTTTCAGGGATGCGGAAAAGGCTTTTCTGAATGCGATAAAATATGAACCTGTTTACAAGCTTCATTATTATGAGCTCGCCCAGACATACAAAGACATGGGTGATGATAAAAATTACAAAGTCTATCTGAAGAAAGCACTTGAAGCACCTTCTCTCACAGAAGAAGATCCCGCAACAGATAAGAAGATCAGGTCTGAGCTTGGAAAATAAAAAGTCCACTATTAAATAGCGGACTTTCCTGAATTTGTTTACATCTTCTTTAAGCCGTCATTGGAGGAATATGTCCCAGCTGGGTCAGCATCGAGATCGAATCTGAGATGCCCCAATGTTCCGCTACCTTCCCATTTCTAAAACGACAGATGTCAATCTGGTCCATAATGACTGACCTGTTTGTCGGGTTTCGTCCTGCAAGCTTCCCTGTATTTGTTCCGGTGAACGTTGTGTAACAGACAACCTTATCGTCTTCAGCAATCAGGTCGTTGATGGTGATCTTCAAATCAGGGAACGCGTTGCGGTATGATGCAAACAGTTCCTTTACATACTGTAATCCAGTTCCCTTCATGAATGAATCCGGTGTATGTTCAATGCAATTGGCCTCAATATGATTATTCAGATCATCCATGTCGCCATCTTCAAAGGCCTGGAAGATTTTGGCCATCGTTGTTTTATTCACCTCGAGCGTTTCGAGATCCCTTGAGGTTGATACAGTCGCTTTTTTCGTTTTGTTTTCCATGATGCGTTTGATAATGAACGCAGTGACCATGGAAGAATCGCTCCAAAAGTGGACGATGTTATACTTAAATGTGATGAATAAACACCTAAAATAGCCAATGCAGAACTCAATGAAAGTATTTACACAGTACCATTTGATTGACAGAATGTCCTCCATGGTAGCGCACTACTTTTTTGAATTTACCTGAAATCCTTTCAACGTCTTCTTCCTTCAGATATTTGTCATCATCACCTGCAAAGAGCCAGGTTGTTGTGTTTTCATGAACGAACTCAAGCTTCATGTCAGGCGGAAACACGGCGCCCCAGAGAACAAGGTGTGAAACTGAAACATGATCCAGGTGAGAGAACCAGCGCGATGCTGTTGCTGCTCCCTGGGAAAAGCCAAGGATATTGATCGTGTCGATGGATGGAATTTCCGAAAGAAAAAGTTCGAGGATCTTATCGAGGTAACTGCAGTAATCTTCAATTTCAAGCTCCCTTGCCTCTTTAGTCATCCAGCTTGAACCCACCGGACCTGCGCCACCTTTTGTATAGAACCTGCTTAATCCTTCGGGGCATACAACCACTGTTTCATCATTGGCAAGGCATTCAACATGTCTGAAGAAATCTGCACCAAGTTCACCATATCCATGCAGGCAGACCCAGAGAATCCGTGAGCTTGCTGTAATGCGGGAATTAAAAACCCGTGCAGTCTTAAATACAGAAATGAAGCGGGTTTCCATGCTGGTTAAAATACTAATTTTAAGCTTCTGATGTTTACCCGTTTTCTCACATTCACACTGCTCTTAGGATTTGCTGTTGCCAACGCGCAAACAACGATTCGTGGACGCGTCACAGAGGCCGGATCTAACATCGGGTTACCTTATGTGAACATTTTCTTCAAAGGGACACTAACAGGCACCGTCACCGATTTTGACGGGAACTATTTCATCACCACATCAAGCCCTTCAGATTCAATATATGCATCTTACCTGGGTTATAAGACGAAATCGAAAAAAGTGAAGCCAGGCAAAGACCAGGTGATTGATTTTCAGATGATGCAAGGCACACTTAACCTTGCCACAGTGGTTGTAAGACCTGGAGAGAATCCGGCATTACGCATCATCCGGAATGCGATCAGGTTAAAAAGCAGGTATGATCCACAGAACCTTTCGACTTTAACTTACGATAGCTATTACAAGCAGGAGTTCGATGTAGATAACATCAGCGAGAAAACAAGGAAGCGAAAGATCTTCAAAAAGTTCGTGACCATTTTCGACCGGATGGATTCACTTGCAGGTGAAGACAGCAAAGCCAATCTTCCTGTAGCATTGATGGAGATCCTTTCCGAAGTGAATATTCAAAAAGATCCTGAAAAGAAAAGAGAGAATGTCACTGCAGCGAAAATGAATTTCGTTGGAATGAAGAACGGAAATGTCGCTTCACAGCTCACCGGAGCTGACTTTAACAACCTGAATTTTTTCAATGACAATGTAACACTTGCAAGGAAAGACTTCATGTCTCCTATCGCTAACGGCGCATTGATCTTCTATTATTATGACCTTCAGGACAGCGGCTTTATTGATAATGCGTACTGTTACAAGATCGGTGTAAGTCCGCGGAACAAAAATGATCTTGCATTTACCGGAACGATCTGGATCCAGGACACCGCTTTTGTTTTAAGAAGACTCGATCTTGAAGTGACCAAAGATGTAAACCTCAATTTCATCAGCAGGATAAAGATCCATGAAGAGCTGACGAATATCGGAGATTCAGCTTATATGCCCTACAAGACAAAGCTCCTTGTCAATTACCTGCAATTCTCTGACAAGTTTGCAAGCCTGCTCATCAAGATCTATAGCTCGAACAGGAATTTCAGAACAGGTCATACCTTCCCGAAAGATTTCTTTGACAAAGGAGTTACGTTTAAAGAAGACTTTCTGCTGAAGGATTCTCTCTTCTGGATTAAAAACCGCCATGAACCATTAAAGCCTATAGAGAAGGAATCCTATCATGTAATTGACACCATACGTAACATACCTTCTGTCAAGGCAGGCGTTGGCGCTTTGTATTTTCTTGCCACAGGATATACATCGAATACAGGCCCGGTTGAGTTCGGTCCTTACATGATGATCTATGGCTGGAACCCGATCGAAGGAGACAGGTTCAGGTTAGGGTTCCGAACAAATACAAGCTTCTCTGACAGCTGGATCCTTCGTGGATATGCAGCATACGGACTTCGGGATGACAAGCTGAAATACAACATGCAGGTAGAACGGATACTTAGTCATAGCAGGTGGTTGAAAGCAGGACTGCAATACCGTTATGATCTGGACCAGGCAGGAACATCGTACGAGTTCAGCAGGAATGGAAGCTTCAGTGGGCCATCCGCTTCATTGTATTCAGCAGCAAGTCAGATCGCGGAATTCAGCGGATATGTCCGCAAGCATGAATACCGTGGGTGGATAGAAGGTGAAGTGACACGCGGACTGACGGGTAAACTCGCGCTGGCGAATGTTCGCGGACTACCTCTGGGAAACTACTCAAGAATTTTGGATACATCATTTGTGAATTCCGCTTCGGAGTATATCACGTCAGAAATTACAGGTGAGCTTCGCTATTCACCCGCTGAGTATTATGTTCAGAATGGGAACGAACGTTACAGCGTTGGTAATCCGAGAAAGCCGGTATTTATTTTTGGAATTCAACAAAGCCTGCCTGATGTCTTAGGAAGTACAATTTCATATACCCGTCTGAGTCTTGGTATGTCACAGAAAGTAAGGATGGGCATGGCCGGGTATTCACAATATAATCTGAGGGCGGGAAAAGTGTTTTCGATGGTACCATTCAATCTGATGGAGATCCCGCGTGGCAATGAAACCTTCTTTTTTTCAGGAGGAGTTTTTAACTTGATGAACTATGCAGAGTTTGCTGCAGACCAGCAGGTGACACTTTTCTACCAGCATCATTTCCAGGGACTGTTTCTCAATAGGATCCCACGCATTGGTAAAGCGCATCTCAGGGAAGTCATCACTTTGAACACATTTTATGGTACTCTCAGCAAGAAGAATGAATACATAAAATCGTTCAAAGCGTTTGGCGAGCTGAGAGACTATCCTTACATGGAGGCAGCAGTGGGCATTGAGAACATCCTTAAGTTCCTAAGGGTTGATTTCATCTACAGACTTACTTACAACAACTCACCTTACTTCATTCAATACCTCAGAGCCAATCCTGAACAGCAGTTACAACGATATGGAGTGAAGTTTTCTATACAGGTACATCTTTGATCATTCAGCAGCCCATGCTTTAGCGGTACTTTCGTACTGAATTACATCAATAAAAAAAGGGCAGAATGTCCTCCCTGCCCTTTTTCGAATTGTATTCGCTTACTATTCAATCACAATCACAAGGTACTTTGAGCTGGCCCAGAATTCCTCAGGATTTGTAATTACAAAACGTTCAACCTTATCTTTTGTTCCTTCAATTGTATAAGATCCTGAAGGATGGTTCGTCACGACCTTGGCCTTTTTCGCAGCGAGAGGGAATGATGTTACTTGCGTGATGTCTATTTTGGTGAAATAGTTTTTATTGAAATCCTTTCCAAGCTGTGCAGTTTTACCCAGGCCAATGATGCCACCTTCTTTGGTAAGTACTCCCTGCTTTTTCAGTTCTTTTGAAGTTCCAAATGCATAGTAAGCTGTATTGAGCTTTGAGGTCTTTTCAGTTGATTGAGCAGAAGTCTCTTCATAGCGCGCTGTCAGATCCGAAATCTCCAGGTTCATCTTCTCCAGCCTGTCTTTCAGGTCGGCGATCTCAGCATCTTTTTCAAGGATCTGCTGGTTCAGGTTTTCGATCGCTTTTTCAAGTTCCGCAATTCTGAGGTTGGCCTTTTTGAACTTCGCTGAAACACCTGCAAGCTTTTGCTTGTTCTGGTTCATCATGTCGTAGATGCTTTGAATATCCTCTACGATCTGGTCTTCTTTATTTTTTACATCTCCTCCCTTGGCAGAATTTGTAATGATCTTCTCTTTCTGCTTGATCGAGTCAAGGTTCTGCTGAATGGTATTAAAAGCTTCCATGAAAGAATTTATCGCTGAATCCTTCGCGGCGGACTCTTCCTTCAGTTGAGCAATTTCCTGGTTCGTCTGGGCAGTCGCTGTGGAATCAGTTGTGGCATTATTCGTGCCTTTATCCTCCGTGCAAGAATACATCGAAAGGACCATAGAGGCAAGTAATGTCAATGATAAGAGCTTGTTCTTGAAGGTTTTCATAAAAGATTAATTTCGGACAAAATTATAAAAGGTTTATGACTGCGGACAAAAAACAAAAACTGTTCCGTTGAATTTACTGAAACAAACATACCCCGGATAATGAGAGATCATGTTGGAATAGGTTTTATAGGCAGTGGCTTTGCTCGGCGGGTTCAGGCTCCCGCATTTTCCTCTGTACCAGGTGCGCGACTGATAGGATGCAGCAGTCCGAATCATGCAGGTCCGTTCGGTCGCGAATTCAACATGCCGGTCATTACAACAAACTGGAAAGACCTGATTGCACATGATGACATCCAGCTTGTATGCATCACATCAACACCGGATCACCATTATGAGCAGGCGATGTACTCTATTGAACATGGGAAGCATGTACTTTGTGAAAAGCCCTTTGCCTTAACATCCGGACAGGCAAAAAGTCTTTGGGAGGCATCACTTAAAGCTGGAACACTTTGTCTGCTCGATCATGAGCTACGTTTTACACCAGCAGTGAAATATTTAAAATCCAAGCTTGAGAAATATGATCTTGGGGAGATCTTCTTCGCAACTGCAGCATCAGACCTGACATTCAGGAACAATGCTGACCATCCGTTCAACTGGTGGAGCGAGAAATCCAAAGGAGGTGGCAGCTGGGGAGCGATTGGTTCACATCTCATCGACCTGCTAAGGCATCTTGTGGATGAGATCAGCGCGGCAGATACAACACTTACTACAGGTTATAAGAAACGAAAAGATGCTAATGGCAAATATCATGAAGTGACGAGTGATGACATCGCCGCTTCTATCCTTCGGTTCCGGTCAGGAGCAGGCGGTATGATCTATACAAGCACTGCTTCATTTGAAACAAGATTTGACATTCGCATCATCGGTGAAAAAGGAACGTATATGATGGATATCCATGGAAATATTTCGCATATAGATGCGTCCGGCAGAACCACTGAAGTTCATTTACCTCTTACGGCACATGATGAAGAGATCCTGGAACGATACAGAAGATCAAATGTACCTGCGAATAAGTTTTCGAAAGCCTTCTTTTTTTATGCAGATGCCATTGTAAAAGCGATCAGGAATGAAGAAGATATACTTCAGAATGCAGCGACCTTTGAAGATGGATACCTCACACAGCAGGTGCTCGCTACAGGCTGGGAGAAGTAAACTTTATCTTCAGTTTGAAAGTGACTGTCGTTTACCGTTCACAAACACCACCACGAATGCACCGGGAACACCTTTACTGATCATTTCATTCCTGTAATTTAATGCACTTGCATGATCTTTAAATGAACCCGAGGTGAGGACTGTCAGTTCACCCTCCTGGGATTCTTTGATGCCATCGATCTTCAGGTAAACTTTAGAAAGTTCTTCAGGAATCTCGTTCTTAAACACGCCTAGCTGCACACGATATTCCTTTCGCCCGTTCGATGACTTTGAAGGATGGATGACTTCTTCCTTGAACTTCTCTTCTGAATTTATGTCAACGATGAATGCGTCTGAATAACCGGCTTCCTTCACTGCTTTGCGAAGATTTTCAGCCTGGCTCCTCATCACACAATGTCCGACAACATAACGTACCATTCCTCTCTTATCCACAAAACTGTGCACGTTCTTGAGATCCTTGAATTCATTGTCCGGCAGGAGCTTATCGAACGCACCGACCTGCACCGCATACAGCGGACTTCTTGTGGTGTAGATCACAGTGCGGGTACTCATTTGTCCACGCGCTTTGTCGGGTTCAAGTTGCACTGTTTTTAATGCATCAGGTTGTTCTGCAGAAACAGAAATTTCACTTAGTAAAGAATCTTTCAGACTGCTATTCTCATCATTGATACGCACATCAGCACTTGTTACTTCCACTGCTGTAACTGGAACAGGCGCATCAGCTTTTACTTTCATTGCTTCTTCACAGTTTTTCACTTTTAAATCTGCATCGGCTACATAGCTGTCGCCGGGGTCAGATATAAATTCTCTGAACTTTTTAAAGCTGATCCTTGCCTTCTCGCATTGTCCGGTAAATGTATATCCAACGCCCAGGTAGTACCAGTTGTAAATTGGCGCATTACGCTCCGCGGCTTGTCCTGACCGATATGCATTTGTAATGTAAGGAGCAGAATATTCAAGGTGTGAAAGGCCTTTTTCGATATCCACACCGCTAGCAATATAGCTTACTCCAAGCAGGTAGTTCAGGTTCGGATTGTTCCTGTCCATAGAATCCAGCTTCGTAAGCAATGGGAGTGCTTCTTTAAACTTCCCGTAGTAAAGGAGCTCACGTGATTTATTGAATGCTACATTGAACTCCTTTGAAGGTTGTGCTGCCAGGAAGACCGGAAGAAAAACCAACAGTAATACATTTCTCATGGGATGAATGCTTACCTAAACATATTCATAATACAATAGTGATCCGCAAGGGCAACAAGGAAGAAATGAACAGGAAGCATTTGAAAACAAAAAAGCCGTCCAACATCTGCTGAACGGCTTCTTTAAAGAATCTCAGAGTGATTATTGAACCACAATTCTGCTAACAGATTTACCTGATTCAGAAGTGATCTGAACAAAGTATAAACCTGACTTCAGTTTTGAAGAGATAGAGTAAGTTCCATTTCCAGTATGCAGATCAGAAGAGATCAGTTTACCGGTAACATCAAGGATATTCACCTGTGCTCCTGATGAAAGACCGTCAATTTTGATTACCTCACCTGCATGAGTTGGGTTTGGATATACAGTGATTTCGCGTGAAGATGCTTCACGGATACCTGTTGAGATCGCGATATCTGAAGCCATTCTTGGCTCAATTCTAAATCTGTTGTATGAAAAGAAAACTACACCGGTTACATCATAACGTGTACCTACTGTCGGAACAAAGTAATATGCCTTGTCATCAACCATTGTAGTATCTCCTGCACCACCGTTTGTTACGATCCATTCACCGAAGCCTGTCTTTCTTTTGCATTCCGCGTTTGTTACCTTAACAAGAACACCTTCGTACTGTTCAGCATTTACAGCTGCAGTAGAAACGTTCACAGGTGAAGGAACTGTCTGGCCGCTAACTTTAGTAAAGCTTGACACTGATGATAAGTCGGTGTTGCTGAATGTCTCAACAACCTTTGCAGTAAGCACAACGCTGTCGCCAACAACAACGGAATTGTTTCTGTCATACACATTAATTCCTTTCCATGCACCTGAACCTGACTGGATGAAATATCCTGTTGAATCAGACGCATTGAAGCCAGTGTAAACAGCTGTAACGATACCTCCAGTTACAACAGTTTGCGCATTGTAGTTAGAAGAACCATTTGTGTTAGTTGTGTACTGGATATCATAGATGCTTACAGTTGGAGCTGAAGAAAGTGAAATCACCACGCTGTCAACAGTTAATGGATTTGTTGAACAGGTGTTTCTCACTGAAAACAGGAATTCCGCATTTGAGTTTGTTGTATCAGCAGTGATATTGGCTGTGTATTGCGTATAGCTTGTTGAGTTGATTGTCTGGTAGCTACCGTAAGTATATCCAAAATCTGTATTTGAAAGATCGTTATCGAAAAGACCGATACGAATATCTCCCTGTCCTTTTACAAAATACCTGATCTGGTAAACCTGACCTTCAGTAACAGCGATCGCCTGTGTGCTGAAACGCTTGTGTGTGGATGTACAATTTACAAGTCCGGCAGCATACGTTCCCTGGTGTGGAGTCGTTGCATCCTGGATGATGTTTGCTGTTCCAATGTTTGATTTTGCTCCATTCCAGCCGGTAGGTACGCCACCTGACCATGCTTCGAAATTGCTGGAGAAAACAGTCTGACCGAAGGAAACAGAAGTTCCCAGGGCTGCAAAAGCTAAAAGTAAAATTTTCTTCATAGGATGATTTTTAGTTCGTGATTTTTACGTTATCGATTCTGAAGTTGGTTGTCTGACCATTGGTGCCGTTTCCAACATATTTAAATCCAATATAGAAATTACCTGTGTATCCCTGTGGCAGGTATCCGGCCAGTGGAATAGTTCCTGAATTCACCCAGGTAAAGTTACCATTTGCGCTTCCGGCAATGACAGCTGGAATTTCTGTCCATGTAGATGCTCCAAGATCACATCCATCAAAGTTTGTAGTGATCCACACACTGCCAGGATTATGGTTGAAGAAAGCGATAGCAGACTGGAATGACAGTTTCTTCGCAGGATCATCAAGTGTGATCGGAGGTGATACCAACCAGGTTTCAACAGCACCACTTGCGCCATACGCTGTAGCTTCAGCATATTTTTCAGACTGGTAGATCTGTGCAGACCATTTCTCTTCTCCCAACTTCGCAACATTTGTCCAGCCTGTAAGGCCCAGATCCGCATTGTCAACAGCAATGGATGTGAAAGGCTCATCAAGTGTAGATACTGCTGCATTCACACAACGAGGACCATCCATCTTCACTTCTCCGATCGAACGAATGAATAGCTGGATATCTGAATTGAATACACCTACAACTGCCACCACTGAACCACCTCCTGATGGAAGGGTCTGGCCAGCGAAAGATGCATATCCGCTTGTGCGGACGATGATGCTATTTCCATTGCAATCTGTCAGGTACCTGTTCTCTGAAGCCTGTGTTACAGAATTCGCATAGGTCTTACCGATATCCGAACATGAGAACTGAACATTCTCAAGCTTGATCAGTCTTGACTGCATGGCCGCGGTGATCTGGTCAACAGTCACAACTTCAGGTTCGAAGTTCACTCCTGATTTCTGCTTGATGACATTGTTATCTACATCAACAGAATCAAGCTGCAGCATTCCATTATACCTGGAAAGAACAGTTCCTTTAAGATAGATCCTTACAGAGTCACCAACGTAAAGTCCGCCTGAACTAAGCAGTCGAAGGTTGATCGCTCCTGATCTGTCCTGTACATAAGCCGCTTTATAAATGTTGCCGCTCTTGTCATCCATGGTAACGATTCCATAAACGGAAAGGTCATCTGTGAAACGCACAGGAGCACCTGTACTGTCATTGAACCGAGCCTTCAGGTCGGCAATGTTTATAATGTTTCCTGTAGGCAAGGTCTTTATCGGAGGAACATCAAATTCTCTCTTCTTGCAGGAAATGATCATCACTGATGATACGAACATCATCAATGAAACAACGAATACACTCTTTGACTTTCTCATGATTAAAAACGGAAACTTAACATTGCATAATAGGTTCTCCCGTAGTGGTAGCTATACTTCGCCGGGAACTTTTCAATTTCATTGGCATCATACCTGAGCTGCTCATATCCTGTCATTCTGAACTCTGTATTGTTCAGGATATTGGAAACATTCAGGTTTAATCCGATATAATACTTTTTGATCCTCCATGATTTTCCACCGAAGAAATCTAGCGTGTAGCCTGCCTTCAGCTTTTCCTGGCCAAGGATCTGGTTTACCTGCGGATCAGCATCCACATACTTTATCACAGCTTCTTCTGTCCTTCTGTCAGGATTTGGCTGAACGTAGATCTCGTCATAATAGTTAAAGGTTAATCCTGCGAACCAATATCTTTTCCCGGAATACTTTAAACCTCCTGAATAAGCAGCTTCCGGCATTCCACCGATATGGTAATTCTTCAGGTAGATCACCTTGTCTGTTGCAAGGATCGTGTTTGAATTATCCTGGGTGATCACTGCTGTTGGTCTTGAATTGAACAAAGCGTCATTCCGTGTACCTGCCAATGTCAGCAAAAGCTCCGGAAGGATATTGATCTCCGCGCCAAGTTCAACACCCATGTAAAGATGATCCACGTTGGACTGGGTATAGTTTACGAAGGTCCTCAGGTCATCATGATAGAATGAATTCGATACGATCTGATCATTGATCTGTGTATAGAAAACCGTCGCGCGTGTCTTGAATCTCTGGTATCTCACAGTGTAATTGAAATCTCCTGAGATGATATTTTCAGACTTGATATCTGAAACGGTCTTTGATCTTGTTCTTGGTGCGATGAAGACATTACGGGGAACAGGAGGTCTGTCATAATAAGCTCCATTGGCTGAAATGTAGTGTCTTCCTGTGATCTTGTAAGTCACACCGAGCTTTCCACCAAAGTTTTTGAATGAATGTACATCCGCTTTTCCGATCGATTCTTCAGGGAAGCGGCCATTCTGAACATTTCCCTCTCTTCTGAACGAAGTGAACATTGCCGAAACTCCAGCATAGATATCAAACTTCGCCAGCTTAAGCTCTCCCTGGGTGAACGCGTTGATCTGGTCACTCAGCATATAATAATCAAAGCCAAAACGATCACCAACTTTAACGATCTTATTGGTTACCGAAAGGTCATTCTGCGCCATCAGAGAATCTGTGGCAATGCGTTCAGCGAACTGGTCAACGTCAACCCAGAAATCTCCACCCAGAAGATCCTGCATCACTTTGAAATTATGTGTCCTGGATTTTGTTCCGCTCACAGCTGCTGAAACATTCAGGTTTTCTGTAAGTGTCTTCTGGTAAGTGGATGAGAATCCTGCAACCTGCTGATCCTGGCGGATCTCTTCAACAACATACTTGGATCTGCGTCCTTCAACATCATTTCCTGGTGTTCCGTTTGCATTACGCACAGTGTACAGGTTCTTTGAGTTCGCGAAATAAAGCTGATCCCAGTTGATCTGTCTTACATTCACATCTGTCTGCCAGTTACCTGTCATTCTTCTCATCATTGAAGTATCCGTGTTTGCGAAGTATGAAGGAAGATACCTGTAGTAATCAGGACGTGGATCCTTTGCATCATACCAGTTCAGTGCTGAAACACCGTTTCTTCCGAATGTGTAAAACAATGATGTCTGAAGATTTTCTGTAGCGCTTGCTTTCCATATGTGCGAAGCAATGATCATTGGTTCGTGAATATGACTTACACGTGAATTTCTCACTTCACCATTCTGGAATCCCCATAGCGGGTTATAGTAATTATTGTCAGCAAGGTCATACGCTTCCTGAACAGCAGTACCCTGACGACCCTGGCGTGATGGAGCACCAAGAAATGTTACCACAGCAGAATGTTTCTCATTGATCTTTCGTTCAGCACCAAGGTAATATCCATATGCATCCTGGAATGTTCCGGGCACATACCCTTCATCAGAATATCTTTTTGATGCAGCGACTGTAAAAGCCCAGCCGTTGTCCATTAGCCCTGTTGAAGCAGAAACCATTAAACGGTGAGTATAAAGCCTGTTTGAAAACGCATATGAAACAGATCCGCCTTTCTTAAACATGGAAGGACGTGTGTCGATGCTGGTAGCGCCTCCAATTCCTGAAAAGCCATAATTAAATGGAGCAAGTCCTGTTCTCGTATTTGAGAATCTCATCACATCATTCAATCCACCCCATGATGAATATGACGCAATACCTGTTTCAGGATCATTCATTCTTACACCATTGATAAATACCAGGGTGTTGGATGAATTATACAATCTGAATCTGTATCTCGCCTGGCTCCAGGTATAAGCAGATGTCGCAGTGAAAGCATCTTTGGATGAATGCAGGATCCCGGAAATATCCTGAGACTGATTATCATTTTCAAGTTCAACCGCTGAAATACTATATGCGGGGGTCAGGTTTTCCTGGAATGGAATTGTGTCCGAAGGCACCATGGCCTTTGCTGTATCCTGCAGAGTTCTTGCGGTGTCAGACTGCGACAAGGCAAGAAAAGGCAGACAAAGTAATGTTAATGTAAAGATCCTCATGAAGTAAATGCCCGCCCTTAAAGGAAAAGCCACACAAAAGTACCACTATTTCCGCAAGAAATACCGAGAGCTGAAAAAATATGGATTACTTAACTTACAAATAACAAGGCTTTTAGCTTAACCGTGCTGAATAGCCCATTTATTCAGTATTTTTGACACCTTAACTGATCAGCTTTCACAATTAACATTAATACATTTTTAATGAACTTCAGGATCATCGTTCTTACAGCTGCCATTGTACAAATTCTGTTTTCAGTAGCATCTGCGCAAACCCTTGATAAAAACAAGCAATATTACCTGACCAGCATCGGCTTTTACAATGTTGAGAACCTGTATGATACGATCGACTCACCGGATACGGATGACAGCGAGTTCCTACCAAACGGCGGCAACAGGTACACAGGGAAGATCTATAAGGAAAAGCTCGAACATCTGTCTAAAGTGATCTCTGAAATGGCAGACAAAACTCCTGATGGACTTACGGCGCTTGGTGTAGCTGAGATTGAAAATGAATCCGTCCTAAGAGATCTTGCCAACATGCCTGCACTGAAGAAAAGGAATTACAAGATCGTTCATTATGACTCTCCTGACAGACGGGGTGTTGATGTCGCTTTTTTCTATAATCCATCCTATTTCGAATATACCTCCTCAAAAAAGTTCAGACTTACCATTGCGGGTGATACAAACTTCAGGTCACGGGATCAGCTCCTTGTTTCAGGTAAGATGCTCGGAGAAGAAATGCACTTTATCGTTGCACACTGGCCTTCACGAAGAGGAGGAGAAAAGAAAAGCCAGCACCTGAGGATCGCTGCAGCACGTATCGCACGCGGAATTATGGATTCACTAATCAAAGTAAATCCTGAAGCGAAAGTGATTTTGATGGGCGACCTGAATGATGATCCAACCAACAAGAGCATTACTGAAGTGATGAAAGCGAATGGCAGTAAGGAGCTCAAGCCAGGAGAGTTTTATAATCCAATGACCAGCTACTTCAAAAAAGGTATCGGAACGATTGCTTACCAGGATAGCTGGGGACTGTTTGACCAGATGATCCTGACTCCGGCGTTCATCAAGGAATCCTGTGATTCATTCAGGTTCTATTCGGCCAACGTGTTCAACAAACCATACCTGAGGAATTCAACAGGGAGATTCCAGGATTATCCTTTCAGAACATTCGTTGGGGGAACTTACCAGGGTGGCTATAGCGACCACTTCCCGGTGTATCTGTACCTGGTGAAAGAACGAACCAATTAACGGCTGACGATCACACGATAGAAGCGGGTTGATGATCCGATCTCTATTGATACCAGATAAGCAGCTGCAGGAACATCCGTGAGATCCAGCGTAGCGTTTCTTCCTTCAGACCTGATCGACTTAACTGACTGTCCTGTCAGTGTCCGCAAGGTGATCGTGTAATTGCTCTGCTCACCCAGATCAATTGTAAGGACATCAGAAACAGGCACTGGGTACATCGTGATCTGACCTTCGTTTGAATCTTCCTTTACACTTACCACACCACCTGCATCAGCAAATATTTTGGTGAATGCCTGGTAGAACAAATTGGTGATGGTTGCATCGTGGAAAACAAGGGTGTTCTCGTCATTTCTTGTTTCAGCGCTGGTGCTCCAGTTATGTGAACCTGTAAGTACCATTGGATCAGACAAAGGACCATTTGCATCAACGATCATGAACTTGTGATGCATGATCCCTGATATTCCATTATGGCTTCTCACCTTCGAAGATCCCATTGCATTCCGTAAAGTGCTCCATGTTGTTGTCCCGGAAGAATCATCTACTACCATGTGTGTCGCTGCAACTCCGCTGCTATGCTGTGCAGTGATGGCACTTGCAATATCAGAACGTGTTATCACCATGGAACCTATCTCAAGGTCATACGTTGAGGTCTGCACCTTTTCAATGATCTTTCCGTTTACACCGTCGGAAGGGCTGAAGTAACATTCCACGGGAACACCGCCAATGTTGAAATTATGCGGGGTATTGTTTGTCTTATCTGGACCGAATTTACTTGTCGCTGTATTTGGGCTGAGGCCGGTACCTCCCCACATTTCTTCGAACTCCATGGTATAGGCAAGAGCAAGCGATTTATCCTGGATGATGGTGACGTTATTAAGATCTGCACCATTCATCTGGGCAACGGTCCAGTTTGTTGAACCTGTCCACACAATTGGCTTGTTTACATCAGTCGAGTTGGCATCAATAAGCACAAACTTGTTATGCATGATGCCATAGCTGAATCCCGTCGGCCCGGCAAGTTTTTTAATGTTGCTGTTGATGTTTGGCAATAATGAATTTGTATTGTCCGATTCATAGATGATCCTCACTTTAACACCCCGGTTGTATGCGGCATTGATAGCAGCTGCGATGTCGGAAAGGCTTGATGATGCGCTCGCATTATAGATCGCGATATCCATGGTTTCCGTCGCGCGGTTCATGTAAGCAATGAGCGTATCATCAACAAGTCCGAACAGGCTTTCAGCGTTTGTACCGGTTGAGACGGAGGTATTGACCTGATGATTGAAATATACCTTGATCTTTCCAGTTGAACCAGATGCTGTCATAAAAACCTGAGGCTCAGAAGCAACTTTCGAGCTCCCAGAACCACATGCTACTGAGGCATACACGAGGGTTGATGGAGAAAGCCCCTGAATATTCTCTGTAAATTGCTTTTTACCGGTCTGTACAGAAATTCTTTTGAGCTCATTACTGGCGGGACCTGCTAACAGTTCACAGTCACAATCCTTGTCGGTTTCCCAGGACAATGTAATATGGTTCGTTCCAATATCTACAACTTCCACAGCTGTAGTCAGCTGAACATTAGATTGAGAGAAAACATCTGAGCAAAGCCCGAGCGCCAGAAAAAACAGGAAATACCGCATCAATAAAGGAAAATAGATATCTGATAAAGATAACCCTTCCTGTTGAAACGATTAACAGCTTCGGATTAAAAAATAAGGTTATAGTGCAATCACGCCTTTTATCTGTCCCATATCGCCATAAACCTCAAGGACCTTATCAGGGTTCAGAAGGAATGAACTCACGGAAAGGCTGATGTATCTTCCCTTTGCAGAGATCTTCAGATCAGTATCCTGGTAGAGAAAGTAGTAAAGCACCTCATCGAGCTTGTCAACAGGAACAATAAATTTAAACAGGAAGAGATTAGGCCAAGCCAGTTTTTCCAGCTGTTTCCTTAACCCTTCTTCACCTTCAAACGTTGCCATTCTTTTAAATCTCCAGCACTTAATTATGCACTTTCCATTTAACGGCTGAACCGGTGAGTTTAGTATTACATGTTTCGCCTGTACTGGCCACCTACCTCAAATAAAGCGGTGGTCATCTGTCCAAGAGAACAATATTTCGCAGCTTCCATGATCTCTTCGAAAATATTGCGGTTAGCGATCGCTGCTTTCTGCATATTCTCCAGACTTTGTTCGGCTTTGGTCTTATTCGTCTTGTGAAGCTCTTCCAGCATCGTGATCTGGTACTCCTTCTCTTCTTTCGTTGCACGGATCACTTCACCAGGAATCACTGTTGGTGAACCTTTAGATGAAAGGAAGGTATTCACTCCCACGATCGGATATTCACCAGTATGCTTCTGCATTTCATAATACAGACTTTCTTCCTGGATCTTTCCTCTCTGGTACATTGTTTCCATTGCACCAAGTACGCCACCACGTTCATTGATCCTGTCGAATTCTGTCAATACGGCTTCTTCCACAAGATCCGTCAGTTCTTCGATGATGTACGATCCCTGCAGAGGGTTCTCATTTTTCGCGAGGCCAAGCTCTTTGTTGATGATCAGCTGGATCGCCATTGCACGTCTTACAGATTCTTCCGTAGGTGTGGTGATCGCTTCATCGTACGCGTTGGTATGCAATGAATTGCAGTTGTCATAGATCGCATACAATGCCTGGAGTGTTGTCCTTATATCGTTAAAATCGATCTCCTGCGCATGCAATGAGCGGCCTGATGTCTGGATGTGATACTTGAGCATCTGTGAACGCTCATTCGCGTTGTACTTATGTTTCATCGCTTTCGCCCAGATCCTGCGGGCAACCCTTCCGATCACGGAATATTCAGGGTCAGTTCCGTTCGAGAAAAAGAATGAAAGGTTCGGAGCAAACTTATTGATGTCCATTCCGCGGCTGGCATAATATTCCACGAATGTGAATCCGTTAGACAATGTCAGGGCAAGCTGCGTAATAGGATTTGCGCCGGCTTCCGCAATATGGTATCCGGAGATAGAAACAGAATAGAAGTTTCGGATGTTCTTATCAATGAAGTACTGCTGCATGTCACCCATCAGTCGAAGCGCAAACTCTGTTGAAAAGATGCATGTATTCTGAGCCTGGTCTTCCTTCAGGATGTCGGCCTGTACAGTGCCTCTCACAGCAGATAGTGTTTCCGCCTTGATTTTAGCATATACATCCGCCGGAAGAACCTGGTCACCTGTCACACCAAGCAGCATGAGTCCAAGACCATCATTGCCATCAGGTATAGCTCCCTGGTATTCAGGACGCTTTGTACCTTTCGATTTATAGATGGCATCGATCTTTTGCCCAACCTCTTTCTCAAGGCCATTTCTTCTGATGTAGATCTCACACTGCTGATCGATCGCAGCATTCATAAAGAAACCTGTAAGCATCGCCGCCGGACCATTGATTGTCATGCTCACCGATGTTTTCGGATCAGAGAGGTTGAATCCAGAGTAAAGTTTTTTCGCATCATCCAGGCAACAGATCGATACACCGGCATTTCCAATTTTACCATAGATATCAGGCCTGAATCCAGGATCACGTCCGTACAGCGTAACTGAATCAAATGCGGTCGATAACCTCTTTGCAGGCATTCCAAGGCTCACATAATGGAAACGCTTGTTAGTCCTTTCAGGGCCACCTTCACCGGCAAACATCCTTGTAGGATCTTCCCCTTCTCTTTTGAAAGGAAACACACCAGAAGTATAAGGAAACTCACCAGGGAAATTTTCCTGAAGGTTCCACTGAAGCACATCGCCCCATGCGGAAAAGCGTGGACTAGCAATTTTAGGAACCTTGATGTGCGATAATGATTCGTAATAGGTTTTCACCTTTACATCTTTATCACGAACCTGGTAAACGTACTCATCGTTCTTGTAGGACTGCACCTTTTCTTTCCACTCATCAATCAGCTTGCGGTTCTTTGGATCCAGACCAAGTTCCAGTTCTCTGTATCTTTTCTCCAGAGCATCTACAAGATCCTTTGCTCCGGCACCTTCAGCACTTAATGCTTCGATGGATGTTCTTAATGCATAAAGCTTCTGAGCTGTATCTGCCTGCTCTTTTGCCCACTTATCATACTTCCTGTTGTTTTCGGTGATCTCAGAAAGATACCTGTTCCGTGAAGGAGGAATGATGTAGATCTTCTCCGACATTTCATTTGTAATATCGAAAGTCGATTTCAGATCAGCACCTGTTTTTTCAACAAGCGTATCCATGATGGTCCTGTAAAGACGGTTCATTCCCGGATCGTTGAACTGACTCGCGATCGTACCGAAAACAGGGATCTGCTCATCATCCACTTCAAACTTCTGATGATTACGTTTGTACTGTTTTTTAACATCCCTGATTGCATCAAGGGCTCCTTTTTTATCGAATTTATTCAGAGCGATCACATCTGCAAAGTCAAGCATGTCGATCTTTTCCAGCTGTGTCGCGGCACCATATTCAGGTGTCATTACATACAATGACATATCTGAATGTTCAGTGATCTCTGTATCAGACTGGCCAATACCGGATGTTTCAAGAATAACAAGATCAAATCCGGCAGCCTTAACGATCTCTACAGCTTCCTTGACATGCCTGGATAGTGCGAGGTTGCTTTGACGGGTTGCCAGTGAACGCATATATACCCGTGAATTGTTGATGGAGTTCATCCTGATACGATCTCCCAGCAAAGCGCCCCCGGTTTTTCTTTTCGAAGGATCCACCGAAATGATCGCAATTGTTTTCTCTTTGAAGTCGATCAGAAACCTTCTTACAAGCTCATCAATCAGTGAAGACTTCCCTGCTCCACCGGTACCAGTGATACCAAGGACAGGAGTTTTGACTTCAACAGATGCTTTACGGATCTCTTCAAAAATCGGCTTTGATTCCTCGTAGAAATTTTCAGCCGCTGAAATTAAACGTGCAATTGATTTTGGATCACGAGTTGACAGATGTCCGACTTCACCGTTCAGGTTTGCACCACCAGCAAAGTCACACTTGCCAAGAAGGTCGTTGATCATGCCCTGCAAGCCAAGCGCTCTGCCATCATCAGGCGAATAGATCCTTGTAATTCCATATGCATGAAGCTCTTCAATTTCTGAAGGAAGGATCACTCCACCTCCTCCACCGAAGATGCGGATATGTGAACAGCCTCTTTCTCTGAACAGGTCATACATGTATTTGAAGTACTCCATGTGACCACCCTGGTACGATGTGATCGCAACAGCATTTGCATCTTCCTGGATCGCGCAATCAACGATCTCCTGCACACTTCGGTCATGCCCCAGATGAATCACCTCTGCTCCGCTCGACTGAATGATCCTGCGCATGATATTGATTGCAGCATCATGGCCGTCAAACAACGACGCAGCCGTAACGATACGTATCTTGTTTTTAGGAATGTATATTGTTTTTGTGGTATCCTGGATGGTTACCTGAGGATCATTTGCTGCTACAGTTGTCATAGGTCTTTACAATTCGGCAATACCAGCAAATTTAAGGTCTTTGACCGGTTAATCAAAATCAGCGGACCCCATACTCCAGCTTCAGGGAATCAAGAAATGAACGAAGGTTCCCGTTATGGTCATCATTCAATTCCTTTTCGAAAGACTTCAATTTAGAATCATACCTCACATAGCTGAGAAAGAATGCATTACCTGCTGAGTATGCTTTCTTCGCATAAGAATTGAACCTACGGTTATTGAAAGGATGATGCCTGATCTCCCGGACAAACTTCATGATCAGGGCCTGCTTGTTCTCTTTGGTCTTCTCTTCAGGGAGATTTAGTCTGTAGAGAGAATCGAGCTTTTTTGAATATTTCAGCGCTGCGGTGGAGAAGGCTTTATGATCCGACCGTTCATCAAGGTATTCTTTCAGTTCCTTTGAATTTTTTCCATAGTGATGATCAAGAAACATGACAGCACCTTGCTCACCGATAAAGCTTGCCAGGTTCTCATTGAAGGTGACATCACTTTTTACATAGATCGTTCCATGAGTAAGCTCATGAATGATAAGCTCTGCAAGCATGCCATCATTATTCCTTAGCATCTGAGACAAAACAGGATCCTTGAAGTATCCAAGCGTTGACCATCCACTCACCTTTCCAAGATCCGTATCATAGCCCTTTGCCTTTAGTTGTGCGCGTTCGATGATCCCCCGGTTCAGATTAAAAAACCCCTTGTAACCAACTTTTCCAACAACAGGAAATTTCCATTGATAGGATTTCATTTCATAAGGTTCAGCAGCAGTCAGCACCCAGAGCAATGCCTTGCCCTTCTGGTCAAAAAATGTTGTATAGTTTTCGCTTTCATTGATACCTAGAGAATCGAATGCAAATTCGCGGATCTCCTGGATGAGCAGTAGTTTCCTTTTAACAGAATCAGGTGTGACAGGATCATTGATCACATCCGACACCGGTACAGCGCCAAGCACAATTTTCAGCTGGCCTTTACCCTGTGAAATTCCATAGACAAGTAATTGATTAAAGACAAGGGCAAGAATGAACAGCATGATCAGCATCCATTCAAGAACATAAAGAATAAAACGCTTTTTGTTATTCAAGTTTTTACTTTTGGCTGACGTGTTTTTTATTCTATCCAAAATTTTAGCCTTTCTGATTACCCCGCTGATCTGGATCCTCGGGCTGTTAATTTATTCATTTATTCAGAAGGATGAGCGAAGACGCAGGAAGATCATTCTTATTTCCATTCTTCTGATATACATCTTTTCAAATCCGTTCATTTTTAATGAATGCATGCGCAGGTGGGAAGTGCCCCCCATAAAAGAAACGGAACTTGACACGAAGTATGATGCGGTGATCGTTCCTGGCGGATTATCCTTTTATGATAACGAAGTTGACAGAGTGCAGTTCGGACGGGGGAATGACAGGCTGATGCAGGCGATCCATCTTTATAAAAAAGGGCGTGCTTCAAAAATATTTTTCACCGGAGGGTCAGGCAGCATAACGTTCCCAGAAATGAAGGAAGCCCCGAACATCCGGAGTTTCCTCATTGAACTGGGCATTCCTGATGAAGACATTCTCATTGAAAGTGATTCAAAGAATACAAGGGAGAATGCACTCTTTTCAAAACCAATTCTTGAAGAGAATTTTCCAGGTGGCAAATTTGTACTTTCAACTTCCGCCTTTCATATGAGAAGAGCAATGGGATGCTTTGAAAAAGTCGGGATCAGCGCCGACGCATATAGCACCGACAGGTATTCCGGACCTTCACGCTATGAGCCCGACTTCCTGTTCATGCCCTCTCATGACATCTTCTTTAACTGGAATAACCTGATCCATGAGGTTGTAGGATACCTCATTTATAAACTCGCAGGTTATATCTGATCAGAGGTTTTCCAACTGCTCTTTCAATGCCTTGATCTTCGCTTCAGCATCAGCCTGCTTCTTCTTTTCATTCTCAACAACCTCTGGCTTTGCATTCGAAACGAACTTTTCATTCGCAAGCTTTGATTGCACTGATTTCAGAAAGCCCATATTGTATTCGAGCTCTTTCTGGATCCGTTCTTTCTCTGCATCAGTATCAATGGATTCTCCATAAGGAATGAAAAATTCAGAAGTTCCAACCATGAAGGTGATCGCACCCTTCGGCTTTTCCTGCAAGGTACTTATCATGGAAAGGTTTCCGAGTCGCCTGATGATCGGATCAAAAAGAATTCCACGGTCTGAAGAGATCGTCTGCAGCTCAATCTGATCACGCATAGGAATGTTCTTCTGCTTGCGGATGTTCCTGATCGATGTCACAATTTCTGAAGCCGTGGTGAATGCCTTATTGAGATCCGTTTTCACATCTCCTCCTTTGGGCCAGGAAGACACAATGATGTCATCCCCTTCTTTCCGCTCCCTGGATAAATGCCAGATCTCTTCAGAAATAAATGGCATGAAAGGATGCAGCACCTTCAACAGATTTTCAAAGAACCCAAGAGCCTGTTCGAGCGTCTTCTTATCAACCGGCTTTTGAAAATCAGGCTTGATCATTTCGAGATACCATGCACAGTAATCATCCCACACAAGCTTGTATGTTGACATCAATGCATCCGACATCCTATACTTTGCATAATGGTCATCGATCTCCTTCAGTGATTCATTGAATCTTGAAGAAAACCATTCACCCGCAATCTTATTTGTTTCCGGTTGAGCCTGGTCTGTTACTTCCCATCCTTTGATCAGACGGAATGCATTCCAGATCTTGTTTGCAAAGTTTCTTCCCTGCTCACAAAGACCTTCATCAAAAAGAAGATCGTTACCTGCAGGAGAGGATAACAGCATTCCTACTCTGACACCATCAGCACCGTACTGCGCAATAAGATCAAGCGGATCAGGGGAATTACCAAGGGATTTAGACATCTTTCTTCCCTGCTTGTCTCTAACGATACCCGTGAGGTAAACATTGGAGAATGGCTTTTGTCCGCGATATTCATATCCTGCAATGATCATTCTTGCCACCCAGAAGAAAAGGATCTCGGGAGCTGTTATCAGGTCGTTTGTAGGATAATAGTAATTGATGTCTTTATTGTCTGGATCCTTGAATCCATCGAATACAGAGATCGGCCATAACCAGGAAGAGAACCATGTATCAAGCACATCATCATCCTGGCGAAGTGATGTGAATTTTATTCCTTTTTCACGAAGCAGATTTTCAGCTTCATCCTGAGTTTTAGCGACAACATATTCGCCTTTCTCCGTGTACCAGGCAGGAATACGCTGTCCCCACCATAGCTGACGCGAAATGCACCAGTCGTGAACATTCTCCATCCAGTGCCTGTAAGTATTGATGAACTTTTCAGGGATAAAGCGGATGTTTCCATTGAGTACATTTTCAAGAGCTGGCTGGGAGACCTTGTCCATCTTCAGAAACCACTGCATCGATAGTCTTGGTTCAATGACAGCATCAGTACGTTCCGAGTAGCCGACTTTATTTTTGATGTCTTCTGCTTTAACCAGCTGACCCATGGCATCAAGATCTTTTGCGATCTGCTTTCTTACAACGAACCTGTCCTGGCCAACATAATGTTCAGCCACAGGAGCAAGCTTACCTTCCGGTGTAAGCACATCGATCACCTCGAGGTTGTGCTTTATTGCCAGGTTATAATCGTTGATATCGTGGGCAGGTGTAACCTTCAAAGCACCTGTTCCGAACTCCATGGTGATGTATTCATCGAAAATGATCGGAACTGAACGGTTGATGATCGGGATGATGGCTCTTTTACCTTTCAGATGGCGGTATCTTTCATCATCAGGGTGAACACAGACAGCAGTATCAGCAAGGATGGTTTCAGGCCTGGTTGTTGCAATAGTGATCCATTCGTCCTGGCTGTCCTCTATTTTATATTTTACATAATAAAGCTTTGAATTAACCTCTTTATGGATAACTTCTTCATCGCTGACAGCCGTAAGTCCCTGAGGATCCCAGTTGACCATACGAACACCACGGTAGATCTGGCCTTTTCTGAACAGGTCGATAAAAACATCGATCACTGCGTCGCTCAGGTCAGGGTCCATTGTGAAGCGGGTACGCTCCCAGTCGCATGAAGCCCCCAGCTTTTTAAGCTGTTCCAGGATGATACCGCCATATTTTTCCTTCCACTCCCAGGCATATTTGAGAAATTCTTCCCTTGTAAGCTGTTCCTTAGAAATACCTTTCTGCTTCAGCAAGGCAACCACTTTAGCTTCCGTTGCAATTGAAGCATGGTCTGTTCCAGGGACCCAGCAGGCGTTTTTGCCCATCATCCGAGCACGACGGATCAGCACATCCTGGATCGTGTTATTCAGCATATGGCCCATGTGAAGGACACCTGTGACATTCGGAGGAGGGATTACGATCGTATAAGGCTCACGTTCATCCGGTTCAGAATGAAAATAATTCTTTTCAAGCCAGAATGAATACCATTTATCTTCAACAGCAGCAGGGTCGTAAACCTTAGGAATTTCCATAAACTATGCGGTATTTAAAGGCGGCAAAGGTACTAAAACAATAATTTCGCAGAAACCCGTTTTACATGGAATTTATGGCATGGTTTCTGTAATCGGCGCCTAAAAAATAAAACGCTAATATTTAATAACTTTGCACAGCTCAAACGTTAAAAATATGATGAGGACACTACTATTTTCTTTCTTGTTTTCAGTGATCGCATTTCCGGCATTCAGCCAGGATGGCAAGCCAGCAGCAACAGCACAGATCACCTTTGAAAAAATGATCCATGATTATGGAACCATCAGCCAGGGTGCAGATGGAAACGTTGAATTCACCTTTAAAAACACAGGAAAACAGCCATTGATCATCTCAAATGCGCGGGCATCCTGTGGGTGTACAACTCCTATCTGGCCAAAGGAACCGATCAAGCCAGGAGCATCAGGAACCATTAAAGTTGGTTATGATACCAAGCGGGTTGGTGCATTTACAAAAACCATTACGATCACAACCAACTCACAGACACCGGAAACCGTTCTAACCATCAAGGGCCTTGTTAATGCAGCACCTGTTGAAGAAACATTCCCTGGTAAGAAAGTTGAAGGAGCAGTACCACTGGAAAGACAATAAAATTTTAACATAACCGATAATTATTAATCAATAACACAATTACAACATGAAAAAGATCCTTGCATCACTAGGTTTATTTATGATGGTGGCAGTTGGAGCAAATGCTCAGGAAAAGCCTGCAAACCCGAACGCACCTGAAATGAAGTTTGACAAAGAAGTATTTGAGTTCGGAACGATCAAGCAAGGTGCTACCGTTGAGCATGAGTTCAAATTCAAGAATACTGGGAAAGAGCCGTTGATCATTACACAGGCACAGGGTTCATGTGGATGTACTGTTCCTACATGGCCAAAAGAACCGATCAAGAAAGGTGAAACAGGAATTATCAAGATCGCATTTAACTCTGCTGGTAAAATGGGTGCACAGGATAAAACAGTGACCATCACTTCCAATGCAAAGAATAATCCGGTGGTTCTTCACATCAAAGGAACCATTGAAAAGCCAGCTGAAACAGCTGCTCCTGCCAAGTAAGGCAAAGGAATAATTCTTAACTTTGTCCCGGTCTAAAAAAGGCCGGGACTTTTTATTTTATAACCATGCCAGCAATCTCAGAAAAAGGACACAACATGCCGTCCTCACCGATCAGGAAACTAGTTCCATATGCGGAAAAAGCCAGGAGAGAAGGAAAGACGATCTATCACCTGAATATCGGGCAACCTGATATTGAAACTCCGGAAATTATGCTTGAAGCGATCCGGAACTTCAAACCACAAATTATAGAATACAGCCATAGTGCAGGAATGGAAAGCTACAGACGAAAGCTGACCACCTACTATAAGAAATACAACATTGATCTTGACTTTAATGAGATCATGATCACAACAGGGGGATCAGAGGCAATCGAGATTGCGATCATGACCTGTCTAAACCCAGGTGACGAGATCATTGTTCCTGAGCCTTTCTATGCCAACTACAACGGTTTCTCAACACAGGCCGACGTTAAGATCAAACCAGTAAGATCACATATTGAAAATGGTTTCGCTTTACCTCCCATCTCTGAGTTTGAAAAGGTGATCACACCGAAAACCAAAGCGATCATGATCTGTAATCCGGGAAATCCAACAGGATACCTGTATTCAAAAGAAGAGCTGGAGGCATTAAAGGAGATCGTTCTGAAACATGACCTCTACCTTTTCTCAGATGAAGTTTACAGGGAATTCTGCTATGATGGAAAAAGCTACGTTTCTGTAATGCATCTGAAAGGGATCGAAAACAATGTGGTCATGCTTGATTCAATCTCCAAGCGTTACAGCGCATGTGGAGCACGAATCGGTGCCCTTATTTCAAAAAACAAGGAAGTGATGGCAGCTGCGCTTAAGTTCGCTCAGGCACGATTAAGTCCGCCTACCTTCGGACAGGTGGCCGCTGAAGCAGCACTCGACACACCAGATTCATATTTCACTTCAGTGATCACTGAATATACAAGACGCCGCGATTACCTTATTGAAGCGTTGAATAAAATTGAAGGAGTGTTCTGTCCAAAACCGAGCGGCGCATTTTATTGCATTGCACGACTACCGATCGACAATGCCGATAAATTCTGTCAGTGGCTTCTTGAAGATTTCAGCTATGAAAACAAAACGCTGATGCTCGCACCGGCTACCGGCTTCTATTCTGATCCATCAATCGGAGTTGATGAAGTGCGTCTTGCTTATGTTCTCAACCTTGAATCATTGAAAAACGCAATGATATGCCTTGAGAAAGCGCTTGAAGTGTATCCTGGAAGAAAGGTCATAAAAAAAGCAGAAGCAGCACTCTGATCCTATTCCGCGTAAAGCAGGTATTTCTTACGCTTTTCTTTAAACTCTGACAGAGCAGGCTCCCATGATAGTCTGATCTCAGCTTCAGACTGGCCTTCCCTGATCTGTTTTTCAAGTTGATCAGTACCCGCAAGGTTTTTAAAGTAGGAGTTAAAGAATGTTTCTTTCTTCTCGCTCTCTTTGTACATTCTGATCACCCATGAAAGATCAAGCTTCTTTTCTTTCAGAATGTGTTCAGACAGATAAGTAAGGTCATAGCCATTACATAACTGTCCTTCATAAGGCGGTGTTTTTGAAGCTCCTTTAATGCTTCGGGGCGTAAATTCATAATCACCAACTTTATGTCCGGGATACCCAATGACTGTAAAGGGTTCATCAGTACCTCTACCCACGCTTACAATCGTTCCTTCGAAAAAGCACACAGAAGGATAGAGATAGATCGATCGCATGGTTGGAAGATTTGGAGAAGGCTTCACTGGCAGATCATATGTTGAACTGTGCGAGTAATTTTTACAAAGCACATAGCTGAGATTGCATTTTAAACCACCTTTCAGCCATCCCTGATCATTAGCCATGAGCGCATATTCTGCGATCGTGAGTCCATAAACAACAGGCACAGGATCAAGGCCAACAAACGATTTGCAGTTATCATCACGCATAGGACCATCTACATAAAACCCATTTGGATTTGGACGATCCAGGATCAGGTATGGCTTTTTAAGTTCAGCGCATGCTTCCATTACAAGCCGCATAGTGCTCACATAAGTATAGAATCTGACACCAACATCCTGCATGTCATACACCACGATATCCACATCAGCAAGATCTGCTGGTTTGGGCTTTTGATGAGCGCCGTATAGCGAAATGATAGGAATGCCTGTCTTTTTATCTTTTCCGCTTTTAATTTTTGCACCGGCATCTTCTGTACCTCTGAAACCATGTTCAGGGCTCATGATCTTTTTAATATTCACCTTAAGGCTCAGCAATGTATCCAGGAGGTGCGTATTGTTGATCCTTGAAGTATGATTGGCAACAAGGGCGACACGCTTCCCCTGAAGCAATGGTAAATATTGATCAAGCTGGTATACTCCAGGCAGGATCTCCTGTGCACGAAGAACAGAAACTGAAAAAATCAGAGCAACACAAACAAGTAAAAACCTACGAAAGCGAAATGGCATACTATTTAAATACTAATTTTACCGAAGCCGTAAATCTAAGGCTAATTCTGCAACGTTGAATTTCGAATGGTTCATAGCTAAGCATGTTATCGGCAGAAAGCTGAAAGGCAACCGTCTTTCCGGCCTTATCATAAATATTGCCATACTTGCCATCGCGCTGAGTCTTGCAGTGATGATCATCTCTGTTTCAGTGCTCCAGGGCTTTCAGACAGAGATCAAAGATAAAGTTGCGGGATTCGCATCGCACATCCAGATCAGCAACTACCAGCAGAATAATTCTTATGAATGGACACCGATAAAAAAGGATCAGCCATTCCTATCGACATTAAAGAGTGATCCTGCAATAAGGCATGTCCAGGTTTTCGCACAGAAAGCAGGGATCCTCAAAACTGAAGAGGATATGGAAGGCGTGATCCTCAAAGGGATCGGAACAGATTTCGACTGGACATTCTTTAATGATAAAGTGATCGATGGAAAATTCTTCCGTGTAAGAGAAGGAGAAAAATCTGATTCCATCGTGATCTCCAAAAAGCTTGCGAACAGGCTGGGATTAAAATTGAATGATGCGGCGAGTCTGTACTTTATTCAGCAGCCACCAAGAGTCCGTAAATTCTATATCTCAGGCATTTATGAAAGCGGACTTGAAGATTTTGACAACAAATTTCTCTTTGCGGATATTGGGCATATTCAAAAGCTCAATGACTGGGATTCCACGCTGGTGGGAGGATTTGAAATTTTCCTCAACGATTTTTCGGCACTTGACAAGGAAGGTGAAAGGATCTATGAGATGGTCGGATATGATCTGAATGCACGGACTGTCACGGACCTTTATCCACAGATCTTTGACTGGCTTAACCTTACGGACATGAACGTTCAGGTCATTCTTATCCTGATGATCATTGTGGCAGTGATCAATATGAGTACGGCACTTCTGATCCTTATCCTCGAAAGAACAAATTTTATCGGAACACTTAAAGCACTTGGGGCTTCCAACTGGTCCATACGCAAGATCTTCCTGTATCATGCATCAGTGCTCATCAGCCGAGGATTGTTATGGGGGAATCTTGTGGGAATAGGTACCTGCTACCTTCAGCTCAAAACCGGCATGTTTGAACTTGACCAGGAAAGCTACTATATGCAATATGTGCCCGTGCAGCTTGATGTAAGCACGATCCTCCTGCTCAATATCGGAACTCTCGTGATCTGCGTGCTGATCATGCTCCTGCCTTCCTTTCTTGTAACGAGGATCAGTCCAGTAAAAGCGATACGATTCGCCTGACAAGGTCGTTTCATTTTTATACCTTTGCCGCCATCATGTATTACAAAAACATTCTTGAAACGATTGGTAACACGCCTCTTGTTAAGCTTAACAAGGTTACCAAAGATGTAAAAGGCCTCGTACTGGCTAAAGTGGAAACTTTCAATCCGGGAAACTCGATCAAAGACCGTATGGCTCTGAAGATGATCGAGGATGCAGAAAAATCCGGAAAGCTAAAGCCGGGCGGAACCATCATAGAAGGGACATCAGGAAACACCGGGATGGGCCTTGCCATCGCAGCCATTATCAAAGGCTATAAGTGCATCTTCACGACTACAGATAAGCAGTCAAAAGAAAAAGTCGATGCACTGAGAGCATTCGGAGCAGAAGTAATTGTATGCCCGACCAACGTTGATCCAGAAGATCCACGTTCATATTATTCAGTATCCTCAAGGCTTGAAAAAGAAACACCCAATGCCTTCAAGCCAAATCAATACGACAATCCAAGCAACTCGCTGGCGCATTATGAGCAGACGGGGCCGGAGATCTGGGAACAGACTGAAGGCAAGATCACTCATCTTGTTGTTGGTGTAGGAACAGGCGGTACAATCTGCGGTACAGGAAAGTATCTGAAAGAGAAAAATCCAAACATCAAAATATTGGGTATCGATACCTACGGATCTGTATTCAAGAAGTACAAGGAAACCGGCATCTTTGATAAAAGTGAGATCTATCCTTACATCACTGAAGGGATCGGAGAAGACTTTTTACCTGAGAATGTTGATTTCAGTGTCATCGATCATTTTGAAAAAGTGACCGATAAAGATGCTGCGATCATGACAAGAGAGATCGTAAAGAAAGAAGGCATCTTTGTGGGTAACTCAGCAGGAGCAGCCATAGCAGGACTTCTTCAGATGAAAGACCAGTTTAAAGAAGATGATGTGATCGTTGTGATCTTTCACGATCATGGTACACGTTACCTTGGAAAGATGTTCAATGATGACTGGATGAGAGATCGCGGTTTCCTTGAAAAGCCAAAGCAGACAGCAAGAACGATCATTGAATCAAGAAAAGATTTTTCGCTGACATCCGTCGATGCAAACCAGACAGTAGAAGAAGCATTGATGAAGATCACCCGTTCAGATATATCACAACTACCTGTGCTTAAGAATGGTGAAATGGTCGGATCTTTAAGTGAAAGTTCACTGTTCTCCAAGATCGTAGAAAATCCTTCGGTGAAAACAGCCACTGTGGAAACCATCATGGACAAGCCTTTCCCATATGTAAATGAAGACACTTCAGTAGAAGAGATCTCCGGAAAGTTTACAAAAGAGATGGGTGCTGTGGCGATCAAAAACAACGGACAGCTCGAGATCATCACCAAACATGATATTATAAAAGCGATCATCTGATCCAATGATTGAACTCCTGGATCAGACAGGTTTTACGGTCAGGCTTCACAAAAGGCCTGACCGTATTGTTTCAGTCGTACCCTCACAAACGGAACTGCTCTCGGCACTTGGACTTGATGACAGGATTGCAGGAATAACAAAGTTCTGCATCCATCCCGATCATATCTTCAGGAACAAGCTTCGTGTCGGAGGAACCAAGACATTGAACATTCAGAAGATCCTCGAACTGAAGCCAGATCTGGTTATTGCGAACAGAGAAGAAAATCTTCGCGATCAGATCGAAGCTCTCCGAGAAAAGCTTCCAGTCTATGTAAGTGACATCAATGACCTCGATGCATCATTGCAGATGATCAGCCATGTCGGAGAGATCACAGGTACATCAGAGAGAGCCAATGAAATGATCAGTACCATCGCCTTTCGTTTCGGGAAGCTGAATGAAGCTATAAAAGATCAGAAGAAAATTCGTTGCATGTACCTTATCTGGAAAAGCCCGTGGATGGCTGCAGGGCAAGGTACATTCATAAACGACCTGCTTATGAGATCAGGTTTTGAGAATGTAGTTCAGGATTCACGTTATCCAGAGTTAACCGATGAGCAGATCGCAGCACTCAATCCCGATGTCGTGTTTCTTTCCTCAGAGCCCTTTCCATTTAAGGAAGCACATAAAAATGAGCTGCTGAAACAAACAGGCTTATTTAAAGCAGAGCTTGTCGATGGAGAGGTCTTTTCATGGTACGGCAGCAGATTGTTAATAGCACCGGAATATCTCGCTGCATTACGGCATTCGCTCGTTTAGTTATATTATTAGATTTGTAGGTCTTACAAATCCGTAAATGCAGGCCTGGCTACGATCGAGCGTACTTCTCATGTTCCTGCTGCTGGTACACACCTTCGCTTTCGCGCAGAAAGTTGGTGTTGTTCTTAGCGGTGGCGGCGCATCTGGCTTCGCGCATATCGGTGTATTAAAGGCGCTTGAACAAAACAAAATCCCCATCGATTATATCGCAGGAACATCGATGGGAGGACTCGTAGCAGCTTTTTATTCAGCAGGCTATACACCTCAGCAGATCGAGCTGCTTGTACTCTCTGATGAGTTCAAAAAAGCGACTGAAGGATATCCGGAAGATCAATTCGTTTTCTATTTTAAAAAAGCCTCCACTGACGCATCCTGGTTCACGTTCAAACTGTCGCCAGATACATCACTGCAGTCATCATTGCCAACCAACCTGATATCTCCAGTGCCAATTGATTTTCTCCTGATGGAGAAGCTCGCAGGTGCTGAAGGTGCGTCTCATAAAAACTTTGACAGTCTGTTCATCCCATTCCGATGTGTAGCAGCAGACATCATATCAAAGGAGCAGCTGATTTTCCGTAATGGCAACCTTCCAATTGCAGTGCGTGCTTCAATGGCATATCCTTTCTTTCTTAAGCCAGTCACTATAGGAAACAAGATGCTTTATGACGGAGGACTCTATAATAATTTTCCGGTAGATGTCATGGACAATGAATTTCATCCGGACATCATCATAGGAAGCAATGTGTCATCGAGCATACCACCTCCCAGTGAAGACAACCTCATTTCACAAGTCAAGAACATCTTAGTAAACAGACATGAAAACCTTAATGTCAAGGCAAAGCTGATTGTAATCAATCCTGCAACAGAAGACCTTGGAACTTTTGATTTTTCGGATCCTATGGTCGTTATCGACGAAGGATATCAAGCGGCGATAGCGTTAACTGATTCTATCAAAGGCCAGATCAACGGACGTGAATCAGAAGACCTTGCTCAAAAAAGATTAAAGTTCAACAGCACAAAGCCACCAGTTGTATTTGACAGCTTAACTGTGCTTGGATTAAAAAAGCACCAGGCACATTATGTAGAAAAGCTTGTAAAAAGCAGATCATCCGTTTTCACTATCGAACAGCTAAAGCCAGAATATTTCAGACTGGCTTCAGATGAGAAGATCAGGTATGTGTATCCTGTTGCTGAATTCAAACCTAAAACTGGCTTTCATAATCTGTACCTCAAAGTGAAGAAAGAGCGGGACATCAGCATGAACTTCGGAGGCAACTTTTCATCAAAGCCGATCAACCATGCCTTTGTATCACTTAAGTATGATTACCTGCGACGTTCAGGTATCAGCATAACTGCAAACACCTATTTCGGCAAACTGTACAGTTCATCCCAGGGTCGCATCCGCATTGACTTTCCGAGCCGGTACCTGTTTTACATTGAGCCAGAGATCACGTTGAACCGCTGGGATTATTTTAAAAGCTACGCCACGTTTTTTGAAGAAGTGCTGCCCAGCTACCTGATACAGGGAGAGAAATATGTGCAGATGAACATCGGCTTTCCTGCAGGCAACAAAACGAAAGTAATCACAGGTGCCACTGCCGCCAACCTGGAGAATTCATATTACCAGGTGAAAGTTTTTTCACTGAATGACACCGCAGATGTTACACGATTTCAGACCTTCTCCCCTTTCCTGCTGTTTGAAAGGAATACTCTGAACAGAAAGCAGTATGCAAGTGCGGGAACAGGAATGACCTTTTCAATCAGGTATGTTCAGGGAAATGAATCACACACAGCAGGTTCAACATCTGTGATCAAGGATCCTGTGTTTACATTTCATAAATGGGTACAGGGAAAGTTCACTTACGAAACCTATTTTAAGCGCAGAGGATTCCTTCGCTTGGGACTTTATACAGAGCTTGTTTATTCAAGCCAGACATTCTTCAACAACTACACAGCGACACTTCTCTTTCTCCCGAGATTTCAGCCAACACCAGAGAGCAGAACGTTGTTTATAGAGAAGTACACCAATCCTGTTTACGCAGGGATAGGAAGCCGTAATGTGATGATGCTTCCGAAAGGCTTTGAGCTAAGACTGGAAGGTTACCTGTTTGAACCATATAAAGAATTGATCAGGACACCCAACCAGCTCACGGAATATTCACAGGAGGCTTTCCTTGAACCATTTTTTGTCGCTTCATCGGCATTGGTGTATCAATCTTTTCTGGGGCCGGCCAGCTTAAGCTTTAATTACTACGGTGGAAAGGATAAACCATATAGCTTTCTTTTCAACTTCGGATACCTGATATTCAACAAACGAGCGTTAGACTAATGAAGATCATTTGCATAGGACGAAATTACGCGCAGCATGCAGCTGAGCTAAAAAATGAAGTACCCTCAGAACCGGTTGTATTTCTAAAGCCTGACACAGCACTCTTAAAAGACAGAGACTTTTATATTCCAACATTTTCAAAAGATATACATCATGAGCTTGAACTTGTGATCAGGATCTCAAAGAATGGAAAATTCATTGAAGAGAAGTTTGCATCAAAGTATTACCAGGAGATCGGATTGGGAATCGATTTTACTGCACGGGATGTCCAGGAAGAATGCAAGAAGAAAGGACTTCCCTGGGAGAAAGCAAAAGCCTTTGACAACTCTGCACCACTTGGTTCATTTATTCCTGTTGATGAGCTGAAAGACCGAAACAACATCAGGTTCACACTTCTGAAGAATGGACAAGTTCAGCAGGAAGGAGATAGCAGCCTGATGCTTTTTCCATTTGAGAAGATCATCTCGTATGTATCACGCTATTTTACACTGAAAACCGGGGATCTGATCTTTACCGGAACTCCGGCAGGCGTATCTGCTGTAAACCAGGGAGATGTCCTGGAAGGGCTGCTAGAAGGGAAAAAATTACTCGAAATTAAAATCCGCTAATTCTGCAAAAAACAGTCTTGACATTCCTGATCTGGTGATTTAAATTTGAAAGAGTCATGTTCTTTTAAGCTTATCACTAAATCAATATATCATGAAAACAACTGAAAAAAGACAGGGAAGTTCAATGAAAAGTTTCGACTACTATGATTCAGAATTGAGAGTAAGAAAAGGAGTTAAAGAAAAACGAAAAGACAAGACACTCAGTAATATAAAGTCCTTCTTTCATGGAAGCAACCTTCAGGAAAGCCTTAAAATGGTTGAAGATATTGACACATTTGAAGATTAAGCTTCATCCTTAAAAAGAAAGCCCCTTCTGACGTACAGAAGGGGCTTTCTTATTTTAGTAGTTCAAGTCAGACATCGATCAGATAATCCTCAATAAATTCACGTACACAACCATCGCCGCCTTTACGGTCAAGTATCACATCCGCGATCGCTTTCACCTTCGCTACAGCATCCGAAGGGCATGCAGTAAAACCGCATTTCTTCATCACTTCAAGGTCATTCACATCGTCGCCGATATACGCAACCTCTTCCCAGCCAAGAGACATCCTTTTGAGCCATGAATCAAGAATACCCAGCTTTGGATCAAGTCCGACATACGTATTTTGAACTCCCAGAAGCTTTGCTCTCGAGTTAACCAGCATGTCGTTGATCCCTGAACTTAAAAAAGCAACCTGGAATCCGGATTTCGTAAGCTTTTTAAGCGCCATACCATCGCGTGTATGAAAACGCTTGAACTCATCACCAGACTGCGTGTAGAACATACCACCTTCAGTAAGCACACCATCAACATCCAGAACCAGCAAGCGAACCTCTGGCTTCTTCACTGCAATATCTTTTGACGTAAGACGATCAAGTGAGATACCGAAATAAGCAGCAGCAGCACGGGCGAAACTTAACGATGGTTCACGTTTTCCGGTAAGCACATCATTGATCTCTGTCTGAGTAATAACCTGGGATGAATGAAAGTCCTTTCCTGCATCGCCTTTCAGCAACGCATCAACATTTTTCAGAAATATGCTGTGATCAGATGACATTACGTCCTATGGCTTTACCAATTGGCTGAAGTGTGTTATACAGTGTGGTGAACTGGTCGAAGTCAAGCTGCTGTGAAGCATCAGATTTTGCCACCTTTGGGTTCGGATGGGTTTCGATCAACAGACCATCGACCCCCATAGCCATGGAAGCCCGGGCAAGATCAGCAACACCGTATGCATAGCCAATGGCGTGACTTGGATCGACAATGATTGGAAGATTGGTATGTTCTTTCAGGTAGGCAACACCGCAAAGATCAAGGGTGAAACGAGTCTTTGTTTCAAACGTACGGATACCTCTTTCACAAAGCATCACATTTGGATTTCCGCCTGAAAGTACAAACTCCGCAGCCTGAACGAATTCCTGCAGGGTTGATCCGAATCCACGCTTAAGCAGCACGGGCTTACCAGACCTTGCACATCCTTTCAGAATTCCATGATCGTACATTGCTTTTGCGCCGATCTGAAGAATATCAGCATATTCGATCACTTCGTTCACATGCGTACTGTCGCGGATCTCCGTGATGATCTTTAAATCATACTTAGACCGCATTTTATCAAGCAGCTTTAATCCTTCAAGACCGAGTCCCTGGAACGTGTATGGTGATGTACGAGGCTTGAAAGCACCGGCACGCAGGATCTTTACACCAAGCTTTACACAAAGCTGAGCAGCCTGTTCGATCTGCTCTTCCGATTCAACAGAACATGGTCCGGTAATCACTACCGTGTTGTTAGTTCCACCACCAATAGTCGCGGCCCCTATAGTAACTTTTCTTACCTCCTGCTTATACTTTCGGTTGGCAAGCTGCATATCATTATCGAATACCCAGCTGTTTTCCGCAAGCTCTTTATACTTTTCCGGTATCTCGCGCAAAGCGGATGGAGTGATCAATACCAGTGAATTATCCTCTTCGATCACAAAAGCCTGCAGGTCTTTAGCGAGCTCCTCTGCCCTGTTTTTATCTATTCCTGCTTTTAGCCTGATTATCATGCTTCTCCTTTGATTAGATTATTAAATGAAAGCGCCCCTTTGAGCTTGCCTGCATCATTGATCACAGGCACGAACATCACGGGAAACTTTTTCTGTTTTATTTCTTTCAGCATCTCTGCTATGGTACAATTTTCATTGAGACAAAAAGGCTGTGGATTTAAAAGATCAGAAACCTCAAGAGTTTCAAGAGATTCAATCTTTTTAATCATTCCTCTTCTTAAATCTGCATTGCTGATCAATCCTTCAAGCTTATCATCTTCATTCACCATCAGCGTAAAGCCAAGTCTGAATTTTTCGATGGATTCCAGCACTTCTTTTAATGGTGATTTCTTTGATATCATTGGTAATTCATCCGGGTGCAGCATGAATTCACTGATCTTTATTTCTGAATGAACAGAATCATTGCGAAGGCGATGCAATGCGGATCCGATGAAATCTGCGTTGACAAGGAACGAACCTGAAACAACGAGGTTGATTCCCATATTTCTTAGCACGAATGAAAGCTCATCATTTATTCCACCGTCAACATGAAATGATTTTCCAGGAAACCGGTTTCTGAATGAACGGATATTCTTGTAATTCGCACTTTTAAAGCCATCACCTGTCCGGCCTGGTGTTTCCGAAGTGAATAAAAGGAAATCAAAATCACCTTTCTCTTCCAACATCTGAATGCTGGTTGTTGGCTTTATCGCGAAACCTGTTTTTGTGGCTTTCAAAGAAGGCCATCTGAATCCCTGCGGGAGTTCTTCCAATTGAAAAGCAACCATTTCAGTCGCGTCTTCCTCAATCAGGGGGATGTACTTTTCAGGTGATTGTGTGATGATATGAAGATCAATCGGCGTCTTGCAGATTGCACGTATCCTGGATATATCGGAAAATACAGCCGGATCATCATTGCAGTCGATGTGAATATAATCGACATGAAGGCTGTCAAGTTCTTTTACAAGGTCTTCGAGTTTTTTAGTCTTGTTCGAATAAACCGAAGCAGAGATTTTCATTACCTGCTATAGTTAGGAGCTTCCCTTGTGATCTGAACATCGTGCGGATGGCTTTCTCTGACACCTGCCGGAGTGACTCTGATGAATTTCGCTTTCTGAAGAGCTTTCACATCCTTTGCACCCACGTATCCCATACCTGCACGAAGCCCGCCGATCATCTGGTACATCACTTCAGACAGTGTTCCTTTGTATGGTACACGGCCTGAGATACCTTCAGGGACAAGCTTTTTGATATCATCTTCAACATCCTGGAAATAACGATCCTTTGATCCATGCTGCATCGCCTCGATCGAACCCATTCCACGATATGATTTGAATTTTCTTCCTTCAAAGATGATTGTTTCACCCGGAGATTCTTCAACACCAGCGAACAGTGATCCCGCCATGATCGTTCCAGCACCAGCTGCAAGAGCCTTTACGATATCACCTGTGAAACGGATCCCGCCATCAGCGATGATCGGCACACCAGTTCCTTTAAGGCCCTGCGCTACATTCAGCACGGCAAACAGCTGAGGCACACCAACACCTGCGATCACACGCGTGGTGCAGATAGATCCTGGCCCAATACCTACTTTCACCGCATCAGCACCCGCTTCAACAAGCGCTTTACCAGCTTCTGCAGTCGCGATGTTACCGACAATGACCTGAAGGTCTTTGTACTTTTTCTTTACTGCTTTGAGCGTGCTGATCACACCCTTTGAATGACCATGGGCAGTATCAATGGTGATTGCGTCTACGCTGGCATTGAAAAGAGCTTCCACGCGGTCCATCACATCAGCGGTAACACCCACAGCAGCTGCCACTCTAAGGCGGCCAAGGTGATCCTTGCAAGCATTCGGGCGAACTTTAATCTTTATGATATCCTTGTAAGTGATCAGACCTACCAGCTTATTGTTTTTCCCCACAACAGGAAGCTTTTCGATCTTGTATTCCTGGAGTATTTCCTCGGCTTTCTTAAGATCAGTGCCTTGTTTTGTTGTGATGATATTTTCTTTTGTCATGACTTCCCACACAGGTCTGCCATGGTTTTTTTCAAAACGCAGATCGCGGTTTGTTACAATCCCGACAAGCTCATGTTTCGCGTTGATCACAGGGATTCCACCGATCTTGAATTCTTTCATCAGGGCCAGTGCATCGAACACAGAAGCATTTTCAAGAAGAGTGACAGGATCCATGATCATTCCACTCTCAGATCGCTTCACTTTTCGAACGTGGTCGGCCTGAGCCTGTATGCTCATGTTCTTATGAAGAACACCGATACCACCCTCCTGCGCGATCGCGATAGCAAGTTGATATTCAGTTACAGTGTCCATTGCGGCAGACACGATAGGTGCTTTGATACGAATCTCTCTTGTGAAATTGCTTGAAATATCCACATCGCGTGGAAGAACTTCAGAGTAAGCCGGTACGAGGAGAACATCGTCGTAGGTGAGCCCTTCACCTACAAATTTGGTGGAATTTAACATAGTATTCCTTCCTTACGAAATTCATGCAAAGGTACGATTTAAATACCTTACGGCAAAACTGTAATCGTACCTCCTTTATGGAAAGGTTCTGAGTCACCCGCACGCATGAATAGGTAATATGGATAAACTCCTGTCTGAACGATATCTCCTTTGAAATAGCCGTCCCACCCGGTTTCGGGATCATTTGTTTCAAACACCTTCTGACCTCTGCGGTCATAAATCACCAGGTTGTATTCCGTGACAGCTACAAATACATTCTCTGGTTTGAACACATCATTATGCCCGTCGCCATTCGGAGTGAACGCATTCGGGATATACAGCCTCGGCAGCTGTGTTACACAGACAACATCTGACTTACTTACACCTTTGAGACCATGAGGATTTCCTTCACCTTCAACAGCCTGCAGGTAATAACAGAAGTTTCCATTCATCTCGGAAAAGTCATAAACATCATCCAGGAATGATAATGAAGTATCGCTTAAAGTTGCAACAGGGCTTACTTCGAAAGATCCATTGACAGCCCGGTATAATTCATATGTCAAACCATTTCCTTCATAATCAGCGTAGCTGTTCCACTTCAGATGATTCTTGAGATCAGGATTCGCTTTCACCAGCAATTTCAGGCTCGTTCCAATGTTCGAACTTAATAGCGGATTGCCGCATGTATCAACTGCTACCAGGTAATATTTATAAACATACTTTGCAGTTTCCAGGCTGTCATCGACATAAATAAGTTCGGTGGTATTGCCAGGATGAATGGTATCTGCGAGTACATAAACCCCATCCTCCGTTGCACGCATCACATTGAAATACCTGACATCCCCCGCAGGATCAACATACCATTCCACCTCGACTTCTGATGCAGATATGACACTGGTCTGCTTCAGATAATTAAAATCAGGAGGCTTTGGTGTATTGATGTAAACACAGGTTTTGTTCGAAAGAGACGACCTTGTATTATCACCGGAATATGCCCGGATCACATAGCAGTATGTTTCGCCATGAGTTACGCCTGTATGTGTATATGTCGTATCATTAGAACTGATATCCGCAATGTGGGTGAATACACTGTCAGATGTTGCATAGATCGAATACTTTGTACCGGATGGCCAGTGTCGATATAATGTCCATGTTAATTCAACACCACCTGCACACGGGTTCACAACAGCAGAAAGATGGATCGACTTCTGGTAATATCGCCAGGGAGTTGTATTATAACAGCTGTCGAACGTTGCAATAGAATACGCCTGCGACGATGCGGAGGGATCATTTACAGGATTTGCATCACGGTAAAATGTATTGTTTTGCCCGAAAACCGTATCGATATTATTTGCTGAAACACCACCGATGTTTTTATAGATGATGTATCCTCTTACATCCCTGGATAAATTTGGCTGCCATCCCATGATCGCTTCATTTGTCAGGGTATCAACTGATACCGAATCAAAAGAAAGCAAAGCGGGATATGTCTGGTCACGGAGCACCTTTCCAACCACATTCGAAAATGAGCTGCAGCCGGTTGAATCTCTCAGCTCGATTTTGAAATACAGCGAATCACTGACACAAAGACTGAATACCTCCACCTCCGCACTGGTGGAAGACACCGTATCGATCATCATCCAGGGCTCCGAAGGCTTTCTTTGATAGATGTAATAGACCGGGTAAGAACTAAAAGGAGAAGGTGATTTGATTGCGTTCCAGAGAAGTGTGGCACCAAGGGGACCGTTCAACACATTGAGACGAAGTGTTTGAAGTGTATCCGAATTAGGACTGAACTGCTGACTTCCATCATTCGTTTCAACAACTACATAATATTTATAACCGGCCGTATTCGCATTCACACCATTATCGAGGTACCATGTTGTGGCAATCGAAGAAACAGTGCCAATCAAAGTAAATGAAGAAGATGCCGCAGGTGAACGGTATATCTTATAGGATACGAACTGTGAAACAGGTATAGCCGGAACAACCCATGAAAGCTGAACAGATCCGCTTGTACTGATTGTAATGCACGTAGGCGTTACAGGTGGTACTGAAGCAGAAAAGGCTTCCAGGTTCAGAATGAGCAGTAAGGCTGATACCAGGATTCTGAACATCAATTGGCTTTATGTAAAAATAAGCAATTAAGCTCAGTCAGGGTTAACAGAACCCACAACAAGCTGGTACATGTCCGACGGATCAAGGTATTGATTCGCCAGCTTCTGAATATCTGCTGTAGTAACACGATTGATCGACTCAATGAATCGCTGGTAATATTCCTTATCAAGCCCGTATTCAACAAGAGTTTTAAATTTATCAGAAATCGCAAAGGGGCCATCCATGCTTCTCAGAAAGACCCCCAGCATGTAATTCCTGACAAGCTCCAGCTCATCCTGACCAACGGGCTGCTCCCTTAAACGAATGATCTCTTTATATATTTCATCAATGGCAGCTTTTGTGACATCTGATCCTACTTCAGTGGTAATGAAAAACATTCCCGTCTGATGCAGTGATGCGATACTTGAACCGATACCGTATGTATAACCTTTATCCTCCCGGATATTCGCCATGAGCCTTGACCCGAAATATCCTCCAAGAAGTGTGTTCACGACAAGCATCTGAAAGTAGTCGGAGTGGCGCCTGTTAAACAGTGGCATACCGATCCTGATCGCACTTTGAACAGCATCCCTTTTTTCAATGAACTGCTTTTTCTGAGCTGAAGGAGTAAGCACCTGCAGCACGTCAGGTTCCGGAGTCCTGGAATTTGCTGGTTTCAGGTATGCTTCTATTAATTTCTTGTCCTCTGGAATGATCTTTCCGCTTACAAGAATTACAGCACGAGAAAGGTCATATCGTTCAGAATAGAATTGAATAACATCTTCTCTCCTTAAATTATCGTAATCCGTTTCTGTAATGTAGTGGCCATAAGGAGTTGCGCCACCGAAGATCATCTCAGAGAATTTCAGTCTCGCAATGAAATCAACCTTTTCACTGTTGACGAGGTAACGCTGCTTGTTGTTCTTCAGAAACAGGTCAAACTCTTTTTGCGGATAAGTCGGATTAGCCAGCATGTCCTGGAGAACCGGAAGGCATGATTCAAGGTGCTTCGAAAGACAGTAAAGGATGACCGAGGCAGTATCCTTGTTGTTGTCTGTTTCAAGAAAGGCACCCAAATAATCGAGTTTATCCGCGATCTGTTCTGCACTGTACTTCGCGGATCCTTCTTTTATATTCTGATTTGCAACAAATGAAGAAAGAGGTACTTTCTCGAATCGGTTTCCTGCAAAGAAAAGGCATTCTATCCTCAGGACATTCTGAGTGCCTGCGTTGATGTAGATGATCTCAGGAGAATTTGAAGGTCCTTTTTCCGGCTCTGGAAGCCTTATTGATCGGATATCCTGGAATGCCGGAGCTTCTGTTCTGTTCATTTTTTCAAGGCTTTATAGTATAAGACAGAAGAATTATTCTCAACGAAAAGACTGGTAGATACCTCACGGATGTCTTCTGCAGTCACCTTTGCATAACGCTCCACTTCCATATTGATCAGGGATGCATCACCGAGCAGTTCAAAATATGCCAGGTTCATGGCTTTGTTCAGCACATTTGTTTCACCAAACACGTGTACAGACTCCACCTTATTCTTCACCTTTTGCAATTCATCTTCAGCAACCAGTTCAGTAGTTAGTTTTTTCAGTTCCTCATCTATCGCCGCTTCAGCAACATCAAAGGTCACACCTGCAGCCAGCTTTCCCGAAACCACAAGCAAACCTGCATCAATATCTCCTGAAACATAAGCGTTCACCTCGCTGAAGAGCTTCTTCCCTTTAACAAGGTTATTGTAAAACCTTGAAGATCTTCCATTACTGAGGATATCCGAAATGAGATCCGTAGTGTGGAATTGCGGATCATTTCTCGCCACCATATGAAACACTTTATAGATCGAATCAACAGGAACATTTCTTTCAACTGTCAAGGTACGTTTCTCCTCCTGCCTAGGCTCCTCTTGGATCGCGCGTGTTCCTATCCTGCGTTTTTCAATATCTCCAAACCATTTTTCCGACAGCTGCTTTACAGTATCAAGATCTGTATTGCCTGCCACCACCATGATCGCATTGTTTGGAGCATAATGACTATAAAAGAAAGCCTTTACATCATCCATGGTTGCATTTTCGATGTGCTTAATGTCCTTGCCGATTGTCGGCCATTGGTAAGGATGCACTCTGTACGCCAGTGGCCTTAGCAGAAGCCATACATCTCCATAAGGCTGATTGAGGTACCTCTGGCGGAATTCTTCGATAACTACACTGCGCTGCACTTCCAGGCTCTTATCAGAGAACCCGAGCTGAAGCATACGATCCGACTCAAGCCAGAAGCCTGTTTCGAGGTTTTCCGCAGGTAGAGTTATATAGTAATTGGTGATGTCGTTGTTTGTAAACGCGTTGTTTTCACCACCGACCCTTTGTAAAGGCTCATCAAAGCTTGGTATATTTAAAGAGCCCCCGAACATGAGATGTTCGAAAAGATGCGCAAATCCTGTCTTTTCAAAATCTTCATCGCGGGCACCCACATCATACAGGATGTTGACACAAACAAGAGGTGTCGATCTGTCTTCATGGAAGATCACCTTCAGTCCGTTGTCTAATGTAAACTTGTTAAATCCGATCATTAAAAGCTTATTTTTTTAAAACCTTCCTGTACCTCCAGGAATTCAGTTATAATTTCATTCAGTATTTCACCAGCAGGCTGGATATTCCTGATCATTCCAGAAACCTGTCCAATTTCAAGCTCACCTTCATCCAGATCACCTTCGAACATGCCTTTTTTTGCTCTTGCTCTTCCTAATACTGAGGCAAGCTCTTCTTTAGTGGCACCGCGTTCTTCCGCCTGTTTAACCTGTTCGTAAAAAGCATTCTTTATTAATCTGACAGGAGTGAGCTGCTTTAAGGTTACCGTTGTATCACCTTCATTGGACTCGATCACTTTCTTTTTAAAAGACATATGTGCGGATGATTCCAGGGATGCGACAAACCTGCTGCCAATCTGAACACCTTCAGCGCCGAGACAAAAAGCGGCAGCCATGGCAGCACCGGAACCAATGCCACCGGCTGCTATCAGGGGCAATGACGTCACTTTTCTTACCATAGGGATCAGACACATGGTGGTCGTTTCTTCCCTGCCATTGTGACCACCGGCCTCAAAACCCTCTGCAACCACAGCATCCACACCTGCTTCTTCACACTTCATGGCAAATTTGCTGTTTGAAACAACATGAACAACAGTGACCCCTTCACTTTTTAACGGCTGGGTCCAGGTTTTGGGATTTCCTGCAGAAGTGATAACGATGTTCACCTTCTCACGAAGTACAACCTCCATAAGTTCTTTAATATCAGGATATAACAGAGGAACATTGATTCCAAAAGGTTGTGATGTTGACTGTTTACATTTTTTGATATGCGCTTCAAGAATATCAGGGTACATAGAACCTGCACCGATAATTCCGAGTCCCCCTGCATTACTTACAGCAGCAGCGAGTTCCCATCCACTGCACCAGATCATCCCTGCCTGAACAACCGGATATTTTATCTTAAAAAGTTCTGTAATTCTATTCATTCTGAAACATAATCCTGAGGTAGGCAAAATTAGAAACATAATCTGTTTCAGATATATATGTGTATTTATGCATTTAAAATCGTCGTATTGATTTTTTTCTAACTTTGCGACAATTGTATGCTGAGAAAACTAACCATAGTTATTCTTTTGGCATTGCTACCTTTTGCTTCAAAAGCCCAGTATAAATGGGATTTTGGCCTGGGAATCGGGGGTGCAAACTACCTCGGTGAAATGGGCGGAAAAGCTGGCACCAGAAGAAACTTTGTTGCGGATATGAAGATTGCTGCCACCAGGCCAGCTATTGCACCCTATGTCAGGATGAAGATGGGACAAAACCTAAGCCTGAGAGGTGGATTAGCGTGGGTTAGAATATCCGGTGCAGACAGCTTATCTCTAAACCGCGGCCGTGTCGGACGTAACCTGAGCTTCCGTAATGATATCTATGAGGTATCAGTACTTGCCGAATACAACTTCTACAGTCAGAATGACATTGCAAGATTCAACCGTAAGCGTGTTGATATAAGATCATACGCTTTTGGTGGTGCTGCTGGTTTCTACCATAACCCCGTAACTCAATACAATGGTTCATGGGTTCCTTTAAGACCACTTCATACCGAAGGCCAGACAATGGTCAACGGAAGGAAAGAATATTCAAAGTTCTCATTTGGTGTTCCGGTGGGTGTTGGTGTTTACTGGATCTATAACAGGGTTTACAAGCTGGGAGTAGAAGTTAACTGGAGACTTACGTTTACAGATTACCTTGATGATGTCAGCACGACCTATGTGCCTACTGAATACTTCACTGATCCAACAGCACTTGCTTTACAGAACAGACGTGGAGAAACAACTTCTCCAAATGCAGCGGGAGAAAAGAATTATGGCTACGATTATGGAAACAAGGTAGAACAGAAGCGGGGAGATCCTACACACAAAGACAACTACCTTACTACATCGCTTACTTTCAGCTATTCGATAAGAGGAAAGAATTCCTTCTATAAATCGAAATACAACTATATCACCGGTAAACGCAAGATGCGTAAGCGTAGGGTAAGAGCGAAGTTCTAACCATACACTGAAAAAAAAAGAGCTTGAATTTTCGAGCTCTTTTTTTTTTATACCTATCCGATCATTCCAGATCCATTGAATTTCCGGGATCTATCACGACCTTGTATAGAATGCATACAACGCTTCTGCAATCCTCAGCTGATCTTCGAAAGTGAGTTCATGATACAGTGGCAGTCGCACCAGGCGATCGCCAAACTCAGTGGCATTAGGGAGGTGAGATTTCTGCTCGTTAGAAAAATATGGACTGAGGTGCAAAGGCAGGTAATGAAATGCAGCCCTGATTTTATGATTGTCCAGAAACCTGATAAGTGAAGTTCGTTCATCAAGTGAGCGGCATAAAATATAAAAGATATGACCACTGTTCGATGAGCCTCCGGGTAACTGAGGCAGCTGAATATACTGTTCATTCCCGAGAGGTTTCAGCAATTCATTATAAGTATTCCATTGGTTTACTCGTTTCTCCTGAATGCTCTGGATCTGTTCAAGCTGAGCGTACAGGAAGGCCGCGATAATGTCTGAAGGAAGAAAGGAAGAACCAATATCTACCCAGTTGTACTTATCAATTTCCCCTCTCGAAAATGCAGAGCGGTTTGTTCCTTTCTCCCGAATGATCTCAGCGCGATGGATGAAACGTTCATCATTTATCGCCAGCAAGCCACCTTCACCACAGATCACATTTTTTGTTTCGTGGAATGAGAACGCAGACATCGCCCCGAAACTACCAACGGGACGCCCCTTATAGGATGATTCAAGAGCAAGCGCAGCGTCTTCAATAACGAAAAGATTATGTTCAGACGCTATAGACATGATGGAATCCATATCACAGGCAGCTCCAGCGTAATGAACAGGGACAATTGCTTTTGTGTTCCTAGTGACAAACTTTCGGACCGAATCAGGATCAATGTTCGGATGATCCCTGAGGCTGTCAGCGAATTTCACTTTCGCTCCCCGCAACAGAAATGCATTCGCTGTAGATACGAACGTAAACGAAGGCATGATCACTTCATCCCCCGGTTTGATGTCTGCAAGGATGGCACTCATCTCAAGAGCGTCGGTGCATGAAGTTGTCAGCAGAGCCCGCTTGAATCCATAACGCTTTTCAAAGAAATCATGGCATTGACGGGTGAAATGGCCATCCCCTGAGATCTTTCCATTTAATACCGCCTGTTTGATATATTCCATTTCATTTCCTGAAAGAAATGGCTTATTAAAAGGAATATATGCAGTGTTTTCTGGAGGCATTCAGTTCCGTTTTAAATAAATCAGCTTTAATAAACAGGAGAATTCCTTACCTCCCTGATACCACCGGAGCCAATGCCGGCTTCCTGTCAGGATAATATTTGTCACGAAGTATCAGCATCGGTTTTTCAACTGTTTTATACAGGAGATAGCTCACCAAACAGGTGATCACAACCAGTATCAGCAATGTCAGGTAATGTGAAACACCATCGAATTTCAGCATATCCATAAATAATATTTTAACCTCCATATGAACCAGATACAAGGCGTATGAAAGCTTGCTTCCCCATAATACAAAACTATTCAGAGGCTTAAGGTATACGCTCTTCAGGCTGTTCACAGAATTCTCGAAATATGGTAATGTGAGCATGATTAAAAAGCTCAAAATGGAGAACGAAAAGGTCCTGGTCCAAATGTAATTGTTGGTGGTATCAACAGGAGTTTTGATCATATAAATAACTGCGAAATAAACACCAAGCATGAGCACGCTTCCAAGGAATACCGGCAAGGAATTCATCTTATTAAAAAATGATGTGTATTGATATTTAATATATGCCAGCAGAACACCAAACAACAGGGTATCCTGGCGCAGCGGAACATTCCCTACGATTCCGGCCCACTGAGTATCAGTGAAATAAACCCATGAAAATCGAAGAATATTAATTAATATAATAACAGCCGTGATGAATCCGAATATGTTCTTTGGCTTTTTTGAAATGAACTTAATAAAGAGGAACAAGCCAACAGGCACACCTAGGTAAAACCACTCATCGATCACTAAGGTCCATGTTTCAGGATAGAAGTCAATGCCATAGAAATGGTTCTGCAGGAAAAAAACATAATAAAGAATATTCCAGCCAATGGAATGATCTATTGCAAACTTGAAGAAAAGACAGAAGTAATAAAGTGGAAGGATTCTGAACCACCTCCTCATCATAAACCTGTTCAACGAAGAACCTTCGATCTCAGGTGTCTGAAGAAGATCAGCAAACAATATTTGGCCAATCAGGAAGCCACTGATTACAAAGAGGAATTCAATTGCGAAATAACCATAGTTAAATCCTCTAATAAAACCGTAATGAAAAGCGATTACAAGAATAATTGATAAGGTCCTGATAAGATCGATCCCGTAACTACGCTTCATTTTTCACTTCAAAATTTAATAATACTCAGTTTAATGACAACTGATTATATCCCTTGTGCTTCTTTCATAAATTTAAGTAAAATCCTAAAATCCTGAATGCTCTAGGCAAACGAAGATTTCATGACCACAGGAACTGACCTATTTTCCGCAATGGCTTCATCCAGATTGTATAAAATCTCGGCTTGAGACCATTGATCTCCCATGCTAGGCGGTCTTCCCTGTTCGCCCGGATCCTGTTGGCAATGCTGCTGTTGCTCTTACCTCCCACCCTCATCTTGACAAGCACGCGTGGCAGGTATGCTACCCTGATCCTGAATTTATGAATGAACCTTAACATCAGCTCATAGTCTGCTGCTGATTTCAGCCTGGTATCGAAAGCACCATAATTGATATATGCGCTTCTCCTTACGAAGAACGCCGGATGAGGAGGCATCCAGCCATTTAAAAACATCCCGTGAGTGTAAGCGCCTGAGCGCCAGGTTCTGAATACAGTAAATTGCTCATCGTTCCTTACATATTCAAGATCACCATAAACTGCATCGGCTGCTGTTTCAGAAAACTTATCAGTAACGTCTGACAACACTTCATCATCTACATAAAAATCATCTGAATTAAGAATCCCCACCACTTCACCAGTGGCAAGCTTTAATCCCTTGTTCAAGGCATCATACATGCCATTGTCTTTTTCACTGATGACTGTGGTAATACGGTCCCTGTACATATTTATGATCTCAAGTGTACCATCGGTTGACCCTCCATCGATGATGATGTATTCAAGATCCCTGTGATCCTGCATACATACAGATTGTAAGGTTTTCCCGATCGTGGCGGAACTATTATAGCTTACCGTGATAATTGAGATCTTCATGACTCCCCTATCTTCCTGTCTTTAACGAATACCGCAGGATTCCCACGGTAGATCTTGTAAGGTTCGAGAACTCCTGATGCAGTGGAACCGAGAGCAAGCACCGCATGAGAATGAACGATTGTTCCAGGACCTGTCACTGACTTTGCACCAAGCCATGCACCATTTTCTATAATGATCGGCCTGACCATCAGATCAAATTCACTTTTTGAATAATCATGATTTCCTGTCAGCAACAATGCACCCTGGGAGATACAAACGTGATCCCCAATGGTAACATCTGCAAGGTTATCGATCCACACATGCTCACCTATCCAGCAGTGATCGCCTACTTTTAGACGCCATGGAAACTTGACGGAAACATAAGGCTTGATGATCACACCCTTTCCGATCTGTGCTCCAAACATTCTCAAAAGGAAAGCCTTATAGCCTGAGCCAGGAATTGCTGAGTTTAAAAAGACAGCATTTACAAAGTGCCAAAGCACCCTCACCAGGATCGATCTACCTGGCTTATACCAATCATTATTGAACTTGTCCAGTCTTGTGATCACGCTAACTGTAAAGGAATTTGTATGAATTTAACTCATTTTTTTCTTCCATATAGCGTTGGGCGAACGTGAAGGCACTCTTTGACATTACATCATACGAAAGTCCGTCAAGCATCAGCATCTCCTCTATTATATACTTAAAATAATCTTCGCGACTCAATGAAATATCATATCCGATGTTCATTTCAGACAATGACCTCCATGGTGTTCTATCGCTGATGATCACAGGTGTTCCAGCGGCGAATGACTCGATGATAATATGTCCGAAATTTTCTCCAAGCGTAGTCATGAAAAGGAAATGCGATGAAGACAAAACCTCCGGAATATCAGCAGGCTTAATGACCCCTTTGTAGATGATCTCGTGCTGCGGCATTTTATCTATCAACTCCTTGCATCGATCCCAGTATGCTTTATCATGGATTGTCCCATAGATACTGAAAACAACGGTCGATTCGATTTCACTTAACACTTCAAGTGCGTAAAGCAGATTTTTCTCAGGGCTTATTCTTGCAACACTGACAAGCTTTAGCTTACCCTTTTCCTTACAGATATGTGCTATTGGCCGGTCATTCAGGTCAACAAGGTTAGCGGCAACATGTATCACCGCATTTCTGAAAATTTTTCGGATATCCTCTGCTTCATCTTTGTTTGTAGCATGCCATTCTACCTTCTGTGATCCGAACAGGTTGAACAATGATAGAAAGATCCTTTTTTTGGTTGCCTTAAGCGACAATGCCCCTGGAGCGAGCATACCTCTGGGAGCAATAACAATACGAGCATCATTCATCCAAAGCCTCGCGATTAAAAAAGGAAGAACAGTGAAGTATAAAGAGAACATGCTGTTGAGGTAAAGAACATCTGGCTTCCGTTCAAGAAGAAGCTTTTTCAATGTGCCAAATGACAGCTTCGCAGCTGAAATGTAATGCAGATCTACGTTATCCTTCCTGATCCAGGTATCGGCAGCAATGCCTTCGTAGCCAGTAGTTTCATGATAGTCGGTATTTCGTGTGATGACTGACACCCCGGCTTTTGAAGCAAGCTTCCTCACAAGGTTCACACAGGATCTTATGGGACCGCCTGCTTTAAAACCTGGCTCATACCAATCTGCCATCACAAGCACTTTCATCATTCTTCAATTGAATTTCGTTCAAGCCAGTCGCTTAAGACAACTAGATGCCAGATTCTTGTCCAGGGAATTTCCGGATCACCTCCGCGGAACTGCTCCCAAAGCCTGATCAGCTGCTCACTATAGACAAACCCATATTTTGACAGGTTCATGATCCTCGATGCACAGAGCTCTGATAGTTCATCTTTCATCCATGATCTCCAGGGAAGAACAAAGCCCATTTTTTTCCTGTTCCATGTCTCTTCAGGGAGTAATGAACCCATTGCATCAATCAGCAGCTTCTTTCCGGGAATGAGTGGCTTGTGTCGATCAGGCACACTCAATACAAACTCAACAAGTTCATGATCCAGAAAGGGTACACGGACTTCCAGGGCATGCGCCATGCTCATCTGGTCTGTATCTCTCAATAATACATTCTGCATGTAGTTATTGATCTCAAACTCGGAAATATAGGAAACCAGGTATCCGGGATCAAGCTTAAAGATCCTTTGCGAATGCTTTGAAGCGTGCGTCTCTTTTAACAATGACAAAGCAGCTTTCTCGGGAATAACCTGTCTGTTCACTTTTAGAAATGCATTCAGGTCAGACCGTTCATCACGAAGAAACTGACTCATCTTTTCAGCAGTGACACCTGACCTTGTCATGGTGAGCAGTGATGCAAGCTGACCGCGCAGGATTGCAGGAACTTTTGAAATATAAGGAAGTAAAGGATGCGATGATCTTCTGAATACCGGATACCCTCCAAACAGCTCATCACCACCGAGTCCTGACAGAGCCATTGTGATACCACCTTTCTTCGTTGCTTTTGAAACAACAAAGCTGTTGGGACCGTCGCCACTTGGATGATCCATTGCTGAAAGTGCTGATGGCAGCTCATCCAGGAAGTCTGACGCTTTTAAATTTATCTGATGATGATCCGTTTTGAATTTAGAAGCGACAATGTTTGAATAAGCAGCTTCATTCATTTCCTTCTCATCAAAGGCGATCGAAAAGGTTTTCACCGGTGCTTCAGACACTTCGCTCATCAATGCGACAATGGCACTTGAGTCCACACCTCCCGACAGGAAAGCTCCGAACGGTACATCAGCAATCATTCTCTTTTCCACCGCTTCGGATAGAAGTCTTTTAACTTCAGCGCACGTTTCTGTGTAACTTAACTTTTCAACCTCTTTTCTCCTTGTGGAAGTGCTCCAGTACACTGCCCGGGTTACATTTCCTTCTGAATCCATCACCATGCTTTCACCAGGCATAAGCATGTGAACATCTTTGATGATGGTTTCAGGAGCGAAAACAGTCTGGTAGATAAAGTAGTCCTTCAGCGCATTTTTGTTAAGCTTCCGTGCAACAAGGCCAGAATTAAGCAATGCCCGGATCTCTGATGCAAAAGCAACAAAGCCATTTCCCTTACAGTAATACAATGGCTTAATACCAAGGCGGTCACGCGAAACAACCAGCTCGCGTTTATCTTCATCCCAGATCGCAAACGCGAACATTCCATGAAGCTCATGAACACAGTCCTTACCCCACTTCCGGAAAGCAGCCAGGATGACCTCAGAATCCGTGTTTGAAGTATAAGGATAATCAGACAGTCTTGCTTTTAACTCACGATAATTATAGATCTCTCCATTGAACACCATGCATTGCTTCCTATCAAATGAAAACATAGGCTGGTGGCCTGAGGAAGTGATGTCAATGATCGAGAGTCTTCGCTGACCAAGAGAAATACCATCAGACACAAAGAGTCCTTCATCATCAGGACCACGATGAGCAAGACAGGAATTCATTCCGGTCACTGCGCTTCGAAGCTCCGCAATGTCCTTCAACCCAATGACGCCACTAATTCCGCACATGATGAAAAGATTGTGTCAACTGTTTCACTTTGAATGCCCATGATTCCGGAGTAACCGATTGTGCCAGCTCATGGCTTCTATCACCCATCCTGAGAAGCTTATCATCCTCAAGATTCATGGCATTGAGTAACGTTTGTTTTAAATGTTCCCTGTCACCCGCTTTGAATATAAATCCATTTTGTCCTTCCTTCACAAAGGCTGAAGCAGCTCCCACTGCAGAGCTGCAGATCAATGGAAAACCGGCAGCAGCATATTCATGCACGACGACTCCCCAGGGCTCTGATGTACTTGGAAGAATGAATATTCCCGTATCACGAAGGATATCCGCTTGCTGCTCAGGCTGAACAAACCCGAGATGTCGGATGGATTCATGCCTGATCTTTTCTTCAGGACCTGTACCAAGGCACCACAACTCCCAATCTGATTGATGCTCAGTCTTCAACTCATAAAATACTTCACACAATTCCTTGACCCATTTATAGGGTACATACCTGCCTGAATAAACCAGGCGATGCGGATAGCGCCTTGCTTTTAATTCTTTGTTATGATGGTAGATCGCTGAAAAATGATCTACATCCGCCGAATAAAATCCCTGGATGATCTGCGATGAATGAAAGCCCATCTTCAACGCGTAATCTACCTGAGGCTCACCGGGAACCCAGCAATGATTGAAGATCCTTTTCAACGTGAATGGCGAAATCAGCGAAGCGATGTGTTGCTTCAGACTGCCTTTCCAGTGATTATCAAAGCCCACCACGACAGGAATTCTTTTTGTGTATTTACCAGCTACCTTAAGATAATCCCGATCGATCCAGCCACTGCAATAAATGAAATCAGGATGGATCTTTTCAATCAGCTTCTCAAGTGATGATGCATCATAGTCGAAACGATCATAAACGGAAAGGCGTTGATCGAAAGAAAACGTGAATGGTGCTTCATTGTTAACGGGCCATCTCACGACATGAACCTTGTATTCAGTATCTTCAGCAAGCTTGTTAACACAAGCCAGAAAGTATCCTGCAAGTTCGGTATAGAGGAAAAGGATGTTCATCTCTTGCCTCTTTTTAGTTTAAGAACAATAAAAAACAGTACCAATAAAGTGATGCAGGCAATTCCAAATCCGAACCAGAAATAGTTGTGCGTGATCATCAATAACGTCAGGTATGGAAGTAACCTGAAGTTAAATTCTGGCTCTTCATGTATCGTGCTTTTCCAGAAGTTTATATCATAAGATTCTAGTGACTTTAAATCCTGGCCAGTAAGGGAAATGCACTCAAATGAAATGCGGTCATTCTTCATATTCACCTTAAGTACAGCATCACGAGGCAGCTCCCGGATAGCAGTCTGGATATGTACGATCCCTGTACCTGGATCTTTGTCATAAAAGAATGAAACAGGAGCAGATGACATTGAACCTGACATCCAGTAAACTTCCGCCAGTTTAGAAACTTCTTTAAGTAATGGTAGAACAACACGTTCATAATTGTTGTTTCCAACCATTGTACGCGTGTTACCAGCAAAGAGTCCATCATAGCGCTTATTCTGTTCTGCCCAGACAGGACGATGAGAAAAGACAAAAACATGTTTAACTCCGGATGTACTCACTTGCTCCAGGGCTTCACGCAGCATCCCAAGCTGCTCATCTTCGATGCTGCCATCATCAGATTCTGTATCAAGAAAAACAAAGAGAGAATTTTTAAAGATGAAGTGGCTGTATGTCTTTCCATACCATTTCACATACGCCCCTCTTCCCAGGTCATGATTTCCAACAACATTAAAGAGAGGAAAGCTGATCTTTTCAAAAAAGCTTTTGTCATAATTCTCTTTCACCTGCGGATTCAGCTCAGGAAACAGATCACCGAGGGAAACCATAAAAGATGGTTTAAAAGAATTCAGCGAGTCAATATTGCCCAGGATCGTTGAGGCCGGAAAACCGGATACGTTCGAAGATGCGCCATGGATATGTCCGGTCACTAAAAAAGTAAATCCGGCAGAATCGTATTCATTGACCGCTTTACCATTAAAGGGAGAAACCTGCGTATAGCCTGTCAGTGTAAACAGGACAAAATACATGCTGATCAATATGAACTGAAGCTTTACTCCTGCCTTACCTGACATCAACCTGCTTTTTTACTTTCTGTTCAAAATCTTTAATGATCTTCCCATTGATCATCGCCTCTGCTCCTTCTTCAATGATGTATGGATTTTCAATGTCTTCCGAATGAAAGCCGGTAACAGTAATTTTTGGAAGGCCGTACCCTTTATTGTTTTCAAAAGCAGTGATACCGACTCTTGCATTCTTTACAGTGAGGCCATTAATGGTACCAAAGCTCGAATTCTCAAATGCAACAGCAACCTCCGTGTTAGTAATTGTGCAATTTGTCACATAGAGCTGTGATCGCTGTTTCACATTGATCGCCTTGCCTTTATTCTGATCAATGGTAAGATCAAATAATGATGCTGTACTTGCCACAAGATCAACCGCATTTTCATTGCATTTCTCAAAGCTGCAACGAACGATTGTTGCATAGGAATTATTCAGATCAAAGGCATCATTAGGAAGTCCATTGAACAGGCTTTTTGAAACATTGAGCCTGCTGTCATAGGCTGTAACAGCATCTTCGAACTTCGTACCGTCAAAAATACAGCTTACCACAGCCATAGAAGTTCCGTGCAAGTACAGAACACCAGCTTTCCCTGTGACATCTTTTTGGGAAGTTGTCTTAAACCTGATGTTCATAAAAACAGAAAGTTCTTTTTGATTTACGACAGATATCACTGAACCTGATTCCGTGTTGCAAACAATATCAGATGTTGTTTCATGGCCACCGATGAAATAAAGTGGTGAATAGGATAACAATGAACCATTCTTTTCAAAGACCAGCTTTACTCCTTCATTCAACACAAGCTTTCTTCCTTTTGGAATTATTATTTTTTCATTGATGGTGTGAGTGCCAGGAATAAAATATAAACGATCATTCTCCTCCCTGATCATAGTAAACTTCTCATAGTTCCCTTTGGACATGGTCTCCAGACCTGCTTCAATCTCATCGGCATCCGCTTTCATGTATGAAAGTATCTCAGTCTCCTTAATTTCCTTCGAGCCTGGAATGCGGTACAGAACATACATTGGTGTGTTGCCTTTCAATCTGGCCGAAGGAAGACTGAACGTATAATATTTAACTGCTTCATTCAGCTGCTTTGAAGGAAGAATGATTGTAGAGTCCAGATATACTGATGAATCTCTTTTGACACCAATCAGCTCGTACGGCAGAGCTTCGAGGTTACCTACCCGGAATGTTGAAACTCCCGCGGTATCTCCCTGGTAATAGGCATTGACACCCTGAGGAGCATTAAGGATCTTACGGATCATAAACTGATTCCTGTAATACATCGTCTTCTCAAACTTCTTGTAGGGAAATGCCTTATTGAGTATAGCAAGGTTCTTTTTCAGTTCGTTCTGATGCGTCGCGAAAAAAGCATCAAGATATTCTGTCTGACTGATCCTTGTTAATGCCCTGATATATTCAGCATAGAAAGCAGGATCGCTGAATATGGTTACATGCAGGTCTTCCACCGCCTTTCCAGGTTCCAGTTTACGGAATCTGTATAAGCCGGAGATTGTGTTTGTTGGAAATACAGCAAAGCTTTCGTAAGCAACAGGTTCAAATTTCAGCGTGACAGGATTGAAGTAATATTTCACATCACTCCAGTCGAGGCTATGATATCCACCCAACAAGTCAATGATGCTGTGAAAGCGGGCAAGCTTAGGGATGTCGAACACCTGAGGCACAGTAAACCTGCCTTCTCTGAACCCATCCATCAGCGCAATGGCTTTAAGGAAATTATTCTTGTTTTCCGGATCAGAAATGAATTTGTTCTCCCGGTATGCTTCCAGCCTTGCAGACTGAAAAGAAGAGAACTCCTCCACAGGCTTTTCACGAAGCATCTCGTTATACCTGTTCACCCAATAGAGATCAGGATTAAATCTGACAAGAGGTCCTGCGAGACGCCCGTTATTTTCAAGGAGCTCTTTATCAAAGTTCTCCTCGATCGCATAGATCCCATTACTCTTCCCGTTTATATATACTTCAATGAAGCTGTAACGAAGTGCAATGATCCCTTCCTGTTTCATCAGGGCATGATAGATCCATTCATGAATATATCCTCTCGTTCCAGGATGCTGGATGGAAAAGAGCTTCATGCCTTTTACGCTGCCCTTATCTTCAACCTTAACCCTGAATGACCATTGATCTCCCGAAATATGATCGGTCATGTGGCCTTTCAACCGGATCTTGCATTTTATCTCTTCTCCCTGGTACGTGATCGTTGCGGGAACGAAGCTACCTGGCTCATTAATGATAACGCCTCTTTTCAAAGCGATCTTTCTGTCTCTTGAGATCTTCTGGAAATCCGGCGCTTTGATGTCCAGGTAAAGTTTTTCCGGATGGGCATTAAACGATGAGATGTAATTCGAGGATACCGTCTGGATAAAATCACCTGTACCTTCAAATCCTTTCCTGGCAACGAACCTGCCTGTATAGATCCATCCTGCAATTAACAGCACGAGAAGTACGAGCAATGTAATAAGCATCCAGTTACGGCGCTTCCTGTTCTTTTTTGGCTGCTCTTTCTGATAGACTTTCATTTACCGGGCGACTTGCACTGCTTCCTGGTCTTTGTGAAACTCAGGGTTTGTGATAACAGTTAAGATAATAAGAAAGATGATTGTAAGCGGGTTCAATGACCCTACCATCCATGATTCAAAAAAAGCACTGAAGGTCACAGCAAACATAATTGGAAACGACAACGGTGTCAGTTTAGCTGCCCTTATAAATGTCAGGAGATAAGACCTCATAAAGATGATCAGTCCAATCAGTCCTGTATCCATCCAGAATGTAAGGAATGAATTATGCACTCCGCCCTGATGTCCCAGCTTTGTAAGGAGCATATAATGTTTCCTCATGTAATATTCATTATAACCAAAGCCTCTTCCTACAAAAAAGTTTGTCTGGATATGATCCCATGCAAATTTCCAGGCGACAATCCTTCCGCTTCCTTCAGATAAAGTTTCAAGTCTGAAGAACTTCTGGAGTCCCAAAGCAATGATGATCACCTCGAAATTCTCACCCACCAACTCCGTGATGATGACAATCACGAAAAAGATGAGGAATCCCAACATCGGCGACATGAAATAAAATCTCTTTAACAACAGGAACAAAAGAACTGCAATCATTGAGTTACGGGAGCCACAAAGAATCAGGGAGGCAATAAGGACGATATTAAAAAGCTGCCATGCCCGCTTGGAGAAGATCGCTCCTCTCAGATGCGCAAGTGTGTGGGCAAGCGTAAATATCAAAAAGGTAAACAGTCCCAATCCGTTCGGGTTACCTAAAGGACCATTGTATCTTCCCTTTACATAAACCATTTCACGATCGACAAACATCAATACAAATCCAACGCAGAGGAATGTGAAAACAAGCATGAGAAAATCCACAAGGAACCTGTCTTTTTCCTCCCTGTAAACCCGCTGAATGTAGTTGGGGACTGATATGAACAGGAGTATGTATGATAATGTTTTCTGAATGCTTATCGGCAAGGTCACAGAAAATGAAAGACAAAAAACCGCGAACAAAAAGAACGGCAGGAATGTTTTAAAGATCGTATTATAAGGAACGAACTTCTTACTGTCTAAAAAGAAGAACAGCGAGAACATGACGATGTACATGTTCTTGAGAGACTTAGCAAAGAGCAGCTCAGGATCCAGCCTGTCGGAAAGGATCAGAATAAACAGGAATCCAAAGAGGATCTCCTTGTTGTACTCTTTCCTTTTTAGAAGCAGAAGGCTTGCACCGACAACAACAAATGCCAGAACATTCGAGATAATCCCGGCCAGAAGCCAGACGATCAGCATAAAATAAAACTGCATGTTTCTTTTATAGTGATCTTTCATATCTATAGCTTGAATTTTTTCTGACTATACTTTTCAAGCTGCCGTGAAACAACTTCAGAACGACGTTGCGCAAAGGTTCTGAGGATATTCACTTCCCTTTTCCAGGAATCAACTGACGACAATGTTCTCCAGCGATCAAGGTGGTGCGGCATTTCATCTTCCAGCTGATGCTCGAACCTGTTGATCAGTGCGATCACCCGTTCAGGCTTAAACGTTGACTTAAGGTGAAACCTGAATCGTTCCGTAAAGAAATCTCTGTATGCATCATTTTCAAACAGTCCCCGCATAAGCACTCCCATATCAGACGTGTAAAGCGCCTTCTGAAACATATCGGTTTCAATTGAATTAGGCCCTGTGTAACCGAAACCATAATCCGTATCAAACAGTATCCACTTCCATTTCCCTGATGTGCTTCCTGAGTCAGGCCGCCAGAACCTGCAGTTGTTCGCTGGCCAGTCTGAATTCGCAAAGTATATGTTCGCAATTACAAAATCAGTCAGGTTCTCAAGATCGATCTGCTCATTCACTTTCCTGAAAACACTGGTATCAGAGCAACCTTTGACACGTACCTCCGACAAAAGCTGGCTGAATGAATTCAATGAAGCTTCATTACCATCTTTCAATGTGACTGGCATTTCCAGGATCGTTACACTGTCTTTAGGCACAGAATATTTCAGTGCGAGGTACTCATTATCAACATGGTCTCTCAGGTTATGTATCCCCCAGTATTCACCATTGATATATACAATCACCGGCTGATATCGCTGGATCTCCAGATCAAACCCCGTCATGAGAGTCTGCATGAGTTCATCACGGAACATGGTCTTGGTCCAGTCATTCCCACCGTTTCGCAATACAAATGAATGAGTCAGGCGGGCAGAATCATTAAAAAAGCTGAACTGACGGGGCACACCCAGGTCAATGGTCAGAGATTTCTGAGCAAAGGCGCGTGTTGCATTCCCACGGATCCTTAAACCGATATGAGAAGTCAATATGCTTTTACCATTTGCGATGTATTCAACCTGTCCAGGGCGTTCAGAATCAGCTCCACGGTTGGTATAATTTGCCGGATAATCCCACCACTTTGAATCCAGTGGCAACATGTGCCTGATGTAATACCTCTTATCCTCATAGCGCTCACCGAGCACATAAATGCCTGTCTGCTGGCTGAAAAGATCATTCTCATTTACTGTGATGGACACTATTGGAAGTTCTGACCTGTATGCACTTTGAAGGAATAATCTTGATACAGGATTAGCAAGCTTTGCATTTGCCGTCAGGTTGGAAGCTCTGAATAAAGTGGCGATACGTTCAGAATCTTCAAGAGGAGGAAACCACCGTGGAGACGTTGGAATGTAGCTCAGCTTGCCAGGTGCAACAGGTCTTTTAAAGTATAGAGGCGTTGTATAAAAATTGCTTTCAAGACCAGGAGTGCTTCCATCAATAGTATAAACAGTGCCTGGAGTATAGTTTTCAACTTTCACCCTCACAGGGAAAACATGATAACCTGATTCCGGAGATATGATCAGCTCTTTGTTAAGGCTTGCGGTGACGACAGGAGGCAGAGGATCGCCCTTGTACACAATGGAAAACAAAAAGAAAGATCCTATAATGAGAACACCAAGGACGAGAACAGCACGGGCGCTTAAGATATGTCTCCTAACAGGCTTGATGTGCTTCATCAGAACATGGTCTTCTCTATGCCTTCGATGTATTTCGAGTTTTTGGTAAGAAGAAAATGAATCTCCTTACCTATATTTTTGGCCTGCAGTTCATGATCATTATCGTACTTAAGCTCGATCACTGTGTTTCCACGATCCAGCTTTACCTTATTCAGAAAGAGATTATTGAACTTATTCATCTTATAAAAGATCTGGTCATAATCTATGGTGATCCTGAACCTGTGATCAGCGGAAATGAAATATCGTCTCTTATAAGTATTCAGCAACGTTGCGTTCAGTGTTCTGCCAAGCACATCGATATAAGGTTTTGTTGGATCACCCACACACAGATCCAGTGAGTTTGTTGAAAATCCTGGTCCAATAGTAAAAGGCTTAAGCTTATAATGATGCTTATAACCCATATGACCTTTCTTAACCTTTATTTCCAGAACTGGATCCTCAACATAGCGGAACGTTTCACCATACCAGCGTATCCTGTATTTCCACCTGTTTGCCCGGCCTTCAATGTTATCGTAATAATTCTCAAAGCCAGGGGAGTCGAAATAGATGTTGTTGATCTGCCTTTCGTGGAATGCTTCGTTGAATAGAGCGGGATGGCCTTTTAACAGCTGAATGATGTCAGCATGAAAAGCTTCGGTCCTGTATTTCCTTTCAAAGCGCAGTGATTCCAAATGATCAGAAATCTCTTGAATTATCTAAAAATGAAACTGTAACCGTAGGGTCTAATGTCTGAAGCGCGACTCTTGCAGCTTCGATCTTCTTGTAATCAGTGATATCAACCAGGAGATTCAGCTCGGATCCTGTTGTTGCATGATCCATCCTTTTAAGTTTGATGCCTTCACAATGAGGTGTTAAAGCTTCAATATATTTCTCAGCTTCTACCGGTGCTCCTGTTGAGGATATCGTCACATAGATCAGCTGACCAGATTCAACACTTTCTTTTCTTGAAAGTGTGAATATAACAGCGAGAAATCCTGTAAATGCAATGATCGTAAGTATGGTAAGACCTGCACCGCAACCCAGACCGATCGCGATAGTAAGAAACAAATAAGTCAGCTCCTCAGGCTCTTTGATCGCAGCGCGGAACCTCACAATGGAAAGAGCTCCCACAAGTCCGAGGGAAAGTGCCAGTGATGACTTGACCACTGAAATGATGAACATGGTGGTGATTGCCAGAAGGACAAAGTTCTTGGCAAATGCTGTACGGTTCGAAACCGAATGTCCGTACCTCACATATACCTTGGAAAGGATATAGGATAATAAAACACAAACCAGGAAGCTGAAAATAAATACAGGCAATGATTTAAAAGAAAACCCTGCGAGATTTTCAGCGAGAAATGCTTTTAACTCGTTCATTCGATCAATTAGATTTGCAAAAATAGTCAATTTTATAGGACTGGACGACAGTTACACGGTCCTTCGGGAGTTAAGGTAGGTCCCGACATCCGATATGAACTTTTTGATGATAACCTCCCATCTGAATTTTGAATAGGCTTTATCGATCGAAGATGATTTCTTTTTCGCGAGTACCTCATCAGAACACTGGATGGCTTCTTTCAGGGACAAAAGCAGCTGTTCAGAGTTACCAGGATCAATAAGCCATCCATTCGATTCAGAAACCATGTCACTCACCGCACCGGTGTCCGTCGCAATGATAGCGATCCCTTTTGCCATGGCTTCAAGCAAAACAGTAGGCATGCCTTCGCTCCAGCTCGGACAAACCAATACATCAGCTTCGGAAAATTTTCGTTCAAGTGTCGTGTTATCAACCGCGCCATGATAGAATACAGAAGAATGTCTGATCTTCACCTTATCAGGAAGCTTTCCTATAAAGTCGAATTGAAAATCAAGACCGGACAGCTTCGGCAATACTACATTGAGTTCCTCGATTCCCTTTAATCGTTCATAGCGTCCAACAAAAAGCAGCTTTCTCTTTGATGAGCTTTTATCCTGTTTATTTTCACTGAACCATTTCTCCTCAATCCCGTTTGGAAGCATGATCATCTTTGACTGTGGAATATTCAATGATCTGTAGATCTCCTGGATCTTACCACCATAGGAAAGCACGATATCAGCATGGTGAATGTTGTATTTCACAGGTCCGCGGAAAAGCAACTGTTCAAGCTTCCCTTTGATGCTGAAAGTTTTTTGAAACATGTTAAGCCCGTGAAAATGAACGGCCACCGGTGGACATTTAAATCCTTTCGCCTTTTCTTCAAGAAGCTTCCAGGCTGAAAACCCCTGAGCGATGATCAGGTCAGCTGAAGAAAATTTTGTCTTTAACGCTTCAAACAAGCGTTCAGAATAGGAATAGGAATTTCTTATATAATGTCCGGGAAGCTTACCAGGAGCAGGAAACCTGAAGATCTCCTCTTCAAAACGTGAACCTCCATCAACATCAAGCAGCTCTTTTGTCTTTCCCTGTTCAGGTAATGGATCATTATGTAAAACACAATGACATAAAAGCACATCGTGGTTGTTTTTCAGAAGGTGCTTTACAAGGAAAAACGAATGATTCTGCATACCGCCGATCACGTATGGATAGATCCCGTCGGTGAGAACAATGATCTTCACTTTTCCTGGTTGTAGGTGAGTGTCAGGCCTTCCTTAAGACTCACTGAAGGTTTCCAGCCAATCAGCTTTTCAGAAAGTGCTATTGATGCAACGGTGTCAGAGATCTCATTGTATCTAACCTGGTTATCAGAATGAACAGGGAGTACTTTACCACTTATCTCGAAAAGTGTGTCGATGACTTGCTGAACTGAATATGACTTACCTGTACCTGCATTCATGATTGAGAACTTCTGCACTTCCATGCTTTTGATCAGGCATTCAATGAGGTCATCAATAAAGATGTAATCTCTTTTGGGGAGCAGATCTTTGACTTTAACTTCTGTTCCTTTTTTAATCTGACCGATAATAAACGGGATCAGAAATCCTGATGGCTGGCCTGGTCCGTAAATATTAAAAGGACGGATCACACAACCGGGCACCTGAAAGTTCCTGCTGTAAAATTCACACACTTCTTCACCAAGCTTTTTACTCAGTGCATATGGGTTGTTGGGATCAGGTAGAGCATCTTCGCTGATCGGATTCTTCACTTTTGAACCATACACGTATGCGCTCACATAAGTATATGAAGCTTTCGTCATCCTGCAAAACTCAAGCATATTCGAAGTTCCAAGAACATTCGTACGAATGAATGCTGCAGGCTTTTCCCAGCTTAAAGGGACAAATGTGTTTGCAGCACAATGAAATACATGATCAATCTTTTTATCCAGGAAAGTTGTGAAAGGCTCATCCCCTGAAACATCACTCATTGCTGAGGAATGGCCATAAACGGTATAGCCTTGCTTCTCGAGGCTGCTCTTAAGTTTACTGCCAACAAAGCCGGTTACCCCGGTTACCAGAATGTTCTTTTTCATTCCGGAAGAAAGATGTTTTTCTTTTTCTCAAACTCTTCGATCGCCTGCATGTAATCATCCGGGCGACCTATGTCCAGCCAGTATCCGGAGAATGGTACGACCGAAACCTTCTCCCCTTTCTTTAGCATGTCAAGCATCAGCGTATCAAATCCGTACGCTTCATTATGCGGAATGTAATCCAGCACTTTTTTATTCAGCATGTAAACGCCCATGCTTACCTGGAATGTTGATTTCGGCTTCTCCTTAAATCCTGTAAGAAATCCATCTTCTGTTTCAAGGACACCGTAGAGGTTAACCTGTTCACGTACATGCGATGAAATCGTAAAGATGTTCCCGCTTTTAATATGATTGTCATGGAACCCGGCATAGTCGATCTCAGAAAGAATATCTCCATTCATCACAAGGAAATTATCAGGAAGGTCATTGATCAGGCTTAATGGCCCCATGGTACTCAAAGGTTTTTCCTCCAATGAATAATCAATGGTGATGTTCCATTTTGAACCATCTCCGAAAAACGCCTTAATTATTTCAGCCTGATGATTTACGGTTAAGGTAATGTGGTTAAAGCCAGCATGAACTAATTGCCGGATGATCACCTCCAGGATCGGGTATTCACCCACCGGCATGAGCGGCTTTGGCAAGACAACGGTATAAGGCCTTAATCTCGTCCCTTTACCTCCTGCAAGTATGACTGCTCTTTTAGACATTATAGATATTGGTTTTATACTTCTTCAGGTTATCACGTTCAGTAAACCATTCCACTGTTTTTTCCAGCCCCTGACGAAGCGTATATTCAGGTTTGAATCCTGTGAGGGAATGGATCAGTGTATTGTCACACCACAACCTGAAAACTTCACTTTTACCCGGCCTGATCCGTTTTTCATCGACAACGAATTCAACATCGCTATTCATTACATCACGAATCAGCTCAAAAGTATCCTTGACAGAGATCTCGTAGTTCGATCCAATGTTGACCACCTGTCCGACGGCATCATCGCATTTAGCGAGTTCGATAAAGCCACGGCATGTGTCAGTTACAAAATTGAAATCACGGGTCGGCGTGATATCACCAACCTCGATCGTTTTCTTTCCTGCAGCGATCTGACTGATGATCGTTGGTATGATGGCTCTGGCAGACTGTCGCGGGCCATAAGTATTGAATGGCCTCACAGTAATTACAGGCAGATTGAATGCATTGAAGAAGCTCATCGCCATTGCATCAGCACCGATCTTGCTCGCACTGTAAGGCGATTGAGGTTGCAGAGGATGCTTCTCATCAATAGGAACATACATTGCGGTACCGTACACTTCACTTGTGGAGGTATGCAAAACTCTCTGGCAGCCATTTTCCCTGGCAGCCTGGCAGATGTTCAAGGTGCCTTTTACGTTTGTATCAACATAACTGTCCGGAGCTACATAGGAATAAGGAATTGCAATCAACGCAGCAAGGTGAAACACAACATCAATATCCTTCAGCAGTGTTTTGCAGAAATGAGGATCCCTGATATCACCAGTCACCACTTCAACATTCATCAATGTATCGATATCTTCAAGCCAACCCCACGAATTGAATGAATTATAAACTGCCAGCGCTCTCACCTTGCAGCCTTGCGCAACAAGGAGCTCGACCAGATGAGATCCTATGAAGCCATCTGCTCCAGTGACAAGGACTTTTTTATTTTTTAATTCCACGGTTGATGGTATTACTTATTATTTCAGTAAAAATAGAGGTTTGCCGGGCTTTACCAAACTCACCTTTCATCTTTTCATATGCGTTCGCTGTGAGCTTTTCGCGAAGTGACGGGTCTGACAGGAGCTTTCGTAATGAAGATGTCAGAGATCCACTCTCATTATCAGGATCAATGAATAAGGCTTCATGATCTTTTCTAAAAAGATCTTTCACAGATGGTGAAGATGGTGCAATGACAGGGATACCGGCCTCCGCATATTCAAACAACTTTAACGGACTGCCATACCAGTTCGTGCCGGGCATTACACCAACAGCAATCTGTTTTTTATATTCGGTCAACTCCTCTTCGTTCACAAAGCCAGGCATGATGATCCGAGAACTATATGGATGATTCATTGCAAGCTGATGAATCCGTTCCCATTCGCCTCCGTACCCTAAAAGCAACAGGTTGATGCCTGGGAATTCTGAACCAATTGTTTCGAATGACTTAAGCAGAAGCTCTACTTTATGCCAGACAAGAAAAGATCCGATGAACCCGACGTATTTCCTTCTTTCGTTTTCATAGGGCAAGGATATGCCTTTCCATACGATGCAGGGCATGATGGAAATGTCGCACTTCACATTGTAGCTTGATTGTACATATTTCCTCACAGGATCAGAATAACAGATCAGGTGATCAGCATGCTCCACGGAGAAAGCTTCCGCTTTTCCGATCCTTTTCAGATACATGGATCCTGCAGGATGCATTTCAATGTATTGATGTTCAAGAGGAGAATCATAGATCAAAACCAGGGACTTCTTTGACCTTGCTTTAAGCCTTGCACCAATGGAAGAACCATAGGTCAGGAATTCTATGATGATGTCAGCATCTGCGACTATCCGTTCAGCTTCCCGGTAAATCAGTTCCTGCGCTTTGTAGTACCTGTGATCAGCCAGTGTATTGTACAGGTATGGAGCGAATTTCCTGAAGGCTTTCTTGAGCTTCGATGTCATTGAATTCCCTGTCGAGCTTTTATGAGTCGTTAACAGTCCTGCACCATCGGAAAAAGGTAAAAGAGTGACCTGGAAACCCTGTTCAGTCAATGCATCTGAAAGCAGCAGAAGGTATTTAGCAACGGCAGAGTTTTCATTTCGGAATGAAAAGCCTGGTACGCCAATTATAAACAAAGCCTTTTTACTTTTTTCAATCATGACCTACTCTGTCTGCTATATACATTTTCAAACGCTCCGCCTGCACCTTCCTGTGAAACTGTGAATGACCAGAAACAGAATACCGGCCTGTCGCATGATAATCAATCCTGTCGAAGCTTTCACCAAATCCGTTATCGCGGATCAGGCGGTAGAGCTCATAATGTTCACTTACTGTTCCCGAATAAATGATGGGTTTATGAGCCCCAATGTATTCGAACACTTTTCCTGTTAAATAGCCATTGGCCGCTCCATTGAAATTCGAGAACTGCAATACAAAGGCTGAATAATTCTGCAAGGTCATCGAAGCCTGGTATGACAGCCCTTTTATTATTTCCAGCTCCTGAATACCAGCCTCTTTAGAAGCATTGTTGAGATAGGCTATATCTGAATCATTCAGCACAGCGAAAATGAGTCGGAATTTTTTATCGAGTCCATGCTTTTTAAAGTATTTCAGGAAAGGCACCACATCTCTTTCACCATTATACAGAGATCCTGTGTAAGAGATCACTGGCAGTTCTGATGGTTTCAGTGTATCCAGAAAATTCACATCATCTTTAAAATCGTAATCCTCAAAACCATTGTAAACTACTTCTCCTTTCAGTCCTGTGAGCTTTTCAATTTGTGCCTGAAGAACCGCAGAGACGGTAACAAATCCATCCGCCTGACTGACGATGTTCTTTTCGATCTTTTCAAAAAACATTCTGAAAATTCCGAAGTCATAATATTCAAGGCCTGAATAAAGATCCCGGTAATCGATGATCCATTTTATCTGAGGGTACTGCTTTTTGATGGATGCACCTATATGCAGGCAATCAAGAGGCCCATAGCTTGTGAGAATGTAATCATACGAGCTGAGGTCAATGTCTTGCAGCTTCGCCATTGCTTCACGGTAAAAAGTGGAAGGAGCAGCACCAATAAAATACTTCAGTTTGAATACATCGTGAAGAATAAACTGCCTGATCCTGGCCAGTCCTTTAGGCTGTCGTTCACCGTAGTTCGGATCTGGTTTCTTTTCGCCTGTGTATATGATCTGAGCATTTCCGAGAGGCAGGTCAAGATTATCAATCCATCGCGGAGCAAGAACATCCAGCCGGCTAGTCCCTTCATTCAGGTACCTCGAAAATGAACCAGTACGATGAGAAGCAATGGAATTCACAGGTGGAAAGAAATAAGTGATGAGGAGGCCTTTCATATCGCTTCTTTGATTCTGACCTGCTTTCTGTCATTCAGGCTATATGGAAATTTATCTTTTAGCTTATTGATGGGCTTCTCGAAGAAAGTCCAGGACATTGCAGCGCAGGCAATAGTCACCAGGATCTTCACAAAAGCTTCGGTGTCAATTGTACCGATCATTTGAATATTTAACAGCTGCTTTACAAATGCTACCGGGAAAATGACAAGAAGATGGTAAACATACAATCCATAACTGATCTTTCCGAGATAAAGCACGACAGGGTGTTCAGCTAAAAACTTTACAGCAGTATGTTTGAACCCTAATGCGAATCTGGCAACAAGCACTGAAGAAAACAGCAGGAAGAAGTAGAACTTGAATGTTCCATTCACTTCTCCAACATAGAACTCATAAAAAACTAAAGAGCAGTAGGCAACAACCAAAGGGAGAAACAGCTTTCCTGCAAGTTCAAACAGGTTTCTTCTATATCTGTTCAGATAAGCCAGTATTCCTCCAGCTGAAAGGAAGCAGACACAGGCAAATGTTCGTGCTGAAAAGAAATCATAGCCGGAGATATACAGGATCAGATTTATCACGACAACGATCGAAAATATGGAGATCAGAACCCCAAAAGTTTTTTTATTGGCAGCGAGGAGAATAATGAGTGGCCACACAAGGTAAAATTGCTCTTCAACGGCAAGACTCCAGAAATGAGCAACCGGTGAGGATGTGAAGTGCCCAAGGAAGGCATACCTGAAATTTGAGATATAGAGGAAGTCGTAAAATGATTCATTCCGATAGGAAGGGACGGCAAAAAATACAAAAAGCAAAACCAGGTAGTAGACCGGAAAGATCCGGAGAGACCTCCTGATATAAAAAATCCTTAGCTCATCCTTTAAAGCGGTACCCTTTTCTTTTCTGTCAAGCAGAATGCCCGTGATAAGAAATCCTGAAAGAATAAAAAACAAAGGCACTCCCTGAACGCCTAACAGTAATTTGTAGATGAGTTCATCTGAATATGTGAAATGCATATGCAGGATGATTACCTGAAATGCAGCATAAAACCTTAAAGCATCCAGTTGCTTAAAATACTGCATGCGCGTTTGGGTTTAGTGATAATAACCTGTCGCAGAAACTGCTGTAATTATTCATTGCATTAAAGTTCTGAAGCCAGAATAACTTAACACCTGATCTGAAATCATTCATTTCATGACGGCGACTATAAACGTCATTTATGACTGCTGCCAGTTCCCCGGTTTTAAATTCTGGCTTAAGAAGGAATCCGGTTTCATTATTAACGATCTCAGAAACACCCCCTACATTGGTTGCAGCCACCGGAATTCCAAAGCTTATCGCTTCCTGAATTGAAACAGGCAGTCCTTCACTCAGACTTACATTCACGAATAAATCAACAGAATGACTTTTGTAAAACGTGATCACATGTTCATTCTCTACCGTCCCTGGAAAATGACATTCAATATTTTCTGGCAGGGCTGATGCATGCTGCTTAATTTGCTCAAGCTCAGGTCCTCCGCCAAAGTGCGTCCAGTTCACTTCGATTGAGACCTGCTTTAATGCCTCCACAATACGTTCGATGCGTTTGACAGGAATTACAAAAGAGCAGGAAACAAGTGTGAACTTTCCCTTTACGTCAAGATGATTCGTCCCCTGTTCAAGAACACCAAGGTAGCATGTCGAAATTTTAGAGCGATGCTCCGGATACCTTCTCCTCAGGTAGTTCGTTCCATCTTCAGAAACCGGGTAAACCTCTGAAACCTGAGATAGTTGAAAATTCCTGAAAGGGATCATTGAGTCTTTCCATAGCTCTTCATACAGATCAAAACGATGTGCTCTTGAAACAAACTTATCAATGACATCATTCATTTTAAGCACAGATAAAATGGTTGCCCAATCATCAAACCAGTATGAATAATATAAAGCCTCCGATTTGTTTGCTGAATTCAACCAGTGTTCAATATGAGATGCCCGGGAAATGTTCTGGAGCAAAGAACTTTTTAAAAATGCACTATTCCTTATGAATGTTACTTTACTCCTGCTCATTATAAATTCCGAGACAAGGATCCTGATGAACAGTAAAAAAGTTGAAAACACCGTGCTCCTGGAATATCTGTAAGAACTGAAAGGTAACTGAACCTCCACATTCTCCGGTAACTCGCGACTCTCCCCTTCTTCCTTGTACGGTACAATAATGACTTTACTAAACCTTGATGAAAGGATCTTAATTTCTGTTTCAAGAAAAGCCTCTCCACTTCCAAAAGGAAATCTGCTGGTAAACAGGAACAAGGTAGTTGTCTTATTTTCCACGACCGAGGATTTGATTAATGGTCAGCTTTAAAAAATAAACAAGCTGTCTGGATGAGAAACCACCCGCACGCCAGAATTGTAAAACAAACCGGAGTCCGAGGGGAGCGATATAATAGAACACCCGTTTCCATCTTTCACTTACGACCTGCCTCAACGCAGCAGGATCATAAACCATTTTCTGATCATTGTTTCTGATGATCTCCATGAAGTGATGATAAAGCTGTAGAATAAGTTCAGGATCTTTTATCTGCATCAGGCTCTGAAGGTCGAAATGAAGCAACAGAACTTCTCGGGAAGGCTTTACTGACAGCTCATCCAGAAGAAACTGAAAGAACTCATACTTCCTTTCCCGGATAAGCTCAACCTTTGAATAGGTGATGTTCTGCCCTTCAATGCGATACTTCAATAATACCTTGTCAATATTGGCAAACCTGGTATACCTCATCATTTTATACCACAAAGCATAATCTTCAAGTTCGAGAAGTTTATGTCCGTATGAATCGTTATAATTAAATGGCACACCGAATGTCAATGCATGATCCTGAATGACAGAACTTCTGATCATCACTGATGGATGAAGAAGGAGGTTTCCAAAAAGCAGGCTGGCTTTGATTGCTGCATCACCGGTGACCACAGGCGGAAATCCGGATTCATTACCGAAGATCTCATATCCTGTTCCGCAAACACCTACATCCTTATGAGAATCCATAAAGAGAACCTGCTCCTCAAACCTTTCAGGAAGTGAAATATCATCAGCATCCATTCGTGCGATGAATTCTGTTTTGATCAATGAAAGCCCTTTATTCAGGGTTTTCACAAGCCCTATATTCTGCTCATTCTGATGATAAATGATGCGTTCATCACTGAACTTTCTTACAACCTGATCTGTCTGGTCTGTGGATCCGTCATTAATTATCAGTAAATGAAAGTGGGGATACGTCTGTCCGAGGATGCTGACAATAGCTTCACTGAGGTACTTCTCAGCATTATAAACAGGCATCAGGACTGTTATCCGGGGACTCGTCAATTCGCTCACACGCTTATCCATGATGCAGGAATAACATCCGATGAATTTCTGTGAGCGTCCGTGAACCATCTTTCCGGTGCGATGACAATCTTGTTTTTATCATTCCCCAGCCATGCGGTCCACCAGCTGAATGAGCTGTTCGGAATGATGAAATTCCTGCAGGATCTCATGAGATAAAACTGAGAAGCACACTTTACACCGGCATAATCATCTTCCACAAAATAAGTTGGGTGATCGAATTTCAGCTGCTTCTTACACCAGCTAATGTCATCTGAAAAAACATAAACGGAAATCTTATCCGTCAATGATTCCAGGCGTTTAATGGCTTTTGAATAATAGCTTTCATCAAGCACACCATGCACTGCATTTGAAACAGGATTAGTTACAAAGTCTGTTCTACGAACATGAAGGCACAGCGCACCAGGATCTTTCCTTATTTTCTCAACGAGCTGCATCACATGTGGTGGAAAGTTTCCAGACTGTCTGAATGCCAACCTGATGTCATCCGCATGATCGATGAAATACTTTTCACTCTGGAAATAACCTTCAATGTACTGGTTGCCTTTTAACCCTGTGAATACAGGATCAAAATGAAAATGCGGCTCATGGTAATACTTGTATTCATTACCTGAGATCTTGCGAAGGATCTTTTCACCCAGACCAGGATTTTTAAAAAATCTTCTGGTTAGCTTCTGATCAGCCACCGCATATTCCAGGTTGAAAACAGGAAGATCGAAATCTCTGAATATATAATTCTCCCTGGGAGTTCTGTCAAGAAGAAATTCAAGATCAAGGAATAACGGAGCATTGTTTCGTAATGCCAGGGATCGTGCAGCCGCATATTCAAACATCTGATTTCCCAGGCCACCCATAAGCTTCACAACAATCATAGGGCAGGCAGGACTAAATCAATAAACTTAAAAATCTTAAACACAGATGATATATTATTCAACAAAAAGCTTCCCGGTCTTTCTCGCTCCGGCAACATCTACATGGTAAAGGTAAATGCCGGCAGCAAGCCCATTCAGGTTCACAGTTTCTGTTGTTGAACCATTCAGATCAATTCCCTGGACTTTTTCTCCAACCATATTAAAGAGGCTGAACGTTGCTTTTGAAGATCCCAGGTCACCGATGGTGAGTGAGATCTGACCAGCTGCAGGATTTGGCCAGAGTGCAAATGAACTCAGTATTGATTCTTCTGTTGAGATGCAAATGTCATAGGCAATGGCTATAGTGTCCGATGCACTGCAGCCCGCTGAGTTGGTGACTGTAACAAAATAATTGCCTGCTGTATTAACAGCCAGTGAGCTAGCAGTTGAACCATCATTCCAGAGATAGGTATGACCTGTATCAGCGTAAAGAATTACCGTTTGAGCATTACAGGCTATTGAATCCGGGCCCAGGTAAACCGTAGGTGAAGCTGAGACGGAGATATAATCTTCAAGAATGAGTGTGTCTGATGTATAGGAATTCGATGTGATCAAAGTGACATCATAGGATCCCGGAACTGCATAGTTCACAGTTGGAGTATTCGAAGAAGATGTATTCGGGCTTGCACCAGGCAATATCCACTGATATGAAACCGGTGATCCATCCTGTACCGCATTTAAGGTTACATTTCCGGCATCACAAAAAGTGCTGGCGCTGGTGAATACATCCGGATCAACAGCTGGCCACAATTTAGCGATATAACCATCATATCCATTACCGGATGTTACCGTGATGGTGTCAAAATCCATCGCAGGAGCTCCGGTGTATTCTCCGCCAACATAGATGTTCCCGGTAGGATCCACTGCGAGACCTCTTGCAATTGATGAAGTGGTACCTCCTCCATTCAACTTATACCAACGCATGTTCCCAAGCGTATCATAGGCAGTGACAAATGAATGTGGATTGCCTCCAAGAGAAATGCTTGTTCCAGACATATCCACTGCTCCGCTTAACGATCCTGTTATGAGCACCCGATGTGCGGGAGTGATTTCAATGTCATCAACTGAGACGACCCCAGGATTACCAATCGTTTTAACCCATTTAAAATTTCCGTTGCGGTCATACTTTGCGAGAAAGATATCAATCCCGGCATTTGCTGACGCAGCATCATTTCCCCAGCCAATTGAGTTTATTGTTGTTGTACCAAAAGTGAGGTTATTTGCGAATGTTCCAGTTACATAGATGTTATCGACCGAATCCGTTGCAAGTGCATAAGGCAGATCCTGGTAAGCACCCACAGCAGTTTTTGTCCATTTGAAGTTTCCATTCACATCCAGCTTCATCAGGAACACATCACCCCACGAAGGACTGTTACCTGGAAACGTTGTGCTACCTATGTAAAGATTTCCTTTATAATTTCCTGTAACAACCAGGTCTCCCTGACGATCAATACGAATTTCATTTCCTTCACCATTGTATTGAACATTGATTGTTTTAACCCATTGACAAGTCCCGGAAGAATTGAACTTAGCGATGAAAGGGACATTCTTACCTGAAGTACCGAATGTTACTCCGTCAAAATTTGAAGGACCACTAACATGCCCTGTAACGTATGAATTACCTGCAGTATCTGCAATGATGCTGTATCCCCGTGAATTATTCACTCCTGTTGAACCAGCTCCTTTAGCCCATAAGCATGTTCCTGAACTGTCGTATTTGGCAACGAAAATATTCCTGTTCTGATTTGTACCCACACCAATGATCGTGATGTTCCCAAACGAGGCAGTATCACAAAAGTCACCGGTGACATAAACATTGGAATTTTTGTCAGTACACACCGCCCTGCCCCAGTCAGCAAACTTTCCACCATCACGCTTCGCCCACACCAGTTCTCCATTAGCCCGGTACTTGGCAAGGAAGGCATCTGTTTCAGTCGATGATTTCCATGGGGGTGTTTGCAGATTTGAACCCCACCCGAAAGTAGAAGTTGCTTTAACACGCCCTGTCGAGAGCACATTTCCCTGGGGATCGAGTGCTACATCCCAGCAATATTCATTACCTCCGGGACGAATAGTTTGCACCCAGTTCCATTGTTGGGAAAAGGCATCTGAAACAAAAAAAAGAAAAAGCAATAGCTGCCAGAAGTAGCGTTGTTTCATACTTTAAATTGTAAAGACCAATATACGAAATTTGGCGAAAGTTCCAGTGCTGTAGCCACTGCTGCGATACGGAATGATGCAATTATTCTAACTTTGCAATCTGACTCAAGGGTACCATGTCGCTTAAGTATATAAAAGGATTTGACGCATTGCGTGCTGTTTCGGTTATCCTTGTCATACTTACCCATATGGGGATCTTTAATTATTTACCAGACAACTCATTTGTGAGGGAACGACTCTGGTATTTATTCTCTGGTTCAACAGGAGTTAATATTTTCTTTGCGCTTAGTGGTTTTTTAATAACACGGATCCTGCTTTCTGAAAAAAAGCAACAGGGTACAATTTCATTTAAGAATTTCTATGCCAGGAGATTTCTCAGGCTAACTCCACCATTGCTGATCTTCTTAATCATTATCAGCTGGCTTATGTCAGAAGAGCTGATCAGGTCAAACATGAAAGGATTCATGATGTCCTTCCTTTACTTATACAATTTTGTCCCACTGCAATATCATGTTACAGAACTCGGGCATACATGGTCACTTGCCATGGAAGAACAATTTTACCTGCTTTGGCCTGCTGTAATTCTTTTTTTTCCACGCTCACGAGCCCTGGCCATATCCATATTCATGATTTGCCTGTGCATCTTTTCCCTTTACATCTACCCCCACATCAGCTTCGGTTACAATGGCACCAACATTAATATGCAAGACATGTTCATGACGAGCCGCTGGTTTTTTCCGGGTGTTGGTCCTATTATAATTGGTGCCTTTGCAGGATATGTTTCATTCGAAAATAATGGTCTGGGACTCAATAAATTCAATGGCTCGTTTATTCAACTTTTTACAGGGATGGTTCTCTTTGCAACACCGCTATTTTTCTCCAGGGAGTTGATGGATCTGGTCTTTCTCTTTCAGGCTGCAGGTATATCCATGTTCCTGATCTGGATACTGCATCATCAGGACAACCAGTTCATTTCTTTCCTGGAATGGCCTCCGTTGCTCTATATAGGAAGGATTTCTTATGGATTATATGTGTACCAGGGTATCTTCTTAAGAACAGGTCCCGGAGGTGAGTTAACAATCCAGCAATTCCCACTCAACATCGTTATTACGATCCTGCTTGCGATACTATCGTACGAGATAATTGAGAAAAAAGCACTGAAACTGAAATCAAGGTTTACCTGATTGCAGCAGATCAGGCTGAACGATCCTTTTTAAAATTCCCTTTCTTCAGATCGTAGGTAATTAAAGGAGGATTATCATATAATTTCCTGAGGTTTATATTCCAGCCAAAAATGGTGCGAAGGAAAGGTAATCTTGTCAGGACACTTTTGTGAAACTCTATTTCTTTTAATCTTTTCAGATCACTTTCTGCAACATCAATATTCCTGAAAATTGTTTCCAGCTCCTTGTTGTAAGCCGTTTTGTCAGAGCTGAGCTGGTCTTTTCGTATCCTGAAACCTCCAAGAAGAACATTGGCCATAAACAGCTTCGCGTCTGCTTTCATGATAAACCTTGACCAGAGCTCAGAGTCTGAAGCAAGTCTGTAGGTGGTGTTTATATATCCACCAGCGCGTTCCCAGACCGGCCTTTTCCAGAAAGTCGATTCCTGCTGGATGACCCATGTGTTTTTTTCTGCGAGGTAATCGTATCGACCCCATGGCATCACAGGGCCAACCCTGATAAACCTGCCTTCCTCATCGAGCGTGGTTGGCTGTCCCATTAAAAATTCGACATCAGCAAACTGATTGAAAATATCAGCGACTATGAATAGTGATTTCGGATGATAAATATCGTCTGCGTTGATCCATGCCATAATCTCGCCGGAAGTAAGCTTCAAGCCTTTATCAAGCGCATGGTACATCCCATTATCAGGTTCAGAGATGAACAGGTGAAGCTCCTTCTCATACTTCCTGATGATCTCCACTGTTCCATCCGTGCTGCCTCCATCGATGATGATGTATTCCAGGTTTGGGTATCCCTGGCTCAACACAGACCTAATGGTAGTTTCAATAAACTTCGCCTGATTGAATACAGGTGTAACGATCGATATCTTTGGATAGTTCATCATGATTGCCTACTGTTTGTCCATCCATTCAGTCATGAAGAGCTTCCTCCATCCATAAATCTTCATTGCCTTTTTCCTGCGTTGCAGATAACCAACAACATTAAATGACAACTTGCTGATGCCTAAGGTTCGCCGATAATGTTCACGCAGCTCCATCATTTCCTTACGATAAGAATCTGCAAAATGTGTTTTCTGGTTCTTGTGCCTTCTGTGACGGCCAAGCACTTTATTCACATACACAGGTTTGCATTGCATGCAGCATCTCAGGAAAAAGTCGTAATCCATGGCGAAATGCAGCGATTCGTCCAGGTATCCGACACGTTCATGCAGTTTGTTTCTCCAGAAAATTCCTTCCTGGTTAACAAGCTGGGAACCAAATAGCATAGCTGTAAAGTCCATGAGCTTTCGGTCTGAAATTCCAATGAGCTTATCATCCGCATCAATCATATCAATTGGAGAGAAGATCATTTTTACCGAACTGTCACTGAATGCTTCAGCAATGGTATGCAGTGCTCCATCAGCGAGCATGTCGTCAGAGTTCAGCCATCCGACGATCTCACCACTTGCCTTTTTCAGGCCCTGGTTTATTGCATCACTCTGACCATGATCTTTTTTACTTTCCCAGAACGTAATACCAGATTCGTATTTTTTAATGATGTCAACAGATCCATCCGTTGAACCACCATCCATAATGATGTATTCAAGGTTAGGATAATTCTGTTTCAATATGGAATTGATTGTACGCTCGAGGAACTCTCCCTGGTTATAGCTGGCTGTAACGATGGTGATCTTTGGATAGTTCATTCAGATGGTAATGTATTTAGACCAGAATTCTGGTTCATAGCGTTGCCAGGCATGGCATCCGAAAGGTAATAAACCTTTGTAATGGTATGAAGGGTTTGTTTCAAGAGAAAATTTTAATGCCTCGTCCACCGGAGCAGCTTTATACCATGCAAATCTCTCAGTGACCACCAGGCCAAAAAAATGATCTTCATTTTCAATGAATGTATTGAACAGGAAAAAAGTATTGTTGCTTATAGTCAGATCACGAATGAGTTCCATTCTGCTTCTAAGTCCTTTTATATATTCTGCTGTCAATTCTTTTTTGGGCTTCAAATAAGAAAAGCTGAATAAGGCACGAAGCTGTGAACTGATCCTTCTCAATGAGAAGCCACCGTTTCCTACGCCTATCGCTTCCGCACCTGGCTTTGCATGATCCCATCCTTCAAACCAGGGTGCACCGATATAATCATACCCCTTTTTACACCATTGTTCCAATTCATCCCTGAATACCCAGGCATCAAGCTGGTAAATGAGCATGTGAGAGAACGAGAAGAACTTCAGATAGAACTTTGGATGAAGCAGCAGCTTGTTGTATCCTTCAATGCTTGAAAAATAATGATCACTGAATGTGATGGTCTTGAAATTTAAACCTGAAAACTCAGATGGCAAGGTCAGGCTTTCAGGCTTTACAATAACTATCGGGTGCTTATGGAGTACATGAAATGCCTGCTTTAATGATGCTGCCTCTGATGCAGTTAACATCTTCTGGTAAACAGGTATGACAATGCAGGGCCTGATCATCTTCAGTATCTGAAAACTCCTAACTTTCTTAATACACGAAAAATGAATTTGCCCGCTGTCTCAAATTTCCAGTCATGCAGCACTTTATATTTCTTTTCCAGAAGGTGCTTTTCCTTAAATAACATCAATGGATCAGGAAAGAACTGATCATAAAACTTTGTATGCTTCCTGTAGATGAGCTGCCTTAAATAAATTTGTTTAGACTCGTCGATCTGTCGAACCATTGACCCTGACCTGATCCGGTAATAAAAGCAAGTCTCCGGTATTTTGTAAACATTCCCTCCATCTTTCAACAGACCGATCCAGAAACTCCAGTCTTCCCATCCATAGATCATTTCCGGGTCGTAGCCCTCCGTTTTCAAATAATCAGACCTTCTGTATAATGCCGTGCAGAAGATCTGGTTTTCATAAGCAAAACGCTTCAGGTCGAATTCAGGAAGCTCCCAGATACCAGACATTTCTCCAAACAATTCAGCCTGGCAGTATACAATCTTTGTATCCGGCTGGCTTATCAGGACTGGCACGGCTTTTTCGAGGTAGTCCTCTGAAATAAGATCATCAGAATCCAGAGGCAGGATGAACTCACCCGATGAATTATTTATTCCAGCATTTCTTGCTGCAGATAGCCCTGAGTTTTTTTGAAAGACACATTTAAATCGTGTGTCTCTTTCAATGAATTGATGAGCTACAATTTCCGTGTCATCAGTGCTTCCATCATTCACGATCACACATTCCCATAACGAATAACGCTGCTTTAAAACAGATTCGAGCGTTTCTGCTAAAAAGCTCCCCTGGTTATAACATGGGACGATAACTGACACCAAACCATTCATGACATCAGAAAAGTTTTGTATTCGGTTATGGTTACAGCGACAAACATTGATTTCCTTGGAATTTCAAACCTGTGGGAACGGTTTGTTCTATTGTTTGAAATTACTGCAAATCCAGCATGTACCCCAAGTTCATCCAGAATGCGAATTGTATCTGCATTAAAATGCTTTCCATTTACACCATGAGGATATGCAAAAGACCGGATCTTTCTGTTCACGATTAAAGCCACCTCATCGATTGAATCTTTTATCTCCCTCAATTGTCCAGCATAATCAAGTGTCGAAAGAACCGGATGTGTTTTCGTATGTGCACCTATTGAAACAAAGTTTGATAAAGTGAACTTTCTGAGCTCTGATTCATCCATGAAAAGAGCTGATACTTTCTCTTTGACACCTTCAAAAGACAGACAGGCAGAGATCACTTTAAGCTGTGTAATTTGCAGTGCATTTTCATATGCGGAAGCAAGCTGCACGATCCTTTCATTTTGAATGGCAAGATCATCCAATGTCAATTCAAGCAGGGATGCAAGTTTATTAGCATATCCGTTTTCCACAGAAATCCGGATAAGATCCCACCAGGGATAAGCCTCCTTTTTAATAAATCCTGAAGTGATAAAGAAAACCGCGGGAACCTTATATTTTTCCAGTATGGGCAGCGCGTTGATCAGGTTGTCCTTGTATCCATCATCAAACGTGATCAGAACTGCATTTTCGGGAAATTTATCCTTCTCAAGGCAACGAATAAACTCCTCTTCAGAAAGTGCTTTTTTATGTTCAGCGACAAAACGAATCTGCTCTTCAAATTGATCAGGAGAAACGATCAGGTTAAAAACATCTCCCTGAAGATCAGCTACGCGATGGTAACATAGCACTTTGGGAGTGTTTACAGGCCCTGAAGTAAATAAGCTTCTGATTTTTCTGAACAAGGCTTTCATTTCCGCGCGGCGCAACAAACAGAAACCAGGAAGTTCTTATCATAATGATCAAGTTCCTGTTGAGTGATGTCAGATTTTGACATTCCCTGGAGAAAGCAAATGGATGTAATGAGGTTTCCATAAGAGCTGATCTCTGCCGAAGCAAATCCAGCATCTTTCGCAAGACGTTCAAGACTGTAAGGAGTAAATCTCCAGCAATCGTGCGGCTCCTCGTGATACTTCATAACAAATGGAACCGTAACAAGAAGATAACCTCCAGGCTTTAAAGCATCATAACAGTTCTTCAGCGCAGTATTCACATCAAAAATGTGCTGTAACACCTGTGTAAGAATGATGCAATCGTAATGAGAACTTTTAAGAGGAGAACCTCCAGACAAAGACAGATCACCGATGATGTTCGCATCCTTATTCTCCTTATTTATATCCAGAATATCAGATGATGTCACCTGTTTCCCGAAGCTCTTTGTGTAGATATTATTGAGCAACTCAAGGCAATTTCCCCTGATATGCTGTTCATTCCCCCGAAGGAACTTATCAATGTAATAACGATCAACAGGAACTCCTCTGTCAAACCCCCAGTTTGAACTGACAGGTTTAAATGAACGAAGCGTTCCCCAATTCACCTTGTTTTTACTTTTCTTCCAGAACATATATTATGGTTTCCAGCGCATTCGCGATTGATGAACTTTTTCTTTCAGTTTACTATTATTCTCAGCCAGGGTATGTTGAATCTCTTCCCTGCGTGAGAGAAAGGAACGGACAATCTCAGGGAACTGATCAGTCACGGCACTTTCAAGATCGACTTTGAGATCCTGCAGGCCAAACAATTCCGTGAGGCCGTTAAATTTCTGTGTATAATGTGCGCCTTTATATAAGGGCAGAACAGGTATTCCAAGGGAAGCGGAATAGATGTAAAAATGATACGAAATGCCAAAGCAGATCTTCATTTTAGACACAAATCCTTTGATCTGTATTGCATCATAATGGCCCTTCACTTTAAAGATCCTGTCACGATTCCTGCAAAGTGAGATTACCTTTTCTACATCAGTACGTTCATCACTAATGCCATAATGAAACGGGATACATAGAACAGAGAGACCTGATTGTTCAATTGCTTCATCAATTATCTCAGCAATCTTCCTGTAAACTTCAGGATTCTTGAGATCCAGGTAATCGCGAAACTGAAACCCAATGTATTCTTCGGATCCTGACAATCCTTCCTGCCTGAATAGTCTGTCAATTTCACCTGGAGGAGGACAGGCTAAAGTCAAGGCATCATCACCGGTGGTTTCAACAGGAGTGGTTACACCGATCTTCCGGATGTATTGCTCTGAGATCCTTTCACGGGTTGTTATGTCGGTAGCGGCATTCAGCGCTTGAATAAGTAATTGCCTGTCAAGGTCTGTTTTGATAGGTTCAACACTTTGACCTGAGAGGTAAAGTTTTTTTCCAGCCTTTCCTGCAAGCAGGAAGTTGAAGCACTTTTCATAGAAATACACCTTCCACAACTCATTGAGGTTCGCGCCGCCAACATCGATAATGATATCTGATTCGCGAATTGTTCTCACCGCAACACGTACAAATTCCGGAAGGTCAGTTTGACTTTCAATGTCATTGATGTTGTTTACCAGGTTCATTCCTCTTGCAATGATCCTCTTGTTTTTGATGGTCCATTCATCCGCAAACAATTCACGTAACCAGTCAAGTCTTCCTTTAGAATAAGGAATAAAGTATTTGTTAATAGACTTGACCATCGGATATTTCACAACATCCTTAAGGTAGCTGCAAGTATCCGGCTCTTCAACGAACACCTTAATTTCAGAACCTGGAAAGAACTTCTCCACATCATGAATCACATTAACAAGCATGGCATCATCACCAATGTTGTTAGATCCAACTCCTCCAATAACAAGTACTTTCATCCTTTCATTCATGAATTGTCCAGTCATATGAATATTCCCCGTCGTTCAGAATGCCTTCACAAATTGTATCAAGACCTTTAAACTTTCCCGGGAGGAGGTCACTGCATGAATTAATATTAAGTGACTTTACAGCCCAGCCGTTCAGTGATAATGGTTCAAATGGAATTGCTTCCTTAAAGAACCTGAAATACATGTATCGTCGTGCGGCTTCTTTATCTGGTGTAAAGCTTAACTCCCTCTTACCAAGCTTTTCGACATATTCAAAATATTCGTCTTCGGTCTGCGGATCTATGGTAAATCCTTTATTGGAATAATGACCATTTGCGCCGGAAGTAAGTACAGGAATATCCTCCAAAGCCATCTCAATAGCCACTGTTGAAATGTGAATCAGCCCAACATCGATCATTGGATACAGGTCAAAAGGCTTCACATTTTCATCTGGCTTGCAGAAGTAAATATTTGATGGAAGTTGTTCTGGAATGATCGATGACACCCTGTACTTTTCAGGTGTATTTGTTTCCCTGGCGTTTTCAGCAGGATGAGCCTTAATTATCAGCGAGTATGAACCATGGTTGGAAAAGTATTGAATGTTCTTTGTGATCCATTCGAACATGTCCCTGAACACGGTTTTTTCCTTAAACATAAATCCATCCCAGGCGATGTTTGTAAACAGACAGAAAACCACATGGCCTTTCGCTTTTTCATTCCTGATGAAATCAAAGACATCAGAGCTGCTTCGCTCATCAGAAAAGAGCTTGATCGAATCATTTCTATTGTCTTTTCTTCCAGGAATGTATTTATCCAGGATTTCGTTTTCCTTCACCCCAAGATGAACATCTTTATATTTAGGCCACAGTGCCAGGGGAAATGGTGCTGCAGGCTCATTCCTGTAAACTCTCAGGGTATTCGCTCTGTAACTGCCACCATATACATCAACTGGAATATTCAATTTCCTGCAGAGGTAAAAAACCGGTGACCATGAAATATAGATGCCATGGGAAGTAAACACTTTATCTGGTCTGGACTTCAGGAGAAGCTGATAAGTTCCTTCTGTAATCAGCAGGCAGGAATAAACATATTCACGGAACTTAGCGACGAACAACTCATTTTCAAATTCAGGCTGTGGCATTAAAAAATGCCGCACTGTCGAATTCAACGCATACAATCCAACATTGATGTCACGATATTCAAGTGACTTAAGATTTTCTAAAGGCAGGTGTTCCGCCTTGTACTTTAAATCAGCTTTAATTTCATTCGTCAGGTATTCACTGAGCAGGAGCACATCGAATCCACAATCGCTGTAAAACGCGATCGATTTTTCAAGATTATCAGCAAAAAAGCTACCGGCTACCTGATTATCCATATCATTCGCTGCAAGAGGAATGTCGCATTGAAAAATAGAAACCTTCCCTCCTCTTAACTGCAATGCCCTGGCAATGATCGATTCCCTCCAGGCGTAAAGACCAAGAGGTTCAAACGTATAGACAAGGATCTTTGAATAAGCATTGACTTTATGATCAACCGGGTGATTACGAGCTAATATCTTTTGAAGACCTTCCAATACAGGAGCCTCATTTATAGTCGAAGGCGAGACCTTCCTGAACAGCCTTTTAATTATGCTCATAATTCACTGTTGAATTCATTGAAAAATAGCCTGCAAACCTGGTAGGGTTGAATCCAAGCTCATCCATTCCACGGTTTGAATAAACAGTGACAGGACTTATATAGTCATCCAGGATATCATAGAATTTAACGCCTTCCTTATCACCAAGCCAGAAATACGTTGGGAAAGTCCCGGGCCTGACAAGTGGATCCGTGATCTGGAGTCTTATTTTAAATTCAGCCCCTTCCTTTAAAAATGAATCTGGTACTGGATGACGGACAGAAGATACGAGGTTACCCGAAAGTCCTGATTTCAGACCAAAGGCGATGTATGCATTCTCAGGAACCTTCTTGCAGATGATATCCGCCTCGATGGTAAATGAATGATTGTATTCGTGCCTGTAATTTTCATTTCCGAAATCGTCCAGGATACGGATCTTTTTAAATCTCAGTTCGCCGGATCCTCTTCTGCTTGTTTCATTGTCGATCCCTGTACTTTCATCAAATTCGATCGAGTTGAGGCCATTGATATAATAGTCGACGGCCTTTTCAGCTGTGCCCTGGAAAACATTCTGGCCGTTAGAGAGCACAATCCCTTTCGTGCATAATGATGATACAGCCTGCATATTATGGCTGACAAAAAGAACGGTCCTTCCAGTCTCACTGACATCCTTCATCTTTCCAAGGCATTTTTTCTGGAATTCTGAATCACCTACTGCAAGAACTTCATCGATTATAAGGATCTCAGGATCAAGGTGAGCGGCAACGGCAAATGCAAGACGCACATACATACCACTGCTGTATCGTTTAACAGGAGTATCAACGTAACGTTCAACGCCACTAAAATCGATGATCTGATCAAGCTTTGACGTGATCTCTTTCTTGGTCATTCCGAGGATCGCACCATTCAGGTAGATGTTATCACGACCAGATAATTCAGGATGAAATCCAGTTCCCACCTCAAGTAAAGATGCAACCTTGCCTTTAATTTTAATTTCTCCGGTTGATGGAGAGGTCACCTGAGAAAGGATCTTTAAGAGGGTTGACTTTCCAGCTCCGTTACGTCCAATCAATCCGAGGACATCACCCTGGTTCACGTCAAAGCTGATATCTTTAAGTGCCCAGACATACTCGGAAGTTCCTTTACTCGACCTGTTATTTTCTTCAGCCTCACGGAACATGCGATCACGTTTTGATTTTCCGCTAAACGCTGATGCAATGTCTTTGATCAGGGTACCAGTAGTAATTGTTCCCAGCTTATAGACCTTCGATATATTATTAACCTCAATTACTTTCATTTCTAGTTGATCGACCTTACACAATTAAACGCCTCAGCGTAAGGCACACCTACAGTGATTCCCCATTTCTGAGCATAGATCTTTAATGCTTCGGGCGAACGGGGATGCGGATATGCACGCTTCTCAAATTCATAACTTTCCATCCCTTTTATCTTGGCATTGATGTCTTCTTCAGAAACAGTAAAAAAAAGATTCGGAATAAAATGCCTTGGATCTGAAGATGCCCTCCATTCTGTTCCTGAAGGAGTTTCAAAAGTTATGATTGTTTTGACTCTTTCAGATTGTAATGGTCGACATGCTGTAACAACAGCTTCAAATGTTCGCTGATGATCAATATTAACATCCCCACCGTGATGGGTAAAGATCACATCAGGTTCAAAGGATTTTTTTTCTTTCTCAATGACTTTGATAAGATCAAGTAAAGCCACAGAATCAAAACGATTATCTGGAAAGTCATAGATACCCACAGAATGATATCCAATAGCAGCCTGAGCCAACTTAATATTATTCCTATGAACTTCAATCTCACGCTGCCAAAGGGAAGTATCTCTTGTATCAGATCTTGATGTAATTCCTTCACCTAAAATCACAACATGTGTAACACACTTTTCTTCATTAATAAGCCGATGCATCGTGGCACCCAGACCAAGAAGTTCATCGTCAGGATGAGCAACCACGATCATTATCCTTTTACCTCTCAGATATTCTAACATTGGCAATAATAGTATTATCAGAATTCAGCTTCGCTTTTGTAAACTCAAGTCGAAATCCTTTGAAATCAATAAATGCAGGCGGATAACCCGGAGAATCAAGCATTCGAATATAATCGTAGATCTGATTTATACTTTGAGCTGAATTAAGATCACTGTCCTCCGGTCCCCTCCTTCTAAAAGTAACAATTTCTCCGGTTTGCGGCAAAGGCGTTGGGGCCTGTAGAACTATCACTTCTATCATCTCCTCAATTAGCCTAGTAGCTCGAATAAAAATTTCCTCTGCAGATCCACTCAAGGACAATGGAACTTTAAGATAAATATCACCCGAATCCACCTCCTTTTCCACGCTCAGGGCAGAAATAACTGTCTCATTATAACCTCTTACTATGAGATTCTGTAATGGACTCCCTCCTCTTCCAAAGGGAAGATCTGTCATATGAAATACGATGCATTCAAACCTTGAATATATTTCCTTCGGGATGATATAGGACCAATGAGGAATGAATATCTTATCAGGTTTAATAGTTTCCAGGTAATCTGCTGTAAAACTATTCTTGTCATCAATCAATATCCATTCACCTCCAAGTTTGCTTTGGAGTTTCGATGGTAGATTGTTATGCCATTGCTTTTCAGAAACAATTACGAATTTCATATAAGGAAGTCAAGCGTTAAAGGTGAACCAGCCTTAATATCCCTGGGACAACTTTTTCCAAGAATAACTTCGTAGTATCTTGGCGGAAGTCCAAGTCCAGGCCTTATCACCCGCACATTATCCTTTGAAAAAATTTCACCTGCCTTAATATCTTTTGACGCATAAACGGATCTTTTAAAAAGTAAACTTTTTTCTTCCGATTTCTGAACACCATATTGAACTTTCCCAAGGCTAAGAAACGCACGTTCTGTTTCCACCACCAAACTTTTAAGTTCTGCTGGCTCAATTGAAAACGCGCTGTCCACCCCGCCATCTGATCTCCTGAGTGTAAAATGCTTTTCAACAACTGTTGCTCCAAGAGCCACGGCAGCCACTGCAACACCGATACCCATGGTATGATCCGATAAACCAACCTGGCAATCAAACATTTTCGAGAGATGTGGAATAGTTAAAATGTTTGAAGTTTCAGGAGTTGAAGGATAGGTACTCGTGCATTTCAGAAGTACAAGATCTCTGCACCCTCCTTCTCTTAAAATTCGAACGGCATATTCTATATCAGAAATAGAAGCCGCACCAGTTGACATAATAACCGGCTTCCCTGTTGATGCAACTTTTTTTAAAAGAGGCCAATCAGTATTTTCAAAAGAAGCTACTTTATAGGCAACTACATTAAGGCTTTCAAGAAAATCAACAGCAGACTCATCGAAAGGTGTACTGAAAGGAATCATCCCTCTATCAATAGCACGTTGAAACAAAGGTTCATGCCATTCCCATGGCGTATAAGCTTCTTTATATAAATCATGTAGTTCACGACCATACCATAATGAATCAGGGTCCGTAATAGTAAATGCACCTTTCATTGTCATGGTGTCTGCAGTGTATGTCTGAAGCTTGATCGCATGAGCACCGGCTTCAGCAGCTGCATCTACAATCGAAAGTGCTCTTTCCAGTGATTGGTTATGGTTCCCTGACATTTCCGCGATTATAAACGGAACATGTTCAGCACCTATTAATCTCTCTCCTATTTTAATTGTATTCATGCTTATTTTTTAAAACAAAGGAATTCATCCCCTTCTATCTTTTCTATACTTGTAAAAGTAAAACTTAGAGACTTAAAGACCTGAGCTGATGCTGCATTGCTTCTCTTAACCTTCGCCTCAAGAGATATATTTCCCGTGTAATCAGAACAGAGAGACTTGATGCCCTTTCTCAATATTACTTCTCCCAATCCTTTTCCACGCTTCTTAAGGTCAATGGAATAATCTATCAGGAATCTTTCACTATCCATTAAATCAAAACGAACCTGGCCTACAGGCGACTTGTCATATATATCTTCAACAATATATATGAAAGACGTATTTGATTCCATTTTAGAACGATACCATCTTTGATGATTTTCGAATGGAATAAGGTCTTTATTAATTGCATTGATCCTCACATCCGGGTCATTAGCCCAGTTAAAAAGCAAATCAACGTCATCACCATCAGACTTTCTGCATGCAAGATTTGCTTCAGCAGCAAGCTTTCTCACCATATTAAGAATATTGGTACCAGATGGTTTGAAGATCTTTTTTTGATTACTGATCTGTGAATTAACAGCATCAACATTTATAGAGCTCAATGCTTTTTTAAAATGTTCATCAAACTCATCTCCATCTTTAATAACAATTGCACATTGACTCTCTTTCAGGAATCCGGCAATATATTCCTGATTATCCACATACTGTATTGCAATTATTCCCATTCCGATATAAGTAGCCTCATAAGAAACTGTGCTCGGAGAAATGAACGCAAGCTGAGATCTTTTCATCAAAGCAATCATTTCATCTGTAGTCAGGCTGTGATGCAGATTGACCGACACACCGTCTTTCTTAATGACAGAAAGAATTTCCTGAAGTTCATCTGAATATTGAAATGACGATCCGGTTACAACGTCGATATTGCTGACTCCCAGGTCAGACTCCAGCAGAATCCTAAGAGACCTGCACGTAAGGTTTCGAATATCTGACCCTCCGTAACAAACGAAAACTGAATTGATCTCTTTTACTGGTAAACTTTGTCCATAAACCTTCTCAAAGCCTGTGCGTAGCAATGTAAACTCAGGTCCAAGACAAAGCTTGGTATATGGCTCAATGTTAAACAGAGATGAAGAAACACCTCCGGCATGATTGATCACTACATCAGAAACATAAGGAAAGCTTTGAATATCGTCGATTGATATAAGTAAGACGCCGGCATTGACGACCCTTTGCTGATATTCCCTGTCAAAAGAATATCCATCCAACACCAGGATATCGCCTTTTGTTAAATATGAATTACAGATATATTCTGCTTCTTCGGTAAAGCTTGCAAAGTCAGGCAACACGGAAGTATTATGACATGTTGCATGTATGGAAGCCATGATTTCAGAACCTGTTTGTCTGACAAGAAAATGAGTATCAAACTCTTCACGGATCTTTTCAGCAAAAGCAAGTGCACGAACAATGTGTCCATGGCCGGTGGAAGTGTTTCCATCCGCTCTGAGGTACACGTTCTTTCTGTTCTTCACAATTACTTTAGTTGATCTTTTAATATGGCTGATGCATTGTACATCTCGAATACATTCAGTTGCTCAACAGCTGCCTGTAATTCCTGCATTTTTGAATCAAAGGTTCTTTTCTGAAAATTACCTGCGTTAATTTCTTTTATCCAGGGATAATTAATCACAGTCTGTTCAATTTCATGGATTCCAAAAAATGGCACATCACTTAACAAACTGAAAAGCATGGCTACCATGGCATAATCAGAAGGATAATCAACGGTAAGCCGCATCGTGGAAAGTGGTGATTCAAAAGACACCTTTTCAGTTTTGAATAAAGATGGATGCTTTATTATGTAAGGGGTAACATGTTCCTTTTCATCCTCAGCAGTTGCTTCAGAGAAAGCTTTTGCCAATGCGGAAAAAGAGATGATCTCGAAGTTCATTCCTACTGGCAGTCCGACAGATCGTGTATAATCATTCTTATTCAATATATGCCGTTCAATCAGTTGATCCATGATCGCTGTATCCACGCAGGGATTATCGGCAGTTAACCTGACAACAACATCAATATCGTCTTCCTTACAGGCTAAATAAAATCTTTCAAGAACATGATCCTCACTACCCCGGAATAGTTTACAATGATTGTTTATTGCGTGCTCTGCAAGGAGGTCGTTTTCTTTCTTTTCTGAAGTCGCAATGATCACCTGATCGATCCGCTTACTGAAATTACATCTGTCAACAATGTGCGATATCAAAGGAACACCCGACGGAAATGGCAAGGGCAAAAGGACCTTCCCAGGTAACCTGGTGCTTTGCATTCTGGCTTGAATTACAGCTCCTGTTTTCATCACCAGCTGGTCCATCCTCCATCTACGGCCAGATTCTGACCAGTAACATACTCTGATGCATCCGAAGCAAGAAACACAAAAGGACCTTTCAGATCATCAGGAACTCCTATACGTCCGAGAGGATTTTTCTTCTTGAGACGATCAATGAATACTTTGTTTTCCTGGACAGCTTTAGATGGAAAGGGACCAGGAGAAATTGAATTTACATTGATATTGAATTTTCCAAGAAGGGAAGCCATGTACTTTGTAAGCTGAATAACACCAGCCTTGGCTGCACCATATTGAGGCGGATTTAAAAACTGGGGAATGTCTTCATAAACTGAAAAATCTGGTGAAACCATCCCATACATTGACGACACGTTAATGATCCTGCCCTTTCCCTGCTTTTTCATGTAAGGAAGCACTTCACGGATTGTACGGTAAACACTGTTCAAAGATCCATCGATGCTGTATTGCCAATCTTCATCACTAATATTTTCCGGATCATTTCCACGAGAAAAAAAAGCATTGTTGATCAGCACATCAATATGACCATATTCCTGAACAACCGAGGCGAATGATCTTTTTATGCTTGCATTGTCTGAAATATCCATTTCAGTAAATGAAATAGACAAATGTGCCTTGTCACTGAAAGTGCTTTGAAACTTTTCCTTGTCCCGGCCCGCAACTAAAACGGTAGCGCCTGCTTCAGCAAGTCCGGCCGATATGGATTTTCCAAGATATCCATACCCTCCTGTTATGACAACAACCTTGTTATTTAAAGAAAAGAGTTCTGAATACATAGTTATTTTGGCCAGTTAAAAGGTAAAATAATTTTTTCATCCGAAACTGTAAACTCCCGTAATACCGGAAGCAATGATCTTACTTTTTCGACATCATCCAGTGAGTGTATGTTTTCACGAAAGTTGTCGTCACTATCAACACCGATCACAACTTTACAGATCGCATCATTCAACAAGCAAAAGCACAGGCATAAGGCGGAGACAGAAAGATTTTCATTTGATGAAAGCTTATGCAGACGTTCAAGGATCTCTTTCACTGATTTAAAATGATCAGAGAGATCATTAGGATTCCTGAAAAACAAACCCTGCAAAAATGCAGAACGTGTATGAATTTCTACACCAAGGTCCTTGAGTGCACTGAAATGGTTTGCAAACCTTGTATCGAAGATATTATATGGAACCTGGACAAGATCAAACTTCACCTGATCCTGAAGCAGGGTTTCAAGATCTGAGGTGTGATATAATGAAAAACCAATCTTATTTATTTTCCCCGATTCCTGGAGTTTTTTAAGATCGTTGTACCCATTCTTATTATCATAATATTGTCTGACATCATGATACAGATAGCCATAAAGTGAGTCTGCCTGCAAGTTGGCAAGAGTCCGTTCCAGCGATTCTGAAACCGATATTACCGCACTGGTTTTCGAAACGATGTTAAAAGTTCCGGTGTCACGAATGGCGTTGCCGATCACGGTTTCAGCATCACCGTATGCTGCTGCAGTATCCAGCGTATCAATTCCTGATTTTTTCGCTGAGGAAAGGATTTTTAGAACCTCGCTGTATCTGACCTTCCCATTTTTGTTGTTGATTCCATAGTCCAGACCAAACTGAACGGTACCTAGAGCAAGACGAGAGGCTGACATCGATCAGTAAGCAAATTTTTACCTGTGAATGGTTAAAATGGCGTTCTGTGAAAGCAGGCATGGGATCCCGTCAATTATAGGATAGGAAAGACCAGAACTTTCACAATAGAAGCTATCACCTCGTTTTTCCATCTGCCCTTTTGTTAATGGGCAGCAAAGTTCAGAAGCATGAGTTTTCTCCATGATGTTCTTTTCAATCACTGTAACACCCGTTGGATTTAAAGGATTGGCATAAACATCAAGCAATCTATGCTCTTTGACATCCAGTTTCATTTCTGTAATTACATCAAAAAGCCTGGTCACATATCCATTTCTTGTCATTCTGTCTTTACCTTCCTGTGAAGCGAAATCAAAAGCTGGTTCGAACAAAACAAGGTATTTACGTGTCACACGCAAAAGCTCTTTAAGCAGCTCTTCTTCTTTTCCTCCATTCGGTTCAAGAGCATGACTGGTATAAAGCAGATCGATTGACGAATCTTTGAAAGGCAGGTTAAAGATATCTCCTGTAAAGAGTGATGCGTTGCCTACATTGTTTGCAGCAGCATAATCAGTAGCATATTTAATTCGCGACCATGAGATGTCAAGACCATACGCAACATCGTAGCCATTAACCTTCTTAAGAACGTTCGAAAATGTTGTGGCCTCTCCTACTCCAGGCTCAAGAATGGAATTAAATCTTCCAAGACCATTGATCACTGAAGCGATGGAACTTGTGTACCTGTCAAGATAATCACTGTTTGACTCCGCAAAACGCACATAAGATCCAGCCTGCAAGTCATAGCTAACCAGGATATCCTCGATGGTATTCTTATCCCGGTTAAACTTTCTTTTCAGGAAATCAATAATATTTTCATTGTTCTCATACCGCTTTTTCAGCTCAGGTATCAGCTTGTAGATCTCTGCTTTCATTTAAAATCAGGATCGACATATTCTTTTACCAGCTTTCTTATCTCGTCGACTGAAAGCCATTCTTCATTTGTTCCTGAATCGTAGCTGAAGCCTTCAGGTACTCTCCTGGCCTTATACTTCGAAATATAATCTTCGAGTTTCCAGCTCGTGACCTGAGGAAGTATGGAAAAATATTTTCCAAGATCATAAGTAGTAAGTGAGTCAGAAGAAGTGATCATTTCTTCGTGGATCTTTTCACCTGCACGAATTCCAACAATTTTCTGTTCAGCTCCAGGAGCGATTGCAGTAGCTACATCAGTGATCCTGTATGATGGAATTTTAGGAACGAAGATCTCGCCACCCCACGCATTTTCAAGTGCATAAAGAACAAGGTCAACACCTGCTTCCAACGTAATATTAAAGCGGGTCATTTTCGCATCTGTGATCGGCAATACTCCTTTATGGCGTTCGCTTAAAAAGAAAGGGATCACTGAACCTCTTGATCCCATGACATTACCATATCTCACAACAGAGAATTTGATTTCATGAGTTCCCTTGATGTTATTGGCAGCAACAAAAAGCTTATCAGAACACAGCTTAGTGGCACCATAAAGATTGATCGGAGCAGCTGCCTTATCTGTTGACAAAGCGACCACATTTTTCACTCCCATATCAAGTGCACCATTGATCACATTCTGAGCGCCAAGCACATTGGTCTTGATACACTCAAATGGATTGTATTCCGCAGTTGGCACCTGCTTCATTGCAGCAGCATGGATAATGATGTCAACTCCTTCGCATGCACGCTTAAAACGTTGTTCATCCCTGACATCCCCGATGAAATAACGAAGCGCAGGATACTTCTTTTGAGGAAAGATCTGCTGCATCTCATACTGCTTGAGCTCATCACGGGAAAAAACAACTAGTCGCTTTACTCCGGGATATTTCCTGAGAACTACTTCAATGAACTTCTTACCAAAAGACCCTGTTCCACCGGTAACAAGGATAGATTTATTATTTAACATATGTCATCTGTTAAACTGTATCCATAAAGCTTCTTTCAACTTTATAGAATACAGACAATGAAAGAACCAATAGCAATAATGTTACGATGAGGCTATAACCTATCATCGATGCAGAGAATACACCTGAATTAAAAAACACCATTCTCAATCCTTCTATAACTGAAGCGATCGGGTTAAGCTTGGCGATTGTAAGCAGTTTCCCGCTTAACGTTGACAAAGGATAAATGATCGGACTCGCATACATAAAAAGCTGCACACCGAAGCCAAGCAAAAAGCGCATGTCTTTATACTTTACGGTCATTGATGAAATAAGCAGCCCTATTGAAAAAGCCAGAAAAGCCGCAATTAAAATAAACAGTGGAATTAGAGTGACATACCTGATGTTGAATGAAAATGAATAATCTCCTGAAGAAACATACACCAGGTAAATAGCTACAAATAGCAAGAACTGGACAAGGAACTTGAACAGGTTGGAAATGATAACCGACAATGGAACGATCAGACGAGGAAAGTAGACCTTGCCGAAAACATTCGCATTCGAAATAAATGTATTTGAGATCTGGATTAGGCAATCAGAAAAATAATTCCAGAGAACGATTCCCGACATATAAAAAAGTATCGGTGGTATTCCTGAAGTTGGAATCTGTGCGATACGTCCAAAAACAAGAGCGAATATAAATGTGGTGATCACAGGCTGCAGAAAGAACCAGAAAGGGCCAAGCACTGTCTGCTTATAAACTGCTGTAATGTCTCTTTTTACAAATACTTTAAGCAGATCCCGGTATTCCCAGATTTCCTTGAAATTGATATCAAGGAGCGAACGTGTAGGCCTGATGATGAGATCCCATTCCTTATGACTCATCTGCTTCAGGTATTTTGGGAATTTGAACCATAGCCATAGCCATAGCCGTATCCATAACCGTAACCATAGCCGTAACCATAGTAATAACGGGAGCGGCTTTTTTTAATGTTATTCAGGATGAATCCAAAGTTTTTGATACCGTGGCTTCTTACAATTTCTTCTGATGCCTGAACGAACTTTTTGTTTGTGATCTCAGAATTGAGAACGAATAAGGTTACGTTGGCATGCTTCACAAGTATGAGTGCGTCGCTGATCAGGTTAACCGGAGCCGTATCAATAATGATAAAATCATAGTGTGCCTTACCATGATCAAAAATCTGGTTCAGGTTTTTGCTCATAATAAGCTCGGATGCATTGGGAGGTGTAGGTCCTGCGAGGATCAGATCGAGATTCCTGATTCCAGAATCAATGATGGATTCTTCAACTGTTGTCTTTCCGATGAGGATTGTACTCACTCCGGAAGTTGCCGTCTTCTGGAATGCTTCCTTCACTTTAGGCTTATGAAGATCAAGCTCCACCAGCAGCACCTTTTTGTCAGCATTCGCCAGAATGGTAGCGAGGTTCACTGAACAAAACGTTTTTCCTTCACCCGGGTTAAATGATGTAACAAGGATCACTTTGCTATGTTCACCCGGTGCGAGGTACTGTACATTCGTACGAATCACACGGAAGCTTTCAGTAAGGAGCGACTTTGGATCGTTATTCACGACAAGGTAATTTGCATCGACTTTTTCCTTCCTGATCACTTCACCAATGATAGGCATGGTCGTGATCTTTTTCAGATCCTGGATGCTTTCAATTTTAGAGAAGAAGATCGAACGTATGAATGAGAAGGATAGAGCAAGAGCCAGTGATCCAAGCAGGAAAGTAAAGGTGATCTTGTTTTTGTTTGGAGAAGTCAGCCCTGAAGGATGCGACGTTTCAATGACACTTGTTTCGGGAAGAATACCCGCCTTGGCAATAATCGTATTGGCTCTTTTTTCAAGAAGGTAAACGTACATTTTTTCATTCACCTGGAGTTTCCTCTCTATTTGAAGAAGATCTCTCTGGCTTCTTGGGATCGCTTTTATTATTCCTGTATAATCACCGATCTGCTCTTCAACATCTTTGATCCTGTCTCTGAGCCCCGTTCTCGCATTACTGATATACATGAGGAGGTTCTTTTTCATCAGCTCAATTCGCTGGTCGAACTGATGGATGCTCAGGTTTTTTTCAGTAGCATTGAAAAGCGCTCCATTCTTTTGAATCTGAAGGCTGTATAATTCATTCAGAGCTGTCTTCAGGTAAGCATCATCATGATTGACATATAATGATGGAGGAAGTAAAGTGGATTCTGTATTCGTGAGTATATACTTCTCGAGAGAATTATAAGACTCGATAAGTAATTCAAGTTCTCTCTTCCGACTGTCGTATGCGATCAGCTTATCAAAATACTCACGCTGTTCACGGGGAAGATCCAGGATAGATTTCTGGGATTTATAAAGTTCAAGGTCGGTTTCGATCGTATCGAGGATCTGCGTTACCTCTTTGAGCTGTTTGTCTATATTCGAAAGTGTATTATCATTTATGGTGATCTGGTTCTGCATGGTATAATCGATATATACCTTACAAAGTGTGTCCAGGAATGTCACGGCTCTTTCAGGAATCTCATCCCGGACTGTAAGCTGAAGCACGCTGGTATTTTCCACATTCTCAACAGAGAGATTGGATTTATACTTATACAACAACCCTTCAGGATGGTGGATCTCGAAAAGGTATTTTATAGAAGTGAGCGAAGGTAAAGTCTGGGCATTAAGCACCGGACTTTTATGAACGGTTATAATAAAGGAATTGGAATTCAGCTCTTTTTCGAACTCGAAGGGACGGATGATTTCCTGGCCATTTCTTTCGTATGTAATTTCCCCGCCATTTATGTCATTAATTTTCAGCTGGATCGGCTTTTCGTAGAGGCCTGGATCGATCACCCTTGCTTCAACCTGGAAAGGCATTCCTTCGAAGATCTCCGTGGTTTTGATACGGCCTACGATAAAATACGAGGTGTTCAAATTCAGCTTCCCTAATGTCTTCTGAATGAGGTCATTTGACGTAAGGACGCGAATCTGGTTCGTATTATCCTGATAGTAACCATAATACCCCAACCCCTTGAAGATCTGCTCCTGGTAATCGTAGGTAGGGTTATTCTTTAAAAGTACCTGGGCCTGAGCCGAGTATACTTTCGTTGCACGATACAGGTAAAAATACCCCGCGAGGTATCCGATCGTTATTGAAATCAGCCAGATCCACCAGTTTCTGGCAATAAATCGCCAGGCCGCCCAAAGATCTTCAGTATCGATTAAATTCATAGATGATAAACAAATATACGGATTATTGTGGCAATACTTTCACGTGTCCGACATGGGGAAAAAATTGTCATAACAGGATTTTTTTGTACCTTCAATCTCTATGAGAAAGACCTACTTTTTATTTATAGGATTACTTACACTTTCCTTTGCTGTAGCTGCTGCTACATTTGAATCTGCCGGCTCCGGAGCGTGGAACAATAAAGCAAGCTGGACTCTGATTAGTGGAACTGACTCTGATTCTATTCCAGATAATACAGATGATGCAACGATCCTTTCAGGGCACGTCATAACCAACAATGTAACCTGGATAGTAAGAAATCTTACGGTTGAAGGGACTTTCCAGGGTCTTTCCGGTAACCTGATGTATATCTATGGAAATTATATAAATAACGGAACTGAAACCGGAATTGGAGGAATTGCATTTGCGTTTACCTCAACAGGAACTATTTCAGGAACCGGAACTTTCGGGGCTTCCATTGGTTATACATTTCAAACAAACAGAACGATTCTCGCAGGTACAACAATCTATAAAACAGGAAATACAAGTATTGCTAATGGTGTTATAATCAGGAATCATGGAAATTACACAATCGGGCTTACAAGTAGCGGGACTACATCAAGATGGGTCAACGAGGCAAATTCAACCCTGACACTTCGCACCGCAGGATTCTTTGCAACCGCTGGTATTCTAGAGGCAAGCGCAGCCGGAAATACAGTGAATGTAAACTATGGAACAGGTGCTCTTCCCAGGTGTTTGGGATACATGCATTTGAATATAAATGGATCAGGAGTAAAGACCATCCCTTTCGCATTAAATGTTGGAGGGAACTTTTCACTTGCCGCTTACAATACACTAAACCTTACTAATTACACAGCAACATTTGGTGGAAACATTATATCGAGCGGATCAATCATCAATTCGGATACTGTTAACCTGGAAGGATCTTCCGTTCAGTTTATCGGAGGTTCTGCAATGATGACGCTTAAGCGTGTTTTCGTTGATGGTGCAGGTGTGAGTCTTTTCAGAAACCTTTCTGTAACCACAGAGCTGACGTTCCTGCAGGGTAATATCACCACAAATACAAACAGAGTTATTTTATTTGCAGGAGCAACAACCAGTGCAAGTCAATCCAACGGCTGGGTAAATGGGAATCTCCAGTCAGCTATTTCAACAGGAAATTACAGCCGAACGTTTGTGGTAGGTAACGCTACTTCTTATCTGCCTGTTACACTTGCATTCAATTCTGTAACCACTGGAGGAGATGTTACGGCTTTCGTGACTGATGGTGATCATCCGAACATAGCTCCTTCATGTATTGATCAGACACAAAGTGTAAATCACTACTGGACCCTGACAAACAGCTCCACAGTGTTTTCAAATTATTCTGCAACATTTGGTTTTTCTGCTTCAAACTATGACGCCGGAGCAGATCCTACGATGTTTTATGTAGGCAGGTTTGTAGCCTCTTCGTCTTTTGTTCAAACTCCTGGTACAAGAACTTCCACAACTACTGAAGCTATTGGTATCACAGCTTTCGGAAGCTTCGCTGTTGGTGAACTTAAAACTCCAACAGTTACGGTTCAGCCAACTGATGCTACTTCTTCCTGTGCTGGTACAAATGTTAACTTCACTGCAACAGTCGTTGGTGGCCTTAGCACATCGTATCAGTGGATCGAAGACCAGGGTTCTGGTTTTGCCAGCATAACGAATGGAGGTGTTTATTCAGGAGCTACTACAAATACCTTAACCTTAACTGGTGTTACTGCCAATATGGGTGGATACCGTTACGCGCTACTGATCAACCACGCCTGTGGCACAACGGTATCAACTGACACAGTTACCCTATACGTTTATCCTGCCGGTGCATGGAATGGATCTGTAAACACCGACTGGCATACACCTGGCAACTGGTGTGGCGGTGTACCTACTGCAACAACTGACGCTATTGTTTACTCAGTTACAAACCTGCCTGTGCTTTCTGCATCTGCTACAACTAGAAATTTACAGATCAACCTTGGTGCAACTGTGGATCTTAACGGACAAACTTTAGCGATTGGCGGCCAGCTTTCAGGTGACGGATTCATTAAAGGAAGCAGCACTTCAAACCTATCATTCTCCGGAAGCTCAGTGTTCAGCACGCTTCTAATGGATCAGACATCTTCAAGTACAAGAATGATCAATAACCTCACAGTGAACATTCCATCAGGCGGTGTTACCATGGGGAACGCACTTGATCTTGGTGGCGTGCTTACTGTTACTGATGGAAACATTCACAGCAACGGGCAATCTGTCACCCTTCTTTCCACAGCATCAGGAACTTCGAGGATCGCACCAGTTGGAGCTACAGCATCATTGTCAGGTGGTTCATTTAACATCCAGCGATATCTTTCTTCGAGAGATTCAGGATACGTTGAGATGTCATCAACAGTTCAGGGATCAACCATCAGTGACTGGGACCAGGAGTTGAACATGTATGGAATCAATGGCAATGAAGGCAATCCATCATCGAAAACCTTTACGGTTTACGGATACGATGAAACAGTATGGGATTACGTACCAGTTTCAAATTCCGGTGAAGCACTCACTCCAGGAGAAGGCTTCTTTGTATTCCTCTTCGACATGCCTGCAAATATTTTTACTTCTACAACTGCAGTGACAACAGGTACACCTAATTTCGGTGGTATTTCATACCCTATCACAAGAAACAACGATGGCTGGAACTTTGTCGGTAACCCATACCACAGCTTTATTTCATGGGCTGCTGTAAAAGCTGCGAATCCAACACTTGCAGCCAGCTTCCAATCATACGATGATGGAATTAACGATTTTCAGACATTCAATTCAGGTGAGATCCCTCCGGGGCATGGTTTCTGGGTTGAAACAAGCTCATCGACTACTCTTTCACTTCCGGAAAGCATCAAGACAACCTCTACTGGATCTCAGTTTGGAAGGATTGCTTCTCATCAGGCACTGCAGGTTAAGCTGAGCGATAATTTTTCGAAAAGCTCCCATATTGTAAAACTGATCACTGAAAAATCAGCGACATCACACTATGACTTCAACCTTGATGCATCGTTCATTCAGCAAAAAAGAACGCATTTCCCTTCATTCTATGCCATGACTACTGATAACAGGAAAGTGGTGATCAATGCAATTGGTACCGCTGATGCGAAACAAGTCACTCCACTGGTAGTGAAGGCTACAGCATCTGGTGTTTACACCTTTGAATTTTCAGGCATTTCATATGTAAATGGATACGACCATGTTTACTTTATGGATGAAGAAACAAATGAACTCTATGATCTGAAAAAGATCAGCACCGTAAGTGCATCCATTGAAGAAGGAAAAGGTGAAGGCAGATTCAGCATCATCATGTCAAGAGAGGCGATCAAAGGAATTGAACCTTCTGGCGCGAACATCGTTCTGGCAAGAACTGAAAATGGGGCAAACATTATGATCACTAAAGAAACTGAATCACCGGTTACAATCAGTGTATTCAATACACTTGGACAGGAGGTACTAAATCCTGTGGTCATTCATGGAAGCAACATGAATCTGACCATCGATCTTCCGGTTAAGAACCAGTACTATTTTGTGAGAATCCAGGGAGACCATGGAACTTCAACCAAAAAACTTTTTTATTAATCAAGATATTCTGAGTAGAACAATTTCGTTTTACAACACTATTTGAAACTTTAATTTAGACCATTGTGAAAAAGATACTTTCCTTAATTCTAATCCTTACAGTTATATCCTTTCAATCCTATGCCGGAATGGGCGGTGGACCTCCTGCTCCCTGCGGTGGACCTTTTCCTCCATGCCCTGTTCCTGTTGATAACGGCGTGTGGGCTTTGCTCGGCGCTGCAATTCTGTTCACGGCATACAAAATATACAAGAGCCGCAAAGCGTTAGGAATGTAGTACATTCTTAATGGACCTTCGCAGCAACATCATCCTCAAAATCCTATTCAGGCTTTTTCTACTTTACATAGCCTGGTTCCTTGTCTATAACCTCTGGCTGCATCCGGAAGAAACCCTGGATCTCCTGGTTGTTGACAACACAATCCTCATAAGCAAAAAGATCCTGGAATCATTCGGATACATGGTGTTCACCGGCGCTGACAGACTCATTGGGATCGATGGATCCGGAGGACTCTGGATCGGTGACAGATGCAATGGTGTTACCCTGTTCGCTGTCTTTACCGGCTTTATCCTCGCATTCCCGGGAAGCATAAAACATAAGCTCTGGTTTATTCCTGCCGGCATCGTGTGCATTCATTTCCTGAATATTCTGAGGATCGTTGTGCTTGCAATTCTCGATGTACATTCACGGGCATGGACAGAATTCAATCACACCTATACATTCAACCTGATCATCTACGGATTCATTTTTTACCTGTGGATCCTCTGGATCAATCATTTTTCTCCAATCAAAAATCAACCTGGCCAAGTTGCTCAAGCATAGTTTTAACCGGAAATCAGGGATCATAGGCTCTACCATCCTGATCATCCTGACATCCTTTTTCAGGGATCATGTATTTAAATCTGTCAATGAACAGCTCAGGCTGAACTATTATGGTGAGGCGGCATATGATTATTCCTTCCTGATGCCAGTGATCAGTTCATTCAGCAGCGGGGAGCTGAACACCATTAAATTCATTCTGACGATCGTCTTCACAGGCGTGTTTATGCTGCTAGGACTAATGCTAAGTCACATCACATTCAGAAATAAGAGGTATAATTTGATTGTCATAGCGGGATATGTCATGATCTTTTTGATGTCCCTGATCATCTATGTTCTGGGAAAGCTTTTGGGTATGGCAGCAGCTGGTTACGAGCTCTCCCGGAACATCACTGAATTCTTACAATCACCATTGCTTGTCCTGATCCTCATGGCCGTGTTTGTCTTCGATCTTAAAAGACAGTCAGCCACTACCAGGAACAAACTTTAAACTTTAAAACATTGAACTTTGAACTTTAAACTTCTTTATACCTTTGCTTCCCTATGAAAAAAGATACAGCCATGTTCAACCTCATCAATGAGGAGCTTGAACGCCAGACGAACGGAATTGAGCTTATTGCGAGCGAAAATTATGTCAGCAAGCAGGTGCTCAAAGCCATGGGATCCGTGTTAACAAACAAGTATGCCGAAGGTTATCCTTCACGTCGCTATTATGGTGGCTGTGAAGTTGTTGATAAAGTGGAGAACCTGGCGATCGACCGGGCTAAGCAGCTGTTCAATGCTGAATGGGTGAACGTACAGCCACACTCAGGCTCACAGGCAAATGCGGCAGTTATGCTTGCTTTGCTTAAACCAGGCGATACCATTCTAGGCTTCGATCTTTCTCATGGAGGACACCTTACGCATGGTTCACCGGTGAGCTTCTCCGGAAAATTATACCGCGCTACATTCTATGGCGTGAGCAAAGAAACTGAACGTGTTGATTACAATGCCATGGCTGAAGTCGCACGAAAAGAAAAACCAAAGCTTCTTATCTGCGGTGCATCTTCATACAGCCGTGACTGGGATTACAAGCGCATGCGCGAGATCGCTGATGAAGTGGGTGCATTCCTGATGGCTGACATCGCGCATCCTGCAGGTCTTATCGCACGCGGCCTTCTGACCGATCCGCTTCCGCATTGCCATGTAGTGACAACTACGACACATAAAACACTCCGTGGACCAAGAGGTGGAATGATCATGATGGGCAAGGATTTTCCAAACCCACTTGGACAGAAGACTCCAAAAGGTGAGATCAAGCCAATGTCTGCATTGTTCGACTCTGCCGTGTTCCCTGGAATCCAGGGTGGCCCGTTAGAACATGTTATTGCAGGGAAAGGTGTTTCTTTCGGCGAAGCACTTTCAGATTCTTTCCTTGAATATGGTGTCCAGGTGATCAAGAATGCCCGCACCATGGCGCATGAGTTTATGGAAAGAGGATACCATGTGATCTCAGGAGGAACAGATAATCATTCCATGCTGATCGACCTTCGTTCAAAGAACATCACGGGCAAGGAAGCAGAAAATGTCCTTGTTAAAGCGGATATCACCGTCAATAAGAACATGGTTCCTTTTGATGATAAATCACCGTTCATCACATCAGGTATCCGTATCGGATCTCCGGCAGTGACTTCAAGAGGTCTTAAAGAAAAAGACATGGTGAAGATCGTGAACTTCATTGATGAGGTTCTGATGAATAAAGATGATGACAAGAAGATCTCCTCAGTGAGAAAGAAGATCAATAAATGGATGAGCCAGTATGAGCTTTTCGCTTATTAAGCTTTTAATAAAACCTGTTTGCAAAAGGATCTGAACACATCGGATCCTTTTGTTTTTTATAGGATATCACAAAGAATCACTCAACCCTGGTTTCACTGAACAGGAGCATCTTCGCTTCAGACCGCCATCTTAGGGCTGCCTGGCGATTCAGCTTTTCCAGCCGCGGAAGCTTATCGCTTAACACAGGTTCATCTGTTTGAAATTCTGAAGGTGCAATTGAACTGGAAGACTCCACCTGGCTTTTAAGTCTGCATATAAACAGAAGGTTGCTTTTTTCTTCTGATGCATCGGTATATTCAGCTGTGACATGAAAGCCGGCAGCCGTGAGCGTTTTATAAATTGCACGGTTACCTTCTCCCCTTTTGCCTTTCAGGTATCCATGACTATTGATGATCACCAGTGAACTGTCATGAATGATCTTTTTAAGGTCATTGAGTCCTTCTATGGAGAGTACATGATTCGGTGTTTCCTCACCCCTAAAGATATCCATGATCACGGCATCATACGTTTCTTCGGAAGTTCTGATGTAATGTCGTGCATCATCGATCGTGATCGCGATCGTATCCTTTAATCCAAAATATTTCCGTGCTATTTCGGGCATGCGTTCATCCAGCTCACATACCTGGATCTTCAGGTTCTTATCTTCAAGGATGTTGATCATGCTCCCCCCTCCCATTCCACAGAGCAACAATTTTGTGTTCACGGGAAATGGTTCCATCAACGACCTGATCCTGTAATTATAAGTGAAATACTTTTCCTTTGCCCCGGGATCATACATGGTTTGTGAGATGTTATTTACAAACACCCATGTAGCAGGCGTTTTGCTCACTGCGGTGTCGTAAGGCGCAAACCGCACTACCCTGATATCTCCCAATATTCCGTTTCTGTGGTACAGCACCTCGTAACGTGCACTGCTTCCCGCATCCGGAATAAAGTAGATCATCGTTGCCAGTCCTATATATACTGCCATTAAAGGCATCACGTCCCTGATCATGGAGACAGAAGCAACAAAAAATGAGATCGAACAAAACAGTAGCAGCGAGTAATCAACTCCGATCTTTTCGATCGACACGAAGCTTAATATAAATCCTGCAAGTACACCCCCAAGCGTGGAGATCGTAAAGATCCTTGATGCTGCCAGCTTTCCGGACTGTTCACTCAGCAGCCTGATCAGCACAGGAGAGATGCATCCAAGAATAAACAAGGGAACAAACAGCACCGCGATACATTCTGCAGCCAATAGCGGGATGAATGTCCACTCTCCGAAATACACAAACACCTTCTCTGAAATAAATGGCATCACCACAGCGAATATGGAAGCGATCAGAAGCAGCAGAGGACCTGCTTTGGGATTGGATATCTTTTCAGAAATGTATCCGCCAGTATAATATCCCGCAGCAAGCGCCAGAAGTGTGATTGACAGCATGAATGACCAAACATAGACTGTTGACCCGAGCATGGGAGAAAGAAGCTTGGTACCGCAAAGTTCAACAGCAACAACCAGTGCGCCTTCTGTAAAGGAAAGCCACAAAAGGTATTGTCTTTTCATCGTCCTAAAATATCAAATTCCATCTGAGCATCTCTTTTAAAATGGCTAATTTTGCCCACTCAAATACATCACTGTATGAACAGCTGGATTCCAATTGATAAAGATTCTGATTTTTCTCTTCACAATATACCATTCGGTGTTTTTAAGATGAAAGGCTCCAAACCACGTGTTGGCACAAGGATCGGCAATAAAGTTATTGACCTTTGGGTACTCGCGGAAAATGGTTTTTTCAAAGAAACGGGGGTTGATGAATCTGTTTTTAAAAAGAGAAGCCTGAATCCTTTTATCAGGCAGGGAAAGAAGATCACCTCGGCTGTAAGAAAGCAGCTGATCTACCTGTTCACAGAAGAGAACAAGTCTGTATTCAAAAATGAAGCATTACTGAAAAGCATGCTTCATAACGCGAATGAAGTTGAAATGCTGATGCCTGTGAAGGTTGGAGACTATACTGACTTTTATAGCTCGATCGATCACGCAACGAATGTCGGGAAGATGTTCCGCGACCCTGCAAACGCGCTGCTTCCAAACTGGAAACACCTACCTGTTGGTTATCATGGAAGAGCATCATCGATCGTTGTTTCAGGCACTCCGGTTCATCGTCCTCAAGGTCAGATGAAACCTGCAGATTCGGAAAGCCCTGTATTTGGTCCGTGCAAGCTGCTTGACTTTGAGCTTGAGCTTGCATTCGTGATCGGCAGAAAGACCAAAATGGGCAGCACTGTTTCCACAGAAAAAGCAGATGATTACATCTTCGGATTTGTGCTCTTCAATGACTGGAGCGCGCGTGATATCCAGACCTGGGAGTATGTACCACTCGGGCCGTTCCTTGCAAAGAATTTCGCCTCATCAGTATCTCCATGGATCGTAACACTGGAAGCGCTGGAGCCATTCAGGGTAGCAGGTTACAAGCAGGAGCCGGCCGTTCTTCCATACCTTGAATACAAAGGGAACAAGAACCTCGATATCAACCTTGAAGTGTCCATCAAGCCAGAGAAGAGCGAGGAAACTGTTGTTTCAAAATCAAACTACAAATACATGTACTGGACTGCGGAGCAGCAACTGGCACATCATACAGTGAACGGATGCAACATCAATGTCGGAGATCTCATGGCATCAGGCACGATCAGCGGTCCTGAAGAAACATCATTCGGCTCCATGCTCGAGATCACCTGGAGAGGAACAAAGCCAGTTAAGATGAAAGATGGTACTGAACGAAAGTTCATTAACGACGGCGATACCGTGATCATGAAAGGTTATGCTGAAAAAGACGGCGTTCGTGTTGGATTTGGAGAAGTATCAGGCAAAGTATTACCAGTGAACAATGGAAAATAACACATACGATATCATTATAGTTGGCGGAGGAATTGTTGGCCTTGCCACTGCATTCAAGCTCAACACAAGGCATCCCCGCCTGAAGATCCTTGTCCTTGAAAAGGAGAAAGAAGTTGCGGCGCATCAAACGAGCCATAACTCAGGAGTGATCCATTCAGGGATCTATTACAAGCCAGGCTCATATAAAGCAAAGAACTGTGTGGATGGCCGTCGTGAACTTGTGAAGTTTGCAAAGGAACACAACATCTCGCATGACATCTGCGGAAAGGTGATCGTTGCGACAGATGAATCCGAACTGGCTCACATGAACAAAGTGTTCAATAACGGACTTGCCAACGGGGTGGAAGGAATAGAAAAGATCAATGCGGCACAGATCCGCGAGATCGAACCGTTCTGTACAGGCATCGAAGGCATATGGGTTCCATGTACCGGGATCATTGACTTCGCTCAGGTTTGCAGAAAGTATGTGGAGATCATCGAACAGCGTTTCCCTGGCAGTAAGGTGCTTACCAGCCATGAAGCAACAGGCTTCACAAAGCAGGGTGAAAAAACAATCGTCAGTACACCAAAAGGCAGCTTCACCGGAAGATACATCATCACTTGTGCGGGTCTGCAAAGTGACCGGATCGCACGAAAGGATGGCGTGAGATCAGAAGCCGAGATCGTTGGCTTCCGTGGTGATTATTATGACCTCACAGCATCAGGACTGCATAAGGTGAAGAACCTGATCTATCCTGTACCTAATTCAAAGTTCCCGTTCCTGGGTGTACACTTTACACGCATGATACATGGAGGAACTGAATGCGGGCCGAATGCCGTGTTTGTGTTCAAGCGTGAAGGATACGGAAAAACAGATTTTTCTCTGAAAGACACCGTGGATGCTTTTGGCTTCAAAGGCACCTGGAAATTCTTTTACAAGCACTGGAGATTTGGTCTGGACGAATACCGTGGCGCATTTTCAAAAACCTATTTCCTGAACAGATTACGGAAGCTCATTCCATCACTGGAGTTGGAAGATCTTACGCCCGGAAGAGCGGGAGTTCGTGCAATGGCCCTCGCCCCTGAAGGTGAAATGATCGATGATTTCAAGATTGAAAAGTTTGGGAATTCCATTCATGTTCTGAATGCGCCTTCTCCTGCAGCGACCGCCAATCTTGCCATTGGAGCAGCGATCGAAGAAATGGCAACTGAATATTTCAATCTCAACTGAGGCAACAAGCATCGCCAATCCTCCGTTTTTACTATGTATTGCGTAAATTAACCTTATGATCACCCCTCCAACGATAGACCTTGAGCTTGAAAAGAAAGAGATCCTGAAGCGTTACAGAGCCTTGCTGCGGTCTCTGAAACGGGGGATCGACAAAAAGGACAAGCTGAATATCAGGAAGGCTTTTGAACTGTCTGTGGAAGCGCATAAGGAAATGCGCCGTAAGTCAGGCGAGCCATACATCTACCATCCTATTGCGGTTGCGCAGATCGCTGTGAGTGAAGTTGGTCTCGGCGCTACATCGGTTGTATGCGCACTACTGCATGATGTTGTTGAAGATACCGACATCACGCTCGAAGAGATCCGTGGCATGTTCGGTGATAAGGTAGCCAGCATCATTGACGGACTTACAAAAATTTCCGGAGTGTTTGACCAGACCTCTTCCCTGCAGGCCGAAAACTTCAGGAAGATGCTGCTTACACTTTCAGATGACGTCCGTGTGATCCTGCTCAAGCTTGCAGACAGGCTGCACAACATGCGTACACTGGATTCCATGGCACGTGACAAGCAGCTGAAGATCGCCTCTGAAACATTATATCTCTACGCACCACTTGCACACCGACTCGGACTGAATGCGATCAAATCGGAACTCGAAGATCTTTCATTGAAATACACCGAGCCGGAGATCTATGACTCCATCAATCAGAAGCTTAAGGAAACACAGCGTGAACGTACACGCTATATCAACAAGTTCACGGTTCCCATCATCCATGATCTGAAAGAGAACGGATTTGATTTTGAGATCAAAGGCAGGAGCAAATCGATCTTCTCCATCCGCACCAAGATGAAGAAGCAGGGAATCCCCTTTGAAGAGATCTATGACATCTTTGCGATCCGGATCATTGTAAGGACCCCGCTTGAAAAAGAAAAGTCTGACTGCTGGCGGGTGTATTCGATCGTTACAGACTTCTATCATCCGAACCCTGACAGACTAAGAGACTGGGTATCCACTCCAAAAGCGAATGGATACGAGTCACTCCATACCACCGTGATGGGGCCTGAAGGAAAATGGGTGGAAGTGCAGATCCGTACCGAACGCATGGACGAGATCGCCGAGAAAGGATACGCGGCACATTGGAAATATAAAGAATCGTCGAGCCAGGAAAATGCACTTGATGAATGGATCAAAAAGATCAGGGAGCTTCTTGAAAATCCTGAATCGAACGCACTGGATTTCCTCGATGACTTCAAGCTCAATCTTTTTGCTGAAGAGATCTTTGTCTTCACACCAAAAGGAGAATTGATCACGTTACCATCCGGCGCCACAGCACTTGACTTCTCTTATGAGATCCACACCAAGATCGGTGATCACTGCATTGGAGCGAAAGTGAACAACAAGCTGGTACCATTAAGCTATGCGTTGAAGAGCGGCGACCAGGTGGAGATCCTTACGAGCAACAAGCAGATGCCGAAGGAAGACTGGCTGGGCTATGTTGTTACAGCCAAAGCCAAAGCCAAGATCAAGAATGCGCTGAAAGACGAAAAGAAAAAGATTGCCGAAGAAGGCAAAGAAGTGCTTGAAAGAAAGCTTGATCATCTTAAGATCCAGCTGAACAACAACAACCTGAATGAGCTTCTCGCCTATTATAAAGTACCATCAAGCCTAGAGCTTTATTATCGCGTAGGTAAAGGGATCATCAACCTGAAGGACCTGAAAGACTTCGTTAAAGAGAAAGGAAAGATCAAGCCGAAAACAGCAACACAGCCAGACAAGAACAGCCTGGAGCAGATGGTAAGCAACATTCGCGGGAACACGAACATGCTTGTGATCGGAGAAGACATGCAGAAGATCGACTACAAGCTTTCTCCATGCTGTAATCCGATTCCGGGAGATGACGTGTTTGGATTCATCACGATCAACGAAGGTATCAAGATCCACAGGACCAACTGTCCGAACGCCATCCAGCTGATGTCGAACTATGCCTACCGCATTGTGAAAGCTAAATGGACGAGCCAGCACCTCATCTCCTTCCTTGCAGGTATCAGCATCAAGGGAATCGATGATGTGGGGATCGTGAACAACATTACAAGGATCATCTCCAGCGAGCTGAACGTAAACATGCGATCCATCAGCTTTGATTCCGACAATGGCGTTTTTGAAGGTACGATCATGGTCTTCGTACATGACACACACCATCTTACCGAGCTGATGAAAAAGCTAAAAAAAGTGAAAGGAGTGCTTACTGTCACCAGAATCGACGGAAATACAGGAAGTGCGGCATCTTAACGGTATAAAATCGTTAAATTAGTAGCTGCTAAAGAGCTGATGACAACAACCCTGGACACCCGAGAAAAAGTTAGGCAGTTGTTTTCCGATTACCTTGAAATGAAAGGGCATCGAAAAACACCTGAACGATTTGCCATCCTCAACGAGATCTATTCTCATGAAGGACATTTCGATATCGAAAGCCTGTACATTCACATGAAGAATAAGAAGTATCGTGTGAGCCGGGCGACCCTGTACAATACCATGGAACTGCTGCTTGAAAGTCACCTCGTGATCAGGCATCAGTTTGGCAAGAACCTCGCACAGTTCGAAAAATCGTATAAGTTCCGTCAGCATGATCACCTGATCTGTCTTGACTGCGAAAAGGTTTTTGAATTCTGCGATCCGCGTATCCAGCAGATACAGGCGCTTGCCGGAGATCTTCTGCAGTTCAACATCACACATCATTCCCTCAACTTTTATGGTAAGTGCAGGAAGCTTGAGGAAGGCGCATGTGAAAATTTCACGACGCATGGCGTTTAGTTTCGAGCACAGCAGGGAGAATGATGTTGTTATCATCAGACCTTCAGGAGATCTTATAGAAAAATCACTTGCACAGCCGATGCTTGATAAAGTGGCAGAATACCTTGATGAAGAGAACAGGAAGTTCATCATTGACATGAGCCATGTCAGGTACCTCAACAGCAGCGGGCTGAATGCGCTTATTGCCGTTCTTACAAGAACAAGAAAGGCCGGCGGAGAAACCATTATTAGCAACGTTTCACCGAAAGTAAAAGAGCTACTGATTATCACAAGACTAAATACAGTATTCACAGTAACAGAATCTGTGCAGCAGGCACAGGAAAAACTGAAATAATTATGATGAAAGCGGATGTACTGCTTGGCCTACAATGGGGCGATGAAGGAAAAGGAAAGATCGTTGATGTTCTTACACCTAAGTATGATGTGATAGCGAGATTCCAGGGCGGGCCAAACGCCGGACATACGCTTGAGTTCAACGGCATCAAGCACGTGCTGCACACCATCCCTTCAGGAATATTTCATCCTGAAAAGCTGAATGTGATCGGAAACGGAGTTGTCATAGATCCCATCATTTTCAAGAAAGAGATCGATGCATTGAAAAAGCTGAACGTTGATGTAAAACGTTCACTGCTTGTTTCAAGAAAAGCGCACCTCATCCTTCCATCACACAAGATCCTTGATGCCGCTTCTGAAGCTTCCAAAGGAAAAGAAAAGATCGGAAGCACCTTAAAAGGCATCGGTCCTACTTACATGGACAAAACTGGTCGTAACGGAATCCGTGTGGGAGACATCATGCTTCCTGATTTCAGGGAACGTTATAAATTCCTGGTGAATAAGCATAAGCAGATGCTTGAGTTCTACCAGTTCGAATACAACCTGGAAGAGCAGGAAGCTGCCTGGTTCGAAGGAATCGAGGTGCTTAAAGAACTCAACATGATCGACAGCGAACACTACATCAACAACACCCTTCTTGAAGGAAGATCTGTGCTTGCTGAAGGTGCTCAGGGTTCACTGCTTGATATTGATTTCGGTTCATATCCGTTTGTGACTTCTTCCAATACGATCTGCGCAGGAGCATGCACCGGACTTGGACTTGCACCTAACAGAATCGGTGAAGTGATCGGTATATTCAAGGCATATTGCACACGTGTAGGCAGCGGACCATTTCCAACAGAGCTCAATGATGAAACCGGGGAAAAGATGCGCAAACTTGGGAATGAATTCGGATCAACGACCGGACGTGCAAGAAGATGTGGATGGCTCGACCTGCCGGCTTTGAAATACGCTATCATGATCAATGGTGTAACTCAGCTGATCATGATGAAGTCGGATGTGCTTTCAGGTTTTGAAACGATCCGCGTGTGTACTGAATATGAATACAACGGAAAGCTCATCAATCATCTCCCTTACGATGTATCACCTGAGCTGTTAAAGCCCGTGTATAAAGATCTGAAAGGATGGAATTCGGACCTTACAGGCATGACAGACATGAACCTGATCCCTGATGAGCTCGTGAAGTATATCGAATTCATCGAAGATGCTGTAAGGGTTCCTGTGGTCATTGTATCTGTTGGCCCGGATCGCACCCAGACACTCATCCGCAACCAGCACGTATTGAACCACCTCAGCTGATCTTGAAAAGACTGGCATTTCATTTACTTACGATCACCTTCATTCTGGCTGGTGTTTCAGGCTTTGCCCAGAAATCCCGAAGGATCGAGCTGCTCAACGCAGACGTCCTTGAATATGATGAAACGAGCGGCCAGAAATTCAAAAGGCTGCTTGGAAATGTTTCCTTCAAGCATGAAGATGTTTACATGTACTGCGACAGTGCATACCTGTACAACGATAATAAAATGGATGCGTTCAGCAAGGTGCATATCCGACAGGGCGATACACTGAACATGTACGGTGATGTGCTGAAATACAATGGCGATACGAAGAAAGCAGATCTTTCAGGAAATGTTAAACTGGTGGACAAGGACATGACCCTGACTACCCAGCACATGACCTATGACATGAAAGCCAATATCGGGAGCTACGATACTCCCGGAAAGATTGTGAACAAGGACAATGTGCTCACCAGCAAGCGAGGGTACTATTATGAAAAGAGACGCGAGCTTTTTTTCAAGGATGATGTGAAGCTTGTCAACCCGGAATACACCATGACTTCAGATACCCTGCGCTACAACACCGTATCCAGGGTATCCTACTTTCTCGGGCCAACAAAAATTGTAAGCAAGGAGAACACCATCACCTGTCGCTCCGGTTGGTATGACACTGAAAAAGACATCTCACAATTCTCAAAAAAAGCGGTCATTGATACAAAGGACCAGGTCATCAAAGGCGACAGCATTTTCTATGACAGGCATAAAGGATTCGGGAAAGCGATCGGGAATATCGAAATGCTCGATTCAGCAGAAAACATAAGCATCTATGGCAATTACGCCGAACATTATGAAGGAAGCGGAAAGGCTTTCGTTACAGGCAGAGCCCGACTCGCGCAGGTCAGTGAAGGAGATACGCTCCACATGCATGGAGATACGCTTCGTGCAGCCTATACAAACGATAGCCTGAGAATTGTTTCAGAGACAGAGATCAAGGCGAACAAAGACACCGTAAATAAATTCAACGGATTTCACAGGATCGTCTTTGCATACCGTCATGTCGCTTTTTACAAAAAAGACATGCAGGGCAGATGTGATTCGCTGGCATACAGCATGAAAGATTCCGTGATGAAATTGTTTTACTCTCCTGTATTGTGGTCAGATAAAAATCAGCTCACCGGCGACACCATCTTCATCACCACAGGCAACGGAAGCGTTAGGGACATGAGGATCTCTGGAGCAGCATTCATTTCAACCCAGGAAGACACCATTCGCTTTAACCAGATCAAGGGCAAGAAGATGAAAGGCTATTTTAAAGACAACAAGCTCTCCAGGATATTTGTGGAATCGAATGGCGAAACTGTCTATTATGCGAAAGACAAGGAAAAATATATAGGCATCAACAAAGCAGTGAGCGAAGATCTGTGGATCTATATGACCGACAATGAGATCAGGCAGATCAGCTTTATCAAAATGCCTGTCGGCACCCTGTTCCCGGTGAATGAAATAAAGCCGGAAGAGCTGAAGCTTGATGGATTCAACTGGAGGATCAATCAAAGACCACTAACAGCCGAAGATATTTTCACAACGGTTGAGCTTGCTCCAAAGCCCGTAGATACGGTAAAGCCTGGACGAAAAGGCAGGGAAGAAAAAGGAAAGAAATAATTCAGCGTTCCCCGATCAGCTTACCAGGTAAACTGCCGGAGAAGCCTTTAGCTTTACAATCCACCGGGACCTTAACGTTCCAATATCCTGTATCGAATTATCAAAGATGTATGTATCATCATTGATTTCCTTCTGATCATAAACTTTCTTCAGATCGGTGAAAGGAATAAGGCTGATCTCACCATTTTGAAGATAGGCAATGTTCGTGCGTTCGAAAAAGTTGATGTTTGACTTCACACCGATCTCCCTCATTTTCCTGACAGATGAATCGATGGAACAACCGCTGGCCATGGCCTGTTCTTCATCAACCGTCAGGATGACGAAGCGATCAAAAAATATAGCGCCATCCGCCTTGAGCTCGCTTCCATGCGCATGCCATTCATCAAGAAACGCATTCAGCTCAGTTTGTATGATGGCTTTATCATTATCATTAAGAAGCCTGTCTGACTGGTAAACCCAGACTTTAGCGTTGTCCGGCATGCCGGGAAAGAATTTACTTGTATCGGTTGTCATCACAGATCAGCAGCAGTTGCGATAAGTTCAGCGATATCCATTACAGTTACGCTGTCTTCCTTTTCATTCATTTTCACTCCATCCCTCATCATAGTCATACAGAACGGACAGCCGGTTGCAATAATGTTTGGCTTGAGCTCCAGTGCTTCCTGTGTTCTTTCCATATTGACCTCTTTGTTGCCCGGTTCAGCTTCCTTGAACATCTGGGCACCTCCTGCACCGCAGCAGAAACCTTTTGCCCTTGAACGTTTCATCTCTGCAAGTTCAGCATCAAGCTTCATCAGCACTTCCCTCGGTGCTTCATACACATCATTGCCGCGGCCAAGGTAGCATGGGTCATGGAAGGTAATCTTCTTACCCTTGAATGCTCCGCCTTTCACCTGGATCTTCCCGGTGTCAAGCAGCTCCTGGATCAGCTGTGAATGGTGAATGACTTCATACAAGCCACCTAAAGCGGGATATTCATTCTTTAAGGTATTAAAGCAGTGAGGACAGGCAGTAACGATCTTTTTAACATTGTATGAATTCATCACCTGGATGTTCGCCAGCGCCTGCATCTGGAAAAGAAATTCATTGCCTGCACGCTTTGCCGGATCTCCATTGCACGATTCCTCAGTACCCAGCACTGCAAATTTGATCCCTGCTGCATGAAGGATCTTCGCGGTTGCCTTGGTGATCTTTCTTGCCCTGTCATCAAAGGAACCGGCACATCCAACAAAGAACAAGATATCAGGCGTTTCACCTCTTCCGAGGTAATCAGCCATGGTTTCAACTTTAAAATTTGTATCCATAATAAGTTAGTTAGACAGGTAGATCAGGTCAGGATTCCTGTGCCCAATTGAACCTGTCAGATGGTGAAAACTGCCATGGAGCTCCGTTATTTTCAATGTTTGAAAACATTCCGTTCAGCTCTGCAGGTGCCTGCGACTGCTCCATCACAAGGTACCTGCGGATGTCCATGATGATCGACAAAGGATCAATGTTTACCGGGCATTCCTGCACACAGGCATTGCATGTCGTACACGCCCAGATCTCTTCCGGAAGAATATACGGTGCCCCGATCAGGCTCTTTCCGTCATCATGATCTTTTCCGTGCTTGTCAATGTTTCTTCCTACTTCCTCCAGCCTGTCACGTGTATCCATCATGATCTTTCTCGGAGAAAGAAGCTTGCCTGTCTGGTTCGCAGGACATGCGGCAGTACATCTTCCACACTCTGTACATGAATAGGCATCCATCAGCTGCTTCCATGAAAGATCCGTTACATCCTTTGCACCGAATTTTGTCGGAGGAGCATCAGACTGTACTGCATCCGGAAGTCCCATCATCAGCTTCACCTCGTTGGTCACTGATTCAAGGTTTGTGAATTCCCCTTTCGGGCGAAGCTTCGAATAGTAAACATTGGGAAAAGCGAGCAGGATATGAAAATGCTTTGAATAAGGCAGGTAGTTCAGAAATGCGAGGATTCCAATGATGTGAAACCACCATGCTGCCCGCTCAATACCCACCAGGGCGTCAGTGCTCAACCCGCTGAACATTCCGGTCATCATGGAACTTACGGGAAACGATCCCGCCTGGGTATAATGAGCTGCACCACTTTGCTGCAGAAGACTGTCTGTTGCATTCATGGTAAGAAATGCAGACATCAGAAGGATCTCGGTTATCAGGATGATGTTCGCATCACTGCGTGGCCAGGTTGTGATCTCTCTGGCCCAGAACCTTCTCACTTTGATCAGGTTCCTGCGGATAAGGAAAATGGCGCAGGCCACGATGACCAGCAAGGCAAGGATCTCAAATGAAGCGATCAAAAAATCATAAAAGCCGCCCATGAACGAAAGGACACGGTGAGTACCGGTAAGCCCGTCGATCATGATCTCCAGCACTTCAATGTTTACGATCACAAATCCTGCATATACCACAAAGTGCAATAAGCCCGGGATTGGACGGAACATCAGTTTTGTCTGACCTAAAGCGACCTTTGTCATGATCGCCCAGCGATCTGAAGGATTGTCACTCCTGTTGACATCCTGGCCAAGGTTGATGTTGCGGATGATCTTCCTTACATTCTTTGCAAAAAGGAAAACAGCTACCCCCAGTAATACAAGGAATAGAATATTGCTGATGCCAAAATCCATGGCTTAGTTGCTTGTTGGTTGGTTCTTTGACTTCTTGTCACTCTTGTCTTTTCTTCCAAAAACAGAGATGCTTACATACCGTCCCGGATGCAGCCTGAGATCTTCAAGTAAAAGATCAAGATCACGTGCAGCCGAATTCAGGTTTTTATAAAGACTGTCGTTATTCACGAGCATGCCCATGGTTCCTTCGCCTTTATTAATCTTTTCGGTAATGGATGCCGCCTGGGCCAATGCTGTATTCGCATTGTTGATCGTGGTGGCAATATTGGCTTTCGCCAGAGAATCACTGATTGATGAAAAATTCGTTATGATCTTTGTAAGCTTTTCGTTGTTGTTCTTCAGATTTCCGGTGATTGATTCCACATTGGATGAGATCCTTGACAGCCTGAAGCGCTGCTCACTCACCAGTGTATCAACACGAAGCGCTGTCTTCTTAAGCGTTTTGATCGCCATGTTCACACTTTCCAGGCTTTGCTTGATGTCCTCACGTGACTTTTCATTAAAGATGTACTGCACAACTGCAAGCACCGAATCAATAGACAACATCAGCTTTTCCGCTTTGTTCTTTAAAGGAAGCACCTGCTTATTCACGGCTTCGCCCAGACTGGATTCGATATCGGAAAGAAGTGTGTCACCCGGGGAAAGAAGTGTTTTTGAATCACCGATGACGATCTGAACTGCTTTTGAGCCGAGAAGGTCGCTGCTGATGATCTTAGCAACACTATTCTGAGGGATCATGAATTCTTCCTTGTTGATGGTAAATTCAAGGATGATCCTGCCGGTATTGCCTTCTTCGAAATCTATTTTGTTGACCTGTCCGATCGAAAAACCGTTGACCTGAACAGGATTGGCCTCCACAAGTCCGTCGATGTGGTCATAGACAGCATAGTACTTGGCCTGTGGGTTAAAAATATTTCTTCCTTTAAGGTAATTGAACCCAAAGATGAATAAGCCAATGGCCACAAGGAGCAAAAGCCCTATTTTAACTTCTTTTGAAAGCTTCACGATCAGTTTTTACCTGTTTGTTTCAGGGCTTCGGAAACGCTGATCCTCTCTCCATCCCTGTAGGCGACGATGAATGCCTCAGGATATTTCTGGCGAGCCTGTGATTGTAGCTTAACTGCAGATGAGAAGGATGATTCCTCTCCAACGGTGTACTTATAAGCTTTCCCAACCTCGAATTCTCGCACCTTTCCGAAACCTTTAAACTGCCCCGAAGTTAGTGGAATTTTTTTATCTGAACTTAAAATCTGAACCCTGAAAACGACCTCTCCTGCAGCAGACACAGTCTCAGGTTTATCCGAACTAATTTCATCTTTCCCCACACCACCGGCAGGATAAAGTGCTCTTTCATCAACAGCCTTCGTTACATCCGCCGACATAGGGTTTGACTTGACCTCTTTCACAGGTTCTTTCACAGGTTCTTCAGCTTTGGGCTCGCTGTCAGATTCCTTAAAAGGTTTCATCGTTTCAAATTCATCATTGAACTTGTAAGGCTTCCCTTCCACTTCAAACTTATAAGACCTGAATGCCTTGAACAGGCATTTAGCAAGAAAGTCCTGGCCTTTGGGGCTTCCAAGGAATTTTTCTTCTGCAGGATTCGTAAGGAACCCGGTTTCTGTAAGAAGAGCAGGCATCGCTGTTTTCCATAGCACCAGAAAGCCGGCCTGCTTAACTCCTTTATCACGACGACCTGCATACTTCGTGTACTGCTCCTGGATCTTGGAGGCAAGGTTCAGGCTATGATCCAGGTGAACATTCTGAAACATGCTGAAGATGATATTCGCTTCATCCGAATGAGGATCAAATCCTTCATATTTCTTTTTGTAATCATCTTCCATAAGGATCGAAGCATTTTCACGCTTCGCTACTTCCAGGTTTCCCCTTGTCTTATGAAGGCCCATCACATACGTTTCTGAACCGTACACTTCCTTGTTCGTGCTGGCATTACAATGGATGCAGATGAACAGGTCAGCATTGTTGTTATTCGCGATCGCAGCACGTTCACTCAGCTCCACGAACACATCCGTTTTGCGGGTGTAAACCACTTTCACATCCTGGAAATTATCCTCAATATATTTCCCAAGCTTGAGTGCCACGGATAGCGCGACATCTTTTTCAAAATGCTTTGTACCGTGACATCCCGGATCTTTACCTCCATGCCCTGCATCGATTACCACAGTCCTTACACGGTATGCCGCAGGATGATGAGGGTTAAAAGATGTGAAAAGAAGAAAGCAGAAACAGCTTAATAAAGCAGCTGATAATCTTGTCGCACCTGTTAAAACAGCCATATCTCGTTTTTCGTGATCGGTCATGATTGTTAAACCAACCCGATAAAAATTCATTAATTTCGAAGCCAAACCGGCTACACTAGCAAATTTAACCCATTAAATTGCTGCACAAACACTCAGGCATACATTTTATCATCATTCTTTTGTTGATTTCTGTGGGCCTCCGGTTGCCTGCCCAGGATTCATCGCTTGTTTCCCGTGATTCCAGCCGGTTTGCATTGTCTGCCGATACAACAAGAAAGGATTCTGCAGCCGCTTCCATCCCTCTTGCTGCTAACGCGATCAGATCGAAAGTCGTTTATAACGCCAAAGATTCCATGCGTGTGGATCTTGGGGAAGAAAAGATCTACCTCTATGGAGAAGCCGATGTGACTTATGAAGACATCAATCTAAAGGCTGACTATATTGAAATGAGCTTCAAGACAAACATTGTTTCTGCTAAAGGAAGAAAAGACAGTCTTGGAAACCTTACAGGTGCACCTATATTCACTCAGGGACCGCAGACCTTCAACACCGAGGAAATGAGCTTTAACTTCCAAACGAAGAAAGGCAGGATCAGCAATGTGATCACTAAAGAAGGCGAAGGATACATTCATGGTGCTGTTGTTAAAAAAGATACAAGCGATAATTTCTTCATAAAAAGCGGCCAGTACACAACCTGCGATCTTCCACACCCTCACTTCTATATTGGAGCGACCAGGCTTAAAGTGATCAAGGAAGATAAGATCGTAACCGGACCGGCGAATCTCTGGATCGAAGATGTGCCTACACCACTGGCCATTCCGTTTGGTTTTTTCCCGAATAAAAAAGGAAGGGCTTCAGGGCTATTATTGCCTCAGTATGGTGAGTCGCAAAGCCTCGGATTCTTTTTGAAACAGGGAGGATATTACTGGGGCATCAATGATTATATCGACATGGCCATCACAGGTGATATCTATTCAAAAGGATCCTATGCATTGAGAACCAATTCAGCCTATAACAAGCGATATGCTTTTAATGGTGGATTCTCTTTAGACTATGCCGTCAACAGGTTCCCGAACGAATCTGATTTCAGCAAGATCGATCTGCAGAAAAATTTCTTCATCAAATGGAGACACATGCAGGATCCCAAGGCAAGGCCGGGAAGCAGACTCTCTGCGGATGTCAATGCAGGTACAAGCAACTTTAACAGGTACAACTCTACAAACAGTCTTGACTACCTCACCAACACGTTCATGTCGAGCGTGAACTACACCAAAAGCTGGAAGTATGCTACCCTTACGGGAGGATTGACACATAACCAGAATACACAAACCAAGATCGTCAACATCAATGCCCCGACCATCGCATTCGCGGTGAACAGGTTCAACCCTGTAAACATCTTCAGGGAAAATAATGGAGCCATCGGAAACAAATGGTATGACAAGATCGGTATCAGCTACACGGCGGATGCAAGGAACGACATTACTTCTGTGGACTCACTTCTGTTTGAGCCGGGGATAGAAAAGAAAATGCGAAATGGGATACGACATTCCATTCCGTTCACGACCAGCTTTAATATTCTTAAGTACATCAACTTCAATCCCAGGATTGATTACAGTGAGGTATGGTACCTGCAGAGTTATGACAGGCAGTACAGTCCTTCCACATCCCTCATGACCATTGACACGATCCAGGGATTCTCACGCGCCGGAGATGCACGAATGGCAGCAAGTGCTACAACCAAGTATTATGGGATGTACACCTTCAGGTCTCAAAAGATCAAAGCGATCAGGCACATTCTGATACCTACTGTCGGAGCCAGCTATTCTCCTGAAAGGATAAGAGGAGTTAATAAAGTTTATGGACAGACCGGACAGCTTCTTGACCAATACACCATTTACGACAATGGAATTTTCGGGCCTTTAAAAACAAGGGAAGAAGGATTGCTGTCATTTGATCTTTTCAACAATCTTGAGATGAAGTATGTTTCACGTAAGGACACGGTAAACCCGGTGAAAAAGCTTCCGCTCATTGAAGGCTTTTCAATCAATGCGAATTATAATTTCCTGGCGGATTCCATGCAATGGTCTGATATCAGGATGTCTGCCCGCACCAACATTCTTCAGAAGTTCGATGTCCAGTTGAATGCTGTGATGAGTCCTTATATGCTTGACACGACCGGTGCAAGAAGAAATATTTCACAATGGCAGGTTTATGGACGGGTTGGTCAGATCACCAATGCAAGTGCGATCCTGAATTTCAACTTCAACCCGGCCGCCCGCAAGAAGAATGTCAATAATAATGGAACACCTGTAGAAAAAAATCTTCAATACATCCACCTGATGGAATATGTTGACTGGACCATTCCATGGAATCTTAATGTAAACTATAATGCTGTTTATTCTCCGAGCTATTCCAGGAGGTACAGGGAGCAGCTGCTTTATTACAGGGTCACACATTCACTGGGAGTATCAGGAGACATCAACCTCACGGAAAAGTGGAAGATCGGATTCAGGTCAGGATATGATTTCAGATCTGAAAAGCTAACCTATACGACCTTGAATATATACCGTGACCTGCATTGCTGGGAAATGCGTGTGAACATTGTTCCATTCGGGGAGCGTAAGATGTACAGCGTGGATATTAATGTGAAAGCTTCAACCCTGCGTGATCTGAAGCTTCCGATGAGACGTGACTGGTACGATCTCCGTTAATGAAGCTGATAAAAGAACTCACCTTTAACACATCATATATGAAAGCAATTGAAACTAAGAACGCACCAGCGCCTATTGGTCCGTATAGCCAGGCAATCGAATCAAACGGAACATTGTATGTAAGCGGGCAGGTAGCGATTGATCCATCAACGGGAGATTTTATAGAAGGTACTGTTGAAGATGAAGCCACCCTGGTGATGTCGAATTTAAGAGCGATCCTTGAAACTGCGGGAATGACCTTCGGGAACGTAGTGAAGGCGACGATCTTCCTTACAGACATGAACAACTTTTCAAAAGTGAATACGATCTATGGTGCATGTTTTTCAGCACCATTTCCAGCAAGAGAAACCGTGCAGGTAAGCAGGCTTCCAAAAGATGCACAGGTAGAGATCAGTGTCGTTGCTGTACGAGCTTAACTTTCAGGTAACTTTTCTTAGGGAAACTGAGGCAGTTACGACGAATGTTGATTAAATTATTATTAAAAGCCTTCAACATTCGCTTAACCGAATCAGAATTTTTCTCTACATTAGAAACCAAGTTTTACGCTTTGATTGTCTAACTAAACCAATTCCAAAAAATGAAAAGAAATCTACTAATGATTTTGGCGCTAGGGATCGGCAGTGTTGCGGTTGCACAGAATCGCAGCCTACCTGCAGTAGTACCAGCTCCAAAAATGAAAAAGCCGTTTTCTTCAATGGATGTAACTAATCCAATTGCTGGAAAAACGCTTGCTCCTCATGCAACAACGCAGGGAAGCAACCGTGTCGTAACTAAAACAAAGCTTGCAAGTTCTGCGAATGTATTTTCGATCCTTGTAGGTGAAAGCCATCCGCTTCATTACAACAAGGCAACGAACCTGATCGCATTCACTCACAGAAAGACTCAGAGTCTTCCTGGGCACAGTGGTTACATCAACACGTCGTTCTCAACAGACCTTGGTGCTACCTGGGATACAACGCTAGTTGTTCAGGATCAGGCATCACCTGTACTTGGCCGTTACCCGACAGGTGGTATCTACAACCCAACTGGTAACACTAACCCAATGAATGCTTACACAGTTGTATCTGGTCCTTACACAAGCGGTGCAGGATGGGATGGTAACTATTTCGCAAGCATCCAGTTCGATTCAACAAACGGGAACCAGTACATTGCAACGAATGGTGAACCAAATGTTCCATTCCAGCACATGGCAAGAGTTGGATCTTCTGCACACTCAAATGGTAAATTCTACACTTTGGGAACAGATTACGATTACAACTCAACTGCATCGATCATCGACCTTTATGGTGCAATGGTTAACACAGGAACTTTCAATGCAACAACTGAAGCATTTGATTTTTCTGTTACCAAGATCTATGAAGCGTTTGCACGTGACCCTAACGATGGTTCACAGCTTCTTTATGCTCTGCCAAACATGGCATGGTCAAAAGACGGACAAGTTGGTTATGTAGTGTTCCTGGGTATGGACTCTGCTGTAAACAACCAGTTCTCAACTCCGATCATCTTCAGATCACTTGATGCAGGTACATCATGGGGCAAGCTTCCAATCGAAGACTTCTCTACATTAACTGCACTTACTGACAGCCTTATTCCTTCTGACCAGGGAGCTGGACCAGTTATTCCGGTATTCTCTGCTAACCAGGGATGGGATCTTGTAGTTGACGCAAACAACAACCTGCATATTGTTACTGTTGTTTACTCAGGTGCTGATGCAACTGCTACACAGATCTATGATGAAACAAGGATCTTTGATATTTTCATGACTGGTAACGGTTTCTGGAATGCATTCAATGTAGGTATCATCGAATCTGAAGCAGTAGCTGATGCTAACTCGCCTTGGGGTACAGGTGCCGCTTGGGATGCACGTATCCAGGCTTCCCTGAATGATGCTGGTAACGTATTGTTCTACTCTTGGATGGACACTGATCCACTTCTTGCTACAGACAATAGCTTCCCTAACCTTTGGGCCAGATCACTAGACATTTCAACTCCAACTGCTCCAATGGCAACAGCTGCTACCAACTTCACAGCAAATACTGCTTATGATGGTAACAACTTCTGGATGTACACTGCTCAGCAGGTAATCGAAGCTGGAACAGGTCCGGTTGTTTACACTATTCCAACAACAACTTCAATGGACTGGGATGAAGCAAACATGGGTGTAGGAGCAGTAGAACACTATTATGTTAGTGGAATCAGCTTTACACATCCGTTAGATTACAACCCGATCATTCTGAGCACAAAGAAGAATGCTGAATCAGCTCTTACTGTTTCTCAGAACTATCCAAACCCATTCAACGGAACTTCCAGAATTGATGTGAACCTTCCGGCAGCTTCTGACCTTACTTTCGTTGTTCGCAACGTAGTTGGACAGACAGTTATGAGCCAGACAACTGCTAACGCAGCTGCAGGTACTCACAGAATTTCTGTTGATGCAAGCAAGCTTACTTCAGGTGTATATTTCTACACTGTAACTGCTGGTTCTCAGAAAGTAACTAAGAAGATGATCATCGAATAATCTTCAAATATCTTCTAACTTAAAAGGGGCTGTCTCACGATAGCCCCTTTTGCTTTTTATACAATCATAAAAAAGCTGCCCTGATTAAGGACAGCTTCAAAATTCACAAGTAGTTTATGAATTAAATCAGATCAAACAGATCCTTCACTCCGGGAGTTCTTTCCACAGTAAATCCTTCACCATACCTCACTCCGATCAGCCTTCCCCAGTCAGATGCCCGCTCTTCAATATTATTTAAAAACTCAGGACTTGAAATAACTGTTGATGGTTCTTTCGATGCCGGATTATAAAACTGACTGCCATAGGCCTTAATGCTTTCCAGCTTCACGCCGAACGTATCGCTGATATCGACAATGATGTGTGGCTCAATCGGCCTGAACTGTATGTAATGATACACTGCCTTCGGCCGCCAGGCATCCTGGAGCTTTCCATCCTCTGTGGTCTCTATACGGCGCAATCCAGCATAAAAGCAGGCATCCGAAACAACATTGGATCCCTTGCCATGATCAGGATGACGGTCATGAATGGCATTGGCAATTACAATCTCAGGTTTATACTTCCTGATCTTCTGAATGATCTTCAGCTGGTGTTCAGGATCATTCATGAAAAATCCATCCCTGAAATCTAGCTGCTCCCTCACATCTGCTTTCAGTATGAGAGCGGCTGCGCGTGCTTCCTTCAATCTGATCTCTGCTGTTCCCCTGGTACCCAGTTCCCCATGTGTCAGATCAATGATCCCGATCTTATTACCTGAAAGCTTTTGCTTATAAAGTGTTCCGGCACACGAAAGTTCAACATCATCAGGGTGAGCGCCAAAGGCAAGAATATCAAGCTTCATATTATTTTTCGATCCAGTTCTTTACTTTCTCATCCATAGGATTCACTTTAGATCCGAGGACTTCAACTAGCTTTCCGTTCTCATCCACAAGGTACTTCTGAAAGTTCCATTTCACCTCGCTGTCTTCCACTCCATTCAGTGACTTGCTCGTGAGGTATGCGTAAAGCGGATGCCTATCATCTCCTTTCACGGTGATCTTTTCCATCATAGGAAATGAAACGCCAAAGTTCTTGGAGCAAAATTCGCGGATCTGCTCATTGCTTCCTGGTTCCTGCGCGCCAAAATCGTTTGAAGGAAATCCTACAACGACAAAATTCTTATCCTTATATGTTTTATAAAGCTTTTCAAGATCAGCATACTGAGGCGTATAACCGCATTCAGAAGCGGTATTCACGATCATCACTTTCTTCCCTTTTAAGGATGCAAGGTCGAACTCTTTACCCTCAAGGGTCTTTACTTTAAAATCATGCACGGTCTTCATCTGTTTTGTCTGGCCAATGGCGGCCGTGGTTGTCAATATGGAAAGAATGAACAATAGTCTCATTTCGGATGTTTTAAACAAATATAGGCAGATGAATGCTTTGAAACTAAACAGATCATCCTGACTTTCAGAAGGCGTTGAACCGTTAAAACATATTAACAAGAATGTCAGTGGCTGAGCAGAATTAGAAAGTATCTTTGCCCCATGTTTTTCCGGCAGGTCGCAGGCATCATCAGCAAAGAATTCACGCAGGACTTTCGTCAGAAGTCTTTCATAGCCGGGGTTCTCTTATATGTGATCGCGACAGTTTACATCTGCTACCTTTCCTTCCGGACTATCCTGCATCCTCCTACCTGGAATGCTTTATTATGGATCATTCTTGTGTTCGCGGGGATCAATGCGGTTTCCAGGTCGTTTATGGGTGAATCGAAAAACAGGCAACTCTACTATTATTACCTCTGCAAGCCTCACGTATTCCTCTCAGGAAAGCTGATCTACAGTGCACTGCTCATGCTGTTCCTTGGTATGCTCACCTACTTCTTCTATGGCATTTTTATTAATAACCTGGTGCAGGATAAGCTGATGTTCTTCTTGATCCTCTGCCTGGGAAGTATCGGCTTTGCGGCCATTCTGACCATGGTTTCAGCGATCGCTTCAAGAACCGGAGGAAGCTTCGGCATTATGGCGATCCTGAGCTTTCCATTATTGATCCCACTTTTATTATTAATTATTCGTCTTAGCAAGAACGCAGTTGATGGGCTGGATCGCTCACTTAGCCTGCCTTACATAGGAGTTACGTCGCTTCTTATAATGATTATTGTCACCTTATCGTTGGTATTATTTCCATACCTTTGGAGGGAGTAAAAAAGGAATGAAAATCAAGTGGTGGAAGGCACTTTGCATTGCCTTATTATTGTACACGATCATCGCAGGGCTGCTTATTAAAGTGCCTGCTCTCCCTATCCTTCACGAAACGATCAGGAACCTATACTTCCATGTAACCATGTGGTTCGCCATGATCTTTATCCTTTCTGTGTCGGTATGGAACAGTGTACGTTTCCTTTCAGGATTCGAGCAAAAGTATGATACCGTTGCCGTTGAATCTGCCAAAGCAGGCGTTTTCCTCGGGATACTAGGCATCCTTACGGGCTCTCTCTGGGCAAAATATACATGGAATGCGTGGTGGGCAAATGATCCAAAGCTGAACGGTGCTGCCATCACGCTCCTGTTCTACTTCGCCTATTTTATTCTGCGCTCATCACTCGAAGATGAAAATAAGAAAGCAAGGATCTCTGCCATCTACAACATCTTTTCCTATGTTATGCTCATCGTTTTCCTGCTGGTTTATCCACGACTGTCGGATAGCCTTCATCCCGGAAACGGTGGCAATCCAGGATTTAACACATATGACCTTGACAGCACCATGCGTAAGGTATTCTATCCTGCCGTCATCGGCTGGTGCATATTCTCTTATTGGCTCACCGAACTTGGAATCAGGCTGAAAAAAGCAGCAATGATCACAGACGAATTATGAAAAAGCTCCTGGCATTATTTACCCTGCTTGTGACACTGATCACAAACCTGTCTGCTCAGACCATGGAATCACCTGACATGGCCGATCCACTGAGGCAGTCGGGTAAGATCTATGTTGTGGTAGGTGTCATTGCAATAATTTTTGTTGGAATTATCGTTTACATGATAGCTGTTGATTCAAGGCTTTCAAGACTTGAAAAAACACTTCGTGAAAAAGAAGAAAAAAAATGAAAAAGCTCCATCTTATCCTTATCATACTTCTGGCATCGGGCATCGGTGTCATCATGAGTACACTTGCTGATTCAAGCACCTACAGCACTTTTACAGCAGCTGCGGAAGAGCCTGAAGAAGTTGTGCATGTTGTTGGAACACTTGCTCCCGGAAAACCATTGGAATATGATCCTGAAGTGAATGCGAACCTGTTCAGCTTTTATATGCTCGACAAGGATGGCCAGGAAAAAAAGGTGCTTTTCACAGGAACCAAACCGCAGGATTTTGAACGCTCTGAACAGATCGTGATCACAGGAAAATGTTCAGGGTCAGACTTTGTTGCCTCGAAGATCCTTATGAAATGCCCTTCGAAATACAATAACGGGCAAACCGTAGAGATCAGTGCTGACAGCAATAAAGAAGGTTAATGGATACAATCACCTACGTCGGCGAACATCTTTGGCCGGGAAAACTTGGAAATACTTTTATTACGCTTTCATTCGTTGCCTCATTGCTGGCGGCTGTTTCCTATTTCATAGGAATCAGATACAAGGATGAGAGCTGGCGAAAACTAGGACGTAACGCGTTCTATGTGCACGGTCTTGCAGTGCTGGGAATCATTTTCACGATGTTCTACATGATCGTGAACCACATGTTCGAATACCAGTATGTGTGGCAGCATTCCTCGAAAGCACTTCCGGTGCGTTACATGCTCTCATGTTTCTGGGAAGGACAGGAAGGAAGCTTTCTTCTCTGGACCTTCTGGCATGTCATATTAGGCTTAATTCTTATCAGAAAGACAGGCAACTGGGAGAATTCCGTGATGGGAGTAGTCAGTACTGTACAGGTGTTCCTGGCTTCCATGATCCTGGGGATCTATCTTGGAGATTTTCATCTTGGCAGCAATCCGTTCGTTCTGCTGCGAGAGCATCCTGAATACCGGAATCTTCCGTTCGTTCAGATCCCGGACTATCTGAAAAATCTTGACGGGCAAGGCTTAAACCCCCTGCTTCAGAATTACTGGATGACGATCCATCCACCGATCCTGTTCCTTGGCTTTGCTGCTACACTTGTTCCATTCGCGTACGCCTGTGGCGGACTTATAGAAAGAAGGTATTCAGAATGGGTTAAGCCTGCACTTCCATGGACGTTTTTCGGGATCATGATCCTCGGAACAGGTATCCTTATGGGAGGCGCCTGGGCTTATGAAGCGCTGAGCTTCGGAGGATTCTGGGCCTGGGATCCGGTCGAGAACGCCTCACTGGTTCCATGGATCATCCTTGTTGCAGCTGGTCACCTCATGCTGATCTTTAACAACAGGAAGAGATCATTGAAATCAACCATGATCCTGTCGTTCCTTTCTTTCATCCTTGTGCTGTATTCTACATTCCTGACAAGAAGCGGGATCCTGGGTGACACATCCGTTCATGCATTTACAGATTTAGGAATGAGCGGGCAGCTGCTGATCTACCTGCTCTTCTTCCTTGTCGCACCATTCGTTGTTTTCTTTATCCGATACAAGGATATCCCGGCTGAAAAGGATGAAGATGCTTTGAATTCAAGAGAGTTCTGGATCTTTATCGCATCGCTTGTACTGATCATTTCAGCATTCCAGGTGACGTTCACCACATCCATACCGGTGATCAATAAGATCTTCGGAACATCGCTTGCACCGCCGACAGAAGCCGTACAGCATTTCAACCGCTGGCAGACACCGCTTGCTGTGATCATTTGTATCCTGATCGCCGTTACACAGTATTTCAAATACAAGAGTACACCCACAGCTGAATTCTCGAAAAAGATCAGAAGGCCGCTTATCTTCGCTATTCTGGCCAGCATTGCAATTGCTTTCCTGATGGAGATCACTGAGCTATTTCATATTCTGCTGCTCTTCTCTTCTTTATTTGCCGCAGCTGCCAACACAGATTACATCTTCAAGGTTCAGGGTGGCAAGCTGAAAAAAGCAGGATCATCAGTAGCACACGTCGGCTTTGCATTGATCATGCTGGGTGCACTGATCTCCATGTCAAAAAGCACGGTCATCTCCCAAAACCGCTCTACGGTTGATCTTTCGCAGCTTGGAAAGGATTTCAGCAACAATGAGAACATCATGCTGTATCGCGGAGACACAGTGCCTATGGGTGATTATTATGTCACCTACAAAGACGAAGAAGAAAAAGGCATCGATCATTATTTCGAAATAGAATACCTTGAAAAGAAAGGCGAGACCTATACCCCTGCCTTCAGTCTCCATCCTTTGGTTCAGGATAACCCACGCATGGGATTGCTCGCAGAACCATCGACAAGGCACCAGATCCATCGTGACATTTACTCACACGTAACTTATGCTCCTGTCAAGAAAAAAGGAGATGAGACGACCACGAAAACAATGACCATGAAACAGGGCGATACTGTTTTCGTAAGCACAGCCCGTTTGATCTTTGAACGTATCGAACAGGAAACTGACAGGGAACGCTTTCATTTAAAAGACTCTGACATCGCTGTATCCGCAGTGATCCATGTCACTGATATGAAAGGCGAAACAACCACTGCAAAGCCAGTATATTCGATCAGGGGAAGTTATATTATACCTGAACCCGCTGAACTGCCTGAATATGGAATGAAGCTGAACTTTACAGCGATTGATACAGAAACAGGAAAGATCACGCTGGAGCTGACAGAACAGGTTAAGCAGAAAGATTTCATTGTGATGCGTGCGATCGTATTTCCATGGATCAATGTACTCTGGATAGGATCGATATTAATGATGATTGGAAGTATTCTCGCTATTTTAGAGCGCAGAAAAAAATCATCAGCCAGTGCCAGCAGCTAAAAGCAGGAAGAAAATCGTATTCATTGGAGCAGGAAAGTTAGCGAACAGCCTTGCTCCTGCATTCAGATCAGCCGGATTTCAGATCATACAGGTCTTTAGCCGTACTGAAAAATCTGCTGGTGAATTAGCCACAAAACTATCCTGCAGCTATACCACTTCACTTAAGGATCTCTATCGTGATGCCGATGTGTACATCATCTGTGTGAAAGATGACGCCATCAAAAAGATCGCGTCTTCATTGAGATTACCCGGAAAACTTGTTGTACATACATCTGGCTCAACGCCGTTAAAAGCGATCGACAATGTATCCGAAGCAACCGGAGTACTCTACCCTTTGCAGTCATTTACAAAAGCGAAGAAGATCTCCTTAAAAAAAGTTCCTGTGTTTGTTGAAGGCAAAGCCAATGTTAAAAAGCTCGCATCATCAATCAGTGATTCAGTTATCCCTGTCACCTCGGAAGATCGTCAGCGATCACATGTTGCAGCGGTGTTTGCATGCAACTTCACAAATCATCTCTACACCATAGCTGAAAGCCTGCTCAAAGGATCTTCAGTGAAATTCAGCTACCTGTACCCATTGATCCTTGAAACAACAAAGCGAACAGAAAAGATGTCTCCTGCACAGCTTCAGACTGGACCAGCTGCACGGAATGACAAAAAAACCATCAAAAGACACATGGATCTTTTAAAAAAAGAAGATAAAAAACTGGCCGCGATCTACAAGGCACTCACCAACGACATCCGAAACCTTGGCAAGAAAAAATGATGTATAAGCTCTCCAGAATTTAAGCTATGATTACTGCTTTTTTCCGTCTGATAAGAACAAACAACCTGGTCATGATTCTTGCGACCATGTACCTGCTCAGGTATCTTGTGATCGAAACATGGATCGAAGTGACTTTAAAAGACTGGGGATTCACACCCGGTTTGAATGACAGGCAATTCTTCCTGCTTGCATTATCAGTCGTCTTTATTGCTGCTGCAGGGTATATCATCAACGACTATTTCGACATTTCCATCGATCACATCAACAAGCCTGAGGAAGCCATTGTTGGCACCATGATCGGCAAGGATAAAGCACTGATCCTTCATTTCATCATGAACATCACAGGCGTTGGATTAGGCTTCGTGGTGGCCTCATCCATAGGATATTATAAACTTGGATTCATCCATGTAGTGATCGCAGCCGGATTATGGTTCTATTCATCGTCTTTCAAAAAAGAGCTGCTGATAGGAAACCTGATCGTCTCTCTTTCGGTGGCGATGGTCCCGGTAATTGTCGGCGCATTCGAATTTCCATTGCTGCTCGACAATTACCAGAAGATACTTTTAGAGAACGAGCAGCTGTTTAATTCCCAGCCTGAACTTGACATGGGAATTGCAGCGAACCTTCATGGCATTGCACGTTTCATACTCGTCACTGGACTTTTTTCTTTCATGCTCACCATGATCAGGGAGCTGATCAAAGACATGCAGGACATGGAAGGAGACTCTGCATTCGGATGCAAAACATTGCCACTCATGGCAGGTGTAAGAACAACTAAAATCGTGATCATCACGTTAGTTATTTTAACGATGTGTCTTCTTGGTTACATCATGTATTTCCAGTTCGCATCAGACAAAGTTTCTTTCTTTTATTTTCTACTCGCACTGATGATGCCCCTGGGCTTCCTTGCTTATTTTATTCTGAAAGCCGAGGGAAGAGCACAGTTTAAAAACCTGAGCAGACTTTCCAAAGCGATCATGGCAGCAGGGATCTTCTATACACTGATCTATAACTACCTGCTTAATCATTGATGATGACCTTACCTGCGAACATTCAGAAATTTGAAATTATACTTGGCTCAGGGTCACCACGTCGGAAATTCCTGATCAGTGAATTAGGCTGGGATTTCAAGGTGATCGTAAAAGACGTTGAAGAGAATTTTGATCCATCACTGAAGCGTGAAGAGATCCCTTTATACCTTGCGACACTTAAAGCCAATGCCTTTAAGCAGGACCTGAAAGAGAATACACTTGTGATCACGGCAGACACTGTTGTATGGATCAATGATAAGGTACTGAACAAGCCCGCGTCATTTGAAGAAGCAACCACCATGCTCAGAATGCTTTCAGGTAATACACATGAGGTGATCACCGGAGTGTGTCTTCTTACAAAGCATCAGCAAAAATGCTTTCATGTAGTGACTACTGTAAAGTTTAAAAAGCTGAGTGACGATGAGATAGAATATTACATTACAAATCATAAGCCCTATGACAAGGCAGGTGCCTATGGAGCGCAGGAATGGATTGGTTATGTAGGTGTTGAGCGAATCGAAGGTTCTTACTTCAATGTCATGGGACTTCCTGTTAAAGAACTCTACGAGGAGGTTGAACGACTTTAATCCTTTGAATTTATTGCATCTGCTGCGATGTACCCTGTTGTCCATGCTGCCTGGAAATTGTAGCCACCGGTAATCCCGTCGATATCCAGAATTTCACCTGCGAAATATAGACCGCTGCTGATGCGGCTTTCCATAGTTTTAAAATCAATTTCCTTCAGATCGATCCCTCCGCACGTCACAAATTCTTCCTTGAATGTTGTCTTGCCTTGCGCATGGTATTGATCATTCGCAAGCTTTTCCACAAGAACGTTCACCTTTTTGCCTTTAAGGTCTTTCCATCGGAGTTCAGATTCAATACCGGAACGATGCAGAATATATATCCAGAAAGAATTCGAAAATGTGAAAGGGCATGCATTCACAACAAGTTTATCAGCATGGCTTATGCCAGCTTTTGAAAGTGATGCCCTCAATGAATCCTGTGACATTTGGGGAAGCCAGTTAATCATGAAACTGAAGTCATATTTTTTGTCTGCAAGCTCTCTGGCCATATAGGATGAAAGCTTCAGGATGGCAGGGCCGCTGAATCCCCAATGCGTAAAAAGTATAGGTCCTGATGTGCTGAACGATGTTCCTGCAATTTTCACCATCACTTGTTCAACGCTGATCCCTTTTAACTCATGGATCGCTTTATCAGGGACATTGAATGTGAATAAGGAAGGAACAGGTGACACGATCGAATGTCCTGCCTTAATTATCCAGTCGTATTGTTCAGGCTTGCTGAATCCTCCGCATGCAACAACTACACAGAAAGCGTTCAATACATTTCCATTTTCCAGATGAACGTGATATTCATCACCTGACTTCACAACCTCCTTCACTGAAACACCCGTCCAAACCTTGAATCCTTTTGATGTCACTTCATGTTCGAGCGCATGAATGATGTCCAGTGAGTTATCGGAAACAGGAAACACCCTTCCATCCTTTTCAGCTTTCAGCCTGACACCACGAGATTCAAACCACTTCCTTGTATCGACTGTAAAGAATCTTGAAAAGGCCTGTCTTAGCTGCCTGTTGCCTCTCGGATAAGCCTTGATCATTTCAACAGGATCAGAACAATCATTGGTAACATTGCATCGACCACCACCTGAAACCTTCACTTTTTGCAACACCTTATTCTGCTTCTCAACAATCGTTACCTGGCACTTCCTGTTATCCAGGTTGGCTGCGCAAAAGAATCCTGCTGCACCTCCACCGATAATGATCACCTGCTTTTTCATCAGGCCTTAAAGTTAGCCGAATTTGATGGTAATCATTATATTTGGTTAGAGCGGTACAACATGATCAGTGAGTGACAGCTAAGTACAGATGGATTCATAAACCCGCGGTGATCGGATTACACGAAATCATAAGATCTCATTTCTTTAAAAGGCAACATATTTATATTCTTTACGCATGAGGCTAATTGCAATTTTAATTCTAACCTTTCTGGCTTCAGATGTCCTCGCACAGGGCAAACTTCTGGAGAAATTCACCTCTCCTTCAGCGAATGCAAAAAAATATGATGTGTCAGTCATCGACAGCACTTATGGCATCATCATGTATGATAACCTGAATGCCGTTCTGGGTGGAGATTCTGTAAGGAACTGCAACGGTTATGCATGCAATGGATGGGTGGAAGATTTTTATACCACTGGCCAGCTCCTTCATAAAGGTTATTACCAGCAGGGACAGGTGAAGACCTACCGCAATTATTATCCGAACAACCAGCTTGAACGTGCATTTAAAGCAATCGATGATTATAAATCAAGCCTGAAAGTATATTACCAGGATGGGAAGCCTAAATCCGATGTTGTTTATGATGGCCAAAGTCCGATCATGTGGACAGATTATTATCCAAACGGACAGGTTGAATTTGTAGAAGTATTCAACCGGGATGGTGAATATTACATGAGCAAGAAAAGCTATTTTGAAGATGGAAAACCTGAGACAGAGATGGAGATGGTGAGTTCAAAAAAGAAGCTTTACATCAGCAAGGAATTTTTTCCAAACGGAAATATCAAGGAAGAAGGACAAGTCGCATACAACCCGGAAATGCTCGATTATCAGAAGATCGGATCGTGGAAGACATACCGCGAAGACGGGAAGCAAAAGAGCGAACAGCTATATGTAAATGGTAAGCTGGACAGTGAAAAGGAATTCTGAGAACAGATAAGAAGATGAATAAATATTCGTTTGGATTACTCGTTCTTCTGCTTTCCTCATGCACGAAAGATGAGGATACGAAAACTTATCTTGAACCGAATGACGTCTACAATGTCTGGAGATGGTGATATGTTCTTATTCAACCACTTTTACTATAAGCCAGGAACGTATTGAATCTATGAAAATGACCTGAATCAGCGGGACAGCGTATTTGTCATCTCAAGCAGTATTCATGATGGGATTTCAACTATGCCTCCTGTCTCACCAGGTTTTCATGAAAACTTAAATTACAGGTACATTAAAATCGAGCTGGGCGGGTTCGATGAAATTAAAAAAATTTACCTGAAGGGAAATGCCTTTAACCTTTACAAATCAGAAGGGAAAAACAGTGGCAATCTGTTTACGTATTGCCGTGGCAGGATCTGTGAAGGCGGGAATACTTCATTGATCGGTGAACATATTATTAACAACACGATCGTTTATCAAAATGTTTACAAAGCCATTTTCACCAACCAGCTGGACAATCAAAATCCACCAGTTCCTCCAATAGCCGACAGCTCAATCTTTTACATCAACAGTGAAGCTGGTATTCTTCAGGCTGAATTCAGAAAAGACTATGAACCCACTGAGGTAAAAAAGCTTATCCGGTATGTGATCACCAGATAAAACTGACAGGTCCGATTACCTTATTTATCTGCAGTAATTAGAGCTTAATCATACCTGGAAAATAATTTTATTCCGGCAAGAATCAATTTACTGAAATCAGCACCAGCAAAGGGATTAAGTCATTTTTAATCTTGAAAATTAAAATTAATTTCGCGGGACTTTATTTCTCAGATGAAAACCCTTATTCCATTTTTATTCGGACTAATAACCCTTGCCTCATCATGTGCTTCCCGCTATAATCCGGTTCATCCCGAACTTCTTCAGTATCGCGGAGGAGTTACAGTTGACAGTGTTGATTTTAAGTACCGCTATGATGTGATGTCTGAAAATGAAAACAAAAAATATGCGAAAAAAGAATTACGAAAAGGATACCGCCTGCTAGCCATTGAAGTAACAAATAACAGTTCAAAGCCTGTGACGATGAAGCAGGATTATGAATTGTATCATGATAGCCATCTCACTCCTGCCCTTCCACTCACAGAGGCAAAAAAGAAGCTGAGGCAAAGGGCTGAACTTTTTCTGCTCTATAGTCCAATCGTTTTCTTTACAACAAAAACGGACGTCAGGCAAGTTGGGAACAACCTCGTTTTTGTTCAGAAGAGAACCAATTATCCCATTGGAGCTGCTATTGGTCTGGGTAACTTCCTTGTCGCTCTGAATGCAAACAGCAAGTTTAAAAAGGAGCTCAGGCATAATGACCTTTGGATGCAGACGATCCAACCTCACCAGAAACGCCAGGGATTTCTGTTTATCAAAGTAAATTACGACCATGATCTAACCCTTAAAAAAAAGGATCGTAAATCTTATTAGATCATTTTCCATTTTCGCCATTCTGTTTGATTCGAATCCAGCATTCAGCAAGGCTTCTGAACCATCCGGAATGCTTAACACTTTTTAACAGCGAAAGCCCCGGTCTCCATACCATGCGGGTGTATTTTTGCCGTTAAATACGTCAACATGACAGATATCAAAGAACTTAACGAAACGATCCAGAGAGAAAGTGCTTTCGTGGATATGATCACCATGGAAATGGATAAAGTGATCGTTGGCCAGAAGTACATGGTTGAACGATTGCTCATTGGTCTGCTTTCAAACGGACACATTCTTCTTGAAGGTGTACCCGGCCTTGCAAAAACACTCGCGATAAAATCACTGGCAAGCACCATTGAAGCCCAGTTCAGCAGGATACAATTTACACCCGATCTCCTTCCTGCGGATCTTATCGGTACAATGATCTACAATCAGAAACGTGAAGAATTCTCGGTGCGTAAAGGACCAATCTTTTCGAACTTTATTCTTGCTGATGAGATCAACCGTGCCCCGGCAAAAGTTCAGAGTGCCCTGCTTGAAGCGATGCAGGAAAGACAAGTGACCATAGGCGATGAAACATTCAGGCTTCCTCAGCCTTTCCTTGTCCTGGCTACACAGAACCCTGTTGAACAGGAAGGAACCTATCCTCTTCCCGAAGCACAGGTTGACAGGTTCATGCTTAAGGTTGTGATCGGATATCCCGGAAAAGAAGAAGAGAAGAAGATCATCAGGCAAAACATCACCGCAGCATATCCTGAAGTGAACAAGATCCTCAAGCCTGAAGATATCCTGAATGCACGAAACATCGTTCGCCAGGTATATATGGATGAAAAGATCGAACAGTACATCGTTGACATTGTCTTTGCTACCAGATTTCCTGCAGATAACAAGCTGGCAAAGTTCTCCAACATGATCAGCTTTGGAGGATCACCACGTGCAAGCATCAACCTTGCCCTTGCGGCAAAAGCATACGCATTCATCAAAAGAAGAGGATATGTGATCCCTGAAGATGTACGCGCTATATGCAACGATGTGCTTCGTCACCGTATCGGTCTGACCTACGAAGCTGAAGCCGATAATGTGACATCTGAAGATATCATTGCAGAAATCCTAAACACAGTAGAGGTTCCTTAATGGCTGATTCGGCTGAACTGATAAAGAAGATCAGAAAGATCGAGATCAAGTCTAAAGGACTTTCGAACCAGATCTTTTCAGGAGAGTACCACAGTGCTTTCAAAGGCCGTGGTATGACCTTCAGTGAAGTACGCGAGTACCAGCCTGGTGATGATATCCGAACCATTGACTGGAATGTAACTGCACGCTTCAATCATCCATTCGTAAAGGTTTTTGAAGAAGAGAGGGAAATGACTGTCATGCTCCTGATCGATATCAGCTCGTCACAAAATTTTGGTACAACCGAACAGTTAAAAAAAGATCTCGTCACTGAGCTTTGCGCAACACTTGCATTTTCGGCAATACAGAACAATGACAAGATCGGCGTGATCTTCTTCACTGACATCATAGAGAAATTCATACCACCCAAAAAAGGCCGTTCGCATATTCTCCGGATCATCCGTGAGCTGCTGAACTTCGAACCAAAAAACAGGAAGACCGATATTTCACAGGCTTTACGCTACTTCACGAACATGATCAGCAAACGCAGCACTGCATTTCTTGTTAGTGATTTTATGACAGCAGGGTTTGAACAACCATTAAAGATCGCGGCGAAAAAACATGACCTGGTAGCGTTAAGAATAACAGACAAAAGAGAATTTCAGCTTCCTGATATCGGCCTGGTAAAAGTGCTGGATAATGAAACAGGTGAAACCCGCTGGCTCGACACAAGCAGCAGAGCAATCCGAGAACAATACACCGTCAGAAGCCGTGAACATGAGGACTGGCTGCGATATACATTCAACAAGTCAGGGGTGGATACAGCCGTGCTTACCACCGGACAATCCTATGTACAACCATTGATGTCGCTGTTCAAAAGACGAGAGAGAAGATCATGAAGGAAATGATGGTGATGCGATTTATTTTCCCGCTGATGGCGTTGCTGCTGCCTTTGGCATCATACGCCCAGACCCTTAATGTCAAAGCGGAGCTGGATTCCACTTCCATTAAGATCGGAGAGCAGACAAGCATCCGGATCTCAGCATTCTTTTCACAGGGAACTGAAAAGCAGATCAGCTGGCCAAAGATCACCGATACCATTACATCCAAAATTGAAGTAGTCTCGAAAAGCAAGATTGATACACTCATTGTTGCATCAGGACAAAAAGTGTACACTCAGCAAATTGTGATCACTTCGTTCGATTCAGGATATCATCCCGTACCACCATTTTCTTTTTCGGTAAAAGGAGACAGCGGAGACATATCCGAAACAGAAGCCATGCTGCTTGAAGTCATGACCGTTCCTGTTGACACCACGCAGGCGATCAGGGACATCAAAGGTCCTGTTGAAGCACCATTTACCTTGAGAGAAGCCATACCATACATCATTGGCGGACTCATCGTGGTTGCGATCATCCTTATCATCGTTTATTTAATCAGGAGAAGCAGAAGACGTATTTCGAAAGTGGAAGAGCCTGTGATCATAAAAAGCCCGGATGAAACCGCACTTGAACAGATCATGCTGCTTGAACAGGAAAAGCTATGGCAGGCAGGAAAGACTAAAGAGTTTTACATACGCTTGTCTGATATCCTGAGAATATACTCCGAACAGCGATACAGGATTCCAGCAATGGAGCAGACATCGGATGAGCTCTTACGGTCATTAAGAAGTATGGTGGGAGATGAGCAACGCATAAAGCTGAGGCAGATCCTGCTACTTTCTGATCTTGTAAAATTTGCGAAGGAACTTCCAATCGGAACTGAAAACGAGATCAGTTTACAGAATGCGCGTGATTTTATACATGAGACCAGACCCGCCACAGTGAACAAGGAGGAAAAGGTATGAACTGGCTGAATGAAGTAGTTTTCCAAAATCCTTCAGTGCTCTTTGCATTGGTCGCAATTCCTTTGATCGCGCTGTTTTACTTTATTAAAGAAGGTGTATTCAGACCAGTGATACGATTTTCATCCATCAGTCACGTATCACCGCTCACAACACTGAAAACAAAAACCAGGCATTTACCATTCATCTTAAAAATGCTTGCGCTTGGATTGATGATCATTGGACTTGCACGTCCGCAATCGAAAAACGATTTCCAGGATATTAAAACTGAAGGCATCGACATCATGCTGGCGATGGACGTTTCAGCCAGTATGCTTGCACAGGATTTCAAACCGAACAGACTTGAGGCATCGAAAAAGCTGGCTATGTCATTCATTGATTCACGACCTGATGACCGCATCGGACTTGTAGTGTTTTCGGGAGAAAGCTTTACACAATGTCCGTTGACAACAGATCATTCAGTGCTTAAAAACCTTTTTGCGGGACTTAAGACAGGCATGATCAAAGACGGTACGGCAATCGGGATGGGCCTCGCGAACGCTATCAGCAGACTTGAAAAAAGCAATGCAAAAAGTAAAGTAATCATCCTGTTAACAGATGGTGTGAACAACCAGGGATCCATCGCACCATTAACTGCCGCAGAACTTGCGAAACCCTTCGGAATAAGAGTTTATACCATCGGCGTAGGATCAAGAGGCAAAGCACTCACGCCGGTAGGCTTGTATCCTGATGGTTCATACGCATTTGATTATGTAGATGTGGATGTGGATGATGAAACGTTAACAAAGATCGCTGAGATGAACGGAGGTAAATATTTCAGGGCTACAACCAATGAAAAGTTGAAAGAGATCTATAAGGAAATTGACAAGATGGAAAAAACCGTTGTGGAAGAAAAGCTCTACAGCCAGCGAACAGACCAGCACTTACCATTTCTGTTTGCAGCGCTTATTTTATTATTGATCGAATTCATTTTAAGTAAAACGTATTACAGAAGCATAACATAATGTTCAGGTTTCAGCACGAAGAGTTTCTGTATGGATTGTTTGTTCTTCCCCTGTTGGTGATTGCATTTTTGCTTTACCACAGGTGGATGAATCAACGTGCAGCAAAGTTTGCAGACACAGCGACACTGAAGGTGATATCCCCATCAAGATCAGGGATCCGGCCATGGGTGCGCTTTTCTCTTTTCCTTCTTGCATTTGCACTGCTCCTGATTGCCGCGGCAAATCCTCAAACCGGAGGAAGGCTGACAGAAGTCAAGGTGGAAGGGATCGACATGATCATCGCGTTGGATGTTTCAAACAGCATGAATGCGGAAGACATCACTCCTACCCGTCTTGAACGTTCCAGGCAGGCGATCTCGCAGCTTATTGACCGGATGAAAAACGACCGGATCGGAATGATCGTTTTTGCTGGTGATGCGTATGTACAGCTTCCGATCACTTCGGATTTCTCAGCTGCGAAAATGTTCCTCAACACGATCACTACAGACCTTGTACAGACACAGGGAACTGATATCGCATCTGCCATAGAGCTTGCACAGAAATCATTCAATGAAACCAATAGCAAGAAGAAAGCGCTCGTGATCATTACAGACGGAGAAAGCCATGAAAGCGATCCGATCGGTCCTGCGAAACAGGCGGCCGAACAAGGCATTATTATTCACACCATTGGTATGGGGTCAGAAGGAGGATCTCCAATACCAGAGATCATCAACGGAAGAAAAGAAGGTTATAAAAAAGACAGGGAAGGAAACACTGTGATCACCAAACTGAACGAAGAGATCCTTACACAGATCGCTGAAGAAGCCGGTGGAATATACATACGCGCAAACAACTCGGAAGCGGGCCTTAACACCATCTTCAGACATATCCAGGGAATGGAGAAACAGAAAATGGGTACTAAAGTTTATACAGAATTTGAAAGCAGGTATCAACCCTTTTTAGCTGTCGCGATCCTGTTGCTCGTATTGCAGACAGTGATCCCTGAGCGTAAAAGTACATGGTGGGAAAAGCTGAACTTATTTGGAGAAAGAAAATGAAGACCTTGTTCACAGCATTTCTGGTATTTAGTATGCTCACTGTTTTCGGTCAGAAGGAGAATCCTTTGATCCGTGAAGGAAATGAGCAATACAGGAATGGAAATGTCGTCGCTGCTGAAAAGAGCTACAGGGAAGCGCTGAAAAAAAATAAAGCGTCTGACCCTGCACAGTTTAACCTTGGCGATGCACTTTATAAACAGGAAAAATACGAGGATGCAGAAAAGCAGTTTAAATCACTGGCTGAATCGAAAAAAACTCCTGCTGAACGTTCCCGGATTTATCATAACCTGGGAAATACATACCTGCAGCAAAAGAAATATGAAGAAAGCATCAATGCATACAAGCAGGCGTTGAAATCAAATCCTTCAGACGATGACACGCGTTATAACCTTGCATACGCACAGGCTAAGCTTCAGCAGCAAAAACAACAGCAAGACCAGGATAAGAATAAAGACAACAAGGATAAAGACAAGAAAGACAAGAAGGATAACAAGGATAACAAAGACAAAAAGGACGACAAGAAAAACGACGATAAGGACAAGAATAAGGATCAGGATAAGAATCAGGACAAGGATTCAAAGGAAGATCAGCAGCCAAAGCAGGAGAAGCCTAAAATGAATGAGCAGGATGCAAGAAGGATGCTGGAAGCAATCAACCAGGAAGACAAAAAGATCCAGGACAAATTGAAGAAGGAAAAAGGCAAAGGCAGGCAGGTACAAATAGAAAAAGACTGGTAATATGAAACGCATAGTCAGGTATTTTTTAGTGATGCTTGCGTGCATAGCAGGATGTAATATCCATCTGCTTGCGCAGGAACCGGTGCTTACTGCAACCACAACAAAGAACCGTGTGGTTGTGGGAGAAGATTTCCAGATCAGCTACTCTGTCAATACATCTGCATCCTCATTCAAAGGTCCTCCTCTGAATGATTTTGAAGTATATGGTGGTCCAAACCAGAGCACCAGCGTTTCCATTGTAAATGGCAACATGTCACAATCGATATCATTCTCGTATGTGCTGGCGGCCAGGAAAGAAGGAAAGTTCACGATACCACCTGCTGCAGTGATGGTAGGTGGCAAGCGAATTGAATCCCGTCCGCTGGTGATCGAAGTTGTCAAGGGTGGACAGGCTCAACCCCAGGCACGATCCGGTACGCAGCCTCAGCAAAGCCAGGTGCAGGAAGGAGATTACGGCGATGATATCTTCATGAAGTGTATCGTGAATAAAACAAAAGTTTATGCAGGCGAGCAGATCTTCGCGACATACAAGATCTATACAAGGTTATCGATCGTTGACAACACCCTGAACGAAATGCCTACGTTCAATGGTTTCTGGACAGAGGACATTACACCCAGGGAACAGGCCGCTCAGCTGCATACTGAGAATTATGAAGGTGTAACCTACCAGGTCGCTGAATTAAAAAAGATGCTGCTCTTTCCTCAGCGCACAGGAACGCTTTCGATCGATCCTCTTGCCCTGGATTGCATCATCAGACAACAGGTGAGGTCACGAACAAACAACATCTGGGATCAATTCTTTGGCGGAGGGTATCGTGATATCAGGCTTACTGTAAAATCAAAGCCTGTAAAGATCGAGGTGCTTCCACTCCCCGAAGCAAATAAGCCATCCGATTTCACAGGGGCTGTAGGAAACTTTTCCTATGAGGCAAGTCTTTCGAAAGAGAATGTAAAAGCTGACGAGGCTGTCACGTTAAAGCTGATCATCTCAGGAAAAGGAAACCTGAAGCTGATCGAGCCTGCGAAGCCTGTGTTCCCTCCGGACATTGAATCATATGACCCGAACATCACCGACAAAGTACAGACAAACCATGCAGGCATGTCTGGATCCAGGATCTATGAATACCTGTTGATCCCAAGATCTGCCGGAGATTTCAAGATCGCCTCACAGGGCTTTTCCTATTTTGATCCTGAGAAGAAATCCTACGTCACGCTCATGTCACCAGAATTTACCCTGCATGTTGAAAAAGGATCCGGTCCGGCTTCTACGGTAACTCAGGGACGCATAAAAGAAGATGTGCAGGTTGTCGGAAATGATATCCGGTTCATAAAAACCGGTGCTACAGAATTTATCAGCGACGACACCCGATTTTATGGCACAGGTTTATTCTACACGCTGGTGAGCTTGCCATTCCTGCTGTTCGGAGGTTTCATCATCTACTACAATAAACGACGAAAAGAACTTTCAGATGTAGCTTCCCTGAGAAGCAGGCGTGCTGGTAATGTCGCCCGGAAAAGACTGGAAATTGCCAGCGCCGCACTAAAGACAAGAGATCATCTGAAGTTTTATGAAGAGATCTATAAAGGTCTGAACGGATACATTGGCGACAAGCTACATATGCCGGTTGCAGGGTTAACAAAAGAAGCAATCGCGTCATCACTGGAGTCACGGGGTGCAAGCGCTGAGACAGTAAGCATGCTCGTTAAAACACTTGATGAATGTGAATTTGCAAGGTATGCACCCATGAAGGATGTCCACGGCATGGAGCAGGTGTACGCGGATGCTGAGTCAGTTATCAAATCTACAGAGCAGGAAATACGATGAAAAACATTCTGATCATACTTCTCTCATTCATCTGTAGTGCAGCATTTGCCAAAGCAGATCTGCAGGCATTATATAAAAAAGGGAATGATGAATACGCCAAAGGATCATACCAGGCGGCACTCACATTTTACCGTACTGTTGAAACAGAAGGCTTTCGTTCTGCAGAGCTTTATTACAATATCGGGAACTGTTATTATCAGCTTGACAGTCTTGCAAGCTCAATCTTATATTACGAACGCGCAAAGCTTCTGGATCCTTCAGATGAAGATATCGGCTTCAACCTGGATATTGCGAACCAGAAAACAGTTGACAGGGTGGATAAGATGCCTGTGCTGTTTATCATGGACGGGTGGCAGAAACTTGCATCAAAACTTTCCCTGCAAGGATGGTCGTTTCTAACGATCACCTGCTTCTGGATCTCCATGATCGCACTTGCATTGTATGTCATATCCGCCGAACGAATAAAAAAGATCCTGTTCTTTTCGATCGCTTCCATCCTCTTCATAGGAGGTATAGTCACATACACGATTGCAAGCTCCCAGAATAACCGACTGAACAAAGAAAAAGAAGGGATCATCTTCTCTCCTACCGTTACAATAAAAAGCGCACCTTCATCAGGTAAAGATTTATTTGTACTGCATGAAGGAACTAAAGTGAGGATCCTGGATAAAGCTGAAGGTTGGGTGAAGATCCGACTTGGAAACGGCAATGTAGGATGGCTTCCTGAATCAGGGATACAAGGGATCTGATATGAAAAAGATCCTGCTGGTCTCCGATACGCACGGAACTTTAGATGACAAAGTGATCAAATATGCTGAAGACCGTGATGAGATCTGGCATGCAGGAGACATCGGAAATCTTGATGTCACTGATCAATTAAGCAAGCTGAAACCTCTAAAGGCTGTCTTTGGAAACATCGATGGACAAACAGCAAGAAGGATCTTTCCCAAAGACCTGTTCTTTACCTGTGAAGATGTCAGGGTATGGATCACACACATTGGTGGATATCCAGGAAATTATCCGGCTGAAATAAAACAGCAATTTTCAACAACACCTGTTGACCTGTTCATTTGCGGGCACAGTCATATTCTGAAGGTGATCTATGACAAGAAGTTCGAGCACCTCCACATGAATCCTGGTGCTGCAGGCAGTTCGGGGTTTCACAAGGTAAAGACGATGCTTCGGTTTGTGATTGAAGGGAAGAATATTAAAGACCTTGAAGTGGTTGAATGGAAAAGGTAAATCAGTTGGCAGTTTGCAAGAAAGCAGTTGGCAGTTCCAGTAGCCAGTAGCCAGTTACCAGGAAACTGGGTACATCACCGGATCATCCAGGTTGAATATGGTGATGTGGATTTGAGTTTGCAAGAAAGCAGTTGGCAAGTTATTGTTCGCTGTTTTCTTCTGGCTCTTTTTTCAGGATGAACGAAAGGATCAGTGCGAGGAACGTACCCAGAAGGATGGTGGATACGGTTGCAACAATAAAACTCTGAAGCTGCACAATAGCCGTCTTCCTGCTTTCAAGCATAATATCTGAATCAAGCGGAAAGAGTTTGCGCATCGCTTCCTTTGAAATCATCATATAAAAAATGGAGATACAGAAATTCCAGATCAGCGCAGCGAAAGCCGCTGTTTTTAAACCTGCCCTGAATGCGTTCTTCGAATCAATAAAGCCAGAAAGCTCTTTAACCCTGGTCTGCATGATCCCTAAATAAATTCCGACGATATAAAATATCCATGCAGGAATAAGACCCGTTCCTCCGGAAGAAACACCACTTACTTCAAGGATCATAATGAAGACTGTCCACACACCGGCAGACAGTCCGCTTATCACACCCCATTTCGTTGATGAGTTCATCAGCTGTTCATCGAGATTAGGAATTCTTCATTTGACTGTGTATTCTTCATTCGCTCTTTCAGGAATTCCATTGCTTCCACAGGTGTCATGTCAGCAAGATGGTTTCGCATGATCCAGATCCTCTGAAGTGAATCTTTATCCATAAGAAGATCTTCTCTACGTGTGCTTGAAGAGACAATGTCGATCGCCGGGAAGATCCTTTTGTTTGCAATTTTACGGTCTAGCTGAAGCTCCATGTTACCTGTTCCTTTGAATTCCTCAAAGATCACTTCATCCATTTTTGAGCCGGTATCAATAAGCGCTGTTGCAAGGATCGTGAGTGAACCTCCGTTCTCGATCTTTCTCGCAGCACCGAAGAATCTTTTCGGTTTATGAAGCGCATTTGCATCAACACCTCCTGAAAGAACTTTCCCTGAAGCCGGAGAAACCGTATTATAGGCACGGGCAAGACGTGTTATGGAATCCAGAAGGATCACCACATCATGTCCACATTCAACAAGACGCTTACTTTTTTCAAGAACAATGTTTGCGATCTTGACATGCTTTTCAGCTGGCTCATCAAACGTAGAAGAAACAACTTCTGCACGTACGTTACGAGCCATCTCGGTGACTTCTTCCGGGCGTTCATCAATAAGCAGGATGATCAGATAGACTTCAGGATGATTCGCCGCAATAGCATTCGCCACTTCCTGCAGCAATAAGGTCTTACCGGTCTTTGGCTGTGCTACGATCAATCCACGCTGACCTTTTCCGATCGGCGTAAACATGTCCATCACACGGGTGCTGATATCATTACGGATATGCCCTGTAAGCTTGAACTTTTCAAATGGGAAAAGAGGAGTGAGGTAATCGAAAGGAACACGGTCCCTGATAAATGACGGATCGCGACCGTTGATCTGCTCAACCTTAATGAGCGGGAAATATTTTTCGCCTTCTTTAGGCGGTCTTATCGTACCTCTAACAGTATCACCAGTCTTCAAACCAAAAAGCTTGATCTGTGACTGCGACACATAAATATCATCAGGAGAGTTCAGGTAGTTATAATCTGAAGAACGCATGAAACCATAACCATCAGGCATGATCTCCAGGACACCTTCACTGGAAACGATCCCATCAAAATTGAACTGAGGCTCTTTTTCCTTACGCTCATGCTGCATTGGTCTTCTCTGGAAATTACCCCTTTCCATTCCATGATCCTTCTGCTGATTTTCCTGCTGTTGCTGTTGTGATGTTTCACCTGTGGCAGCTGGTTCACGCTCGTTTACCTTTTCCTCAACCTTGTCTTCCGGAAAAAGTTCTGTGGAAAATTGCTGAGGTTGTGGCTGTTGTCTTGGCTGACGTTCCTTCTGCTCTCTTGGTTCTCTCTGTTCTCTTGGCTCCCTTGGTTCACGGAATTCACGGAGAGCACGTTGTTCTTTCTGTTCCCGAGGCTCTTTTTGTTCACGAGGCTCACGAAATTCTTTTTCCTGACGAGGCTCACGCTCAGCACGTGGTTCACGCTGGATCCTTTCCCTGGCTTCAGGTTGCAGACGTTCAGCTGTTTCCCGAACCTCACCTTCCGGCCTTTGCTGTGCAGAAACTTCTGAAGACTCAACAGCCTTCGCATGCTCTCCATTTAAAGGTGCCTGTATTGCCTGAGTGTCCAGGATCTTATAGATAAGCTCCTGCTTTCTTAAAGTTTCGTATTTCTCAATGTTAAGACCTTTGGCAATTTCCTTCAGCTCTCCGACAAGCTTATTGCTCAACTCGAGGATATCGTACATGAATTGTTAAATTATGGGGGATTTCAGTGATTAAAATGACAAGAAAATCAAATGTTTCAGAAAACGTTTTCCAGATGATCTACTCTGAATGTGATTGTTTAATAAGATTACAAGAATTTGTAATGCGAGACTATGCGCAATATTACAATATTTTTTTAAACTTATAACAATCGCAAAGAAAAATTCAGAAATCGTGCCACCTGTAATTATAAAGGGGTCTGGATTTTTCTTTTTTACTTTGCAGCAATTCCAGATTATGATACAGAGAATACAATCATTATTCCTTCTACTGGCCGCGATATGTCCGGCTTTGTTATTTCTATTCCCCTTCGCTGGCTATCTGCTTGAAGGTAAACGTACTGACTTATTTGTCTGTGGCTTTTCGGGAGATCAAGGTGCCGCAGCCTCAGATGGGGTAACGGTTTTACCCAGCATAGTACTGACAGCATTCTGCATTTTCCTTCCTCTTTACATCATCTTCCTTTACAGAAAAAGACTTTTACAGATCAAGATGTCCAAACTTGCCGTATTTATGAATGCAGGTCTGATCGTTTTAATGTTCACCATGTCAGATAAGGTTTCAGAAATGCTAACAGGTTCAGACAGAACGTTTGGCATTGGCGGAATCTTCCCTATCCTGACAATCATTTTTCTGATGCTAGCGATCCGGTCGATTAAGAAGGATGAAGAGCTTGTAAGGTCGGCTGACAGGATCAGGTAAGTTATCTGAAAAGTGCCTTTACACGGAAAGCACCCTCACTACCAGGTATAGGGCTGATAGATATAATTGATCCGCTGCCTGATATTTCCCATTGCATCGGACGTTACTTCCGAGATCTTATTACCTGATGGATCATATGCATAAGTGAAAGTCATAAGCACCTTGTTTTCGGCATCGTACTCTGTAGTGAGAATACAGTTTCCGGAACTATCATAAGTGTACACACGCTTAGAATACAAGTTGTTATTCCCATCGAGTTCCAGCTTCTCTACGATTTTCCCATTGTCATCATACTTGAAGAAAAGCGTGGAAACCAGTCCATCACGGTCGAATCGTGTTTCCTGTACCTTTCGGGCATAAGGGTCGAACCTGTAGGCAGTGTGTTCCTGGGAACCAAAGGCATGTGAGGGCCAGGCTTCCAGTTCACCTGTTTTCTCGTTCTGTCTATATACCCAGCGACGGCTTTGATACTGTTTTGCACTCATGAAGATCCTGCCTGATTCCAAACCGAGCTTGTTGTATTCATGTGTGCATTCATAGTTTACACCGCCTGCAACATTATAAAAGACTTCCTCGATGAGGTTTCCTTCCTTGTCGAACTTTTCGAATGAGCTCTTCTTTCCCTGCCTTGACTGAACATTGTTGACATACTCATAAGTCCAGCCCATGATGAAACGGATGTTATTCTTTTTGATGGATTCTTTATCCGCCCTGGTTACAATATCCTGATCAAAGGCTTGCGAAAAGCCTTGTAACTCCAGCAACATCAGTGCGATCAGCAGTATTCTCATTCTGGCTGCAAAAATAACGGGAATTTGATTTGAATTACGAACTGAAGAAAATTCATATTGGTTTTCGTCACATATGTTCTGTTTACCATAATATGGGATCCAAACAGTATATTAATTGCTCTTAGTCTGAAGCGGGATTGCAGATTTATAATCACATACAATGATTAAATGTTGAAATAATTAGTGGGCTTTCCGTAATCATCATTTCTCTTGAATTCAAAATATCGAACATAAAAAAAGCCGGCATTAAGCCGGCTTCCTTATTCTTATTGAAAGTATCTTTTATTGCTTCACGATCTTACTCACAGATACTATATTATTTCCTTCAGATATTTGCAGGTAATAAACACCGTCGGCAATTGAAGAAAGATCTACAGTCTTATGGTATCCACTTGTCAACGCTGAATCCTCAATCTTCATCACCTGCTCTCCCAGCATATTCAATAATGCGATTGACACATGCTGACCCGAAGAGAATGCACCTTCGATCACAACAGATCCTGCGGTAGGATTCGGATAAATAGTTATAGACTTAACCTTTGCCACATTCATACCTGTCACAAAGATCACCGATCCTGTAGCATTCATGGTGCAACCATTTGCATCCGTGGTCAACACAGAATAATTTCCAGAGCAAAGATTCACTGCAGGGTTTGTTACCTGTGCAGCTGTATCGTTCCACAGGTATGTGTAAGGACCTGTGCCTCCTGCAACATCTGCAGTAAGTACGCCTGTACATCCTGATACCGAATCATTAGGAACTGAAACGGTAAGCATGGCCGGCTGACTGATCACTACAGATCCCTGGTTCATACATCCTGTAACTGCATCAGTCACAATTACAGTATAAGATCCTGCAGCCAGATTATTTTCTGTTGAAGCAGTTCCTCCTGATGTCCATGAATATGTGTACGTGCCCGTTCCAGACACCGAAATCATTGCTGATCCATTGCTGCCACCAAAACACAATACGTCCGAAGTGCTTGCAGAAATCATTGGTACATCGTTCACTGTTACGACCACCTGATCTGTGTTCACACATCCTGTTGCTGAACTGGTCACCGTTACAGTATAGGTTGTTGTATTTACCGGTGATGCCACTGGTGCATCTATCGAAGCATCATTTAAACCTGCTGCCGGACTCCATAAATAAACGTCTCCTCCAGTAGCAAGAAGATTGACTGTACTACCTGAACATACCGGAGCGTCATTGCCTGCAGCTGCAACCGGAAGTGCGTTCACTGCTACGATCACATCATCGGAATTTACGCATCCTGTTGCTGTATTGGTTAGCACAACAGTATATGTGGTAGTTGAAGCTGGCGATGCAACCGGATTGCTTATTGCATCATTGCTCAAACCTGTTGCAGGTGTCCATGAATAGGTGTCTCCGCCTGTTGCAGATAAAGTCACATTTCCTCCGGCACAAATTGCTGCATCTGAACCTGCAGCTGCAACCGGAAGTGCGTTCACTGCTACGATCACATCATCAGAATTTATACATCCTGTTGCTGTATTGGTTAACACAACAGTATATGTTGTAGTTGATGCTGGTGATGCAACCGGATTGCTTATTGCATCATTGCTCAAACCTGTTGCCGGTGTCCATGAATAGGTGTCTCCGCCTGTTGCAGTTAATGTAACATTATCTCCGACGCAGATCACTGCATCTGTTCCAGCAGAAGCCACAGGAAGAGCATTCACCGTCACACCAACTTCTTCAACAACAGGACAACCAAATCCTCTTTCAATTGAAACTGTATATGTGGTCGTTACAGTAGGTGTAGCAACTGTTGAAGCCGTGTTTGTGTTCGCAAGACCTGTTGAAGGAGACCAGCTGTATGACATTCCATTGAATGCATCGATTGTAAACGATGATCCGATACAGATTGCGGTATCAGGTTGAGCATATGGTACTGAAACAGGGTTGAGCTCCAGCCATTCGTGAGATGTTGTTACAGCTGAACCATTGTACCCGCACATGGTGATCAGATAAGAAGTATTGTTATGAATTGCTCCTGCGAATGCAGAAATATTGCTAACTCCTGTAATCATGGCAGGACCTGATTCCCATTCAGATGTTAATGTATTATAGGCAAACACAGTATTCAATGCCTGTGTACCCTGACCGTTTGGATCACCTCCACCAAAATACACTCTTCCATTATTGAAGAAGCTGGTCCCTGCACCAAGACGTGATGAAGTTCCTCCAGGATATGGGGAAATGCTGCTCCATGTGATCGTACCTGGATTCAAAGGATCTATCAATCCAATATAAGCCGCAGACTGACTTAATGTTGTCTGGTTGTAGCCTCCTGCAAACACAATACTGTTTCCTGTTATGCCCATTCTACCACCAGCCACAGCCGCTCCTGGCTTAACTGTTCCTGCTGACCATGTATTGGTGTTCACGTTATAGATCTGTACTGTATTCACATCACCAGTTCCATTATAACCTGCAACAATATAGATCAGGCTGTCGCCATAAACTGCCACTGCATAATCACCAACCGCTGTAGGCATGCTGGCTCCTGTTGACCAGGTGTTGCTTGTGATGTCATAGATGCTGGTAGTACCTGTAGGTGTGAAGCCTGAAGTATAACCACCTATTACATAGATCTTATTCTGAACTGCTACAGGAGTCATTTGCATTCTGGCTGAAGGAATTGGAGCCATCGTACTCCATGTACCTGTAGTCATGTTGTACCTTGAATTCAGGGGAGTAATTGCAAAAGCTGCATCAGAACCACTGATCAGGTACACGAATCCAGTGTCTGTTGAGGCTACACAAGGCTTTACAAATACCGGTGCTGTAGCCCATCTGCCTGCAGGCAAAGCTGACTGAGCAGACCAGTTGTTATTTGGAGTTGGAGATAAAACCTGGACTGTTTTATATAACGTATCATTCAGATTGTTTGCATCACCTGCGAGGGAGGAATAAACTTTCAGTGTGTAGGTTCCCGAAGCCTGTGGAGTCCATGCTGCAAAAGAAACATTCGCGCTTGACATAGGTGCAAGAGATGTAACCGGCGATGTTGAAGAATATGTTCCAGGAGTGATCTCCAGAGTAACATTGAATGACTGAGCAGCGCTTCCGTTATTCGTGAAAGTAGCCTGAGGAATTGGTGGAGTCGTGCTTACTGCAGATGGCATCGTGATAGAAGTTGCCATGATCTCTGCCGCAGGACGAGTACCAATTGTTACATCATCGATGTAAAGTCCGTCACCATTGTTGTTATAATGCTTAAACGCAACATATACCTGCTGATTCATAAAAGCTGAAAGGCTAACTGCATATCTGTACCACATCGTTGCATTTGAAGGGTAGTTGACACCTTCACGTAAGCCAAGCAAGGTTGCTGTAAAAGAAGAAGGAAGAGAGTCGGTCGTTGAAACTTTGATGCTTAATGAGTCTGGTGGATATCCGCTGAAAGCAAGTCGCATCCAGAATGTCATTGAGTCTGTCGTTGCTCCAACAAGGAACTTGGGCATAACAAGCCAGTCTTCAGCAGCTGTTGATTGATATTGCATATAGGCAGATGCCGTTCCAGTATGAAACTGGTTAGTTGAACGTACCCATTGATTTGTACCTGAGATATTAAACCTGTTCCAGCCAGTAGGAGGAAATGTTGTTGACTCAAAGCTATTTTCATAATATCCTGTGATTGCCTGAGGTGATGGAGCAGGAAGGATCTGTGGTGCGTAATGCGCCTGACCCTGGAATTGAGGATCTGACATTTGCGTGGCGTTAACAGATTGTTTTGTTTGTGCAATCGCTGCGACAGCAAAAACAATCGCCATAGCCATTGTTATTGTAATTTTTTTCATCAATATTTTTTAAAAATTAAGGGCGCAAGGTACTGACAATTATCATAATGAGTTTTAAAACTGAAAACTAAAATTCAGTAATTAAGGTCCCGTATGTCCGTGAGTCTGGAGCAAGGGCTTTGTGCGGCCGGGAGGTAATGATGTTCAGTTGAAAGGTTGCCAGTTTCCAGTTGCCAGTAGCCAGTTGACAAGGGATGAGTACTAAATTTGTGGCATTCCGGTCGCCTCTTTAAACCTTCAACCTCCCTTATGTCCGTAGTCTGGAGCTATAGCTTTGTGCGGCCGGGACTGCGGACAGGTATTAATGTTCAGTTGACAGTTGGCAAAGTTTGAGTTGGCAATATGCAGAGTACTAAACTTGCAGCATTTCGTATTCCCGAATGCCTGTAGTCCAGGTATGTCCGTAGTCTGGAGCAAGGGTTTTGTGCGGCCGGGACTGCGGAGGAGTAAAGATTCATTTTAATTAATACATTTCACTGGTCATCCCTCATTGACATTTCGTACTGTAGCTACAAGCTACTTTGAACATCATACATGTTTGGAACATCCTCGCATTGTGGTGGTATGCAGCTTAACTCAAGCTAAGCTGAGTGGGGTACTAAACGTGCAGCATTTCGTATTCTCAACAACTGCCTCTGAACATCATTTTACATCTCCACCATTATCCTGTTATTCTTTCTTAAATGTGTTTAATACCCAATACGCAAGCCGGGATGTTCAGAGAGTTTCTTGTATTTTCGAACTCTATGAAAAAGCTTGCATCAATACTTCTATTTCTCTTTCTGTCTTTTAACCTCACTGCCCAGCAGCCTGTCAACAGCTCTTCTGAAATTCTGCTTCAACTTCAAAAAATCAATACAGTAGGTTCAGTTCTATATATCGCCGCTCATCCCGATGATGAAAACACAAGACTTCTGACCTGGCTCAGCAAGGAAAAGAAAGTCCGGACCGGATACCTCTCCATCACACGCGGAGATGGTGGTCAGAACCTCATCGGAAAAGAACAAGGTGAACCTCTGGGTGTTATCAGAACCCAGGAACTTCTTGCTGCACGACGCATCGATGGTGCTGAACAATTCTTCACAAGGGCTTACGATTTCGGATACTCAAAAAATCCTGAAGAAACTTTCCGTTTCTGGAACAAGGAACTAATTCTTGCGGATATGGTTAGTATCATTCGCGCATTTAAACCCGATGTTATCATCTGCCGATTCCCTTCCACTGGCGAAGGAGGACATGGTCATCATACCGCCTCCGCGATACTTGCTATTGAAGCTTTCGAAGCAGCTGCTGATCCTTCACGCTTTCCAGAGCATCTCACCACATCGGGACCATGGAAAGCTAAACGAATCCTATGGAACACATTCAACTTCGGTACAACAAACACCACTTCACCTGATCAGCTTAAGATCGATGTAGGCGGATACAATGCCCTTATAGGAAAAAGCTATGGCGAGATCTCTGCGGAAAGCCGGTCGATGCATAAAAGCCAGGGATTCGGATCCGCTAAATCCCGTGGTTCACAGATCGAATATTTTAAACACCTGAAAGGTGATGAAGCCAAAACAGACCTTTTCGAAAACATCGATATCTCCTGGAATCGTATCCCTGGAACTGAAGCTTTTTCAAAACATCTTTCCTCAATCATTAATAACTTCAATATTCAACATCCTGAACAAAGTGTTGATCAGCTCATCACACTTCTGGACCTGCTAGACAAGATAAAGCCTGTAAACGATGAAGCTATTTACTGGAAATCAAAAAAGAAAGATGAAATCACTCAGGCGATCATGCATTGTGCCGGATTATGGTTTGAAGCTTATGCCTCCTCTCCCACTTTATCTCCTTTAGCTCAGGCAGACTTCAACACGTCCATCGTTCTAAGAAACCAGGCTAATATTACACTGGACAAGATCACATGGTTTGATTCAGATACCCTTACAGCACTTACTCTCATTCAAAATAATCTCTACACATTCAAGCACAAAAAAAGCGTTCCTGAGAAACTGCCATTCACAAATCCCTACTGGCTGAAAGAAAGCCATCATCCTCCAGGCTCATTCATCATCAAAGACAGAAGCATGCTGGGCGCACCTGAAAGTAATCCTGCACTGACAACATCATTTGAATTCACAGTGAATAACAGGAAGCTGACCTATGCAAAGCCTGTAGTTTATAAATCCACCGACCCTGTCAAGGGAGAAGTTTACCGTCCACTTGAAATCCTGCCTCCTGCTACAGTGAACCTTGGTGAAAAATCTTTTGTGTTCTCAGGAAAAATTAAAAAGACCATTCAGGCAGTCATTCGTTCTAACAAAGAAAAAGTTTCGGGTATCCTGTCATTCAATATTCCTGAAGGATGGACATCCACTCAAAAAGAATTTCAATTCTCACTTGAAGCAAAAGGTGATGAAAAAGTCATTTCAATCACTCTTGAACCTACCGGAAATAAAGATGCCGGTGTTTTAAAAGCCAAGCTCTTAATTGATGGTAAGACATATCCTTATTCCATCACACGGATTGATTATGATCATATCCCCATGCAAGTCATTCTTACTCCATCCGAAGCGAAGCTTGTGAATGTCGAGCTGAATCGCAATGGCTCAAACATAGGCTACATCCAGGGTGCAGGAGATGATGTCCCGCAAGCATTACGTCAGGTTGGATACACAGTGAACATGATCACCGATGAGCAGCTTGCAAATTCTGACCTTTCGATATATGATGCGATCGTAACAGGTGTGAGAGCTTATAACACCAATGACCGATTACAGGTACATTACAAAAGGCTCATGAACTATGTCGAGAACGGCGGAAACCTCATTGTACAATACAATACGAACAACCGGATAGGTCCTATCATCGCGAAGATTTCTCCATATCCGCTGAACATTACACGTGAACGTGTGACAGATGAAAACGCAGAAGTCACGTTCAACCTGCCGAACCATCCGGCGCTTAATTCACCTAACAAGATCACTAAAGAAGATTTTAATGGATGGATCCAGGAACGAGGGATATACTTCGCGAATGACATCAGCAAAGAATATGAAACACCACTATCGCTGAACGACCCGGGTGAAAAGCCCAATCCTGGCAGCCTTCTCATCGCAAAACATGGTAAAGGGAACTTTGTATATACAGGACTTGTTTTCTTCAGAGAGCTTCCTGCCGGCGTTCCTGGAGCATACAGACTCTTCGCAAACCTGCTCAGCCTTCCTGATAACAAATAATGGAAAAAGCGAACGAAAAGAAAAAATGGAACAGGATCTATGCGGTCGTTGTGATTTTCCTGTGTCTGCAGATCCTGGCGTACTACCTCTTTACTCTTAAGTTCAGATGAGCGTAATTGACTGGTGGGTGCTTGGTGTAACCCTTGCGGTGATTGTCATTTTCGGAATGTACAAAAGCCGTGGCACTAAAAACATTGACGGTTATCTTCGGGCAAACAGACAGCTTCCGTGGTACCATGTCGGGCTTTCCGTAATGGCAACACAGGCGAGTGCCATCACGTTCCTTTCCGCACCAGGTCAGGCTTACAGCGATGGTATCCGGTTTGTGCAATTCTACTTCGGACTGCCACTTGCCATGATCGTTCTGTGCATCACGTTCATACCCATCTTCAGAGATCTTAATGTTTACACTGCTTACGAATACCTTGAAAAGCGATTCGATAACAAAACCCGGACGCTGACATCCATACTATTCCTTATCCAGCGTGGCGTTTCAACAGGTATCACCATCTATGCGCCGTCCATCGTTCTATCCACGATACTCCAGATAGACATCACCATCACAACGCTGATCATGGGCGGCCTGGTGATCTTCTATACAGTATATGGAGGGACAAAAGCGGTTTCCTATACACAGGTTCTGCAGATGTGCATCATCTTCGGAGGCTTGTTCTTTGCGGCTTACATGGTCGTTCATATGCTTCCTGAAAATGTAGGATTTATAGATGCATTGCATATTGCAGGAAAGTTCGACAAGCTGAACGCAATTGATACCAACTTTGACCTCAACAACAGGTACAACATCTGGTCAGGCATCATCGGAGGATTTTTTCTACAGCTTTCCTATTTCGGAACAGATCAGTCGCAGGTAGGCAGATACCTGACGGGAAGCTCTGTTTCAGAGAGTCGCCTCGGGCTGATCATGAACGGACTTGTTAAGATCCCGATGCAGTTTTTTATACTACTAATCGGAACACTTGTATTTACATTTTACCAGTTTCATACACCACCGCTTTTCTTTAACAAGTATGAAGAGAAACGGATCGAGCAAAGTACTTATGCTAGCGAATACACACAACTCAAAGAAGCACATGCAGCTAATTATGACAGCAGGAAGAATGATCTGAATGCTCTTGTAAATGCTGTTGAAGCTGAGAATGATACGAAGATCTCAGAGGTACGGACAAGCCTGCAGCAAAAAGAAAGTGATGCAAAACTGATCAAGAAAAAAGCAACCGACCTCATGCTAAAGAACAATGCCACGGCGGATGTGAATGACACCAATTTTGTCTTCCTGACCTTTGTGACAAGCTATTTGCCTCATGGGTTGGTGGGATTGCTCATCGCCATCATTTTTCTGGCATCAATGGGATCAACCGCGAGTGGATTGAATTCACTGGCATCAACAACGGTGGTTGATATATACAAAAGGATGATCAATAAGGAAGGATCAGAAAGGACCTATCTGAATGCATCCAGGCTGGCAACTGTTGGCTGGGGGATCTTTTGCATGGTTGTCGCATTCTATGCAGGCCGATTAGGCAACCTTATCGAAGCGGTGAATATCCTTGGCTCCCTGTTCTATGGAACGATCCTGGGAATATTTGTTGTTGCATTCTACATGAAACGTGTCGATGGAACTTCAGTGTTTTATGCTGCACTGATCGCGGAAGCATTTATAGTCTTTGCATGGATCATTGACCTCACAGCGTTCCTCTGGCTGAATGTGATTGGCTGTGTGCTTGTGATGGGGATTTCATGGATGATTGGATATCTGCGAATGAAAAAAGAACAAAGTTCAAAGTTCAAAGTTTAAAGTTCAAAGGGGCATCCGAAATGCTGTGAATTAAGTACTCATCCCTTGCCAACTGGCTACTGCAAACTGTCGACTGATTTAACAGGCAACTACAAAAAAAGCCTCACGTTTCCGCAAGGCTTTTATCTATAACTGAAAAAGATTTTTACTTCTTTTTATTTTCCTGTATAAGCTTTTCGTTCAGCTTTACATAGTCATCATTCTTGGCATCTTTAGCAAGCGCCAATGACTTTTCAGCTGATTCAACCGCGCCTTTGGAATCCTTTAGCTTGGTCTGAATCTTTGCTTTCAGGTGCCAGATCCAGAATGCACTTGGATTAGCTTCTGTCGCTTTAGTAACGTATGTCAGGGCCTGGTTAAGATCCTTCCCGTTTTCATAGTAATAACTCGCAGCCTGGTAGTACGGACGAGTGTCTGCTGAAAGAGCAGATTCGATGTTCTTCATGATCTTGCTGTCGATATCTGCAGTTACACCAAAAGCAACACGGGTCTTGTCCCAAAGAAGCTCGATGTTAGCTGAATTTGATGTCATGTCAGCAATATTGATCGTGAATGTTTCAGTCTTTGAAGAAAGAGCAGAAGGCTTCACTTTTACTTTCAGAGCTTCTTCAGACGCTTTGTAATCAGCAACATTACCACCAAGCTTGAGGTCTTTGTAGAAGATCACTTCCCAGCTATCCGCATTTGGAATGGTGTAAAGCGCATAGGTACCTGCAGGAAGAGTTGAGCCTTCAATCTTTACATCCTCACCGAAGGTGATCTTGGTTGAGCTGTTTGCTCCTGTTCTCCATACTTTACCATAAGGAACAAGGTCACCGAATACAGTACGGCCTTTAAGGCTCGGACGGGAATATTCGATCTTGATATTAGACAATGCGAAAGCCTGATCAATTGTTTGAAGCGGGCTTGGCTGTGGAACTTTCAGTTGCTGTGCATCAGCAGAACCAGCGAAGGCCACGATCGCAAAAGACACGAAGAGATGTTTAAATTTTATCATAGTTAGGTTAATGTGTGCTGGCAAATGTATGGTAAGTTTTTGTAGGAATGGAGTATGATGAATGTGATTTAATGGGGGTTTAATGGACCCTCTGGTTCGGCTCAGAGTTGGATAATGAAGCAGGAGAGGGATGGTCTTATGTTGGCAGTGCCTTTGCCAATTTTCAGAACAGCTTGTTATCAATGCATGAGTATTTACAGGAAAAACATCTTTCTACCAAACCATTTCACTACTTCACGAAACAGATGTACCAAAGAACGGAAAGTTTGATTGCCAGTTATAAAAGCTTATACCTTCCATATTCTTTAGGATAAGAAATACTTACTTTTTCCAGACACATCGACGGCATTGTTTTAGTTCCGTTTGTTAAACTATTTGATAAATAAAAAGCGATCATAGAGAAGCTATCACTAAGACTTAATTTATGCAACCAGAAGAACGTTCAGAAAACACCTACACCTTTCCACAAAAGGTCTGGATAACAGGAAGCATATTTACACTCATCGCTGTGGTCTTATTCCTGCTGAAAGCCACCTTCAGTGTGCTCCTGCTCATTCTTGCAGGAATATTGATCGCCGTATTCTTCAGAGGATTGAGTTCTTTCATTGAACAGAAAACGAAATGGAACCCTTCCTTGTCACTGCTCCTGTCAGTTATGGGAACACTGCTGATCATCATTGCCTCTTTCTGGCTGATCGGCACTAAAATTCAGGCGCAAATAACACAGTTAAGCGACACCTTTCCTTCAGCAATCCAAAATGCCAAAGAACAGTTAACAAAAAGTGAATTCGGGCAAAGGGCAATTCAGAAAGCATCTTCATCTAAAACACGTGAAAAAGCCAAAGAGGTTGCATCCACATTCTTTAAATCCACATTTGGTGTATTAGGAGATGTATATGTTGTCTTGTTTTTAGGAATATTCTTCACGGCATCACCTCAGCTCTATACCAAAGGAATGGTGGAACTGGTGCCGAAACAAAAGCGTCCAAAAGTAACTGATGTATTGAATAAACTGGGTGACAGCTTAAAAAAATGGCTGAAGGGTAAATTATTCGCCATGCTGATCGTATTTGTTTTAACTGCGGTGGGCCTTGCCATCATTGACATTCCCATGTGGTTAACGCTTGCATTAATAGCCGGTATTTTAAATTTCATTCCGAACTTCGGACCCCTCATAGCCATGGTTCCTGCTGTGTTGGTTGCATTCCTTCAGGGTCCTGCAACAGCCGGACTTGTAGCTGCACTCTATATTCTGGTGCAGGTTGTCGAAAGCAACTTCATCACTCCACAGATACAAAAGAAGCTAATCAGTATTCCACCTGCTCTTATCATTATCGCTCAGCTATTAATGGGTGTATTAACCGGTGGATGGGGACTAGTGCTTGCAACACCACTTATGCTCATCCTGATCGTTACGGTTCAGGAAACATATATTAAAAGCATGAATAAAGAGTAGTTAATGTTTCTTCATTTTCCGGATTTCATTAATTTCCGTCTCAATAAAGTAGTTAGAGTCATTACCAGAGTGTATATAAATAATTAAACCGCAACCTATGTCAACAAACAGTGTAACCTTACACCGGGTTCTAAAAGCAACTCCTGAGAAAGTATTTCGCGCCTTCACAGATCCTCTTGCCTATGCATCGTGGATACCGCCATATGGATTCTTATGTATCGTTCACAAGATGGACGTGCGTGCCGGAGGTGAATTTAAAATGTCATTTAAAAACTTTACTACCGGCAATGGACATTCTTTTGGCGGGATAATTTTAGAACTAAAAGAGAATGAATTCATAAAATATTCCGACAAGTTTGATGACCCGAATCTGCCCGGAGAAATCACGACATCGGTTTGGATTAAGAAAGTCACAAGTGGTACAGAACTGAAAATCGTCCAGGAAAACATTCCTGCAGCTATTCCTGCCGACATGTGTTATTTAGGATGGCAGGATTCACTTGACAAGTTGAAAAAGCTTGTAGAACCTGAAATTCAGGATGCCTGATCAAAAGACTTTTACCTGCCTTAACAATATTCTCATCTGAATTTTCTAATCATTTACATGAGCTAAATGCACTGACGATGTCAACACGATCAGAGAAAGAAAGTCGTAGTTTTGGAAAGCATCCATTACCCATTAAAAATTCATGCGACTCAATAAATTTATAAGTGAAAGTGGTTTATGTTCAAGGCGTGAAGCTGACCGGTTTATTGAACGGGGCGTCGTTTTCATAAATGATCGGAAAGCCAATGTCGGTGATCAGGTGAACGTTGGTGACAGGGTCCGTGTGAATGGTAATGAGCTCGAACCAAGGCAGGGAGATGATGTCATATTTATTGCTCTGAATAAACCTGTTGGGGTCACATCAACTACCGAAGAAAATGTTCGGGATAACATTGTTCAGTTCGTAAACCACAGCAAACGCATTTTCCCGATCGGCCGATTGGATAAAGATTCGCAAGGTCTGATCTTCCTGACCAACTATGGCGATATGGTGAACAAGATCCTGCGGGCTGGGAACAAGCATGAAAAGGAATATGTGGTTACGGTGAACAAGCCATTAACCCAGACAGTGCTCACGGCGATGGCGAATGGCGTTCCCATGCTTGGTGTTGTGACAAAGAAGTGTAAGATCGTTCAGGAAGGACCCGCAACATTCAGGATCATTTTAGTACAAGGCTTAAACAGACAGATCCGAAGGATGTGTGAACATTTTGGATATGAAGTAATAAAGCTCGAACGTGTTCGCATTATGAACATCAGCCTGAAGGGCTTGCCTGTTGGTGACTGGAGAGATCTCACGGAAAGCGAGATGAAGGTCATCTACGACATGCTCGGAGAATCATCGGGTGTTGATGAGAAAAAGCAAAAACCTAAAAGCCCTTCAAAATCTGGCAAGCCCGCAGGTTCAAAATCATCAGGCTCAAAAAAGACAGGAACGGAACGACCATCAAACAAAAGCTTCGGTAAACCAGGCCGAAACAGGGATGGCAACCGAAACACCAAAAGCAAGCCTGCACGGAGATCAAGAAGACGAGGTTAGATGGCAGATTTAGTTTCGAGTTACTAGTTACCAGTTTCGAGTTTTGGCAAACGTTAATCCGTGGATTTAGTACTTATTTGGAGTTTAAAGTTCAATGTTTAAAGTTTAAAGCGGATACGAAATGCTCGCAAATTTAGTACTCATTTGGAGTTTAAAGTTCAATGTTTAAAGTTCAAAGAGGAATACGAAATGCCGCATATTTAGTACTCATTTGGAGTTTAAAGTTCAATGTTTAAAGTTTAAAGCGGATACGAAATGCTCGCAAATTTAGTACTCATTTGGAGTTTAAAGTTCAATGTTTAAAGTTCAAAGAGGAATGCGAAATGCCGTAAATTTAGTACTCATTTAGAGTTTAAAGTTCAATGTTTAAAGTTCAAAGAGGAATAAGAAATGCCGCGTATTATGTACCTAGCACCTTGCCAACTGAAAACTGCCAACTGAGTTTTGCCAACTGAAAACTGTCTATTTCAAACCGTCAGGTTGCCAGATCCTTTAAATTCACTTTTCTTTACTTAAACAATCCCGGAGCCTTCATGAAAATCATTATAATGATCCTGTTCTTTTTTTGTATCGCTACTCCCGGATCAGGGCAGTCAAAAGAAACATATCAAAAAATCAGTGATTCATTACTCAGCCGCGGAAAAAACGATGAGTTGATAAAATATTTCGAAAGGGAGCTACGAAAGTATCCCCGAAATGAAGATGTGTTAAGATGGCTAGGCTATGGATACATCGTTAAAGGAAATGCGGAGCTTGGTGAGAAGTATTACTTAAATGCCCTGGAGGTCAACCCTGTATGTGCCCGCTGTTATCTGAACATAGGAAGAACCTATTCGCTGAGGAATGATAATAAAAAGGCATTGGATTATTTCGATAAAGCAATTTCAATTGATCCTAAAGATGCCCTACTCTATTCGAACAGGGGCATCTTGTATGAAGCACTTGGTGATAAGTTCAGTGCGCTACGCGACCATGATAAAGCCATTGAACTCGATCCGTCAAAGTATGAATACTTTACAGAGAGAGGTCTGTATAACGCCAATTCGGGCTATCAGTCATTAGCGATATCAGACTTTTCCAAAGCCATTGAGCTGGCTCCCGATAATTACAATCCATACTTCCACAGATCAAGCATCTATTATAATCAAAGAAAGTTTGACCTTGCATTTAATGATATTACCAAGGCGATCTCACTTGACAGTACAAAGTCCGAGCTATATACAGGAAGAGGCGCCATCTATGATGTAACTCAGCAATACCAGATGGCAGTAAAAGATTATTCCAGGTCAATATCACTGAACAGCCTGAATTACCTGTCTTACCTGAACAGAGCCAATTCATATTATAAACTGGAAAACCTTGATGCATCCTGTGCAGATTATACTTTTTTAAAATCAGCTATCGATAAAAATCAGATCACAGAACAGGACATCATTAATGAGGTTATTGAGGCGACAATCGATTTCTGTGATTCTACAAAACCAAGCTATTATTATCAGCGAGGAATTGGATACTATAATTTGAAAGAGTTCACTAAAGCGCTTGATGTTTATACGAAGGGCCTGACACGCTTTCCTGAAAATGCCATGATGCTTTCGTTTAAAGGAAATGCTTACCTGGCAGTAAATAATTATAAAGAAGCGATTGAATATTATGAACTCTCACTGAAGAATAAGGAATCTGTTCTTTCTGAAATCAGGGTCAATCCAAGGTTTTCCAATGCTCCTGAAGAATCTGTCCAGAAATTCTACGATGGACATCTGGCTGCAACACATTCCAACATTGCTGAATGCATGGCGAATCTGGGTTTGTTTGATGAAGGGTTAACTGAAATCAATATAGCACTGGATCTTATTCCAGACCTTCCTGATTTTAATAAAGAAACCTATTACAATCTGAGGGGCTATATTTATTTACTCAGCGGAAAATATGAGCCGGCTATCAGAGACTTCACTGCAAGCATCCAGGTCAACCCTGACTTTCCACTACCTTATGTGAACCGTGCTATTGCTAAAGTCAGCGGATCAGACAGGATAAAGATCAGCACATTTAATGTTCAGGGTAATTTTGAAAATCAACCGATGCAAATAAGCTGGAGTGCTCCCACAAAATCTTCTCTAAAGAAATCAGAATCGTCAATATTTTCTGCCCTCACTGATTGCAATATGGCTATCGATCTTGATGAAAAATTCGGATATGCCTATTACATTCGCGGGCAGATCAAACAGATGCTTATGTATGGAGATTATTGCATCGATTTGCTCATGGCTCAAAAATCAGGAATCACTATTGAAGAAGAACTGCTGAAGCACTGTGGTAAAAAATAATGGTTCGTCAACAATCATTGCTTTAATTGGACAAACCAGGTTCAATTAACAATTAACTTTACACCTGACAGAACGTGTGATCAATGACTGTTTATAACAAGAAATATTGTATCGTAGGCACTGGTGGTTTCGGCCGTGAAGTGCTCTGCTGCCTGTCAGACATTCTTTCAAAAACTGATCAGATACTTGAAGACAATGTTTGCTTTATGGTATCTGATGAATATTATAAAGAAAAGACTGTGATGGAAGTTGATGTAATTCCATTGTCATCTTTTGATCCGGAACGCTACAAGGTGGTGGTTGCAATTGGTGATCCAGCAGCACGGAAAGCTTTTGTTGAGAGACTCCCTCCTTCTACAGAATATGCAACATTAATTCATCCTACAGCGGTGATTTCAAAATGGGTTGAACTGGGTGATGGCAGCATCGTTACTGCTGGTACAGTTCTCACTTGTAATATCCGAATTGGAAGACATGCCCATCTGAATCTTCATACAACCATTGGACATGATTGCACTGCAGGTGATTATTTCACTACTGCCCCAGGTGTAAACATAAGCGGGAACTGCAAGTTAGGTCATCATGTTTACCTGGGTACGAACGCATCGATCAAGCAAAGCGTATCTCTGTGCGACCATGTAACCATCGGGATGGGAGGAGTTGTCGTTAAAGACATCAAAGAGGAAGGCGTTTATATTGGCAATCCTCTGAAAAAGCTTGAAAAGAAAACTCAGGACATTTAAAGATCAGATCCTGATCCCTATCACAAGAATATCATCGGTCTGCTCCGCGCTTCCTTTCCACATGTCGATGAAATCCGAAAGAAAACGATCCTGTTCCTGCATAGATAAATGCTGGTTCTCGACAAGAAGCTGCTTGAATTTTCTGGTCATCAGCTTCTTTCCTCCTGGCCTGAACTGATCTGCATATCCATCACTGAACACATAAATAGTATCTCCCTTATCAAGTTCTACCTTGTGTTCAGCAAATGACTGTTCATTCCCGGTCAGTCCACCTATAGCCATTTTGGTTGCCTTGATTTCCAGTATCTCTACAGCGCCATTTTTCAGTATCCAGAGTGGCCTGTTCGCACCGGCAAAGCAGACGGAAGCACCCGACTCGTTTCTATCAATCTTTAATAACGCGATGTCCATTCCGTCCCGCGTGGCCTTTTCATTGCTTTCTGAATCCACAGTTTGATTCAGGCTTTTCTTGAGTGCTCGGTTCAGTTCTGAAAGGATGATTCCCGGAGAAGAAGAATGACTGGATGCTTCATTCAGCTTTTCAACACCGATGGTGCTCATAAAAGCTCCCGGGACACCATGGCCAGTGCAATCTGCAGCTGCGATTAAGTTCTGCTCTTTCATGAGCCAGTAAAAGTCTCCGCTGACAATATCTTTAGGTTTAAACAATATGAATACATCACCGAATGTCCCGTACACGTCTGTAAGGTCTGGCAGTATCGCGTTTTGGATCCGCCTGGCATAATTGATACTGTCGGTGATCTCCTTATTCTTTTCCGCTATGTGTTCTTTCTGAAGCACAACTTCTTTGGTTCTTTCGGTAACGATCTTCTCTAGCATGTTCTTTTCATGGATTAGCTTGCGTTCACGAATCCTGACAAACGCAAATCCACCTGCAAGCAATAACAAGGTCATTGAGGAATAAAACAATTTCGTCTGATACCATGGTGCAAGGATCGTAAAATCAAATCCAGCTGGTTCAGACCATCTTCCTTCAGCATCCATCACTTTCACAAGGAAACGATAATTGCCCTTTGTTAATCCTGAAAAGGTTGCTTCATTCGAAGATCGCAGCGGAGACCAATCTGTATCCTGCCCTTCAAGCATGTAAACATACCTGAGCTTAAGAGGGTTCGAGTATGACAAGCCTGTAAAACGGAACGTGACATGATTTTCATTGTGTTTCAATACAGGATTTATAGGCAGACCACTGTAAGCTAAAAGTTCATTCTGTTTCGAATGCCAGTCAACATCCTTAAAAAACAGTTGCATTGAATTTATATGCACGACAGGCTTTGTACGTGATTGGGCTTTCACTCTACCTGTATAACGGGTTAAGCCATTTACAGTGCCTATCCAGAGATCACCGTTGACGTCTTTTAATATTGAATTATCATTACACTCGACACCAATGAAGCCATCCGAAGCATCATAGCTTCTCACTGACACGATCTTCCCATCCCGCAAGGTAATACGGTCGATTCCCTGGAAAGTACCTGCAATCAATACAGAGTCATTCTCAAACACAAGAGATCTTACAGACATGGAAGACAAAAGAGAGTCACCATGAACCTTTAATACAGAAGCAGAATCCGGACGTGAAGGGTCATACTTGTATATCCCTCCTGCATTGGTACCAATCCAGATAGTTGATGATCTATCAGAGGTGATTGAATTTATATCGGTATGCTGCAGTCCTTCAGCTTCATCGAAAGTCCTGAGCGTGCCATCACCTGAATATCTTGCAAGGCCTCCAGCTGTACCAAACCAGATGTTTCCTTTTTTGTCTTCTGTAATGGCCTTCACTCCATGATCTTCCATCATCATTGATTCAGAAGAGCTGTTCAGGAATACTTTTCCATCAAACCTGCTGATCCCGTTTGATGTTCCTATCCACACGATTCCTCTTGAATCCACGAAGATGCTGTATATACGGTTGCTGAGTAATCCGTCTGATTCTGTGTATTGGGAGAACTTCTGTCCATCATATTTTACAAGCCCACCATTCGATGTCCCAATCCACAAATTCGGATTGAACCTGTTTCCAACTGCAAGACAAGTTGCGGAATAAGTCCCTGCTTTTTGTATGTCAGGATATTGCTTAACCAAAATTCGTCCATCGGAAAAAGCAAAAGAAGCTACTCCCCCATCCGCCATGGCAAGCCAGAAGTTGCCTGATGAGTCCTGTGAAACAGAAAGTACATTATTCGCAGGTAAGCCATCGCCTTTATCATAATGAGAAAAGCGATCACCCAAAAGCATTCCGGCTCCGTTGCCTCCTGTGCCTACCCAGAGGTTCTGCTCTCTGTCTTCAAAAAGAGCAAGCACCTGGTTACCAGGCAATCCTTCTGAAGGGGTATAATACTTCGTGTTCCACTGATCGCCTGACTTATGAAGATGTGTGATTCCTTTGTCAGTTGAAGATATCCAAACATCATTGCTTGAATCAACCATGATATCCCATACTACATCAGAAGCAAGGCCTTGCTCAGCACTCATTTTAAACAGAGATGAGATCTTTTTTCCCTTGTCACTAAGATCCACTCTCGCGGCCCCTGCATCATATGTTCCGATCCATAGCTTATGATCATGGTCGGATGAAAGTGCAATGATCCTGTCGGAAGGTAGTCCGTCTGCGCTCGTGAAGCGGGACAAATCATACGATCCGTCTTGTGGGTTAAGTCTGATAAGTCCTCCGCCAAATGAAGCGATCCAGATGTTTCCATGGCTGTCGGAGAATAGATCAAACAATGCGAAACCATCTATCAGCGGATCTGTTACCTGCGCCACAACGAAGCTATCTGCGTTCTGAGTGATTTTATTGAGGCCACCATCGTCAGTTCCAACCCAGATTATCCCCTGCCTGTCTTCAAGAATGCACAATGCGTTACTTCCTTTAAAATTCTGCTTCTCACCAAAGCGTTTGAATCTGATGCCATCATAAAACGTTATACCACCGTCTGAGCCAAACCAGATTCTATTTTTTGAATCACACAGCAAGGATCTGACAGCATTTCCTGCAAGCCCCTGCTTTGTTGAATAGGATGTAAAATTCCTACCATCAAACCGGACTGCACCTGAACCAGTACCCATCCAGATATATCCAAGGTGATCCTGGATGATGTCATAAACATCTGATTGAGGAAGGCCTTCCCTTACAGACCAGCTTCTGAAATTTTTATGCTGTGAGAACAGGTAACAAGGATGCTGAAATAAGATAATAAGCAACCCTGCAATTGCAGAGGATCGAAGGATCCTTTTCACAATGTTTTACACTTGATGAGGAATCTAAAATACTAAAAACTAGCGTACAGGCTCTATTTATAAGGATGACAAGAATGTCCTGTACACATGAATTTAACTAAAGTCAGGCTATTCAACTTCAGTTGGCATTTTCAAGTTCAACATCTTTTTGCATTAATCATTCCCGGAACTATCTTCGCTATTCACCCTTGAAAAATTAATCAGGACATAACATCATCATAATGAAATTAGGAGCATTTTCAGTTAGCCTTAGTGTAAAAGACATTAACGCATCAAAACAATTTTACGAAAACCTTGGCTTTACTGTATTTGCCGGTGGCCTGGACAAGAATTACCTCATCATGAAAAACGGGAATGCACTCATAGGCTTGTTCCAGGGAATGTTTCAGGGAAATATATTGACGTTTAATCCTGGATGGGATGAAAATGCGAAGAACATGGAATCATTCGATGATGTGAGAGCGATACAAAAGCAGTTAAAAAGCGATGGTGTTGCATTAGATGCAGAAGCAGATGAAAGCACATCAGGCCCGGCAAGCTTCATGGTTAAAGATCCGGATGGAAATGTTCTGCTGTTCGACCAGCACCGTTAAATGAATTCATTTATTTAGAAGAGATCATTTATTAAAGATGTAGTCTTCCATTTGAACTTGCATGGATCAATGGAAGGTCTCTGGCAAGAAGAGGTTCATATCATATAAAAAGCAATCATAAACAATACAATACATCCAATGAAATCACAGATATTCATTAACCTGGCAGTAAAAGATCTTGAGAGATCAAGTGCCTTTTATACTCAGATGGGTTTTACGATCAACCCGGATTTTTCTGATGAAAGCGCGAAGTGTCTTGTCTGGAGTGAAGAGATCTTTGTCATGATCATGACGCATGAACGTTTTAAATCGTTTGCAACCAAGCCACTTGCAGATACAAAGAATAACCTTGCGGGACTGTTTGCCTTATCAGTTGAAAGCCTTCAGAAGGTAAATGAGATTGCAGAAAAGGCGCTAACTGGTGGAGGGACAGAACCAAAGCCCATGCAGGATCATGGGTTCATGCAATTAAGAACCATTGAAGATTTTGATGGCCATACCTGGGAGATCTTTTATATGGATATGTCGAAGCTCCCAAAAGATTGATTGAGTAAATTTCAGAGGACACATTAGGTGTGTCATTATTGTTAACTATACATCTTAGTTAAGTTAAGCATCTGCACAAGTAAAAAATCTATGACAAAGCAACTCAAAAGCAAACTGACGGCACAGAATAAAAAAGAACTTCTTGACATCCTTGAGCAGCGTTTTGAAAAGCACATGAACAGGCATAAGGGCCTTGAATGGAAAAAGGTCGCGAGCCGACTTGAAGCATCACCTGAAAAGATCTGGTCCCTGCATGAAATGGAAAGAACCGGCGGTGAACCAGATGTAGTCGGTTTTGACAAGAAGACAGGCGAATATATTTTTTATGATTGCTCACCAGAAAGCCCTGCTGGCAGAAGGAGCCTGTGCTATGACCGTGAAGGACTGGAATCGAGAAAAGAACATAGACCTGCGAACTCCGCTATGGATATGGCGGAAGAAATGGGCATTGAAATGATCACAGAAGAAGAATACAGAGAACTACAGAAGCTTGGGAAATTTGATACAAAAACATCCAGCTGGTTAAAGACACCACTGGAAATACGCAAGCTGGGAGGATCATTGTTTGCCGATTACCGTTTCGGTACTGTTTTCGTTTATCACAACACAGCGCAATCTTATTATGCTGCGAGAGGATTCAGGGGAGCATTGAGAGTTTAATTTAACAAAGCATATTTAGAGGAAGCCTGAGGGGCAATTTGAATAATACGTATTTACTTTTCAGTCAGTCATAAATCTTAATATCCATCTTGGAAGGATTATTCACCACAGTGCTTGATGTCATTGGAACCTTTGCATTTGCAATCAGCGGGATCCGCATGGCATCCGGAAAGCAGATCGACTGGTTTGGTGCATACATGATTGGCCTTGTAACAGCCATTGGAGGAGGCACTGCCAGGGACCTGCTGCTTGACGTGACGCCTTTCTGGATGCTTGAGAGCAAATACATTCTTACAACCGGCGTTGCTTTGCTTATAACACTTCTATTGAAAGAAAGGCTTTTCAAATGGGGAAGTACACTCTTCCTTTTCGACACTGTAGGCCTGGGTCTGTTCACGATCGTAGGAATAACGAAAAGCATCGATTCAGGTTTGCCGTTCTGGGTGTGCATCATCATGGGAGCAATCACCGGATCACTCGGAGGATTGATCAGGGACGTGATCCTGAATGAAGTGCCTCTGATATTGAAGAAAGACATCTATGCGCTGGCATCGGTAGCAGGAGGTATAATCTATTTCATCTGTATCCATTTCAATTTTCTGCCTGCATTCACAGAATTGGTAGCAGCGTCGGTGGTTATAGTAGTAAGACTAATTGCGGTGAAATTTCATATTCACCTGCCGAAATTGTCATCGCTGGAAGAAGGAGATCATGAACGATCTTAAGTAATTTTCAGCAATCAATATAAATCTGAAAAAGCGGGAAGAATGGAAAGACATTCTTACTCTAAATTAGTTTATGATACCAGACTTCGTAACACATTATTATCTGAATGACAGAAAACCATTTCTTTCATTGTCCGACCTTTCAGAAGACAGACTTTCAGAAGTATTAGGTGATCTACGGGAAAAAGCCAGGCGGGGTGAGACTAAACGTGGATTCGCAGAATGGTATATTCCTGAAAGAAAAAGAACAGAAGAGTATTTGCGTAATGCATTTATTTCCAAAGGTGGAATTCCAACAAGAAAGTATCCATTGTATTTTGTGCTGGGCAAAAGCGATACGCAAAAGAGCATGGATCCTCAACAACTTGAGCTGACACTTCCTCTACAAAAATTCCCTGAAGAAAAGATAAGCTTTACTTATCCTGACAGCATGGCAAGCATGCTCTTAAAGGAAGACCAGTCATTCAACAAGCCGTATCATGGTCAGGTGTTCACTTTAAAAGAGATTACAGAAGTAGTTCATCAATATGGTTTCCCCAAAGATCAGGCTGAAAGAACTTCACGATTTCTATATCCATGCTACGTTGAGATGCAACTTTGGTGCGATTCTCCTATTCTCGAATTTCTCTGAAAGTAGGAATGTATATTTAATCATTGATTTACCTTGGTGATTAATACAGACACTGCATTTAAACAAACTAGAATTGTATGGAATCTTTCGACAGAAAATCACATTGGGAAACGATCTATCATACAAAAGATCTGAAGGATGTCAGTTGGTATCAACCAAAGCCTGAAACTTCACTGATTTTCCTGAAAGAGTTTAATATCCCAAAGACAGCCAGGATCATAGATGTTGGCGGTGGTGACAGTTATTTCGTAGATCATTTGCTCGACCTCGGATATGAAGACATCACCATCCTGGATATTTCCGAAGCGGCGATCTCCAAGGCAAAGCAGCGCCTGGGTGAACGATCATTAAAAGTAAAATGGATCGTCGAAGATGCAGCCACCTTCAAGCCTAAAGAGTACTACGACTTCTGGCATGACAGGGCAGCTTTTCATTTTTTAACCGATGACAAAGACATATCCAATTATATCGAAACAGCTCATAAAAACATAAATCCCTCAGGTGTTCTTGTGATTGGAACTTTTTCAGAAGAGGGTCCGAAAAAGTGTAGTGGCATTGAGATCAAACAGTATTCAGAATCCTCCATGACCAACAGGCTGAAACAATATTTCGATAAAATCAGGTGCATTCGGGTTGATCATAAAACTCCATTTGAGACGATACAGAATTTTGTCTTTTGCAGCTTCAGGAAACCATAGGGTGATGATCATTAAATCTAAAAGAACAGGATGTCTGAGGCATATTCATAAAACGAAAAGTCAACTAAAGAATGGTCGATGTCATCACTGAGATAACGATATATAAACCACTAGAACTTGTTTCCACGTATGCTTCGGATCCATCGAATGCATGCGAATGGTATGTCAATATCAAGTCTGTTGAATGGAAGACCTCTCCTCCTTTAAATTGGAAGCAAGGTTGCCTTCGTTGCTCATTTTCCTGGAAGGAAGCTTTCCTACACCTATGAGATCACAGATTATATTCCTGGAAACAGGCTTGTCATGCGAACTTCAGAAGGTCCCTTTCCCATGGAAACGACATATACATGGAAAGCTATAGAAATGGACACCACTTTAATGACACTTCAGAACAAAGGGAACCCAACAGGCTTTTCATAATTGTTCGCTCTTTTTATGGAATTCATGATGAAGCGGGCGAATAGTAAGGATCTCCGGAAGCTGAAGATGATCATTGAATCAGGAATGTGAATTTCAGAATTACCTTAAGTCTGTATATCCTGTTTTCGATTCACGGCTTGGATTCAACATCATGAATTACGGTTTAATGCGTGGGGTCACTGATTCAGAATAGTATCTGAAAACCTATTACAGAATAACGGTTCCAAGAAAAAATGGATCTGCCTGTAGGGATAAAAAGATCGCACTCTATTTCCATTATCTTCATTTCTCCTTATTGTTCACTGCTTTTAGTTATTTTCACATTCAGTTTTAAGTTTAACGGAAAGCCCAATCTGGTATAGGTTTCAGGAGTTCACTACCGTTTAATAAGTACAACCAAAGCTGAATAATAGAAATGCTTTTTAATTCATTTCATTTTCTGATATTCTTCATCATAGTGACATCGCTGTATTTTGCATTACCCCACAGCAAAAGATGGCAGCTATTGCTAATAAGCAGCTGTTACTTTTATATGGCTTTTGTTCCTGTTTATATTTTGATCCTTGGTGCGACAATCGTGATCGACTACTTTGCCGGCATCTATATCGAAAAGGCGAAAGGAAAGAGGCGAAAGCAGTTCCTGATTATCAGCCTCATCGCAAATATCGGAGTGCTTGCGGTATTCAAGTATTATAACTTCTTCAACGACAACCTTTCCTATTTACTTGAAGGCATTGGTGCCAGCAACCCTGTACCCTATTTATCCATGCTGCTGCCAATTGGGCTGTCATTTCACACATTCCAGGCCATGAGCTATACCTTTGAGGTATATAGAGGAAATCAAAAAGCTGAAAGACATTTTGGTATTTACTCTTTGTATGTGATGTTCTATCCGCAGCTTGTTGCAGGCCCGATTGAGCGACCGCAGAACCTGTTACATCAGTTCAGGGAGAAGTTTGATTTTGATTATGAAAGAGTGACCAGCGGTCTCAGGCTCATGGCGTGGGGCCTGTTTAAGAAAGTTGTGATTGCAGACAGGCTCGCGATTGTAGTGGATACTGTTTATGATCAACCACAAGGCTACAATAGTCTAAGCCTGATCATTGCCACTGTCTTCTTCACCTTCCAGATATTCTGCGATTTTTCAGGTTATTCAGATATGGCCATCGGGGCAGCCAGGATCATGGGATTCAGGCTCATGAAGAACTTTGACAGGCCATACCATTCATCCAATATCCAGGAATTCTGGAAACGCTGGCATATATCATTATCCACCTGGTTTAAAGATTATTTGTACATATCACTTGGAGGTAACAGGGTGACAATCCCAAGGTGGTATCTGAATCTCTTCATTGTATTCCTGGTTAGCGGGCTGTGGCATGGTGCAAGCTGGACGTTTGTGATCTGGGGTGCACTGCATGGACTCTACCTCGTTATTGGACTCGCAACAAAAGATTTAAGGGAGAAAATAAACCGCAACTTATACCTTGACAAAATTACTTTTCTGGAAACCATTATCACCTTCTCACTAGTTGCCTATGCATGGATCTTTTTCAGAGCGACTTCCGTGGACAGTGCCTTCTATATCAGCAAGCATATTTTTACAGGAATACCGACGCTCATCGGTGATATACAGGATCAGAAGACAATAGTTCAAAACCTGGGTATAAGCATCAAAGATCTTTACATTTCAGGGCTATTGATTGTGCTGCTGGAAACAGTACACCTGGTCCAGCGCAAAGTGAATCTTCCGGAAGAGTTTGCCAGAAAGCCGGTATATGTCCGGTGGGCTGTATACTATAGTGTCATCGCAACCATTTTCCTGCTAGGGGTTTTTGAGGATCGTCAGTTCATCTATTTTCAATTTTAAAGGAGATGAAGACTTTTTTAATAAAATCGGTTCTTTTCATTTTCCCGCTGATCATTGCATTTATATTTCTGGAATATAAACTGGGGACAATAACGAACAGTTATTCTTTCAAGAAAGCGAAGCTGGAACAGAAGTTGGATTCTATAGAAGTCCTTGTCCTTGGGTCTTCACAGGCAACCTATGGAATTAATCCCGACTATTTTGATCTGTATGGATTTAATCTTAGCAACATTAGTCAGTCATTATTCTATGATTGCGAACTGACTTTAAAGTATGCTGACAGAATGCCGAAGCTTCGTTATGTTTTAATTAATATTTCATATTTCTCCTTTGGATATGAGATGACGGATGGCATCGAAAAATGGCGGGACTTTTATTATTCGCAGTACTGGGATATTGAATTCCCGGAACTTGACAAATTGGATTTACGGTGCTATAGCAAGGTTTTTCTATATACACCAAGAAGTGCTGCCTCTTATTGTGTGAATGGATTTGATGTGAACCTTGTATCCGAATATATGGCCAACGGAAGCTTAAAAATGGATACCGTTGACAACCATGTTAACATTAATGATGAATTTGGAAAACAGCGCGTTCAGTTTCACAGAAAGCAGTATAAAGAAGAAAGAATAGATCAGAACCTCATGTATCTCGATCATCTCGTAAAGGAGCTTAAAAGGCGTAATATCCAGCCGATCCTGATCACTCCACCTGTGTTGTCAACGTATTCCAGATTTGCTGACACACTCCTATTAAACAAAAACAATGAATTGATCACTTCATTATGTTCGAAATATGATACCAGGTATGTTGATTATTTCAATGACCCAAGATTTGTCAAAAGAGACTTCAAAGACAATGACCATTTGAATTTTATTGGTGCTGAAAAATTCAGCAGGATAATCAATGATGAGCTCCTCACTAAATAAATCATCCTGAATAAAAATGTTCCAAAGAAGTAATTAAAAACGGCAGCAAGTTTTCATAATGAATATTCCGAAAAAACAGAACATGAATAAATTTCCCGGAAGCTTATCATTTATTGCTGCTGGTTTACTTTTCTTTTCAGACGCATATTCCCGTGCAGGCGGTGGTGGTGGCGGTGGTGGCGGTGGTGGGGGATTTGGGGGAGGATTTCATGGCGGCTCAGGTGGTAGAGGGATTCAATGGCAGGAAGGAGATGACGTGCGGCTGGTTATTATCATCCTTTCACTTTTAATACTGGCCTTCATTTCCTTTAAAGCATACCAATGGATCATCAGCTATAAATCACGGAAGATAAGTTCACTACTCGCCTCAATGAAGTCAAAAGATCCATTATGGGATCCGGCGCAACTTCACAAGTTCATACAAGAGACTTTTGTGAGGATGCAAGATGCCTGGATGGCTCAAAACATGTCACAAGTGGCCGATGTAACTGCACCAGGCCTGCGAAAAGTCTATCAATCAATCCTGAACAGACAACGCTCAAGACGCATTTATAATTACCTGAGTGATATAAAGATCGATGAAGTCAGGATCATAGGCATGGAAGACTTTATAGAAAATTCAAAAGACACATTTACTGCTTATATCTCCGGTGAAATGATCGACCTGTATGTAAGGAGCCATGTGAAACTTTTAAAGCATGTTGAACGAACTGAGTTTGAAGACATCTATTATTTCAAAAGAGTCGATAACCACTGGGTTGTGAAAGGCATCAGCAATAACGTGGATGTATGGAAAGTGATCGAACCGGAGATCTTCCTTGAAACACAGGGAGCTTCAGCGGGTTCTTAAATAATGTAATCCACCATCGATATAGTCATTCTGATTTTTCGGATAATTCAATTATACTCCTGAGTAACGAATTTCCTGCAACGACATTCATCTCACGCTGCACAATTTTCTATATTGGAAGGGTGAACCAATTAAACTTATCTATATGAGCAACCGTGTCGTGCATTTTGAAATTCCTTGTAATGATCCTGAAAAGACAATGGATTTTTTTAAAGAAGTCTTCGGATGGAAATTTCAGCAATTCGGAACAGAACAATACTGGTCTGTGATCACCGGTGATGATAAAGATCCTGGGATCAATGGCGGCCTGATGAAAAAGAAAGATCCAATGCAACCTGTCGCAAATTCCATCCAGGTAACCGACATAGAAAAAGCTTGTGCAGATGTTGAAAAAGCAGGCGGGAATATAGTGGTTTCAAAGATAGCCATACCTACTGTGGGATGGCTGGCGTACTTCACTGATCCCGATGGAAATATTCATGGCTTGTTCCAGGAAGATCAGACAGCGAAGATGAATATGTAATCTTGATCGTCAAGATCATTTTTGAGACAAATAGTTTTTTCACCTGGCCTGAACACTACCGAAAAACTATTTGTTTCTTTTATTCAGGTATTCTGTCATTGAATCAATAACAGGACGTGTGATCATTTCAGTGTACTTCCTGTTGAAAATCACCTTCCCAAAGGGATGAATTATTTCATTAATCCGGTCAGCCAGCTCTTCATGATCAGCGAGCACCAGGGTATAACCTGAATTGTAATTCGTGTTGATCTCAGGCAGCTCAGATAGCGTGTAGATGCTTTTCAGTATGCTCAGATCACTGTCATCACCCTCTACCTCCAGCTGATACGCGAACATTGAATAGGCGTCAACAGCCAGGTAAGCAAATGCCGGTCCTTCGAGCGTATCGATTTTGAGACAAAAAAAGCAGATGTATTCAAGTGGTCTTGTTGCCTCGAAATCCGGGATTACTTCGTCCATACTGTAAAGCTTACAATTTTTCCAGTCTCACCAAAGCTTCTTTTGCCTGATAATGTGTTTGATCTATCGCAAGTGCAGTTTTGTAATCACTGATGGCTTCGGGAAGCTTATTCAGTTTCTCTTCGCAATAGCCCATCATATATACGGCATCCGCATATTCAGGATCATATTTGTAAGATCTCATGAAATAATCAAGTGCCTTTATGTAATCATTCTTTTCGAGCACTTCCAGGTATCCGATGTTGAACCAGGTTTTTGAATGCAAAGAATCAATGTTCAGCAATTGCTGGTAAACTTTTCGTGCCTCCTTTGTATTCTGAAGGTTTTCCTGGATGAAAAGTGCTTTATTGTATAGTGCTTCGGTGCTTCCGGGATTTATCTTGAGTGCACCATCATAGTAATCAACAGCAATCGGGTTGCCTCTTGCCCCATGAAGAAGTCCCAGCTGCATCCAGGCATTATAATATTGAGGATCCTGTTCAATTGTTGTTTCCATGGAGCTTACTGCTTTGGCGGTATCACCGATCTCTTTAAAATCCATGCCCTTCAGGAAGTAAGCCTTTGCGTTGTATTTATCTATTGCGATCACTTCATCAAGATGAGCCAGCGAAAGCTTGTACTGTCGCACATAAAGAAACAGCTCAGCAAGCTTTAGATGTGCCTCGATATTTTTCGGTTCAAGCTGAACGACCTTTTCGAGCACTCGTTTTGATTCAGAAGTCCTGTTTGACATAAATACAAGATCAGAATACGCAATCAGGTATTTGGCTTTCGAGCTGTCAAGGGCCATCATACGGTCAATATCAGGCCTGGCCATTAAAAGGTTTTGGCGGGACAGGTAGTGACTTGCTCTGCGGTAGTATAGTTCAGGGTTTTCCGGAGACCTGGATATGCTGTCATTCAGCGCGGTCAATGCAGGGTCAAGGGTGTCTTTTAGGATTTCAGACACAACGCCATCAGTTTTCTTCACTTCCGGCTTGCAGGAATAGAAGGCGATTGCGAGAAGAAATAGTAAACTCAGGTACTTCATATTTACAAAAATAAAAAAGGCTTTCCGAATAGAACGGAAAGCCTTAGGAATATAGTCTGATCTTTCTTAGTTAAGCTTTGAAAGAACTTCCCTGATCTTCTTTTCAAGCTCATCAGCGAGTTCAGGATTGTCGGCCAACAGCTGCTTTACGGCATCTCTTCCCTGTCCGAGCTTGGTTTCGCCATAGCTGAACCATGATCCGCTTTTCTTGATGATGTTGTGATCAACGCCCATATCGATGATCTCACCCAGTTTGGAAATTCCTTCGCCATACATGATATCGAATTCAGCGAGACGGAAAGGAGGCGCCACCTTATTTTTGATGACTTTCACACGAGCACGGTTCCCGATGATGCTTTCACCTTCTTTTATCTGGCCGATGCGGCGAATATCAAGACGAACAGAAGCATAGAATTTAAGGGCATTACCACCTGTGGTTGTTTCAGGGTTTCCGAACATCACACCGATCTTTTCACGAAGCTGGTTGATAAAGATGCAGCATGAGCGGGTTTTGTTGATTGTAGCAGTAAGCTTACGCAGCGCCTGGGACATCAGACGGGCCTGGAGACCCATTTTAGAATCACCCATTTCGCCTTCAATCTCGCTTTTAGGCGTAAGAGCCGCAACGGAATCGATCACGATAATGTCAATTGCACCGGAACGGATAAGGTTTTCAGCGATCTCAAGAGCCTGTTCTCCATTATCTGGCTGGGAGATCAGCAAGTTCTCCACATCAACGCCAAGCTTCTGAGCGTAAAAACGGTCAAATGCATGTTCAGCATCGATAAATGCTGCGATCCCGCCATTGCGCTGTGATTCAGCGATCGCATGGATGGCGAGGGTAGTTTTACCGGATGATTCTGGTCCGTAGATCTCAATGATCCTTCCTTTTGGAAATCCGCCGATACCAAGAGCCGCATCAAGTCCGATCGAACCTGTAGAGATAACCTCCACTTCTTCGATAGCGGAATCGCCAAGCTTCATAATCGTACCTTTTCCATAAGACTTCTCAAGCTTATCCAGGGTTAACTGTAACGCTTTCAGCTTCTCCTTGTTGATCTCTTTTCCTTCTTTGGCTTCTTTGGCTTCTTTTGTGCTCATTTTTCGTTTTGTTATTTATTTATCGGCTAAAATCTGTGCTGTATGGTCAGCGGTTTTCACTTTTGTGATCACCTTTTCAATAAATCCTTTTTCATTAATGACAAAGGTTGTCCGGACCAGTCCTTCGTAAACCCTTCCCATAAATTTCTTTTCACCCCATACATCATATGCCTTGATAAGCTTATGATCAGGATCTGAAAGCAAGGTAAATGGAAGCTTATACTTTGTTCTGAATTTCTGGTGTGACTTCTCACTATCCGCACTCACCCCAAGCACCACATATCCTTTTTTCTTAAGCAGGGAGTGATTGTCACGAAGATTACAGGCTTCTTTTGTACAACCCGGCGTATCATCCTTCGGATAAAAATAAAGAACGACTTTACTTCCCTTCAGGTCCTTCAGAGTCACCTCATTCCCATCACCATCCTTTGCCTTAAATGCCGGAGCTTTATCTCCTGCCTTAAGCCTGGTTTCATGCATATCTTGTAAAAAAAGGCCTGCTAAAAAATCTATCACTGCTTTCTATACAAATAACCTGAAACAGCCTGACAAATGCAATCTTCAAGCGTTTATGTTTATCAACAATTCACAGCTTTTTTTAAAGAATTCTGGAAGTATTTGCAGACGCTCCGGAGTCCACACTCCCCGCATTTAGGTGAACGGGCGATGCAGGTATAGCGTCCGTGAAGGATCAGCCAGTGATGAAATATCGGGACCAGCTTTTCTGGGACATGCTTAAGTAGCTGCTTTTCAGTATCAAGTGGTGTTTTTGAACCTCGCGTCAGTCCGATCCTGGCGCTTACCCTGAACACGTGTGTATCCACAGCAAGTGCCGGCTGCTCGAAAACAACAGATGCAATCACATTGGCTGTCTTTCTCCCAACTCCGGGCAATTCCTGCAGACTTTTGATATCTGACGGGATCACACCACCGAATTTTTCAATGAGCAGGCGGGCCATACCAACCAGGTGCTTCGCCTTATTATTGGGGTAACTGATGCTCCGGATGTACTGAAAAACTTCATCTGAGGATGCAGCTGCCAGACTTTCCGCATCAGGAAAAGCTTTGAATAATGCAGGGGTGACCAGATTTACACGTTTATCCGTGCACTGTGCGGAAAGGATTACTGCCACGAGGAGCTCAAAAGGATTGGTATAATGAAGCTCCGTTTCAGCGACAGGCATTTCCCTGCTGAAATAATCAATAACGGATGCGAATCTTTCTTTTGTAGTCACAGGTGCAAAGGTAGCAACTCGAAGGAGTATGCATGGCGCAAGGGATCAATTCATCAATGATGGTCATGATGAAAACAGAAATGCATTGATCATAAATCAATGCATTTCTGTGGTAAAACAAATCTGTTTACCGGTTAATTCCTGAAAATCTCAATGTGACCCAGCAGCTGGCTTTTCATGACATCAAATGATCGTGAAAAAGCCATGATGTTTCGGGTGCAACGTTCAGAAGGAATGTAGAGGGCACCATGATCGATGGCACCCTGTTGCTCACATTCTTTATCATCAGCTGCTTTTAATTCTGAATTGGTTGCAGGAGTAGATATCTGCTTCATAGGCGCAAGGTTGTTTTTATGGCTTAAACGAACCTCGTGCCGTTTTAGTATTTCATTTCCTGAAAAATTACATTGACAGAATAATATTATTCTTTTCAGCCATTTTCCTAAGATTCAGGATCGCATACCTCATACGGCCGAGAGCTGTGTTGATACTGACATTCGTAAGATCTGAGATTTCCTTAAAGCTCATATCCTCATACGCTCTCAACATCAGCACCTCTTTTTGCTCTGGAGGCAGCTGTTCGATCATCTTCCTGATATCCTGGTGGATCTGATCTTTTACCATTTTGTCTTCCACATTGTCTTCCAGAAGATCCAGCGTCTCAAACACGTCATACTCATCGGTGCTTCGGGTTGCTCTCATCTTGCTGCTTTTGCGGAAGTGGTCAATGATCAGGTTGTGCGCAATACGCATCACCCATGGCAGGAATTTACCCTCTTCATTATAAGAGCCTCCTTTCAAGGTCCGGATGACTTTCATGAACGTATCCTGGAACACATCTTCAGCAAGCTCCCTGTCTTTGATCAACAGAAAGATGTAGGTAAATAATCTTGATTTATGACGATTGATCAGAAATTCGAGAGCCGTTTCGTCTCCCTTAACATAAAGCTGGATAAGCTCCTGATCGCTAAGTTTATTTCGGGCAAGCATAATAACCTCCGTTTCTATTAAGTTTACTTTTTATTAGAAGTAGAGATTTTTGCTATGCGCCTCCTTTTTTAGGTTATACTGGCAGTAACGTAAGACCTTATGTCTTATTGTTAGCTGTTTGAATTTATTTTCTTACTATCAAATATACTATAACAAACACAAAAATCATACAGCGATTACGTTAATTTTGCAGTTTTTAACAGAATGACAAAAGGAAAATCTTCCATATATATCAAGGGCGCCAGGGTCCATAACCTGAAGAACATAGACGTTGAAATACCCCGGAACAAGCTCGTGGTGATAACCGGACTTTCGGGTTCGGGGAAATCTTCCCTCGCTTTTGACACACTCTACGCGGAAGGTCAAAGGCGTTATGTTGAAAGTCTTTCCGCTTACGCAAGGCAATTTCTCGGCAAGCTGGATAAGCCTGAGGTGGATTACATCAAAGGAATATCTCCGGCTATCGCTATCGAACAGAAAGTTACTGCCCGTAATCCGCGTTCGACCGTGGGCACCTCTACTGAGATCTTTGATTACCTCAAGCTATTGTATGCCCGGGTTGGTGTAACCTATTCTCCTGAATCAGGAAAGGTTGTAAAACGACATACTGTTACCGATGTGGTCAACTATATCCTTTCCCTTCCGAAGGGCACCAGGATCAATATGCTGGCTCCTCTGAAGCCAAAGAAAGACCGGCCAAGGAAGGAACATCTGGGTGTATTGCTTCAACAGGGTTTTGCGAGGATCAAATACCAGGGAAATATCATTAAGCTCCAGGACGCGATCGATCAGAAGATCAGCGAAAAAGAGCCTTTGTTCATCGTTATCGACAGGATCTCTGTTGACGCTGATGATGAAGACAATGCGAACAGGATTGCAGACTCTGTGCAAACCGCATTTTATGAAGGTGAAGGTGAATGCACGATTGAGAATGCTGACGACCTGACACAATCATCAGGTTTTTCAAACAGGTTTGAGCTCGATGGAATTAAGTTTGAAGAACCAAGCGTTCATTTTTTCAGCTTCAATAATCCGGTTGGAGCCTGTAAGAAATGTGAAGGATTCGGAAGCGTTATTGGTGTTGATCCGGACCTAGTCATTCCTGACCAGAGCCTTTCGGTTTACGAAGATGCCATTGTATGCTGGAAAGGTGAAAAGATGAGCGAATGGAAAGATGAGTTGATCCGTCAGGCACACAAGTTCGACTTTCCGGTTCACCGTCCCGTTGCAGATCTCACTGCTGCACAAAAGAAGCTTCTCTGGAAAGGAAATAAATACTTCCATGGCCTGGATGCATTCTTTGAATATGTAGAAGAGAACACCTATAAGATCCAGTACCGCGTCATGCTTTCGAGGTACAGAGGAAAAACAATCTGCCCTGAATGTCATGGATCAAGGCTTCGCCAGGATGCTTCGTATGTCAAGATCGACGGGCATTCCATCACAGACCTTGTACTGATGCCTGTATCGGATCTTCTTGAGCATTTCAACAACATCAGGCTATCGGAAACAGAATTCAATATTGCGAAGAGGCTTGTCCAGGAGATCAAAAACAGGTTGCAATTTCTTATCGATGTTGGATTAGGATACCTCACACTGAACAGACTTTCGAATAGTTTGTCAGGAGGAGAATCACAACGTATCAATCTGGCTACTTCACTTGGAAGCAGTCTTGTAGGCTCCATGTACATACTCGATGAACCTTCGATCGGCCTTCATCCTCGTGATACACACAGGCTGATAAGTGTCCTGAAATCACTTAAGGAATTGGGAAATACGGTGATCATTGTGGAGCACGATGAAGAGATCATGCGTGCTGCAGATCTATTGATCGACATTGGTCCCGGTGCCGGCTCATGGGGAGGAAACGTAGTGTTTCATGGAACCCATGCAGAGCTTGAAAAGGAGAATGACAGTCTTACCGCACTGTATCTTACAGGCCGTGAAAAGATCGCTGTACCAAAATCAAGGAGAAAATGGAAACGATCAATTGATCTGAAAGGCGCCCGTGAAAATAACCTGAAAGGTGTTAATGTAACCTTCCCTCTCAATGTGCTGACTGTAGTTACCGGAGTGAGCGGATCAGGAAAAACAAGTCTTGTAAAGAGGATCCTCTACCCTGCCCTGAAAAAAAGATTCGGTGGATATGGTGAACAGACTGGTATGCATGACAAGCTTTCCGGCAACATCGATGATCTTTCTGAAGTTGAAATGATCGATCAGAATCCTATCGGAAAATCATCACGTTCAAACCCGGTTACTTATATCAAAGCGTATGATGAGATACGCGCTTTGTATGCAGACCAGCCCCTTGCCAAAAGCCGGGGATACAAACCTTCCCATTTCTCATTCAATGTAGATGGCGGAAGATGTGAAGTATGTGAAGGAGAAGGTATCGTAAAGATCGAGATGCAGTTTATGGCTGATATTGAACTTACATGTGAAGCTTGTCATGGCAAACGATTCAGGAATGAAGTTCTTGAAATAGAGTACAAGGGAAAGAACATTGCCGATCTGCTGGATCTTACGGTGGATGATGCAATTTCCTTTTTTGAAGATCCGAAAGATGCGACAAACACCGATCGCAGGATCATTCAGAAACTGCAGCCACTAGCAGAGGTTGGCCTTGGATATATCAAGCTTGGACAATCATCGAGCACATTGAGCGGTGGAGAGGCACAACGTGTAAAGCTGGCATTTTTCCTCAGCAAAGGCACATCAGAAGGCAGCACGCTGTTCATTTTTGATGAACCAACAACAGGGCTACACTATCATGATATCAGCAAGCTGCTCCATTCATTTAATGCGTTGCTCGCAAACGGACATTCCATCATCATCATTGAACACAACCAGGAAGTGATCAAATCAGCAGACTGGGTGATCGACCTTGGCCCTGAAGGTGGTAAGGATGGAGGCTCACTTGTTTTTGAAGGCACACCTGAAGAGCTCGTTAAATGCAAGCAATCCTACACAGGAAAATACCTGAAGGAAAAGCTTAATTAACGTCAAGCTTCCTTACATCGTTTCTGAATCTGTCAATAAGCGTTCTCTCCTGGGCTGTTACCGGAGGGAATGCTTCAGCGACCTTGCACAATACAGTTACAAATGTTTCTTTAAAAGCATCGTTGAAATAGTGACGGTTATTTCTGATCTCTGAAAGAGCCCATCCATAGCTTGTTTCAACATCGGTGGCATCTTTTGACATGATTGAAAAGATGATCTCGGAGTAATCAATATCGACATTATCCTTTTGAACTTCCCTTGTCACGATATCGTGAAGGGTTCTCTTCTCTTCTTCCTGAATCGCTCCATCACTTTTAGCGATCGCATAAGCCAGCTCCCCCAGGGCATAATATAAATTCTGTGAAGGGGTCATTCCATTTTCTATCCTCATAATCTCTCTGCACTAATCCAAACAATAAAAAACAAGAACGATGCCACTATACCGCTGGCTGCAGCCATTTGAACTGCATTTCGTAAAGCTCTTTGTAGTATCCTTTTTCTTTCAGAAGAACATCATGTGAACCTCTTTCCACGATCTCTCCATGATCAAAAACAAGAATGGTATCTGCATTACGAATGGTGGCCAGGCGGTGCGCAATTACAACCGATGTACGTCCTTTTGTAAGCTTTTCAATTGCCTGCTGGATCACAGCTTCGGACTGACTATCCACAGAAGAAGTCGCCTCATCAAGAATAAGCACCTTGGGGTTGAACACATAGGCACGAACGAATGAGATCAATTGACGCTGGCCAACGGATAACATTCCACCTCTCTCCTTGACATTAAAGTCATACCCACCAGGCAGCCTGGAAATGAATTCATCCGCACCAAGCGCTTTCGCTGCTGCGATCACCTGCTCCCTTGAGATAGATGGATCGTTCAGTGAAATGTTATTCGCGATGGTATCTGAAAAAAGGAATACATCCTGAAGTACATATACAATGTTCTTTCTTAAAGATTCAAGTGTATATTCACGGATATCGATATCATCGATCAGGATATCTCCCTGCTGATGCTCATAAAAACGATTGACGAGGTTGATCACAGAACTTTTGCCAGCACCCGTTCTTCCTACAAGAGCGATCTTTTCACCTGGAGAAGCTTTAAAAGAAATGTTCCGGAGCACCCAGTCATTTTCCTTATAAGAAAAAGAGACATTCCGAAACTCTACCTTTCCGCGAATTTCTGAAGCATCGAGGGTTCCAGAATCGATGATGGACTCATTGGTGTCAAGGATCCTGAATACCCGCTCAGAGCCGACCATACCCATCTGAAGTGTATTAAAACGATCTGCCAGCTGCCTGATCGGACGGAACAGCATGTTCAGGTACATGAGAAACGCGAGGATCAAACCTACAGACACCTGCTCACCAACGATCTCCTTACCACCCCACCAGATCAGCAAGCCAGTGGAGATTGCGGAAAGGACCTCCACAACAGGAAAGAAAACAGAATAATACCAGATAGACCGAACATTGGCGTCACGGTGTTTTTTATTGATCTCCCTGAACTTTTCAAACTCCTTTTCTTCCCTGTTGAAGATCTGCACGATGCTCATGCCGGTAATATGTTCCTGGACAAATGCATTCAGACGCGCCACCTGGTTTCTCACATCCTGGAACGCATTCTTCACTGCATTCTTGAAGATGTATGTGGCGAAAAGCAGCACAGGGATGGTACTCAATGTGATCAATGATAATTTCACATCAATGGAAAACATGATGATGATGATCACGATAACCTTGAGCATGTCACTGACGATCTCAAGGAATCCTTCAGAGAATACATCAGCAATGGTTTGAATATCTGAAACCAGCCTGGTGACAAGAGTTCCGACAGGAGTGTTATCAAAATAAGTTAAGCGAAACCGAAGCAGGTGATTCAACAGCTGGCTGCGCAGATCTCGGATCACATTCTGGCCTAACATCGCGGTGAACCATGTTTCCGTGAACTGAAGTAATCCTTCTGCAATAAGCATGGCAAACATCACCGAGATCATGATGATCACATCCGTGAGGTTACCGGTCATTACATACCTGTCGAAGGTGTATTGAACAAGCAATGGACGTGTAGTGGCAAGAGCACCGAGGACAACAATGATCCCCAGTGTTCCATAGAACAGCTTTTTGTAAGGTTTAACATAGGAAAAGATCCTGCTGAACAAACCAATATCGAATGCTTTTCCTGAAACGCTCCTGCTCATTTTACAAACACTGTAGCCGGGTATTGAACCGTTTTAAGAAATAAACCTGAAGCAGGAACCGATGCTCCGGCGTCAGACCTGTTCCTGCCTTCAATCACTTCAAGAAATCCTTCTTTTGATAACTTTCCCCTGCCAACTTCTAAAAGCGTTCCGACTACCGCCCGCACCATGTTTCTCAGAAAACGGTTTGCTGAAATAGTAAAAATATATTCATGCTGATGCTTTGTCCAGCCAGCAAAAAAAATCTCGCAGAGGTTGTTGTTCACCTGTGTGTTTGATTTGCTGAATGCAGAAAAATCTGCATGTTCCAAAAGCATTCCTGCGCATTCATTCATCTTATCAAGATCCAGCATGCCATAATAATAATAACTAAGCTCATTGCTGAATGGATCTTTCATGCGTGTGATCCTGTAATCATACGTCCTTTTTATGGCATCAAATCGTGCATGCGCGTTATCCTTTACAGGCAGCACTTCATATACAGCAATGTCTTTGGGCAGCAGCTTGTTCAGCTTGTAAACAGATTGTTTTGTATCGATACCTGAAGGCAGATCGGCATGGGCAAAAAACTCAAGGGCATGAACCCCTGCATCTGTTCTTCCACAACCAACGGTTTCAACAGGCATTCCGAAAAGCGTGCTCAGTGAATCGTCGAGCGTCTCCTGGACAGAACATGCATTATCCTGTTTCTGCCAGCCATGGTAATTGTCTCCGCGGTAAGCTAACTTTATGAAAAACCTGCTAGTCAATAGAATTTTTACTGAAGTGTAAAGTTAATTCAATTAAAGGACAATTTTTGTGAAAAGGCTGCTAACACTGCTTCTTATGCCATTTGCCATTCAAGCCCAGGAACTTCTTAAAGATCCCGGTGTTGAAGCATTGCAATTTTGTCCTGGAGGGATATCCATGCTGAACGCATCTGTATTCTGGTATTCACCTACCAAAGGCACCCCCGATCTTTTTAACAAGTGCAGTGGAAAGCATTCTCAGGTTGCTGTTCCGAATAACATCTGTGGAAAGCAGAAACCCTTTGATGGAAACGGATATGCCGGACTTATCCTATTTGAATCGCAGTACTATGATTACAAGGAATATCTGCAGACTGAGCTCTCTATGCCATTGAAGAAAGGCTCAAGATACAAGCTGACTTTTCACATCAGCCTCGCCGATAACTCCATGTATGCAGTGGATAAGATAGAGGCAGCATTCACTTCTTCCCGAAAATTTTTCAATGACCATACTACAATGACCAATGTCACTCCACAGATCAGCTTTGAGGGAACAAACAAAGGGTTTTTCACTGACAGGAAATCCTGGGTCCAGTTATCAGCTGAATATGTAGCCAAGGGAGGTGAACGATACATCACCATTGGAAACTTTGTGCTAAACAGGCATGGCAAACGAATACAGGTTAAGAAGTTTTCTGATGTCAGCAGTGCTTATTATTATCTCGATGGCATTTCGGTTATGCTTGTTTCAGAAAGTAGTGAATCAGAGTCCGATGAAGTGCCTACACCTGAAGCACTGGATCCCATTGAACAAAAAGATACGCTCGCTCCTGGTTCAAGCTTCATTCTGCGGGCTATTCTTTTTGAAACAGACAAAGATGTGCTTCTGCCACAATCTTATAAAGAACTTGACAGGCTTGTGAGTATCCTGCGCAAATTCCCTTTACTGGAGCTGGAAGTGAGAGGACATACGGATGGGCAGGCATCCGAAGAGCATAACCAGGATCTATCGGAAAGGCGAGCGAAAGCTGTTAAAAAATACCTGGTATCAACCGGGATTCAGAGCTACCGGCTTACGACAAAAGGATTTGGTGAACCCATGCCTGTTGCTGACAATAACACAGAAAAAGGCAGGGCATTCAATCGTCGTGTGGAATTTATGGTGATGAAAAGATAAAATAATGAATAAAAAAAAGGACCGCTTTCGCAGTCCCTTTTTTATTGAGCAAAAGCGATCTTATTTCTTATCGTCTTTTACTTCTTCGAAATCAACATCAGTTGCTTCGTTTCCTCCGCCTGTGCTTCCAGTTGTATCGCCGGCAGTACCTGCTCCACCTTCAGCTCCGGGCTGTCCTTGTGTCGCATTGTACATTTCCTGGCTTGCAGCCTGCCATGCAGTATTCAAAGCTGCCAATGCGGAATCAATTCCTGCAAAATCTTTTGCAGCGTGTGCTGTTTTCAGATTTGCCAAAGCAGATTCGATCGGTGCTTTCTTATCAGCAGGTAGCTTTTCACCGTATTCTTTCAACTGCTTTTCGGTCTGGAAAACCATCGCATCTGCCTGGTTCAGCTTATCCACTTCTTCCTTTGCCTTCTGATCAGCTTCTGCATTCGCGGCCGCTTCCGCTTTCATCTTTTTGATTTCTTCATCAGTTAGTCCCGAGCTTGCTTCGATCCTGATGGATTGTGATTTTCCTGTAGCCTTGTCTTTTGCGGATACATGCAGGATACCATTTGCATCAATATCGAATGTCACTTCGATCTGAGGTACCCCTCTTGGTGCCGGTGGAATGCCATCCAGGTGGAATCTTCCGATCGTCCTGTTTGCATTGGCCATTGGTCGCTCACCCTGGAGAATATGAATCTCTACAGATGGCTGGTTATCAGAGGCTGTGCTGAACGTTTCTGACTTCTTGGTTGGAATTGTTGTTCCTGAATCAATCAGCTTGGTCATTACACCGCCCATTGTTTCGATACCAAGCGACAATGGAGTTACATCAAGAAGAAGTACATCTTTCACCTCACCTGTTAATACACCTCCCTGGATCGCTGCACCAATTGCAACAACTTCATCCGGATTCACACCTTTTGAAGGAGCTTTTCCAAAGAATTTCTGAACAGCTTCAACAATAGCTGGAATTCTTGTTGATCCACCTACAAGGATGATCTCATCAATATCATTTACCGAGTAACCAGCTTTTTTAAGCGATGTTCTGCAAGGGTCGATGGTTCTTTTGATCAGGTCATCAACAAGCTGTTCGAATTTCGCACGAGTTAAAGTTCTTACAAGGTGCTTAGGCATACCATTTACAGGCATGATGTAAGGCAGGTTGATCTCTGTGCTTGTTGCGCTGGACAATTCGATCTTTGCCTTTTCAGCGGCTTCTTTCAATCGCTGAAGCGCCATTGGATCTTTTCTAAGATCAAGTCCTTCATCCTTCTGGAATTCTTCAGCAAGCCAGTCAATGATCCTCTGGTCAAAGTCATCTCCACCAAGGTGTGTATCTCCTTCAGTGGATTTCACTTCAAATACACCATCACCCAGGTCAAGTACAGAAACGTCATGTGTTCCACCTCCGCAGTCGAACACAACGATCTTCATATCCTTGTGTTTCTTGTCCAGACCATAAGCCAGGGCCGCAGCCGTAGGCTCATTGATGATCCTTCTAACTTTCAGACCAGCGATCTCACCAGCTTCTTTGGTTGCATTTCGCTGTGAATCGTTAAAATAAGCAGGCACTGTAATAACAGCTTCTGTCACTTCATGTCCAAGGTAATCCTCTGCTGTTTTCTTCATTTTTTGAAGCACCATTGCAGAGATCTCCTGTGGTGTATAATTTCTATCGTCAATCTTTACACGCGGTGTATTGTTGTCTCCTCTAACCACTTCATAAGGTACACGATGAACTTCGTTCTCAACCTCGCTGAAGCTGTTTCCCATGAATCGCTTGATGGAGAATATCGTCTTCCTTGGGTTTGTGATCGCCTGACGTTTTGCAGGATCACCAACTTTTCTTTCTCCATTGTCCATGAATCCAACAATGGAAGGAGTGGTTCGTTTCCCCTCGTTGTTCGGAATAACCACGGGTTCATTTCCCTCCATTACTGCTACGCAGGAGTTGGTTGTCCCAAGGTCAATACCTATGATTTTTGCCATTTTAAAAAGTATTTATGAATTAATGTGTTTCAGTATAAAACCGCCCTGATAAGTCAATGATTATGCCACTGCCCTATAGGTCTGCCATTGGCAGGAATTATCTGAAAAAATGCGGGTTAGATATAGGAGGTACTGACGAATTGTCAGAATTCAGTCAGGCCGATAAGCATGCCTGTACCTGGTTCTATTGACAGAACATAAACGATGTACCAGCATCGCATTTCCTGAAAAGACCATTGGTTACGGCTCCGGAGAACAGTTCTTCGTTGGTTTCCTTTTCGATCTTTTTGCGGATGGTCTTGCTCGTTCTTGAGGCAAACAGCCCGATGCCATTATTTACATTGGTGAACAATGGTTTTTCCTGTACAAGTCCTGTAGAGGGCGCATTCAGATTGATATAGGTATTGAGGTCATCATTCCCGACATTGAATGTAAAAGTGAACCACACATTTTCATTTGGTGTAGCCTGAATGTTCGACGGGAAGTAATTGATGTACCTTACATACCTGAAGCCATTGCGACGGTCTCTGGCATCAAGGCTGTCTTTCAATACTCTGTAAAATGTTTCTCCATCGATCTTTTGAGTAAGTTCCTGAGTACCGTTCAGGCTTGAAGAAGTCTGACTTCCAAATGGAAATTCGATGTATGATGTATCTTTTCTTTCGCCTGTGGTTGGATCAAACTCGGTATAATAAAACCGCATGGACATGTTGTACACTCGTCCGAAATAAGGAGCACTCCACGAAACAACCGGATTGATATATTTTCCCTGGCCTCTGAATGCCACGGATGTCGCCAGCCAGGTCACTGAAAAATCAGGGATCAGATTTGTTTTGGCAGAAATGACCTTGCCTGTTGCGGCTTCAGAAACAACCAGGTTGTACTGATAAAACGTCGTAGGATTGGCCTGATCCGGTGCTTTTGAATCAAAGAAATCACTGTCCTTCGCAAGAGTCTGGTACATTGGAATGCTATCGGAAGCGAAGATGCCGGCATCTGTATTTCTTCTTACTTCGTAAAGTGTCACTGCTCCTACCTCCTGGTTATTCAGCATTTTCTTGATCTGCACACTGATCTCGTTTGGCTTATAGAAGAGTGAATCCTTCTCTTTTGCCATATCATATGCACTTGCCTTTCCAAGAAAGGAATGCTGGATGCGCACTGTCTGCACCGAATCGTTCTGATTAAGAAGTCCGTACACAATAGTTGTCCTTTTATAAGGTGCGTTGATGTCCAGATCTGTGGAGCAGGCGCTGAAAAGTATTGTGATGGCAGTGAGGAGGAAAAGAAAGGTACGTTGCATTTTATTCTTCATGAGAGGTGCAAAGATACAAGTAATTGTAAATCGGGGATATCCTGTTAAACGCCACGACATGAATTTTATTTAGCTTTGCCGCCAAATACAAGACATGTCAGCTGCACGCGAGATAAAAAAGGTTACTACCCATGTACTTCAGGAAATGAAAAGGCGGGGGGAAAAGATATCCATGTTAACGGCCTATGATTATTCCATGGCGCGCATTGTTGACCATGCCGGTGTAGATGTCATCCTGGTGGGTGATTCTGCATCCAATGTCATGGCCGGACATGAAACCACGTTGCCGATCACGCTTGACCAGATGATCTATCATGCATCCTCCGTGATCCGTGCCATCGACAGAGCGCTTGTCGTTGTTGACCTTCCGTTTGGTTCATACCAGGGAAATTCCAAAGAGGCTCTCACCTCCTCCATCAGGATCATGAAGGAAAGCGGCGCTCACGCAGTGAAGATGGAAGGCGGTAAAGAGGTGAAGGAATCCATTCTAAGGATACTTTCAGCAGGAATTCCTGTCATGGGTCACCTTGGACTGACACCCCAGAGCATCTATAAATTCGGAACTTACACCGTGCGGGCAAAGGAAGAAGAAGAAGCTCAACGACTGATTGAAGACGCACACATTCTTCAGGAAGCTGGCTGCTTTGCGCTGGTACTTGAAAAAATTCCTGCAAAGCTTGCCACCCGGGTTGCACAGGAAATATCCATTCCAATCATCGGAATAGGCGCTGGAAGCGGTGTTGACGGACAGGTGCTGGTGCTTCATGACATGCTTGGCCTTACCTATGAATTCAATCCAAGGTTCCTGAGAAGATACCTCAACCTGTATGAAGACATCACAGGTGCTGTAAAGAATTACATCTCAGATGTTAAATCAAAGGACTTTCCTAACGAAAACGAGCAATACTGATGAGAGGACAAGGCAGCGAGCAGGTTGACGTGATCTATGAAGACAACCACATCATCGCTGTAAATAAACAGCCTTCACAGATCGTACAAGGCGACAAGACTGGAGATACGCCGTTAAGTGAGTTTGTCAAAGGGTACATCAAAGAAAAATTTCTTAAGCCAGGTGATGTTTATCTTGGCACAATTCACAGGCTGGACAGGCCGGTTAGCGGTGTCGTTCTCTTCGCAAGAACCAGCAAAGCGTTGTCAAGGATGAATGAATTATTCCGTGACAGGAATGTTCAGAAAACCTATTGGGCAGTAGTGAAAAAGAATGATCAGATCCCACAGGAAGGACATCTTGTACACTATCTGAAAAAAAATGAGCAGACAAACACTTCCAGGGCATATGATAAAGAAGTGCCCGGTTCATCACGTTCTGAACTTTACTACAAAATCATTGCGGCCTCAACAAACTACATCCTGCTTGAGATCAACCCTGTTACAGGACGCCATCACCAGATCCGAGTTCAGCTATCAGCGATAGGATGTCCGATCAAGGGCGATGTAAAATATGGATTCCGAAGAGGAAACGAAGATGCATCCATCCATCTGCATGCGAGAAAAATCAGCTTCGAGCATCCGGTAAAGAAAGAAACCATCGTTATAGAAGCTATTCCACCTTTGAATGATGTAGTCTGGAATGACCTCTATAAAAGCGTTGTGCAAAATGGCTAACAGGTACGCACTCTCTTTACTGAGCTTACTTTTTCTCCTTGTTTACAATACAACATCAGCCCAAAGCATTTTAACTCCAAAGGGCAAAGCTGAACAGCGAATCAAAACCTACATCGATCATGACGGAAATCTTTCGGGGTTTTATTCTTTGTCTGATTCAGGAGTAACTGTCTTTGCAAGCCCTGCCGACAAGAAAGCACGAAAGCCTGAATTCTTTGTCAGATGGACTGAAGCGGAGGTCTTTAACAGGATGATCAGAAGTCAGCCTGATTCCATCCTGACCTATTTTAAAAAAGGGAAGTTCATCGCGCCTGCACAGACTGTTTCCAACACCACAAACTTCAATGGTGCTGTATTGAAGGGTAAGAAGATCGCATTAGATCCGGGACACATGGCAGGAGATTCACTCATGGCCAGGATCGAAGGTAAATGCTTGTTCCTAAGAAATGACTCTGCATCGAATGCTGAAATGCTGAACCTGATCGAAGGGCAGCTCACACTGGCTACCGCGCTTATGGTGAAGGAGGAGCTTGAAAAACTTGGGGCAACGGTGTTCATGACACGTGAAAAATCAAACCAGAGCGCATTCGGAATAAGCTATGAAGAATGGCTTAAAAAAGAAGTTCCGGAAGCAGGGATCTCTTCTGCCAAAAAGATCTTTCATGAGAAATTCAAAACACTTGAATTGCTGGAGCGTGCAAAGAAGATCAATGCATTCGGACCTGATCTGTCACTGATCATTCATTACAATGTGGATGAAACCAACACAGGCTGGACAAGGCCAGGATCGAAAAATTTCACCATGGCATTCATCGGCGGAAACCTCATCACTAAAAACATGAACGGTCAACGCAACAGGATTGAGCTGCTCAGGATGATCATTACCGACGACCTTGACAACAGCGAAAAGCTGGCAGGTGCACTCGTTGAAAATTTTGTACTGAAGCTCAAGGTACCGGCCGCAACACCTAAAGATGCCATCTACCTGCGTGAAGAATCATTGAGTACAAAATCGAAAGGCGTTTATTCAAGAAACCTTGCACTGACACGATTAGTTCATGGTCCGCTCGCCTACGGAGAAAGCCTCTACCAGGATAATTACCTTGAATGCAGAAGTCTTTGCGATTGTACCATCGATGTCCAGGGAATCAAAACATCTGAACGAGTCAGGCAGGTTGCAGATTGCTATGTAAAGGCGGTGCTTGATTTTTACAGGTAGTCTTTACTGTGGATCGACATCCGGAGCGATCACAATTCCTTTGAATTTTGGGTCAACCCTTAGCACCTGGATGATCTGCATGATGAACTCCTTGACCTGCTTCATGGACAGCTCACGTTCACACTTCAGAAGGATCTGCTGTAAAAAATAGTTTCGTACCCGGGCAACACCAGGGGCTTCAGGACCAACGACACGGTTACCGAGCTTCTGTCTTAGCATTTGACCAAACACATTCGCTGACTGCTCCGCGACCTTCTGATCCCTGTGTTTGATGGTAAGATGTATCAGCCGGTGAAAAGGCGGGTAATGAAAGTTCTTTCGCTCAAGCACTTCGTTCTCATATACTGCGAAGTAATCATTACGGGTCACTGCCTGTATGATCGAATGATAAGGCTGTCTGGTTTGAATGATGACGGTTCCCCTTTTCTGCTTTCTTCCTGCACGTCCTGCCACTTGTGACATCAGCTGATACGCACGTTCATGTGCCCGGAAGTCAGGAAAATTCATGATCGAATCTGCATTCAGAATACCCACCAGACCTACATTGTCAAAATCAAGTCCTTTACTGATCATTTGTGTACCAACAAGAATGTCAATGTTCCCTTCATCAAACTCATTCATGAGCTGCATATAGGAATATTTCGAACGGGTGGTATCAAGGTCCATTCTCTTGATCTTCGCTTCAGGAAAAAAGATGGCAAGCTCCTCCTCGATCTTTTCAGTTCCAAATCCTTTTAGCCTGAGGTTCACATCACCACATGCCGCACAAGTGGTCATTGGCTTGAGGGAATATCCGCAATAATGACATTTGAGCAGGTTTCCGGCCTTATGATAGGTTAACGACACATCACAGTTCTGACAATGCGGAACCCAGGAACAGGTCTCACATTCAAGCATTGGTGCGAATCCTCTTCTGTTCTGAAAAAGAATGACCTGCTGCCTGTCATCCATCTTCTCTTTCATCATGTTTAAAAGAAAAGGTGAAAAATGCGACTTCATTTCCTTCTTCTTATAAGCCTCTTTCGTGTCAGCGATCATGATCTCAGGAAGCTGAACACCTGCAAAACGTTTTGTTATGGAAGCATATCCATACTTGCCGGAACGTGCGAGGTAAAAGCTTTCCACGGATGGCGTGGCTGTTCCAAGCAATGCTTTCGCTTTATGCATTGAAGCAAGGTATAATGCGGTGTCACGTCCGTTGTATCGAGGTGCCGGATCTGTCTGCTTGAAAGAAGGATCATGCTCTTCATCGATAATTACAAGTCCGAGTTTCTGAAATGGCAGAAAAACCGCGGATCTTGCGCCGATCACAAGATTATATTTGGGCCTGGAGGCTGGCTTAGCCGGATCTGTAGCATGTCCGAAAACATTCTGCCAGACTTCTACACGTTCATTCGGATTGAACCTTGAGTGATACACACCAACCACATCACCAAAATGCTTTTTCAGCCTGGTAACAATGTGAGTTGTCAAAGCGATCTCAGGCAATAGATACAGTACCTGTTCACCCTTTGCCAAAGCTTCTTTGATGAGCCTGATGTACACTTCGGTTTTACCGCTGGCAGTTACACCATGCAGAAGACAGATCTTGTTTTCATTAAAGCTTTTATTTATTTCGCTGATGGCCTGCTCCTGCTCTTCACTCAGCTCAAGGTTCAGCAGGTCTTTGTTCTTCTGATCAGCCAGGAAACGACCGGTTTCAAACGTCTCAGAGTGAAATACATTTTTTTTAACAAGCTCATCAATTACGGCTGAAGATGCATTGGATTTCTTTAGAACATCCTGCTTTTTGATCCAGGTCTTTTTCTTCTGGTACCGGTCACTCAGATGAATGAAAGCCAATACTGCTTCAAGCTGCTTAAAGGCACGCTTTTCAAGCTGGGCACAAAGCTGCTGCAGGAATTCTTCATTATCTGCATCGTTCGTAAGAGTAAGAAACTCCTCCGTTTTTGGCTTGTACTTTTCATTCACATGCTCCTCACGGTAGGCAAATCCTTTTTTGATCAGTGAGTTTAATGTCTTGTCGGAGTTTTTAATGCCCACAATGGCGATGAGGTCATTGATGGTAAGAAGCTTTTTTGTTTCCAGCGCTTCCACTACCAGGAATTCTTCATCCGTCAGCACCTGTTTTTGCTCATCAGAGAATTCATCTTCGGCAGGAACGATTTTGGTTTCGCTTTCAAGCTTTAAACCCGATGGAAGAGCGGCATTCATCACCTCTCCCGGATAGCACAGGTAATAGGAAGATATCCAGTCCCAGAATTCAAACTGGAGTTCCGTCACCACTGGAATGGTGTCGAGCAAAGCATCAATGTATTTTACTTCGTAATCTTTGGGAGGCTGTTCATGAAGCTTTCTTACAAGTCCTGTATAGATCTTTTTTTTTCCAAACTGAACAAGGACACGCATGCCTGTTTTTATGGAATCATTCAGCTCAAAAGGGATCCTGTAGGTGTATAGATTCGGAACCGGCAAGGGTAGTATGACATCTGCGAATAGCGTTACTCTGCTCATCCGTCAGGCCTTATACCGTGAAGTAAGCAATGGCGAACCCGGCGAGAATAGTAATGAACTTGCGCACATTGAACCTGTGATCTTCACTCGATTCAAAAAGAATGGTTGTTGAGATATGCAGGAAGATACCAAGCACAACAGCCATGATCCTCGAGAAAAATGTTTCGAGGTCGGCGATCATTCCTGATCCGATGAAGTTGCTTGCGAGCATACCCAAAGGAGCCATGATCGCGAAGACAAGAAGAATCAGTGAAGAGTTTATCCTGTTCACACCCGACTGCATAAGCATGCTCATAAGGGCAAGAGCGATTGGAATGTTGTGGAGGATGATACCGGCAACAAACGCAGAAGTCAGTGAAGCATCGTGTGTTTTTGCTGAAATAGGCATTGCCTCAAGGAAGGAGTGAATGCAAAGGCTGATGAGGATGGTTGCAGGAAAAGCAGGTTCTTCCTTGTGAACGTGAATGTGTCCGTGCTCAATACCTTCTGAGAAAAACTCAAGTATGATCTGCAAAAAGAAACCCATGAGGATGAAAACCCCTGTATTCGCGTCGGCTTCGTAGGTCTCAGGTAAAAGATGCAGCACGCTGATCGAAAACAAGTAAGATCCGCTGAATGCCAGAAGCAGCTTGATCAGGATCCTGTTGCCAGGCTTAATGAAGAAAGCGCAATATCCACTCAGGAGTACTGAAATGAAAAGAAGGAAAGCAGTAAGACCGAGACTCATTTCTTCGCAATAATTATAAGCCTGTCAGAAGATTGCTCGTCGTAAGGTTGAAGTTCGTAATTCCCAAATGTTTCCTGGATAACCAACGCTGCTTTATCGAGCATGCCGGTGATCATGCTTTTATCATAGAGCTTCACCTCTTCATGATAAAGATGTTGAACACCATCAGCTTCAAATGAAATTGATTTTACGATGGAGTTGTGAGGTGTAAGTTCTTTTTTGATGATGAATGTTATGCCTTCGATGGTTTTTTCTTCATGAGGATTCAGATTCGCCACTACCCGTTCACTGTTGAAATAATCTAGAACAAACAGGCCATCCTTCTTTAAAGCCTTGCAGGCAGACGTGATGACCATTTCATTTTCTCTGTCAGTATGGAAGTAACCAAAGCTGGTGAACAGGTTTAACACCACATCGAAATAATTGATCCTGACAGGCATACGCATATCATGGATAAAGAAAGAAAGCCTTTCACTTTCCATTTCGCTTGCGGCATGGATGCTTTGGGCTGATATATCAGAAGCAACGACCTCTACACCGAGGGAAGAAAGATAGATTGCGTGGCGGCCCTTTCCGCAGGCCATATCCCAGGCGGTTTCACCAGACATTGACGTATGCCTGACTAAATTTGAAAGGAAATTTACAGCTTCCTCCTGATCACGATGCCTGTATAAGATGTGGTAGTAGGGAGAATCAAACCATCTTTCAAACCAGGCCTTGTTCGAATTATCCATCTTTGCGCAAAAATAACCATTAACTAAGAGATTTGGACCAATCCTTTTAACCCAAATTATGCATCAGAATAAGATTAATGCATAATCGACTAAGAAAATCAGCTCTTTAAGACCATTCTGATTTGATCAAAAAGAGTGATTTTCTAAGTCGGGGTACCCCCGGATAATGCAGGTAGTTCGTTATTTTTAATAACTCCTATTGCATAATCCGGGTTTAAAATGACGCTTAAAGGCTGATTCTCCGGAGGATTCTCAAAAATTTGTTGTATTTAAACTTATTTATATATTTGCTTCCGCTGGAAAAATACTGCCTCAGCTATTCCCTTACTTACTGGGTTGTAGCAGGATAAAGAATCTATGATGTTAGACATATACGATTTCTACGATAAAATGGAGCGTAACAAAATTATGCTCTCATTTAAAGGCGACATCACCTCCGAGCTACTTACCAGCATTCTGCAGATCATGGAGACCAAGCTCGACAACCTGCAGGAAGAACCGAAGATCAAGAAGAAAGTCTATAATGTACTGGTGGAATGTTTACAGAACCTTTACCATCACATGGATGATCTTCCTCCTGATGAAGAAAGCAGCCGTCTTGCACGTTCAGCCATCTTCATGATCGGAAAAACTGCCGGAGAGTATTCTATCATTACTGGAAACTACATACGTACACAGCAGGTTGAAAAGCTCAAGACAAAACTTGACAAGATCAACGCAATGACGAGGGAAGAATTGAAGGAATTCTACAAAGAGATCCTTAACAATGAAGAATTCTCATTAAAAGGTGGCGGTGGTTTAGGAATGATCGACATTGCCAGAAAATCCGGGCAAAAGTTAAATTATACCTTCCTTCCGGTCGATAACAATTACTCGTTTTTTAGCCTGAATATTAAAATTTCGCAATAATTCATTTGAACCATGGAAACATTATCAATCGAAGGCACACCAAAAACCCCAACCATTAAATTTGATTCGGAGCAGGGTTTTCTAGAAATCAAGGGCAGATCAATTCCTGAAAATTCAATTGAATTTTACAAACCTTTAGTTGACTGGCTTGACAAATATGCATCTAAGCCAAAGGCTGCTACAAGTGTGAACATCGCGCTTGAATATTTTAATACAAGCTCTTCAAAGTGTATCCTTGATGTTTTCAAGAAGCTTGAATCCATCCACAAGAGCGGTGGCTCACAGGTAACCATCAACTGGCATTACGAAGAAGATGATGAAGATATGCTGGAGGCTGGAGAAGACTACCAGGCAATCATCAACGTACCATTTAAAATGGTCGAGATCGAAGAATAACCTTCTGAATCCTACATAAAGAAAGCCTGCCAGGAAACTGACAGGCTTTTTTAATTATCTGATTACAAGGACTTCTTTAGCTGATACAATGTATATCGTCCCTTTGCATCAGTCCTGAACCACAGTTGATCACCATAATTTCTTGTTACACAATACAACACCGTGTCCATTTGAAACTGGTGATCATTCAGCAGCTCAAACTTCAATGCCAGCGGATCACTGAAGCCATCGAAGATGTATGTTGAATCACTTGCGAACCTATATCCGATTCCGGGTGTCTGTATATTTGCTTCTTCTGAAAAGCTTCCATCCTCCAATTCTGATGTTTTGTAAAGCTCCCAAAGGGCAACGGTGAAATCACCAATGGTCACCCCATCCACAGAAATGACCGATGAAACCTGGCTTGAGTGCTTTTCACGCTTATTACTTACTTCGACACTGACAGTATATGTTCCCGGTTTCTCATAGCTGTAGGAAGGATTCTTTTCAAGTGTCCGGGTCGTACCATCACCAAAATCATATTTATAGTTAGCGGCATTCTCTGAACAATCGGTGAAAGCTATAGGCTCACCCAGCTCCACAGACGTATCAGAAGGCTGGATGCATGCTTCAGGCTTTTTACAGCCGTTTAAAATAGTAAGGAACCATAATACAGCTCCTGGCAGGATGATTAGTCGATTGTTCATATCAATAAAAAAGCCGGCATAGTTACCGGCTTTCTCAATCAATATTCAGACCCTGTTACCGCTGTTTCTTTGGCGCTATTCGATCCATCAGGTTTTCCGCACCATCCATCAGCTTTTTCAAAAGATCGAAATAAAGGCTGAAGATCAGGAACACCGACATGAACCAGATCACAAGCAGGTTGATCCAGTATGTGTCGTAAAGCTTGCCAAACATGGCCTTTCGTGGTGCATAGAAATGTGCAGATATAAATGAATCTTTGGGAGGATCAAGAAAAACCGGATCAGTCTTTTGAATATACTCGTTATTATACTCAAGGATCTTCACAGGGCTATTGCTGTTTCTTACAAGATCATTCAGGCTCTCATTATCATACTCATTGTATATCTTCTGATATTCTGACTTTTCCTTTTCTCCTTTTGTAAGGAGTGTCACTTTCTTATCCTTGCTGGATGCTGCATTGTTTGAACGCTTGACATAATAGGAATTCAATATATCAAGGTACCTTCTCAGCTCGTTTGCAACATCCGTGTTGAATGCATCTGCAGAGATCTGATCAAGCTTTCTGAAAGGAACTTTCTTACCAGTAAAGCCAAGTTCTTTCGCGATCTCATTTTTAATCAGTGAAAGATCATTTTTTATCTCATCGATTTTTGCTTTATCTCTCAGATTGGTTTCAGACTTATCGATCTTAGCTTTCAGGTTACTGATCCAATAATTCTTTTTATAATCACTGATACTGATCTCCTTGTCATACTTATAGAAGTTCCGTTCGAATTCATTCCTCTTAAACTGATTCACGACAAGTGCTTCAAAAGCCCAACGTGAAGTCATGATCTCTCCGATCAGTGGAACATTCTTTTGTGACGTGATCGATGGATTGAGTTTGTCGAACTTCACGATCACCCCGCTGAACAAAAGCTGTGGAATGATAAGAAACGGAATGAGGATATAGATCGTCACCGCGCTGTTAAAGCTTGACGATATGTTCAGCCCGAGCATGTTCGCAAAACACGAGGTGGTGAAAAGCACGAGCCAGTAATCGAAATACATTCCTTTAATGCCCAGTACCATGTTACCGATCATCACAAACGTGAATGTCTGAATCGCGGAAAGCATGAACATGATCGAGATCTTGGAAATCAGGTAACTTGATCTGCTCAGGTTCAGGAATGATTCACGCTTAAGGATCTTACGGTCTTTGATGATCTCCTCTGCAGATACCGTGAGCCCGATGAAAAGCGCCACGACCACCGACATAAATAGGTAAACCATGAGGTTCTCGTTGTCTTTGAAAACATAGCCCAGGGTATTGGAAGCATCTGTATTAAAGAACTTTACGAAATAGGAAAGAATGAATGCAAGTAAAGGCGCTTCACCCAGACTTATGGAGAGGTACTGTTTGTTTGTGAGCTTTGCTAGTACATCCCTGGTCATAAAGACCTTGAACTGCTTAAATTTATTTGGAATTGAGAAGGTACTTTTAGGTACATCCTTCGGACGATCAACTACTTCGTTTTTAGATTCGATCTTTTCCTGGTAGTATTCATTCCACTGCTTTGGAGAGACCTTACGGTTGTTTGTGAGGTTTCCATATTCATCGAGAACTTTCGACTCGATGATATTAAAGATCTGTTCAGGATTTACATTACCACATTCAACACATTCACTTTCGTTTGCATTGACATGGTTTACGATCGTCTTGAAATAAATAACCGCTTCAACAGGATTACCCATATAGATCGGAAATCCTCCAAGATCCAGGATAAGAAGCTTATCAAACATTTTAAAGATGTCAGATGAAGGCTGGTGAATCACAACGAAAAGCAGCTTTCCTTTCAAGGCAAGTTCTTTCAGGAGATCCATGATGTTTTCAGAATCCCTTGATGAGAGACCTGAAGTTGGCTCATCCACAAAAAGCACACTAGGCTCGCGGATCAGCTCCAGCGCGATATTCAATCGTTTACGCTGCCCACCGCTGATGGTTTTTTCAAGCGGCGATCCCACCTTTAAGTCGCGGGTTTCATACAGACCTATGCTGTTAAGGAGATCCAGAACCATCTTGGCCACCTCTGAATCCGAAAAATTATCGAAACAAAGCTTGGCATTGTAGAACAGGTTCTGGAAAACTGTAAGCTCCTCGATCAGAAGATCATCCTGGGAAACCATTCCGATCACCCCTTCAATCTTATCTTTCTCCGTATGAATATCAACACCGTTAATTGTTACGGCGCCTGATGACGGCTTCTCGTTCCCGTTAAGGATATTCAGGAGCGTTGATTTTCCGGCGCCTGAGCCTCCCATAATTCCGATGAGGCTCCCTGATTCCTCAACGAGGTTCAGCTGCTGCAGACCGATCTTACCACTCTTGAATTTAAACTCGATGCTGCGCGCTTCGAAAAGGATACGTGACTGCTCCTTGTCGCTCATGAACGCGCTGATGATATCGCTGTAATAGATCGGGTTTACCTTGGAGCTTCGGATAGACGACCCTTGTGTAAGAATGTATGCACGGTCCTGGTTGATGGCCTGGCCGTTCAGATAAAGTTCATGGGTACCGAAATAGCGAAGAACATACATTCCCACGCTCTGAATGCTGAGGATCCTGAGTTGCCCTGCAAGTGAGTCAACCTGAATATGCCTTGTCTTGGTAAGTCCGGATTTGATCTCTTTGTTATGATCGATCACAAGAAGGTTCGCGGAATCCACGATCGCTTCCTGGTCTTTCACATTGATGAATTCCATACAACGCTGGAACTCAATGTCGTCGATATTGAATGTTTGTGAAACTGTCTGAACGAATTCAAGCTCCTGTTCAGTGATCTCTCCGCTTGATGCGATGAATTCGATCAGACGGATGAGAACGACAACTTTCTGTTTCTGAGTAAGCTCTGTATTGATCTGGGTACAGATCAGCAGGACCTTCACAGAGTTTACTGAGGTACGCTTTCTTTTTTTAGTTGAATCGGAAAGGTTGTGATGTGCATCAAGAAACTGGTCAAACAACTTAAGATATTCATCGACAAGCTCCTGGTTAAGCTGTTGCTTAAGGAAAGACTGTACGATCTCTCTACCATTATTGGTAACACCATCGACTTTTGCAACGATGGCAAAAAGCTGCATTAAAGCTTTTAATATACGTTCACTCATTTTTCAGCACGAGACTTTTTTAAACAAAAAAAAGACATTTTACTCTCATAAAATGTCTTCCTTAAAGGTACGTATTTTTTCCGGTTTTATTGCTGCTTGAACCCCATCAGCAGCACCGCGCAGCCTGAGGCGGCATTGGAAGATGCCAGTTGGGCTTCTATGATACAATCAATGGTATTTTCAAATTTGAAATCCCAGTAAGGAGCATTCTTGTACTCGGCATTGCTGAACAACAGGTTACGCTCTTTATCAAAAACACTGAAAACAAGGTTCCCATCAGACTGACCGCTGCATGCAGAAATTCTGTAAACGCTGCCTCCGAAGAATGTAGCATGGAATTCAGCAACCTCCTGATTCAAAAGAAGTGCACGATAGTTCTGACCGTCTGAGATAAATCCGGCAACCATGTGCTTGGCACACATATCAGCCGTTGTATCACACTGAGCCTTTACATTCGTTGTAAAAGCGCCGAAAAGAACTGTAAATAAGGTAACTACAAAAAGTTTTTTCATAAAGATTATCCTACGATTTGTTTCCTGATCGTTTCTACTTTCTCTGAGATCGACTCAAGCTGCTTGTCAGTGATCACGATGTCATTCTTAGAATGAATCGTGGTGATCTGATTTTTAATGTCTGTCGTAGGTTTCACATACGTGTACTTGCTTGTGATACCATCGAAATCATTATAAAGGTCAACGATCTGATCGATAAACTCTGTGTATTCTTCGTTCTGATAGTATGGCTGAAGTAGCTTGATCAGGTTGTCAAGACTGCTTTTCTGCTCACCGATTCTATTGATAACCTCCTGGTTACGTGTTGCTTTCGCGATATTGATCGAAAAGTGAAGGCTTTCCACCCATCCACCAGCAAGGATCAGTACAGCCACATCTTTACGCTCGTTATTCTGAAGGTATTTGTCACTCGTTCTGTATCCTGTTGAAACCAGGCTCAGCAACGAATCGCGGTTACCCATGTTTGTTTCAAAACGCTTCATCAAAGCGGCATCAAATGCACCTGAAACACCAAGGTCATCTGCAAGCTTCTTAACAGCTTTCAGGTATCCGATCGCATCCTGTGTCTGTTCATAGATTGTAACATAACCTAAGTCAGCACCATAAACACCAAGGTTCAGAGCCTTCTTGAAATTGTTTGAATAAGAATTCAAAGCGGATGTCACATTCAGCATTTCCTTGTTGTAGTTCGCACCACTCTTTTTGATCAGTAAGGATGTCTGGATCGGAGAAGGAACGCTAAACAAGGTATTATCGAATTTTAGAAGATTCGTTTTAACAGTATCCACCTTTACGGTGTCTTTTTCTTCGCCTTCTTCACCTTCACCGTTTCCACCGCAACTGGTCAGAAAAAGACCCGCAACAGAAATGAGCAGTAAAAAATGCTTTAACTCAATCAGTTTGAACCTCATAAAAAGATAGAATTTTTCCGTAATAATGGCGTGCAAGTTATAAAAAAATCAACTTACCCAAAAAAAATTTTGTCCCCATTCACCCCTTGATATCTGCCTGAAACATAAGGCTGTTGTAAGACTTTCAGCTTTACCTTAGCAGGATATCGTCTTCTATATGGAACCTAAGATCTCCGTAAATCAGTCAAATACCGCACATCACGGATCATACGGCACCTCTCTGGCATTGGTGGCTATCCTGTTTTTCATATTTGGATTCATCACCTGGCTTAACGGAACTCTTATCCCATTCCTCAAAAGTGCATGTGAGCTGAATAACTTCCAGGCATACCTTGTCACCTTCGCATTTTATATTTCATATTTCGTCATGGCCATTCCCTCTTCGGTCATCCTGAAAAAAACGGGCTTTAAAAAAGGCATGAGTCTCGGTCTGTTCATGATGGCTGTTGGAACACTGATATTCCTCCCTGCTGCCTGGCAGCGTAATTACATGTACTTTCTTGTAGGACTATTCACACAAGGCCTGGGTCTCGCTATTCTTCAAACAGCTACAAATCCCTATGTAACCATCCTTGGTCCTGAAGAATCTGCAGCGAAAAGAATCAGCATCATGGGGATAGCCAACAAATTCGCCGGAATCATCAGTCCTATCATCCTGGGTGCTGTTTTACTCCGAAACATAGATCCTATCAATGAACAGCTCCAGGCAACTACAGATCCTGTCCTGAGAGAATCGATACTTTCTGAATTGTCACAGAGAATCATCAGCCCTTACATCATTCTGACCATCAGCCTAACAATCCTTGCAGTGCTTGTATTGATCTCCCCTCTTCCCGAACTGGAAGATGAAGAAGAGAACCCGGATATCATAAAAGACCACTCGAAAAGTTCCATACTTTCCCATCCCTACCTGTTTCTCGGTGCATTTGCGATCTTTCTTTACGTTGGAGCAGAGGTAATTGCAGCAGATACGATCGTCAACTATGGTAAGTTCTTTAACATTCCGATGGATGAGGCTCAGTTTTTTACCTCAGTTACGCTCATCTGCATGGTAACAGGATATTTCGTTGGAATCGCATTAATCCCTAAAGTGATGTCGCAGGAAACTGCGTTGAAAATATGTGGTCTTTCCGGAATCATGTTTACTGCTGCATTGCTTTTTACTACGGGATATGCCTCCGTGGCTTGCCTCGCTTTACTTGGTCTTTCCCATTCTCTGATGTGGCCTGCCATTTGGCCAATGTCACTTAAAGGCCTTGGTGCACATACGAAAACCGGTGGGGCACTGCTTATTATGGGTATTGCCGGTGGAGCTGTAATTCCTCCGCTCTATGGAAAGATCGCAGATATTTCTGATCCCCAGAGTGCTTATGTGATCCTCCTTCCATGCTATCTTTTTATTCTTTATTTCTCTCAGTGGGGGCATAAGGTTGGATACAAAATGAGCAATAAATTAACGACTGAACATTGAAAAAAGAACATGACATCCTGGTCAAGACTTTTCGCGGGCTTGAAGGAGTTTTAAAAAGCGAGATTGAAGGCCTTGGATTTACCAAGCTATTTGAAGCAACGCGCGGAGTAATTGTTACTGCTGATCCTGATGCGATCTATAAGCTTAACTACCTTTGCAGAACTGCTTTAAAAGTGCTCGTAAACATCGCCAAATTCAAAGCAGCGAACCAGGTCGAATTATACGAGGAGGTTAAGAAGATCGACTGGTCGGAATACCTCGACGTTGACCAGACCTTCGCCATCGACAGCAATATCTTTAACTCGAATTTCAATAACTCGATGTTCGTGTCTCAAAAGACAAAAGATGCGATCGTTGACCAGTTTCGGGAAAAGTTTGACAAGCGTCCGAGTGTAAACACAGAACAGCCGGATGTAAGGATCAACGTGCACATCAACAAGGATGATTGTACACTTTCACTTGACAGTTCAGGAGATTCCCTTCACATGAGAGGTTACCGGACAACGCAGGTGGCAGCTCCCCTGAGTGAAGTGCTTGCAGCAGGACTCATCATGCTTACTGAGTGGGATAAGAAAACAGACATCATAGATCCCATGTGTGGCTCAGGTACATTTCTCACAGAGGCAGCGATGATCGGAACCAATACTCCAGCAGGATATTTCCGTGAACGTTTTGGATTTGAGAAGTGGAAGGGCTTTAAGCCGGAGATCTTTAACAGCGTAAAGAACAAAGCTGATTCAGAAATGACCACCCTTCAATGCACCTTGAAAGGTTACGATAAAGATCCACGGGCAACGAACTCTGCACGGGAAAATATTGCCAATGCCGGATTTTCAAATGACATTGAAATAGGTAAAGTGACCTTCGAAACATTAAAGCCCGATGCGGATTCAGATCACGCCATGCTGATCATCAACCCTCCGTATGGTGAACGCTTGCAGGAGGAAGAGGAAGTGAAAGAGCTGTATACCATGATAGGCGATCAGCTGAAAAACCGCTGGCAGGGACATACAGCCTGGATCTTGTCATCCAACATTGAAGCTTTAAAAAACATCGGACTTAAAACGTCCAGAAGACTTATCGTATATAATGGTCCGCTTGAATGCAAGTTCCAGAAATATGAAATGTATGAAGGAACGCGCAAGCATAAAAACCTCAATTCTGAAGAATGAAAAAAATTGCAGTCTTTACATCCGGAGGTGATTCACCTGGCATGAATGCCGGATTACGCGCAGTTGTTAGAACCGCATTGCATAACAAGCTGGAGGTCATGGGAATCATGCATGGGTATAAAGGCATGATCAACAATGACTTTATCTCAATGACATCCAAATCAGTGGCGAACATCATCCACATGGGCGGTACCATCCTGAAGAGTGCACGCAGCGAGGAATTCAAAACTCCTGAAGGAATGGAAAAAGCCTATGCCAACCTGGTAGCGAACGGCATCGATGGAGTGGTTGCTTTTGGCGGTGATGGTACATTCAAAGGAGCGTATGAGTTTACAAAAAGGTATGACATTCCATTTGTAGGATTACCAGGGACGATCGACAATGACCTTGTTGGAACCGATTATGCCATCGGGTATGACACGGCAATCAATACTGTGGTTCAATGCGTTGATAAGATCCGTGATACAGCCGAATCACACGACCGGATCTTCATTGTAGAAGTGATGGGCCGTGATGCCGGGTTGATCGCACTCAGAAGTGGAATTGCAGCTGGTGCCGAAGGAATATTCATTCCGGAAAGTGAAACATCGCTGGATGACCTTGTGAAGAAGCTGAACAAAGGACGAAAAGGAAAATCTTCTAAAATAATTCTTGTTGCAGAAGGTGACCAGGAAGGTGGCGCATACGAAATAGCCAGGAAGCTTAAAGAGAAATTCGACAAATACGAGATCAGGGTATCCGTGCTCGGACATGTTCAGCGAGGTGGAAGTCCTTCCTGTATGGACCGTGTTTATGCAAGCAGGATGGGCTATGCTGCCGTGGAAGCATTGATCAGCGGAAAGCATGGAATGATGATCGGCATTGTAAACAAAGAGATCGCTTACACCCCTTTCACACATGCAGTAAAACACATCACGACATTAAATTCCGACCACCTCAGAATGATCGACATTCTTTCAACCTAAAGAATTCAGTATAATAATTGCTCTGTATCATGTATGAGAGCTTTGATTTTACTGATGATCTTCATTTCAGGAATCGCCACGGCACAGAATTACAAGTATGTGAACACTGATCGCCTGCGTCTGCATGAATTTCCCGACACCACATCCGGAACATACATCTTTCTTCATCCACCCACCAAAATAGAAGTGGAAGAGATCACTGATGAACGTTACCTCGAATATCCTGATGTCGTAAACAACTGGTACATTCTTCGGTTCTTCATCAACAATGGCCAGAGGCATGGAGGCATCACCTATAAAGGTTACATCCGAAAAGACCAGCTTGTCGATGACACTTCCAAAATCACAGTTCCTGTAAGAGATCCTGATGTGATGTTCTCTTATTCGTTACCCAGCGACACTACCCGGCATGACCTGAAATTTTACAGGAGCTCGAAGGGAGGATGCTACTATATCAATGCAGCAGGAAAGAAAGAATATGTCGATTTTTGCAGGGAATGATCAGATCTTCTTTGCTCTGTTCCAGTATTCATCCATCTCCTGTAGCGACATTTCCGAAAGGTCTTTTCCGTCTTTCCTGGCTTCCGTTTCAAGATATTTAAAGCGGTGGATGAATTTTCTGTTCGTTTTTTCGAGCGCATCTTCCGGGTTCACACCGATAAAACGGGCATAATTGATCAGCGAGAACAAAAGGTCGCCAAACTCACCCTCGATCTTTTCATGAGACTGTCCCGAATCGATCTCATCCTTCAGCTCATGCAGCTCCTCCTCTACCTTTTCCCACACCTGATCACGATTTTCCCAATCAAATCCGACCGCTTTGGCTTTATCCTGTATTCTTGTCGCTTTTACCATGGCAGGAAGGGATACCGGAACTCCTTCAAGTACCGATTGTTTTCCTGTGCCTTCCTTTAGTTTAAGCTTTTCCCAGTTCTGCTTCACCTCTTCCTCATCCTTCACTTTCACATCTCCATAAATATGTGGATGCCTGTGAATGAGCTTTTCACACAATCCATTGATCACAGATTCAATATCGAAGGCATTGGTCTCAGATCCGATTTTCGCATAAAAAACAATGTGCAGGAGGATATCACCTAATTCTTTACGGATCCCGTCCTGATCTCCTTCAAGGATCGCATCGGTAAGCTCATAGCACTCTTCGATGGTAAGGTGCCGCAATGACTCCATGGTTTGCTTCATATCCCAGGGACACTGCGCTCTCAGCTCATCCATGATCTTTAATAAACGAAGAAAGGCAGTAGCACGTGGATCCATGGGTAGGGTTTAAAGTTTAAAGTCTATTGTTTAAAGTTTAAAGGTTCTGAGAGAGGCGCAAAGTTAGGATTTTAGGATCGCTTTGGATTGCGTGGATGGTATTGGATTCGATAGTTGAATTTTTCAGGAATCAATTGGCTGGTTCGGAAAGGCCTTACAGGAGTGTGATACAGGCTGTCAGATAGTTACTTTTTACTAACTTTGAGTAAAAACCCATATTTCCCTATGAGGAAACTACTTATTTATTGCCTTTTTCCAATGATCGCCGCGGTGTTGCATGGATGCTATCCGCTCAACCCAAGCGTGATGCTGAAAACAGGCAAGGATTTCAACTATTCCGAACCTCCGAAAGAAAAGCTAAAGGCATATACCATCAGTCCGAACGACATCATCGAGTTCCGTTTATTCTCGAATGATGGCTTCAAACTCGTGGATCTTACACAGATGGAAGGAAATACCAACCTGATGCGAAATTCCATCATGACTTACCTTATTGACATTGACGGCTATGCCAAGCTTCCGATCCTTGGCCGTGTAAAGCTGGAAAACCTCAGTATACGTGAAGCAGAAACAATGCTCGAAGAAAAGTATGCGGCATACTATAACAAGCCATTTGCAATTGTAAAAGTCAGCAACAGGCGGATCGTCGTTTTTCCAGGACATGGCGGAACTGCAAAGGTCCTTGACCTTGTAAACGAAAACACCACCATTCTTGAAGCGCTGGCTATGGCAGGCGGACTGCAGGAAAGCGGCCGATCGAACCGCATCAAGCTTATCAGGGGCGAACTTAAAAATCCGCAAGTTTATCTTATCGACCTAAGAACCATCGAAGGCATGAAACAAGCTGATTTCATTGTACAATCAAACGACATTATTTACGTTGAACCTATTCCTGATTATACACGTGGCATTGTATCCAGGATCTCACCTGTGATCTCTTTGATTAGTAGCGCGCTGGTTGTTTATTCATTTGTGAAGATTATAGATAATTGAGATGTTAAAGAAGAACAGCACGTTACAGGAAGAATTCGATTTAAGCCTGTTCCTCTATCTCGCCAAAAAGAGCGTGGTAGCTACCATTGCGTTCTTCATTATTTCAATCTGCATCAGCTTGCTTTACATTCGTTATGCTGAACAGATCTTCCAGTCAACCTCTGTAATACAGATCAACAGCAACAACACAGCCACTGCAGTTTTGAGGATCGACCAGGTTGAACCCGAAGATGATATAGCCCGCTCCATTGAACTTCTTCGTTCAAAAACATTTCTGTCGAGAGCACTTTCAAAACTTCCTATCCAGGTTTCCTATTACGCTAAAGGAACTTTCAAAACCTTCGAACATTATGTCAACTCAGCATATACTGTTGATGTAAAGATCAAAAACAACAAGATTTACGGCCAATCCAATTTCATCACCTTTACCGATGGAAAAAATTTCCAGATGGAAATTGGCGATCAGAAATACACCGGTACAACGGGTCAGTGGATTTTTACACCCGATGCAGATTTTAATGTTTCAGTGAATAGCCCGGGCGACCTCTCGAGTTATATGAATGTACCGGGAAGCGACAGGCTTTACTTTGTTGTGAACAATCCTGAAAAGCTGGTTGACAGCTATTACAAAGGCATTGACATCAAGCTATTGAACGAAGCGGCCAAAACAATTCAGATTAGTACCAAAGGAATCAATCCGCAGAAGACAGCGGATATCGTGAACGTGATCGCTGAAGAATATAAAGTGTATGATGTCGAAAAGAAATCAGAAAGTTCCGCACGGGTGCTTGACTTCATCGACCGTCAGCTTGCAATCGTTTATGATGAACTGAAATCTACAGAAGGTGCACTGGAAACTTTCAAAAAAGAAAACAAGATCAGTAACGCAGACGAATTCACAAGCTCCTACATCAAACGAATGGATGACCTTGAATCAGAGATCATCAATGTAGACCTGGACAAAAAAGTACTTGAAGAAATCGAAAAGAGCGTCCGGATTAAAAGTGTCCCTGATACCTATCACCTGTTGTCGCTCTTATCAGGCACACCATACCAGGAAGTATTTGAGCCACTTCTTGCAAGCCTGAATAATCTTCTTGTTGAGAAAGAACGAGCATTATATGATGCAACTCCGTCCAACGCGGTGATCACACAGATGAACAAGCAGATCGAGGTAAAAAAGAACCTCCTGCTGGAAAGTGTCTCATCAATAAGAAGCAAGCTCTCTCTGCGCCAAAGCTCAATCAGCAGCAAGATCTCCGAATCTGAAGAAAAGTTCTTCAGCCTGCCGGGAAAGCAGATCGAATTCGCCAGGATACAGCGTCTGTTTAACATCAATGAAAAATTCTACTCACTTCTGCTCGAAAAGAAAACAGAATATTCCATTGCTGAAGCTGGATTTGTAAGTCAGAACGAGATCCTAGAAAAAGCAGACACTCCGGTAATACCTGTCTACCCTGATAAAAGCATTATCCTGATTGTAGGCATCGTGATAGCAACGGTTGCCTCTCTGGCGCTTGTGCTCATCAAGTATCTGCTGCATAACAATGTCACATCAACCAATGACATTTTAAAATACACATCAGCTGCCATTCTGGGGATTGTTCCCAAGTATAAAAAGACCATTCCGATCTCACAGCTCCTGGTGGATCAGAATCCGAAATCAACGATCGCTGAGTCATTCCGTTCGATCCGGACAAATATGCAATTCATCTCGAATGAATCAGGACCGAAGATCGTTGCTGTGACATCCTCCATCTCAGGAGAAGGAAAAACATTCGTAGCCATCAACCTTGCAGGAATCATTGCATACGCTGGTAAGAAAGTGATCATTCTTGATGTGGACATGCGAAAGCCGAAGATCCACCTTGGATTCAATGCACAGAATACAAAAGGAATGAGCACGATCCTGATTGAAAAAGATCAGATCGAAGATTGTATCCAGCACAGCTCATTAAAGAATCTTGATTTCATCACCGCAGGGCCTATTCCTCCTAACCCATCTGAACTTATCATGAGCCAGAAGATGGATGACCTGCTTGAGATCCTTAAGAAAACGTATGATGTGATCATCATTGATAATCCTCCGGTGGGTATTGTAACCGATGGAATCATCAACATTAAAAAAGCTGATTACCCGATTTATATTTTCAGGGCAAGCTATTCAAAACGCTTCTTCTTCGAGAATGTAAACAACATCATGAAAGAGCATAATATCAAAAAGCTCTCAGTGATCCTGAATGGTGTCGATGAGATACATCCGGGATATGGTTATGGCTATGGCTACGGGTATGGCTATGGTTACGGTTATTATGAAGACGACAATAAATCATCACGTCGTAAAAAGCCACTCTGGAAAAAAGTACTCGGGTGGAGTTGATCTGATCTATGGAAGTTATTGAAACAGGCATACAGGACCTTCTGATCCTGAAGCCAAAAATTTTTGAAGATCCCAGAGGATATTTCTTTGAATCTTACAACAGGAACGCATTTCTGAATGCAGGGATCAATGTTGATTTTGTTCAGGATAACCAGTCTCTCTCCCAAAAGGGTGTGCTGAGAGGCTTGCATTTCCAGAATCCTCCGTATGACCAGGGTAAGCTGGTTCGTGTCATCAATGGAAGCGTACTTGACATTGGTGTTGATATTCGTAAGAATTCACCAACCTATGGAAAGCATTATTCAGTGATCCTTGATGGACGTGAAAAGCTGATGTTCTGGGTGCCATCAGGTTTCGCGCATGGTTTCCTGACATTGGAAGATGACACCATCTTTGCCTATAAATGCACAAACTTCTACAATAAAGCATCTGAAGTAAGCATTGCATTCAATGATCCGGACCTTGGAATCAACTGGGGTATTGATCATCCTATCCTTTCTGACAAGGACCGCGAAGGCATCGCATTCAGCAGCTTCAAGTCACCATTCATCTGATTTTGTATTTTTACTAGAGATGGAGACCTGGAAGATTTGTCTGATGTATATTGTGTTTTTAGGAGTATCGATCACATTTAGTGTATTGATAAACGGACTTTTCCTGCGCTTCTCGAGAAACCTGGGAGTCAGGAATTTCGATGATACGATCATCAGATGGGGTACAACCTCAAAGCCATCGCTGGGCGGAATTTCTTTCTACATCATCTTCCTCCTTTCGATCATCAGCTTCAGCATCTTTTCGGCTAACACAGCCATCTTTTTAAACATCTCATTCCTTGGCCTGCTTGGCGCGACAACCCTCGCATTCATGATGGGTCTTGCGGATGATGCATACAATACAAGGCCCTTTCTGAAATTCATCGCCCAGGTAGCATGCGGCGTTTCACTCGTCCTCACAGGAACATCCATACAATTCTTTTCATCTGATATCCTCAACTATATACTCACGACTCTTTGGGTGGTAGGTATGATGAATTCATTGAACATGCTGGATAACATGGATGGAATAACCACGATCGTTTCACTTTCAGTGATCATCAGTGCCATCATCATAATCATTTACAGCTATGATGTGCATAACATCGACATGACATTGCTGATCGGAGTTGCCGGTGCCCTGATAGGATTCCTGGTTTACAACTGGCATCCTTCAAAGATGTACATGGGAGATACGGGCAGCCAGTTCATTGGATTCTTTCTTGCAGCCATGGGCATCAGGTACTTCTGGAACAACGCACACATGGAGCCCCAGATACCATCACGACAACTGATATCTGTGCTCATTGTATTCATACTCCCCATTACAGATACACTTACAGTTGTCATAAACAGAATCAGCTCAGGACGTTCACCGTTTGTAGGTGGCAAAGATCACACAACGCATCACCTTTCTTACCTGGGTTATTCCGACAGGCAGGTAGCACTGATCTTTGCAGCACTGTCCTTTCTTTCGATCGTCACCACTTTTTTCATGTTCAACGCGATTGATGCATGGAGTCATTTATATACCATTCTCTTTTTCCTTTATTTCCTGATCATCTCAGGCTCACTGTTTTATATCACTAAAAGGAACGAAAGAAGGAAAAAACTTCAGAAATGAAGCACAGAAAGCATTTACTCTCTCTGGGAGTTTTCCTGGGTGTTGCGTTCATCTTCAGCCTGATCTCCTACAACTACCGGTCAGCTGGGCTCAGAAACAAAAAAGAGCTTACTAAGTTCCGGTATGACCTTCCTGCGAACCTGAGTTTTGCGGGTGAAGAGATCCCTGTTTCTGATTTTGAATCGCGATCGTTATTTGATTCTACGTTACATACATTCACATACTCGCAGACACATTCAAAAGATCTTCATGCCCGTGCACACCAGTGGTTCCCGGTGATCGAGCCTATCCTGAGAAAATACAAGGTGCCTTCTGATCTCAAATACATCGCACTGGTTGAAAGTGGATTCAGCATCAATACTTCATCAAAGGGTGCGCAAGGCTATTGGCAGTTCATGGCAGCAACCGCCGGCACATATGGACTAACTATTAACGAAGAGATCGATGAACGGTATGACATTGAAAAGTCAACCATTGCTGCATGCCGCTTCTTCCTTGATGCTTACAAAGATCTCAAGAGCTGGACCCTTTCCGCGGCTGCTTATAACATGGGCCTTCCGGGCTTACAAAAGCGTATGCTGAAGCAGGGTGCTGATTCCTATTATGAAATGATGCTGAACAGGGAAACTGCAGGTTATATGTACCGGGTATTGGCACTGAAAACAGTGATCGAACATCCCGAAAAATATGGGTATGAATTAAACAGAAAAAACTATTATCCACGTTTAAACTTACTGGCTGTCAAAGTTGACTCCAGCATCAGTGATCTTTCACGGTTCGCATCTTCCTATCGCACATCTGCTGATGTGATCAGGATCCTGAATCCCTGGATTAAAGGTAACTCACTCACAAACAACGAGATGAAGCGATACATAATCAAACTACCGAAAGATTCAACGATGAATAATAGCTATCTTGCATCCATTATGGGATTCACGGTAACCGCTGCAAAAGATAGTGCAGAAACAAAACAGGCGGACAGTGACGGAGAAAAAAAATGAAAGAGACTGAAAGTGCTGCAGAAGCAGAATTTATAGAAGTAATCGGTGCCAGGGCTCACAACCTGAAAAATGTCAGCCTCAAAATTCCGCGTGACAAACTCGTTGTAATTACCGGACTTAGTGGCAGCGGAAAATCATCACTCGCTTTCGACACCATCTATGCTGAAGGACAGAGAAGATATGTAGAAACATTCTCTTCCTATGCACGTCAGTTTCTTGGTGATCTTGAACGACCGGAAGTGGATAAGATCAACGGGCTCAGTCCAGTGATTTCCATCGAGCAGAAAACAACAAATAAGAATCCCCGCTCAACGGTCGGAACGATCACTGAGATCTACGACTTTTTAAGGCTCCTCTTTGCCAGGGCTTCTGAAGCATTCTCGTATGTGACGGGTGAACGCATGATCAGGTACAATGATCAGCAGATACTTGATCTGATTCAGAATGATTACAAAGACAAAAAGATCCTTGTGCTTGCACCTGTCGTGAAGGGAAGAAAAGGAAACTACCGCGAACTGTTCGAGCAGATCAGGAAAATGGGATTCCTGCGCGCAAGGGTGGACGGAAAGATCATGGAAATGACAGCAAGCAGAATTACGCTTGACCGTTACAAAACGCATGATATCGAGATCGTTATTGACCGTCTTGAAATTGAGGATGATATAAAGACAAGACTTTCAGAATCGATCCGGCTTGCCATGAAGCACGGAAAAGGCAGCCTGATGATCCTTGAACATGGTGCCGATGATCCGCGCCACTTCAGCAGGTTCCTGATGTGTCCAACCTCAGGCATCTCCTATGATGAACCAGCTCCCAACCTATTCTCGTTCAACTCACCCTATGGTGCCTGCCCGAAATGTCACGGACTTGGTACTATCTCCGAGATCGATGAGAACAAGATCATTCCAAAGCCAAATCTTTCAATAAGAAGAGGCGGACTTGCTCCTCTCGGAGAATACAAGAACAACTGGATCTTCAGGCAGATCGAAGCAATCGGACACAAGCACGGATTTACGATCGATACACCGGTTTCCGAAATTCCGGAGGATGCATTGAATACGATCCTTTATGGATCCGATGAAATGATGAAAGTGAAAGGTGCTGAGCAAGGCAGCAGCATTTCACTGACTTTTGAAGGCATCATCAACTTCCTCGTTCGCCAGCAGCAGGAACAAAGCTCAAAATCACTGGAGAAATGGGTTGAAGGATTCATGAATGAAGTTGACTGTCCGAAATGTAACGGAACACGACTCAAGAAAGAATCACTCTATTTCAAGATAGACAACAAAAACATCGCAGAGCTTTCGACACTTGATATCTCCGACCTTAAAGCGTGGTTTGAAGGAATTGAAGAACGGATTGATGAAAAGAAGAATATAATCGCAAAGGAAGTTTTAAAAGAGATCCGTGCGAGAATTGATTTTCTTCTTGGAGTAGGTTTGGAATACCTGACACTTAACAGGAGTTCCAGAAGCCTTTCAGGAGGTGAAGCCCAAAGGATCAGACTAGCAACACAGATCGGCTCACAGCTGGTTGGTGTACTCTATATTCTCGATGAGCCGAGTATTGGACTTCATCAGAGAGACAACGAACGATTGATCACCGCACTCAATAGCCTGAGGGATATTGGAAACTGCGTACTTGTTGTTGAGCATGACAAAGACATGATCCTGGCTGCAGACCACGTGATCGATATCGGACCAGCAGCAGGCATACATGGTGGCAGGATTGTATCAGAAGGTACTCCGGCAGAGATCATCAAAACAGATACGCTTACCGCTCAATACCTGAATGGAAAAAAAGAGATCACTGTACCAAAGGTTCGACGTGAAGGCCATGGCAAATCGATCATCCTGAAAGGAGCTAAAGGAAATAACCTCAAGAATGTCACTGCTGAATTCCCACTGGGAAAACTGATCGTTGTTACAGGCGTATCAGGTAGCGGAAAATCAACGCTCATCACCGATACCTTATACCCTATTCTCAGCAAGACATTTTTCAACTCTACGAAAAAGCCCCTGGAATACGATAAGATCACAGGCCTTGAGCATATCGACAAAGTGATTGACATCGACCAGTCACCGATCGGAAGGACACCACGATCGAATCCTGCAACATACACAGGCGTATTCACAGACATCAGGAACCTGTTCTCAGAGCTGCCAGAAGCAAAGATCCGGGGCTATAAGCCAGGAAGATTTTCTTTCAACGTGAAAGGTGGAAGGTGTGAAGAATGCATGGGAGCAGGACTCAGAACGATAGAAATGAATTTCCTTCCGGATGTTTATGTGAACTGCGAAGCCTGCAACGGAAAACGGTATAACAGGGAAACACTCGAGGTACGTTATAAAGGAAAATCAATCAGCGATGTGCTGAACATGACGATTGACCAGAGCGTTGAATTCTTTGAAAACATTCCATCGATCCTTCAGAAGATCAGGACGATCAGGGACGTTGGTTTGGGTTACATTACGCTTGGGCAGCAATCAACTACGCTCTCAGGAGGAGAAGCACAAAGGATCAAGCTGGCTACAGAACTTTCAAAAAGAGATACCGGAAAAACATTCTACATTCTTGATGAACCATCAACAGGCTTGCATTTTGAAGACATCAGGATGTTGCTTGAAGTGCTATACAAGCTGCTTGAAAATGGGAATACGGTACTGGTGATCGAACACAACATGGATATTATAAAGGTAGCTGATCACATCATTGATCTTGGACCAGAAGGAGGTATCCGTGGAGGAAATATTCTTGCAGCCGGATCACCTGAAGAAGTAACTAAAGCAAAAGAAAGTCACACTGCCCGATTCCTGAAAAAGGAACTAGGATTATAAAGATGTTTATGACAAACCCGGACGAAGAAAAGATCAGAAAAGCGTTTGCGAATAAAGACTGGAATCAGATCAAAGCAACAGATTCATGGCAGATCTTTAAGATCATGGCTGAATTTGTAGAAGGCTTTGAAAAGCTTGGAAAGATCGGTCCATGTGTATCGATTTTCGGTTCAGCACGATTGAAGCCGAATCACCAGTATTATAAGCTTGCAGAAGAAATTGCCTTTAAGCTCACCCGTGAAGGATATGGTATCATAACAGGCGGAGGTCCTGGGATCATGGAAGCAGCAAACAAAGGTGCCAAAGCAGGCGGAGGCAAATCTGTTGGTCTGAATATCCACCTTCCATTTGAACAGTTCAACAACCGGTTCATTGACAGCGACAAGCTACTCAGCTTTGATTACTTCTTTGTAAGGAAGGTGATGTTCATCAAATACGCCCAGGGATTCGTGGTACTGCCAGGAGGATTCGGAACCATGGATGAACTCTTTGAAGCATTAACTCTTATTCAGACCCATAAGAATGCGCACTTCCCGATCATACTAGTAGGCAAGCAATATTGGAGCGGCCTGGTTGACTGGATAAAGGCAACGCTTGTTGAAGAAGGCAAGTTCGTAAGCCCGGAAGATCTAAACATATTCTCCGTTGTTGATACAGCAGATGAATGCGTGAATGTAATTGTTGAGTTTTATTCAAAGTACCTGCTCAAACCAAACTTCTGATCTGGCATGCATTCAAGAACATCATCCAGCCCGGAAGATGCCTCATATCAGGTGTTTCAATGCTTTAACACATTGTAACTGCCTAAAACATCGACTCTTATTAACATTAATCTGTGAATAAATTGGATCGGCATACAACCGATCCTTTGCTTTTTTAAAATAGGTTTGTTCCGTACCCTCCCTGAAGAGTTTTCAATCATGAAGGTCAGGGGCATCTAATATTATTCTATTTTTAATGAGCTTAAACCGCATGTTTAAACCATTTAATCTTTCTGAAATGAAGAGTAGAATAGTATTAACTGCTTTGTTTGCTATGGCATTCAGTGTTACACTTGCCCAGGACGAAGAAGAAACCAAAATCAGCAAGCTGCCGGAGATCGGCCTTGGTGTAGGGATCATTTCTTTCCATGGAGACGTAGGCACAGGCAATGACATCACTGATCTTAGCAAGCTGCGAGCCGGATACAACCTCAGAATTGAAGAACGTTTAACACCATTTGCCAGCGTCATGCTCAATGGGATCTATGGTAAGATCGCTGAGTCTGAGAGAAATTCAACACGTAACCTGAATTTTGAAAGTCCGCTGATACAGGGTGACCTGCAGGTCCTGTTTCGCCTTGACAATGGATTTATATTCAGCAAAGACGCTTCTGTTGCACCGTACCTGGGCGCTGGAATAGGATATACCAAATTTGATCCTCATACCGACATGAAGGACAAAGATGGAAACATCTATCATTACTGGGAAGATGGCAGCATACGCAATCTTCCGCAGGTCGATTCAAATTACTACCTCGCGAAAACGCTTTTCAGGGATTACACCTATGAAACCCAGCTGAAGGATGCATCAAAGAACTATAAGCGATCAACTTTTTCAGTTCCGCTTACTGCCGGAATAAAATTCAAAATGTCTCCTGAATGGGGAATGAGCGTAAACTACACGCACTACATCACATTCACGGATTACCTTGACAATGTAGCGGATGGTGGCAACGACCGTTACTGGTTTGCAAACTTCGCGATCCATTATAACATAGGAGGTCGTTCAAAAGATGATGACGCACGTTATGTGAATGTTGATTTCAACAGGCTTTCGAAGCTTGACTCGGATGAAGATGGTGTCAATGATGAAGATGACATGTGCCAGGGAACACCAAAAGGTGCCGATGTCAACTCCAAAGGTTGTCCTAAGGATGATGATGGTGATGGCATTCCAAATTATTTAGATAAGCAGAAAGATTCTCCTAAAGGATCTGTCGTAGATCCAACAGGTGTCGCTATCAATGATGATGAACTGGAACGCCAGCAGCTCATGCGCGACAGTCTGGCAACCGAACGTTCAGAAGTATTCAATCAGAATCCAAGTCTGAGGTCTTTACAGGCAATTGATGCAAAGATCGCTGCGAGTGGGCAGTCTGGAAAAAACCTTCCGCCGAAGTTCGCTTCAGCAGATATAAATAAAGATGGAATAATCCAGTCTTCAGAAATATCCTCAGTGATCGATGGATTCTTTGAAGGATCCAATGATTTCACTGTTGAGAAGATCAATGAACTGATCGATTATTTCTTTGAACAGTAGATTTTTTAATTATAATACACTATGGTCAGAAATCTGATTTTAATCTTCAATATGGCAGCATTCCTGATTTACAGGATATTATTCCAGGACGGCGGAGTTGAAATCAAGCAAAACATCCCTCAGTCTGCAAATGCTGGCTCTGACTATACTGTTGAACTTACGATCTCCAAGGGAGCAGTTTCAGGGTTCGCGAAATTTCAGCAGGAACTACCTAAAGGGATGTCTGCAACTGCGATCGAAACAAACAGCGGAACATTTTCATTCGTTGATCAGACTGTGAAGATCATCTGGATGTCATTACCAAATGATAAAGAATTCAAGGTATCATACAAGGTTTCTGTATCCCAGGATGTTGCTGGACCTCATGCCCTCAGCGGTAAATTCTCATATATTGACAACAATGAGAAGAAGACAGTAAACCTTGAAGCTTCCGCCATAAGCATTGAAAATCCAAACCAGGCAACAGCAGCGACCATGCCTGCAGCAACGGAAAATTCAGGTACATCTTCCACTGAGTCATCGTCAGGACAGACAACACCTACTGCTACTGCTACAGGAACTTCAGGGCTTACATGCACTCGAAATATTCCTGTGATCACAAGCTCAGATGAATTCGTTGTTGAAATGAACATCGTGCGCGGCAGTGTATCTGGTTTTGCAAAGCTGGAAGAGTCATTACCCGCAGGATTCACTGCCACTGCTGTTGAATCCAATAATGCAGTATTCTCTTTTGTTGACCAGAAAGCAAAGTTCCTCTGGATGGCACTTCCAAATGACAGCCAGTTTAAGGTGTCCTATAAAGTGAAACGAGAATCTGGTTCGCCTTCCCAGCTCACCATCGAGGGTCTTTTCTCATATCTTGAAAATGATGTCACTCAAAAAGTTGTTGTACCAGCACAGATTGTAAACCTGCAGCCTGGAGCAACAGCGCAGACATCTTCTCAGGAAACAGCGAGGATCCAAAGCGATGAAACATCTCAGGCTCAACAGACAGAAACCCAATCCACACAGACACAGACACAATCCGGATCACAGGAGCAGAATTCAGCTTCCAATGAAACCAATGTAACCGAACCAGTAGCTCAAAATCAACCAGAAGAAACTCAGAAAACAACCACCACTGAACAGAAAACAGAACCTGTTGCTCCGGTGAATACTACTTCAACAGGAGGCTCAGTGAAGTACAGAGTGCAGATCCTGGCAGCTCACAAACCAGTTGATCAGTCTTACTTTTCGAATACACACAAGATCACTGACAATGTAAGTTCTGAGATGCATGAAGGCTGGCATAAATTCACTATTGGTTCTTATGGTGATTACAAGCAGGCGCGTGATAAGCGGGAATCCGTTTCACAGAACAACCTTCCGGGACCATTCGTAGCGGCATACAATGGAGGGAAACGGATCACAGTTCAGGAAGCATTGATGATCTCGAATCAAAAGTGGGTCAAATAGGCCATTTTAATTTAATTTTTATCTTTAGCGCTGGCATCTATCAAATTGTCAGGCTCATATGAGCAAGATCCTACTAAAATATTGTCTGTGGATATTTGTGTTTCTTTCTCTTTCGGCAACGTCGCAGGATACAGGGAACAATGATATGGAACTCAGGCCCACACTGGGTCTCGGTACAGGTGTCTTCTCATTTTACGGAGAAATAAGTAGCAGCAAAGGCTTCCAGAATCCGATGCTGAGTCGCGTTGGATATGACCTCAGCATTGGCCAGGATCTCACCGAATACCTCAACCTTCGTTTCTATACCATCTTTGGTAAACTCGGTGCAACGGGTATTGGAGAAAACCGATCCTCAAACTTTGAAAGCGCAATCCGCGCAGGTGGTGTAAACCTTACATACAACTTTGGGAACTTTCTTAAATCATCGAGACATATCAGTCCTTACATCCTTGTTGGGATTGAGTCATTTGAATTCCTTTCAAAAACGGATCTCTATGACAGCAAGGGAAACAAGTATTACTATTGGACAGATGGCTCCATAAGAAATATTGATGAATCAAGTCCGGATGCGGAGAAAGCGATTTTTATCAATCGTGATTATAAATACGAGTCTGACATCCGCGAACTTAATCAGGATGGCTTCGGAAAATATCCTGAAAGATCATGGGCTGTGCCTATTGGAGCAGGTGTGCTGTTTCACCTTTCAGACAGGATGGATTTTAAAATTGGTACAACCCTGCATATTACAAAGACAGATCTGATCGATGGCCGTACACCGGGAAGTGTTGGTTTACGTGCAGGTAACAAGCAGCAAGACAGATTTCTTATGTCTTCTGTCGCACTCCATTATAATCTTTCAGGAAGTAAGCGGGATAAAGAATCCAAAGAAGAATTCTCAGAACAGGATCTTCTTGCCTTGGATAATGGAGATGAAGATAACGATGCAGTAAATGACTATAAGGATAAGAGTCCATTCACTCCTGCTGATGTATCTGTTGATACAAGTGGTGTACCTATCGATACGGATGGTGACCGCGTAGCTGATTATAAAGACGAAGAACTAAATTCAGCCTCAGGCGCAGTAGTCCTGACAAACGGTGTTACACTGACTGATTCACTAGCAGAAGCAATGTACCTCTCCTACATCGATTCAACAGGAGCCTATGGAAAATGGATCGTTCTGGATTCACAAAAGCCAGCTTCACGCGATGTATATGTTGTAAAGGTTGGAGAATTCAAATCTGGTGTTCCTCCTGAAACGATCAACAAGTTCCTCAGCATAAAAGACATCAATAGTGCTGTCACTCCGGATTCGACCACTGTTTACACAGCAGGACGTTTTTACAGCTACCAGGAAGCTAAGAAAAGAAGAGATGAATTACAGCAGGCCGGACTTACTGATGCTGCTGTAGTGCTTCACAAGAACAATACTTTCACAAATGTCGATGGTCCGGTAAACGGGGATCAGGAGATGAAAGTGATCGCGGAAAACAAAACAAAGGCTGAAACAGAAAATAAAGGAGAGCTGGGCATTGTTAAAAAGCCGGGTGAAGTTGAACTAACCACTCCAGGGAAATCAGACATTGAACAAATGACAACTCCAGGATCTGCAGGAACACCTTCAAACATTAAAGGAGTTGTTTACCGGGTACAGGTTGGTGCATACAAGAAAAAGCTATCTAAACAGCTATTCTCTGGTTTGCCAGATGTGGTGACAGTAACAGCAGAAAATGGTGTTACCAAGTACATGACTGGCACATTCACCGATATCAATGAAGCAGCAAAGCATCGCGCAGATGTACTCGTTATGGGATATAACGGAGCTTTCATCGTTGCATTCAAAGATGGCCAGCGGGTTAATCTGAATGAAACCGGTGTAAAGTATGTTGTTCCTAAATCTGAAGAAGAAGAGAACAAGGAACGAAGCGATAATGTACAAAGCGCCATCAACAAAGACCTTGTAAGCTTTAAGATCCAGGTTGGAATTTTCAAGAATGATGTCCCTTCTGATATCATGGAAAAATTCTCCAGGATCAAAGGAATAGAAGCTGAAAAGACTCCTGAAGGATTATCACGATATACTGTAGGACCATTCAAAACCTATAAGGAAGCGGCTGCGAAAAAAGCTGAGCTGATCAAACAATACAACATCCAGGGTGCCTTTATCGTGGCATATTTCAAGGAGCGCATTATCGACGTTCAGGAAGCTATCGAGATCACGAAATAAATGAGGAACGTCATGTTACTGGCGAATGACCCTCTATATCTTTGATTTCCAGTTTTATCTCCCTATATTTCAATTACCTATCCATCTTCTATGAAAAAGATCTACCTGCTGGTTCTTTGCTGTTTGACCTTCTCAATGGCAAATGCTCAATATTGCATTCCATCGGCTGATTGTTCCTACGATGATTTTATTGACCGTTTTACATTCAATACCATTTCGAATCTTAATTCTGGTGGAAGTAACTGCATGTCTTTGAGTCACGTTTTCTCAAACCTTACAACGACAGTTATAAAAGGAAACTCTTATCCGATGACGATGCAGTCAGGACCATCCTGGTCGGAATCTTTTGGTGTTTGGATCGATTATAACCAGAACCAGAACTTCAATGACCCGGGTGAGTTTGTATTTGCTTCTCTTTCTCCAACAACAAACCTTGTATCCACAACAATCACCATTCCATCAACAGCTATTTCTGGAAATACGCGCTTAAGGGTTCGTTGCAACTATGGTCAGAATATTACTGCCAACCAGGCATGCGCGCCTTTCAGCTATGGAGAAACAGAAGATTACATGATCACGATCCAGGCGAACAATGTTCCACCAGTGACACAGTTTTACGCTTCGTCAACAACAACCTGCAATGGAACTGTATCGTTCTTCGATCAGACAAGCGGAAATCCTACAACATGGTCGTGGACCTTTGGTGATGGCGGCACAAGTACCTTAAAAAATCCAGTGCACACTTACACAGTAGGAGGAACATACAATGTTACACTTGTTACAACAAACCCATACGGTACAGACACAGAAACCAAGACGAACTACATCACCTACAGTCCGGGCACAGCTCCAATCAGCGCTTCATGCAGCCCTGCTACAACCTCTAACTGCTGCGGGTTTGGAATCACACAATTCAACTTCAACACGATCAACTCCACCTCTTCCGATGGATCAGTTGGATACCAGGAACTGACCTGTTCACAGACAACCGTATTAAAGGGCCAGACCTACCCGATCTTCGTCAAAGCAGATCAGCCAGCAGAACATAATATCCGGGCATGGCTGGATTATAATAACAATGGAATTTTCGAAACCAATGAGCTGATACTCTCGGCAGATCAGGTTCTCACAGCTTCTGGCAATGTTTCGATCCCATCTTCTGTGGTGCTGAACACAGGACTTCGTCTGCGGGTTTCAGCTGATTACTATGTTAACCCTGCGCCCGGACCATGCACTGAACCTCAGGTCGGCCAGGTTGAAGATTACACGGTGATCGTATTGAATAATACAAACAAGCCAGATGCGCAATTCGCAGCTGACCGGACATTAAGCTGCAATGGAACCATCCAGTTCACTGACCAGTCACAGAATCTTCCAACAAGCTGGCTGTGGAACTTTGGTGATGGCAATACAAGTACACTTCAGAATCCTTCACATACATATAGTCTTTCAGGAAACTATAACGTTCAGCTCATCGCAACGAATACCTATGGAGCTGATACCATCATCAAATCAAACTACGTCACGGTAACCCAGGGAGCCGGACCTGTAGCTGCATCATGTACACCTGCAACAACAGCTTATTGCTGTAATTACGGCATCTATAACGTGACGCTGGGTACAATAAACAATACCACAAACGGAGGCATTGATGGTTACCAGGATTACAGCTGCGGAACTTCAGTTACCCTGAACAAAGGATACACATACACACTCGGGATTCGAACAGGTCCTGACAATCCTGAAGATGTAAGTGTATGGATCGATTACAATAACGACGGAACATTTTCAACATCAGAGCAGGTTCTTAATTCACCAAACCAGTCCAATCATTCATCCAGTGTTTTAATTCCTAACACAGCTGTTCTGAATTTACCATTGAGAATGCGAGTCATGAGTGATTTTGTAGGTGCAGGATTCGGCGCATGCAGTAATGTTCAGTGGGGCCAGGTAGAAGATTATACAGTTAAAGTAGTGGATCCGAATTCCATGGAGGCTTTTCTTCCTGAACATAAGTTCCAGGTGTATCCCAACCCGGCACATGAAACTGTTACGATCAACTTTTACAATCCTGCCAATACAAAAGGTGAACTACACCTGAGGGACATCTCCGGCAGACTTGTCAGGAGCTTCGCGATTGATGGATCATTGCATGAACATCAACTCAATCTTATGGACTTTAGCCCGGGCGTTTATCTTTTGTCTGTGACTACTAACGGATATTCAAAAACAATTAAACTGATACACGAATAGTGAAAAAGCTACTCCTATTTCTGTTCATTCTCATCTCATTCAGTGTTGAAGCATCTCATATCATGGGCGGAAATCTAGCCTATGAATACCTTGGAAGTGTTGGAGGCGGGAATTACAGATACAGGGTACACTTCACAAGCTATACAAACTGCGATGCAAATAGCGCCATTCCATTCCCTGAACCCAATGTAGATATCGGAGTTTATAATGAAAGCGCTATCCCCAACGGAAATAAGACCCTCTTTACCACGATCACACTTCCGCTCATTAGTTCCATGCAGATCACACCCAATCTGCCTAACGGATGTACAACCGGAGTCGGTGTTTGTATTTATGAAGGGAAATATGAAGGCATTGTTGACCTTCCTGTAATGGTAGGTGGCAATACGTTCAGTAAAGGGTATTACCTCTATTATGACCGATGCTGCCGTAATGCTGCGATCCTGAACCTGACCAATCCAGGTGGAACCGGCACTGCATTTTATGCTTTCATCCCTCCTCCCATCACTGCCAACAGTTCGCCACAGTTCTCTGATGTTCCTGTTCCATTTATGTGTGTGAATGATACTACAGGAATTCTGAACACTGCAACAGATCCTGATGGTGATCAGCTGGTATTTTCATTTGAAGATCCACTTGCGGGATTTGGTTTCATTCCCAACCCGATGTCCTGGCCTATTCCACCTGTAACATGGGAACCCGGATATAGCATGAACACTCCATTCGGCGCATCAGGCTATGCGTACATCAATGCGTTCACCGGATATACCAGGTACATGTCGCCACAAACAGGAAACTTTGTCGTGGCTGTTCAGATAAAAGAATACCGGAATGGAAACCTGATAGGCATCACTCGTCGCGACCTTCAGATCCTCGTGATCAATTGCCCTCCAAATCCGTCGCCGGTACTGAATGCATCAACTCAACAACCTTCATACACAATCGATGAAGGACAGACGCTCTGTTTCCCGGTTACGTTCCATGATCCAAATGCTGACAGTCTTACTATGACGGCATCCGGCTCTATATTCAATTCAGCTTTAACAAACCCGGTGGCAACTTTAAATCAACCGGTAAGAGGAGACAGCATTGTTACCAGCCAGTTTTGCTGGACAACGGCATGTGGCCAGGGGAGATCACTTCCGTACGTTTTTACTGTAGAAGCAACAGATAACGGATGTCCTCCAAAAACAACACCGATCGTATATTCAATTACCGTCAACCCGTTTCTGGGCCCATCGGCAATCACAGGACCTAATGTTCTTTGCTCAGGACAATCCGCATCCTATTCAGTGTCATCTGTTCCAAATGCTACATATACCTGGACAGCTACAGGAGGCACGATCACTTCCGGGACAGGAACGAATGCAGTGAATGTAACCTGGGGTAACGGTCCAACAGGATCATTGACCTTAACAGCCACGAATCAGTTCGGATGTGCAAAGAGTGTCAACCTCAATGTAAACGTCTCACAGCTGAATGTCATCACAAGTAACGATACTACGATATGTAACGGAGCAAGTCTGACGTTGAGTGCCACAGGCGGTTCCTCCTATACGTGGAGTCCGTCATCTTCGTTGAATAATCCGAATATTTCAAACCCGGTTGCCACACCAGCGAATACTACAACTTATACAGTAACAGTAGTCTCTGGCACCTGCACAGCCGTGAAACAGGTTATTGTGAATGTTGGTCTTACCACTGTTAATGCAGGAACCAATCAAACAATATGTGCCGGCAGCTCTGCACAATTAGCTGCGACCGGTGCAACCAGCTATACCTGGTCACCTGCTACCGGATTATCAAACACAACCATCTCAAATCCGGTTGCTACGCCTGCGTCGACAACCACTTATACAGTAACCGGTACAACAGGTACCTGCTATGGAACTTCAACGGTTATTGTTTATGTGAATCCGCTTCCAGTAATCAATGCAGGAATTGATGACACCATTTGCACTGGTGAAAGCATACAACTGAATGCCAGCGGTGGCACCTCATATACCTGGTCACCTTCGGCATCTTTAAACAATAATTCAATTTCGAATCCTTTAGCTTCTCCCACATTTACCACAACTTATACGGTCACAGGAACTTTGAATGGATGTTCTGCAACGGATAATGTCATCGTATTTGTGAACGCCCGACCTGTAGTTTCTGCCAGTCCGAATGTTTCAATTTGCAACGGTGCATCAACACAGCTCTCTGCATCTGGAGGAACTACATATAACTGGACACCAACGACTGGTTTAAACAATCCGCTGATTTCAAATCCTCTGGCTTCACCAACATCAACAACAACATATACAGTAACAGGCACCTCAGCTGCAGGTTGTATTGATACAGCGAGAGTGATCGTCACAGTAAAGCCATTGCCTGTCGTCAGTGCCGGGAATGATGTAACGATCTGTCAGGGATTTTTCACAACACTTTCTGCAACCGGCGCAACCAGTTATTCATGGACACCCACTACAGCCCTGCTTAACCCAGGAAATGCAAACACACTGGCATCTCCTGCATCAACAACAACTTACACAGTGACAGGCGTGACAAACGGATGCAGCTCAACAGATGCTGTAATCGTTAACGTGACACCAAGGCCAGCAGTCAATGCAGGAACTGATCAAACGATCTGTACAGGAGCTTCAGCATCGCTAGAGGCATCTGGCGCAACGTCCTATTCATGGAGTCCTGCAGGCACGCTTTCAAATCCTGCGATCAGCAATCCAATAGCGACGCCATCTGTCACAACAACATACACTGTCACGGGAACAGCCAATTCCTGCTCGAACATCGATCATGTAATTGTATTTGTGAATGCATTGCCATTGGTGAATGCTGGTTCAGATCAATCCATTTGCCTGGGGGCTTCAACAAATCTGAATGCAAGCGGTGCGACATCTTATTCATGGTCGTCGTCTGCTGGTTTGTCCGATCCTCTTATTGCAAATCCGGTGGCTGATCCAATAGTCACTACAACATATACCGTCACAGGAACTTTGAACAATTGCGTTGCAACGGATCAGGTTATTGTTACCGTTAACCCGATCCCTGTTGCTGATGCAGGAGTTGATCTGACAATCTGTAACGGTGGATCAACACTTTTAAATGGAAGTGGTGGAGGAACATACCTCTGGTCACCTGCGACTACCTTGATGAACGAAACAACTTCGTCACCGTCAGCAGCTCCGACATCAACTACTTCCTACATTCTTTCTGTGACTGTAAACGGATGCTCCGATACAGATACAATGACAGTGAATGTCAATAATCTCCCGACAGCGAATGCAGGATCTTCCGCGATGATCTGCCCTGGAGGAAACACGACACTGAATGCATCAGGAGGAACTTCTTATACATGGAGTCCTGGTGCCACATTAAGTGATCCGTCAATAAGTAATCCTGTTGCTGCACCAACGTCATCAACAACATATACTGTAACAGTTACGGATGCCGGATGTATCGGTACAGACACCGTGATCGTTACTGTGAATATCAATGCTTCTGCAAGTGCAGATGTCACTATTTGCAGTGGAGACTCCGTTGTATTAACAGCAAATGGAGGTTCATCTTTTTCATGGTCACCTGCCGCAGGATTAAATAACGCAACACTTCAGAGTCCTAAAGCATCCCCGCTCGTAACGACCACCTATACAGTAACGGCTTCTCCAAATTTTTGCAGTGATACGGCAACAGTCGTTGTGACAGTCACTCCGCTGCCAGTTATAAATGCAGGTGCGAGCCAGGTCATCTGTGCCGGAGCATCTGCGCAACTCAATGCATCTGGTGGAACAAGCTATACATGGAGTCCTGCAAGTACACTTTCTGATCCTGCCATCCCGAACCCTGTCGCTAATCCATCTTCAACAACAACATACACGGTCACCGGGACTGTCGGAGCATGCTTCAACACCGACACACTGATCATCCAGGTTACACCGTTGCCTTTGGTGAATGCAGGAGCTGACCAGACCATCTGCGTTGGTGCATCCGCGCAGCTCAATGCAAGCGGTGCTTCAACTTACACATGGAACCCGGCAGCATCATTGTCAGATCCGGCGATTGCAAATCCAGTAGCGACACCTGCAACAACAACAACTTACACAGTCACTGGCACACTCAATAGCTGCGTCAATACGGATACGGTGATCGTGAATGTCACACCATTGCCGGTTGTTAGTGCTGGATTAAGTCAGACCATCTGTGCAGGAAGTTCAACGACACTCGCAGCTACAGGTGCTACAAGTTATACATGGAGTCCGGCAGCGACTTTATCAGATCCTGCTATTGCGAACCCTGTAGCTACACCAGCATCAACTACAACATACACGGTTACAGGAACACTTAACAATTGCGTGAATACCGACACCATGGTGGTAACGGTCACTCCACTGCCAGTTATAAATGCAGGTGCGAGCCAGGTCATCTGTGCCGGAGCATCTGCGCAGCTCAACGCATCTGGAGGAACAAGCTATACATGGAGCCCGGCTACTACTCTATCTGATCCTGCCATCCCGAACCCTATTGCTTCTCCATCTTCTACAACAACATACACGGTCACCGGGACTGTCGGAGCATGCTTCCAAACCGACACACTGATCATCCAGGTTACACCGTTGCCTTTGGTGAGTGCAGGAGCTGACCAGACCATCTGCGTTGGTGCATCCGCGCAGCTCAATGCAAGCGGTGCTTCAACTTACACATGGAACCCGGCAGCATCATTGTCAGATCCTGCGATTGCAAATCCAGTAGCGACACCTGCAACAACAACAACCTACACAGTCACTGGTACACTCAATAGCTGTGTCAATACGGATACAGTGATCGGGAATGTCACACCATTGCCGGTTGTTAGTGCTGGATCAAGTCAGACCATCTGTGCAGGAAGTTCAACGACACTCGCAGCTACAGGTGCTACAAGCTATACATGGAGTCCGGCAGCGGCTTTATCAGATCCTGCTATTGCGAACCCTGTAGCTACACCAGCATCAACTACAACATACACGGTTACAGGAACACTTAACAATTGCGTGAATACAGACACCATGGTGCTGACAGTTACTCCGTTGCCAGTTGTGAACGCAGGTACTGACCAGTTAATTTGCCCAGGTACTTCTGCAAATCTTCTTGCCACAGGAGCAACTACCTATACCTGGACACCGGCATCTACGTTATCCGATCCAAACATTGCTAATCCTGTTGCGACACCGGCAGTTCAAACAACTTACCTGGTTACAGGGACTCAGAGTTCCTGCACCGACACCGATGAGGTCGTTATTTCAATTGACACTGCTCCGGTCATCAATGCTGGTATTGATCAATGGGTGTGTCCTGGAGCCTCAGCCCAGTTAAATGCAACAGGTGCAGCATCTTATTCCTGGTCTCCTGCACTTTACCTTAACAACAATTCGATATCCAATCCCTTATCAACACCATCTGATACGATCACATACATAGTCACTGGTACTGCATCTAACCTATGTACCTCAAATGATACAGTTACACTCATTGTGAATGCAGTTGTTCCTTCGGATGCCGGAACTGATAAAACAATCTGTGAAGGATCCCTGGTAACGATCGGCGGAAACCCAACTTCTCCTAATGGAACAACCTTTACCTGGATACCTTCGTCAACACTGAATAATAATACGTTCGCCAATCCGGATGCTTCACCTTTAACAACCACAACATATATCGTTATTACAACCAACGATACATGCTCAGGAACAGACACCATGATCGTACATGTAAATCCTGCACCTTCATCCAATGCAGGAAATGATGTTGCCTTCTGTCCTGGAGACTCAACTCAGCTTAATGGTTCAGGTGGCGTACAATATTCATGGAGTCCATCGACAGGGTTATCTGATACAACCATCTTTAATCCATTTGCATCACCTTCAACAAGCACCTCGTATATTCTTACAGTAACTGATGCGGCAGGATGTACAAACACTGACACGGTTCTTGTTTCCCTGCATACCTTACCTGTGGTGAATGCAGGAACGAATGTGCAGCTATGCTATGGTGACAGCATACAATTATCCGCGACCGGTGCAACAACCTACACCTGGCTGCCTGCAGGAAGTCTTGACAATGCTTCGTCAGCATCACCATGGGCTTCGCCATCTTCATCAACAACCTACACCGTTACTGGAACAGATGGTAACAGCTGCAGAGATACCGCCCAGGTTTATGTCGCAGTTAATCTGCTTCCTGTTGCATCTGCTGGGAACAACGACAGCATATGTATAGGAACTTCAATTATACTTAACGGATCAGGTGGCAATGTTTACGAATGGTCTCCCGCAAACAGTTTGTCAGATTCATCCCTTTCTAACCCTCTTGCAACACCACTTACTTCAACAACTTACACACTTACAGTCACGGATGCCAACGGATGCAAGGATACAGCGGATGTCTATATCAAAGTCAATTCACTACCAGCAATCCTGGCAGGCACAGACATCGTACTTTGTTCTGGTGACACCACAATCCTGTCTGCATCAGGTGCCACTACTTATCTCTGGAATCCATCCGGAAGTTTGGATAACCCGCAATCTTATTCACCAATGGCATGGCCTACCACAACAACAACATATACCGTTACCGGGACATCGGCATCACTTTGTTCTTCAACCGATACTGTCATCGTAACTGTAAATCCATTACCGGTTATATCTGCCGGAAATGATGTATCGATTTGCACTGGAGACTCCGCTCAGCTCACAGCTTCAGGAGCAGACGCTTATACATGGTCGCCTGTAACTGGACTAAGCTCATCCGTTATTTCCGATCCTAAAGCCTCTCCTGCTGCAACTACCACTTACACCGTAACAGGTACTGATAACAATGGATGCCGCACTTCAGATGTAGTCACTGTAATTATTAACTCACTGCCACAAATCACAGCGACAGGCCCATCAACCATCTGCTCCGGAGACACTGTCCAGATCCTTGCAACAGGTGCGCAGCAATATTTATGGACACCTTCTGCCGGTTTATCTGCAGATAATATTGCCGACCCGCTGGCATTCCCATCATCAACACAAACATACACAGTCACAGCAACTGACATAAACAGCTGCACAGGCACCGATACACTTGTGATAAAAGTGAATGCATTGCCCGTAGTATCTGCTGGATCTGACCGAGCAGTATGCATTGGTTCATCAACAGTCCTTGGAGGAAATCCGACATCTCCGGCAGGCAGCAGCTATGTATGGTCTCCGGGAGGCACATTGAGCTCGGATGCTGTTTCAAATCCACTTGCCACTCCGCTTGTTCCTACGATGTATCATGTAACAGTAACTGATAACAACGGGTGCTTAAACCAGGATTCTGTTTTTGTCAGCATAAATGCATTGCCTTTTGTCAATGCAGGAAGAGACAGCTTAACCTGCAAGTACATACCTCTTGTAATTGGTGGAAGCCCGACAGGGCCTGCAGGAAGCAGCTATTCATGGACACCTGCATCAGGTCTCGACAACCCTGTATCATCAAACCCCACAGCAGTCGCTACTTCTGACATCAGCTATATCGTTGAAGTCACCGACCTGAATGGATGCCGAAATAAGGATACCCTTTTCATCAATGTATTCAAAGTCATTCAGGGCAATGATACTGCGATATGCGGGGCAGATTCTGCGAAGCTGTATACTATTACAAAAAATGGAGAGTCACCGTACACATATCAATGGTCTCCTGCAGGAACACTTAATAATCCTGCTTTCGCAACACCGTTTGCATCACCGGAAATTCAGACAACCTACACAGCCATTGTAACAGACAACAAAGGTTGTGTTGATACAGCACGCCAGGTCATAGACATCAAGACAAACCCTATTGCAAATTTCACTTACAGGATCAAGCCGAAATGTGATGGACTCGAGTTCCGGTTTACGAACATCTCTGAAAATGCAGAGGATTATACCTGGACCTTCAGCAATGGAACCGAATCAACTATGATAGATCCCCTACATGTATTCCCGTATGGCGAGCAATTGAATGTGACATTGAAATCTGAGCTCGAAGGCTGTGTAGATACAGCACGACTGGATAGCCTTGTAAAGAATTTCGAAGATTACTTTGATCTGAAAGCAGGAAATGTGTTCTCGCCAAACAATGACGGTGTGAATGATGTATTTATGATTCATGAAGACCTGGCCGGATGTACGAACCTCCAGGTATTCAACAGATGGGGTAACCTGGTATTCAATTCAGTTGACAACGGAGCATTCTGGGATGGAAGGACTGGCGCTGGTTTGGAAGTGCCCGAAGGAGTTTACTTCTACATCATCAAGCTGAAAGAATACGAATTCAAAGGATCAGTCACACTGGTTCGTTAATTCAGCTTATAGCCTCCAGCCAGTTCCCGTATTTCTGGTAATGACTTATGTTTCCCGAAATAATCGAAGCCTTCTTTCAGGTTCATCCAGAAAGCTTTATGTGAAGAAAAAGCCGGGTCATGATATAGCTTAGTAAACCTTTCAGATGCCATGTCACATGGGAAAATGGCCACCGGAATTTTCTTTTGTCCGGCATTCTTCACTTCCACAGCGATCACATACATTTCCTTGATCATCTCATCGGTAATCGGAAGGCATCCGATCGTGACACATTTACCATGAATAAAAATATCACCACCCGGATCATCAGGTCCACTATTAAACCTGTCGCATGAATTAGGATAGTTTATACCCAGAGACAAGTGATAGCTGCTTGATGGATTAAAACGATCGATATAATAGTATCCCTCCGGAGTCTGAAGATCACCACGTTTACGTTTCGGTCCGGGTACACCAGACAAGCTGCAGACATCATACGTTTTGATCAGCTTATAAGCAACCGCATTCCTATGCTTCGCCCAAAGCTGGATCTCACGTTCCATTTTATGGACTTTCAGAAGCACTTCTGATTCATTAATGATCAGGCCTCCATCCTTAAAGAGTTTTTCGACTGAAGTGAAACACCTTTCGTATGCGGATTTAACCCTGGAGAACTTTTTCTGATCAGTCCTGAAACCACTGTCAGGAGGTATAATAAAAAAGAGGATCAGAAGAAGCCGGATCATTTACACTACTGTTTTGATTTCAGGAATTTATTCATCTCATCAATGCTGCTTGAAAATGAGAACGAATCATTTACAAGATAGTAGTTCGATTTATCAAGAGTGATGTCGTAACAATATTTAGCAAGATCAATCTTGTCGGATTCAAACACGAATAGCTTTACAAGAGCTGCAACCTGACTGCTTTTAACCTGCTTACCACTCAATGAATTCTTTGCAGTTGAAAGTTTGGTTGATGAAAAGCTGACCTTATCCACAGCATTTATAATATCCTTCAGTTCCTGGTCACTGAGGACAACAGGTGCAGGAGTTGCGGAAGAAGATGAAGATGAAGATGTGGGTGGGTTTAAAGTTCCAGGAGAAACCGGAACCGGAACCGGATTTGTCTGCACATATTCCGTGCTCACCTTGATGCGGTGATCAGGTTCTACAATTGCTTTGACCTGTGAATTTCCTGGTATGTAGATATAACCTTTGAATGCAAGCTTTGTATCTCCATAATCCGAAACACGATATACCTGGATGTAGTGATATCCTTCAGCAACATTTATCAGATTATAAACTGTTTCAGGTTTATTGAAAAAGCTGTTGTCGAGCTGAAACAGGAAGTACGAGCCATCTTTCATCTTTATTCCAAGCTCAGAAGCCTGGCTGGTGAAGATCATTCCGATAAAAGATGAGATTAGTATGAATGCTTTCATGACAACAATTTTTGGCGCCGTTTCCAATTAACATGCCAGAAACAACTTCTGGTTTGCAGAATTTAACATCCGTGAAAAAAGCCAAGTACAACATGAACAGGTTATCTTTGGAATGGTATTGGAATAAACCTTCCGGTATTTATATTTCTTTATGAGATCAAAACGCTACTTCCTGACAGCAGCTTTTAGCTTCCTGTCTCTCTGCTCTTTTGCACAGAAACCACTTTCACCGGATCAGCTTGAAAAACTGAATTCTGTACTTCAGATCATTAATTACGCCTATGTTGACACGATCAACCAGAACAAGCTGATCGAACATGCGATCGTTGGAATGCTTGATCAGCTTGACCCGCACTCCGTTTATATTTCGAAGGAAGAAGTGCGTGAAATGAATGAGCCACTCGAAGGGAATTTCGAAGGCATTGGAATTCAGTTTAATATTCTCCGGGATACGATCACTGTAGTTGCAACAATTCCGGGTGGACCGTCAGAAAAGCTTGGTATCATGGCCGGTGACAAGATCGTGCAGATCGAAGGACAGAACGTTGCGGGTATCAGCATCAAAAACAATGACGTGGTTAAAAAGCTCCGCGGAAATAAAGGAACAAAAGTAACTGTTGGAATTAAAAGACACGGTGATTCCAAGCTTCTGGATTATACCATTACACGCGATAAAATTCCAATCTTCAGTGTCGATGCATCTTACATGGCAGCTCCGGGTATTGGATACATCAAGCTGAACAGGTTTGCCCAGACCACCATGGATGAGTTCAAGACTGCCCTGAAAAAGGTGAAAGAGAAAGGTGCGAAAGATCTTATACTTGATCTTAGTGACAATGGTGGTGGTTACCTGAATACTGCCATTGATCTTGCCGATGAATTCCTCGAAGACCGCAAGCTGATCGTTTACACGCAGGGCGTCTATTCACCTAAACAAATGTCGTTTGCAACCGGAAGGGGAGATTTTGAGAAAGGCAGACTAATTATCCTTATCAATGAAAATTCCGCATCGGCAAGTGAGATTGTTGCCGGAGCAGTTCAGGATTGGGACCGTGGAATTGTCATCGGAAGAAGATCCTTTGGAAAAGGCCTTGTGCAAAAACCTTTCTCGCTGCCTGACGGATCAATGATGCGACTTACCACAGCAAAGTACTACACACCTATTGGAAGAAATATTCAAAAGCCATATACAAAAGGAAGCGAAGAATATTACAAGGATATATACAATCGCTTTAAGCATGGAGAACTTGTAACCCAGGACAGCATCAGCTTTCCGGACTCACTAAAGTTCTACACTGCGAACAAACGACTGGTTTTTGGAGGAGGGGGAATCATGCCTGATGTTTTCATTCCACTTGACACCCTTAAGCTGAATGAATATCACACGAACCTTTTAAGAAAGGGAACCATGAACAAGTTTTCTTTCGATTATGTGAACAGCAAAAGGAAATCACTCTTGTCAGGTTATCCTACTGTAGATGCTTACAAGAAGAACTTTAAAGTAGATAAAAAGCTGATGGATGACCTGCTCGCACTGGCGGAAAAAGACGGAGTGAAAATGGACGAGAAGCAGTTTGGAGTTTCCAAATCATTGATTGAATCAGAGATAAAAGCTTTAATTGCACGTGACCTTTTCAACAATGAAGCATTTTATGAAGTGTTCAATGAGTCCAATCCGATCTACCTTTCTGCTATTGATGCATTAAAGGATAATTCACTTTTCAAAAAGCTTAAAATCAACTCTTACTAAATGCATTTCATAATAAAATTGCTTCTTACTTCCCTGGCAGTTCTTGTTGCAAGCAGGATCCTGCCAGGGATTTCTGTTGACAGCATGACCACAGCGCTTGTCGTGGCGGCTGTACTTGCATTTCTGAATGCTGTCGTGAAACCCATCATGATCATTCTCACGATACCGATCACGCTCATTACAATGGGATTATTTCTTATTGTGATCAACGGTCTGCTGGTGGTGCTTGCCGATTACATTGTTGATGGCTTTGATGTAGATGGTTTCTTACCGGCACTTCTTTTCAGTCTTGTGATATCTGTGATCAATGCTGTATTCGAATCACTGGTAAAAGACAGAAGAGATACCAGAAGCTGATCACTCGATGATCAGAAATTTGGAAACAGCTTCTTCTCTTGTCATGGCGTTAAAATGCCACCACTCGGTCTGAATATTAAAGAACCCACCGGATTTCATTGCTTCACGCAGGATCTTCCTGTTTGAAAGCTGGCGATAAGTTAACCTGCCCTGCTTATACAGGATATCTTCGATTTCAGGATATGCAAGCTCTCCCTTGTGATCGAAGGGCGTTCCCATATCAAGTTCAAATCCGTTTTCATCCGCAAGCGTAACATCCACTGCAGCACCATAATTGTGTAATGAACCATGTTGTGGATTAGAAAGAAACTTGATCTTTTCAGAGAAGACGTCTTTAACAGTATCCCACATCATTTGCTGCACAGATAATGGTCTCGCACAATCAAGCAGCTTCAGTCTGTAATAAGGATATTTCTTTTCAAGAGCCTTCTCCGCAACAGATAACCTCTTCGCGACTTCAGGTTGCAGAAAACATTCGCACAGTTCACCATAGAGATCTAAGCCAAGAAAGTTATCCGTACCAGAATATTTAAGATCAACCTGAAACTCACTGTTGACATCCTTTACATTCACAAGACCCTTTTCTATAAGCATTGACTTTAGATCCTGCGCAGATATCCCGTTTCCCACTGTCATGAAAACAATAAAGAGAATAATACCTGGTCTCATTTTAACTTTTGATTTAACCAGTCTTCTATTCCGATCATGTCATCCGTTTCTTTCAGCATATTATTCCTTTTTAGTACCTCGAGGTTCTTCCTCAATGACCTCCATTGGTGCTGGCTTACTGATGTCACATCTTTAATTGATCTTATCCATGAAAGCACAGCATCTTCAAAATGAAAAAGTCTTGATGTCTTATCAAAATACCTTTCAGAAGAACGAAGAAGGCTGTCCAGCATTTCCTGCTCCTTGCGTTCAATAAACACCATCAGCTGTAGGATTTTAGAGAAAGCCAACACCTCCACACGTACATCAGATCGCTCACGTACAATATTTGAAAGGCAAACCGAACATCTTCCAAATTCTGATGCTTTGAAATAAAGCAATGCCATGTTAAACCTTAATGCGATCCTGTTATGGACACTGAGCTTCGTTTCAACAGCGGACAATTCATGTTCGAGCTGTCTTGACATTTTTACTCCTGCCTGATAATCTGCAGTGCGATGGTAATAGCTGAGTTCAAGGCTCGTTGCATTTACGAAAGCTTTCAAACGCTCATCCTCATTCTTCGGCTTAAATTCTTTAAGGAGCCTGATGTATTCAAACCCTTCACTGAATAAGTTCTTATAGAAACAGGCGATCACCATGTTATTCAGCACAGAAAGATAGATGCCCGGGACTTCCTTAACGATCAATGGAAAGTCATCCAACAAGGTCATCGTTCTTTTCCGGATGTTATAAAGGCTTTCAAAGTCTCTTTTTGCACGATAGTAGATCCCGAGCGTATTAAAATCATCCAGCTGCTTATGGAATGAACCGTTGGGTTTCAGATCCATGAGTCCTGCCGCTTCAATGAGCTCTTCGTATATATACAGCTGTTCCTGATGACGTGGCACTGCTTCCTTTCTGGAAAGCGTAAACATCCTGTATGCATAATAGCGGTGTTCAGCTTTAACGAGGACCTGACTGGCGAGGAATTGCGAACGTTCCCATTCTTCCTTCAGCAGACCAGCGGGAGAGTCAAGAGTTTCTGTACGTTGCCTGACCTTCCTTTTCATTTCGATCATTTCAAGTTCGAGGCTGAACTTTTCGTGTGTAACGGCAAGCCTGACAGCCGCATCGAGCTTATTTAAAGCAAGGGGATAAAGTGATTTACTGATCAGCACTTCAGCTTCATTCATCATCGTTCGGATCCTTGTATCGGTTGAAGCATCGGTATGTAATAGCGTCAGGCAGGACAAGATCTGCTCGTACAGATAATGTGATAATACACTGCTATTGGGTACCTTTTTTATCTCTTCGTCGGCTTTTGATTTTCCGTCAGCAAGAAGCTTGTATATCTTTAGAAGGTTACTCTGAGGCTTGTTCCTGCGGAGAAATAACATCACATGGCGCTTCTCTGATTTAGAAAGCGATAGGATCAACTGATGTAAAGCATTTCCTGCCATGCGAACCTTATGAGATGTGTTCACTAAATTTGAAGCAAATTACTAAAAACAGAAGCTAAACTCCGCGAAATATGCCATCATTTGATATCGTAAGCAAGATCGACCATCAGTCATTGGATAATGCTATCAACACTGCCAGACGTGAGATAACGACGCGTTTTGATTTTCGTGATTCCAAAAGCACAATCGATTTCGACAAGAAAACATTGAACATTCATATCCTCACTGAAAATGAAATGAGGGTAACGGCGATTGAGGATGTTTTAAGATCAAAACTGATCAAGCAGAAGATCGATCCATCATGCATGGACTTCGGGAAAGAGCAATACGCCTCAGGAAATCTGATCAAAAAGGATATTACGATCAAAGAAGGCATTGATAAGGAAACTGCAAAGAAGATCACTAAATCGATCAAGGAAACAGGCCTTAAAGTGCAGCCTCAGATCATGGATGATACCGTACGTGTTACTGGAAAAAAGATCGATGATCTTCAGGCGGTGATGAACACCCTTAGAGGTGAGGATTTCGGAATTCCCCTTCAGTATCAGAATATGAAATCCTAAAGCTTTACGAACTTCCGACTTATCACGGAGTTGTTATTGTCATGCAGCCGTATCGCATAGATTCCTTGAGAAAGCGGGGAAACATCGAGTGATGACCGTCCATGATCCAATCTTCCTGAGGAGATGATCATTCCGGTTGAGCTGATCAATTCATAATACTGAAAAGCTCCTGAGACAATATGTAAGACATCCCTTGCAGGAACAGGATATAATGTCGTTGATGCTTCGTTCAATTGCTTACGAGTCACATTTGGAACAGCTTTATAATTTATCCTGGCAAGAAATCCATCTTCACCTCCATGCAGAGAATCCTGCGCGCCAAATCCTGTAAACGGCAGGTCATCGCTGGTGGTCTTACCGGCAAGGTAGAACGTATAGACAGAATCATAGGAAATTGAAAGTGTCGTTTCAGATCCAATACCTCCATAATAGGATGCATTCAGCAGATTAAGTGTCGTATCAAATACAGCATAGAATGAATCATAACCACCAGCGCTCAGTTGCTGGATCGCTGTGGAATCAACTGGCAGATCCACACTGAATGTTGATCCTGCCAGGTAAACTTTTCCATCGCCGAAAGCGAGTGCAGCTGCCTGGTCATCACTGGTGCCACCGAAATACGTGCCTTTACTGAATGATCCTGTACCTGTAAGCTTAATAAGAAAACTATCAAAGCCACCGCGATTCGATTGCTGATAAGCATTGGAACTTATCAAGAGATCATTGCCTGGCGTGAACCCGGTTACATAAATTGAATTGGAACTATCTGTAACAATTCCATAGGCATCATCATTTCCTGTTCCTCCATAAAAAGTGCTGAATACGATCGATCCGACGCTATCCATCTTACACACATAAACATCTGCACTACCAGCAGGAAACTGCTGAAATGGATTCACTGTTGGGAAGTCAGGACTGTAACTTCCTCCACAAAAGATCACTGCTCCTGCAAGGTCGGTAGTCATGGCATGCATGTCTTCACTTCCTGCACCTCCCAGGTATGAGCACCAGTCAAATTGATAGTTGTTGTTAATGCGGGCAACGAATGCATCGATTGAACCGCCATGGACAGGCTGCGCAGACAATGCACTAACTGGCAGATCCTGGCTTGTTGTTCCACCTCCAAAGAAAATGTTTCCATACTTATCTGCTGCAATGGAATAAATGAAGTCACCTCCTGTTCCGCCAAAAAATCCCGAGTAAAGCGGCACACCGGTTGAATCGAACTTCAGCACAAAACCATCATAGCTGCCATTGATCGGTTGTGTGGAATTGACAAGCGGAAAATCAGGACTGTTGGTATAACCTGCAACATAACAGCCTCCGTTTATGTCTGCGGAAATGGATGTTGCAATATCAAGTCCTGAACCTCCAAAGTAAGTGCTCCATTTCTGAACTCCTGAACGTGTGTAGCATGAAAGGATCGCATCATAATATCCTCCAAGTGTGTCCTGAAATATACCTGGAGTAACCGGGAGATCATTGCTTTGAGTTGATCCGCAAACATAAACCAGTCCTCCGGCAGATACAACAGAGGTCAGGTCATCATACACAGAACCTCCATAAAAAGTAGCCCAGCGCTGATTTATTTCTGGTTTGATCAAGGGTATATTCAATGATGGAAATTCCGATCCTCTCACATGAAATGAAACCGGTGCGGGATACAATACATCATCCGCCAGAAAATAAAACTTCTCATCTTTTAAAACCATCGCGAACGCACCTTTGATCGTGCACAAATTATCTGATGACATGTCGATGTTAATGACAGAATTGTTCTTGAAACTAAATGATTTCCCTTCATCCACCATTTCAAACTTTGTGCAGATCGGAAGGATCTTTTTCTGAATTGGATTGAAAGGCAAGTTCAACTCCTTCTGTTCATAAGAGATCATATCCGGAGATTCAAGAACAATGTCGATACGTGTCACTGAAGATGACCGGCTACCTGCCACAGGAACACTTCTGTAAATGAAGGAGATCGCTGAAGGAGAAACAATGATGCTGGATGAAGAATCTGCAATGCGAAAAGATCCAAACCGGGAATTGTCTGCTGCCAATGCAGTCGAAAGCATCATAACCAGGATCACGATCATCTTGAATTTCATCCCATTAAGTTACGAAACAGAAAGCTGTATTTTGCTGATCGGCGTCTTTTCAACAATTAAAAATGTCTTGCAAAAAGCAGGATGCCGATGACAGCCACTCCAATGGAAATTATAAGAACTGCTCCTGCTGCGATATCCTTGACCTTTCCTGCCTTATCATTCCATTCGGGAGATACCAGATCTACCAGCACTTCTATGGACGTGTTGATCATTTCAACAGCAAAGACAAGCGTGGCACACAGGATCAGTACCATGTATTCCTCCATTGAAAAACCAAGTGCATATGCCGATGCCAGCACAACAAGGAATATAGCCAGCTGGATCCTCAGATTTTTCTGGGTCCTGAAGCCATAGCTGATTCCTTTGACTGCAAAGGCGAATGTTCTGATCATTATTCTGATCATACTTGAAATGCTCTGAAGTTTTTCATTCCTTCTTTCAGGTGGTAGATCTTTATATCAGGGAATGACTTCCTGATGTATTTTGCAGCGACTTTACTCCGAGCACCACTTTCACAGAAAAGCAGGACTTCTTTATGTGTGTTCCATTCTGCAGACCTTTCCTCCAGTTCTCCAAGAGGAATATTCAGCACACCTTGAAGCTCATCCTGTATTTCATAGGTCTCCCTTAAATCAATAGTAAGGATCTCTCTTATCAATAGCTCATTGAAACGCAACACATCAACTTCCAGGATCTCTGTATCACAAATGACCTCTTCTGATTTTAGTTCCGGGGTCTTATTATACTCTTCCGTTCTTGAGAATTCCAATGACTGGAATTCCATCTTTATCAGGTTGATGATGTGAAGTGTACCGGAAGCCACATATCCCTTTCCTGTTATGATTTTAATTGCTTCATTGGCCATCATGGCACCAATCGTTCCTGTCAATGCTCCAAGCACTCCAGCATCTGAACACGACGGTACATTCTCAGGAACCTCAGGAAAGAGGCAACGGTAAGAAGGACCGCCCTGGTAATTAAAAACTGTAAGCTGACCTTCATATTTTAGCACAGAACCGAACACCCATGGCTTATTTTCAAGAACACAAGCATCATTGACAAGGTATCGCGTTGTAAAATTATCTGAACCATCGATCACAAGATCCACTGACTGAACCAGCTTCCTGGCATTCAGGTGATCCAGCCGTGCAAAAACAGCTTCCACATTAATGTGAGGATTTAGCTGAAGGATGCGATCTCTTGCCACCTCTGCCTTTTTCCTGCCAATATCTTTCTGTGTGAAGAGTACCTGCCGCTGAAGGTTTGACAGATCTACAATATCATGATCAATGATGATGATCTTTCCAATTCCTGCTGCTGCGAGGTATTGTAAAACCGGGCAACCCAGGCCACCCGCTCCAACAACAAGGATCTTTGAATTAAGAAGCAGCTCCTGGCCTGCAGCACCGATCTCTGAAAGAGCAAGGTGCCGTGCATAACGTTGCTGATCCTCTTTGCTTAACATCATGATTCCTGTAACGCTTTATCCCAATCCTTCCAGACAGGTTCATATCCTTTCGCATTCAGCATCGCAGCAATTTCCTCAGGAGAACGGTCATCATTCACTTCAAACTGCTCTAATGAATCTTCCGAAGATGCATAGCCCCCAGGATTTGTTTTGGAACCTGCACTCATGGATGTAATACCCAGACTAATGATGCTGTCTCGAAACTTCCTGCTCTCTCTTGTCGATATTGAAAGTTCCACTTCGCCATTAAAGATCCTGTAGGCACAGATAAGCTGTGTAAGCTCACGGTCATTCATCACAACCTTTGGCTCAAGCATTCCCTCTGCAGGCCGGAGACGTGGAAATGATATAGAATATTTTGTCTTCCAGAATTTCTTTTCGAGGTAAGACAGATGCAGGGCAGTGAAAAATGAATCAGTACGCCAGTCCTCAAGGCCGATCAATACACCAAGTCCGATTTTATGAATCCCCGCATTTCCCAGTCTGTCCGGTGTTTCAAGCCGGTAATGGAAGTTTGATTTTTTTCCTTTTGGATGGTGAATTTTGTAATCCTCTTCACAATAAGTTTCCTGATAGACAAGAACAGTATTCACACCCGAATTTGAAAGCCTTTCATATTCGCTGGTTTCAAGAGGCTGCACCTCGATCGCAATATGTGAGAAGTATGGCTTCAGCAGCTTCACGGCATGATCGAGGTAATCAACCCCAACCGTTTTGTTCGCTTCACCAGTTACCAGCAGCAAATGGTCATAACCAGACCGCTTGATCGCTTCCGCCTCTTTGATGATCTGTTCATCATTCAGCGTTAACCGATGGATCTTATTGCCAAGGCTGAAACCACAGTATGTGCAGATGTTCTGACATTCATTGGAAAGGTACATTGGAACATACATCTGCATGGTCTTACCGAATCTCTTCAAGGTAAGCTCCCTGCTTAAACGTGCCATTTGTTCAAGGTATGGTGCTGCAGCCGGACTGACCAGTGCCATGAAATCATCCAGGCTCCTCACATGTGACGAAAGCGCACGCTCCACATCAGAGGATGTTTTAAGCTGTATCGCATCAGACACCTCAGACCATGAATATTTTTCGAATAAATCACGAAAAGCCATCAGTTATCTATTTCATCAAGGAATGCTGTAAGCGGACTGCTTGCTTCAGCCTTTAAACTTCTTCTGCCAAGCTTTGCTTCGAATGCCATTCGTCCGGCTTCAACCGCATACCTGAAGGCAAGACCCATTTTTACAGGATCACCGGAAACTGCGATCGCTGTATTTACCAGGACTGCATCTGCACCGATCTCCATTGCGTCAGCCGCATGTGATGGTGCTCCAATTCCCGCATCAATGATCACCGGCACATTGCTCTGTGCGATGATGATCTCAAGCATTGCACGAGTCTGCAGTCCAGCATTGCTTCCAATAGGTGAGCCCAATGGCATTACTGCTGCGGTGCCCACTTCTTCCAGCTTCTTACATAATACAGGATCTGCGTTGATGTATGGCAAAACGATGAAACCCAGCTTCACCAGCTCTTTAGCGGCAAGCAGCGTTTCTTCCGCATCAGGCAGTAAATATTTCGGATCAGGATGAATCTCAAGTTTCAGCCAGTTGGTTTGAAAGGCTTCACGTGAGAGCTCAGCAGCGAAAATGGCTTCCTTCGCATTCCTTGCTCCGGATGTGTTTGGCAGAAGGTTGATATGAGGATGATCAAGATGCTTTAACAGGATGTCCTGCGGAGCATTTGTATCTACACGCTTCAATGCCACTGTAACAAGCTCGCTCGCTGAAGCAAGGATAGATTCTTCCATCTCATGAACAGAAGAAAACTTACCTGTACCTGTAAATAATCTTGAGCTGAACTCTTTATCTGCTATGATAAGTTTTTCTGTTTTCATTCTAAATTCAAATTCATTTTAAAATTCCTGATAGCCTGATCCATCTGATCCGCTAATATGATGGAGGATGCAACTGCGATCCCATAGATTTTTTGATCCATAAGTAATGGCAGGTCTTCATGCCTGATGCCCCCGATCCCAATGACAGGTATTTCGGTTGACTCAGCAAGCAGCCTGATTCCAGGAGCACCCAGCACAGGACTAAGGTCCTTTTTTGTTGATGTAAAACGAAACGGGCCAGCACCTATGTAATTCACTTTCATACGAGTCAGTCGTTCTGCATCTTCTGCTGTGTTGGCTGTTCCACCAATGATCATCTGGTCTCCCAGAAACTTTCTTGCACTCACCGGATCCATGTCGTTCTTTCCAAGGTGCACACCATCCGCGTTGATCCTGAAAGCTATTTCAGGGTGATCATTAATAATCAGCCTTACATTATAACGGCTCGTAATTTTTCTTGCTTCACGTGCATTCTTTTCGATCTCAGATAATGATCTTTCTTTCATCCTCAGCTGTATCCAGTCAATACCAGCCGCGCAAGCTTCTTCTATCACCTCCGGTAAAGACTTGAACGGATGATCACAGGTGATCAGATGCAACTTCGATATTTCAAATCCTTTCATGCATTTTTCCATGGAAACCAAGCAATGTTTCGTTGCTTGAAATAAATGATGTGATGTATTCTTTCGCTGTCTGGCATGCTTCAGCCAATGACTGACCAGACTCCAGGGAAGCGGTAATCGCAGCTGAAAGCACACACCCTGTTCCATGCTTGCCAGGGCCGGGTAATCGTTCACTGCTGAATACCAGTCTTTGCCCGTTTGAAAGGAAGAGCTCATCTTCAGTTTGATCACCCTCTTTATGTCCCCCCTTCACCAGTACATTGCACGATGCACCGGTTCCAATTCCCAACATCATGGCTTCATCCGCATTCGGTGTAACAAGGAATAAATCAGACAACAGCTCTTCATGGTTGAACGTTTGTCCATCTTCATGAAAAGTAAACCCGGTACTGCTTTTCAGGATCGGATCCCAGATTATTCTGACAGAAGGATTAGACCTCGTAACTGTTTCAACAATACGCTTCAGTGAGGACAGATCTTTAACAAGACCGATCTTCACGACATTAAAACGATGTTCACGAAAGAGGCATTCAAGCTGATCAACAATATGCTGATCACTAAGCCAGCCTGGCTCATCAAACGTGTATTCATTCTGTATGGTAACAGCGGTGCAAACAGCAAAACCATAAACTCCAAAAGCTTCAAAGGTCTTGATATCCGCAAGAATACCTGCACCAGCACTCGGGTCAAATCCAGCGATCGTCAGCACCTTATTCATTCTCGATCCGTTTTAACATTTGCACTTTATCCGCGAGTTTTTTTATTGCATCAGACGGATTCTTAGCATCCCATACAAAGCCGCGAACAGCAGCCATACTGACACCTGAATTAAAAACATCTGAAAGATTATCCACGGTGATCCCACCTATTGCAACACATTTCTTTTTCAACAAAGGGTTGATCGATCTCAGATCCACATTACTCTTATATCCTGGCTTACTGATGCTATCATACACTGGCCCGATAAATCCATATTCATACTGGCTGACAGAAGCTTCAAACTCACTCACATGATGAAAGCTGGTTGAAACAACCGGAGCCATGGAAACCTGTCCTACATTGGGATATTTCAATCTTCTCCATTCAGGAAGATGGATCCCTGCAAGCTCGAACTCTTCAGCAACTTCGTAATTCGAATGAACCACAAATTGCTGATGCTCTTCCTTGGTGAACATGCTTAACATAGCGACCAGTTCTGTACCTGGCATCATTGCGCGCTTAACATGTATCCTGAAAAATCCTTTATCAAGTGCTTCCCTGATCAGGGGGATCTCATTCATAAGGCTCAGCTCCGATGTTACCAGGATCAGCTTCATTAAGAGTAGATCTCCGATCCATGCTTAATGAATTCATCCGACTTTTCCTTCATGCCTTTTTCCGCTTCTTCAAGACCTTCAGCATACGATCTCACTTCTTCGGTGATCTTCATTGAACAGAACTGAGGTCCGCACATGGAACAGAAGTGAGCGACCTTTGCACCATCAGCAGGTAGCGTTTCATCATGAAATTCACGAGCCGTATCCGGATCAAGTGATAGGTTGAACTGGTCTTCCCATCTGAATTCAAATCGTGCCTTGCTTAATGCATTGTCGCGGATCTGTGCACCTGGATGCCCTTTAGCAAGATCAGCAGCATGAGCAGCGATCTTGTATGTGATCACACCATCCTTCACGTCTTTTTTATTTGGAAGACCAAGGTGTTCTTTAGGAGTTACATAGCAAAGCATCGCGCATCCATACCAGCCGATCATGGCTGCACCAATCGCGGAAGTAATGTGGTCATATCCCGGAGCGATGTCTGTAGTCAGTGGCCCGAGCGTATAGAAAGGAGCTTCGTCACATTCCTTCAACTGCTTTTCCATATTCTCTTTGATCAGTTGCATAGGTACGTGGCCAGGGCCTTCGATCATGGTCTGAATATCATGTTTCCATGCAATCTTCGTAAGCTCACCCAGTGTTTCAAGCTCTGCAAACTGAGCACGGTCATTGGCATCAGCGATCGATCCGGGACGAAGTCCGTCTCCAAGACTGAATGAAACATCGTATGCCTTCATGATCTCGCAGATCTCTTCAAAATTCGTGTAAAGGAAGTTTTCCTTATGATGAGAAAGGCACCATTTTGCCATGATCGAACCTCCTCTCGAAACAATTCCTGTCACACGCTTTGCAGTTAAAGGAACATACCTCAAAAGCACACCAGCATGGATGGTGAAGTAATCAACACCCTGCTCAGCCTGTTCGATCAATGTATCGCGATAGATCTCCCAGTTAAGGTCCTCCACTTTTCCATTTACTTTTTCAAGAGCCTGATAGATTGGTACAGTTCCAACCGGCACAGGTGAATTTCTTAGGATCCACTCTCTTGTTTCATGAATATTCTTTCCTGTTGAAAGATCCATGATCGTGTCAGCACCCCAGCGGCAAGCCCATACTGCCTTTTCTACCTCCTCTTCAATGCTTGATGTCACTGCAGAGTTACCAATATTTGCATTGATCTTCACAAGGAAATTCCGTCCAATGATCATTGGTTCTATTTCAGGATGATTGATGTTTGCAGGGATGATCGCTCTCCCTTTCGCGATCTCGTCACGAACGAATTCAGGAGTGATCAGACCTTTCTGGATGTTCGCTCCGAAGCTTTCGCCTTCATGCTGAACGAGTGATCCAAGTTCTTCCATACGCTGGTTCTCACGAATGGCGATGTATTCCATTTCCGGTGTGATGATCCCTTTCTTCGCATAATGGAGCTGACTTACATTTGCGCCGCTTTTTGCTTTTAAAGGTTTTTGTATATGTCCGAACCTTAAATTATCAAGGGAATGATCATCCGCACGTTTCCTTCCATAAGCACTGCTGATGTCACTGAGTCTCTCAACATCATTGCGTTCAAGTATCCATGATTCCCTGAGTCTGGGTAATCCAAGTTTCACATCAATGTTTGATGTTGGATCCGTGTACGGGCCACTGGTATCATACACAACGATCTTTCCATTGCTCACAGTTCCTTTACTCTTCGTTTTTGTATCACTCAGAGAGATCTCTCTCATGGCAACATTCACTGAAGGATGTATGGTTCCTTTTACATGGATCTTCTTTGAGCAGGGAAATGGCTCAGTTGTGATATGATTTTGTGTTGGTGCAGTATCCTGTTTTTTCATATGGATGGTTTTATCCTCCCTGGGAGGCGGTTATCATAAGTATATTATCGTTATTATTTAATTTCTGAATGGTCCACTTTGAACGGGGAATCACAGTCCCATTCACTGCGATCGCAGTTCCTTTAACGTCATGCAGTCCACGCGAAAAAAGCAGATCGTGAAGGGTAAGTCCTTCTGTTAATGGAAATTCTGTGTTGTTAAGCCTGATTGTCATGCCTGCAAAATATGCAGGGGCTGGAAAAGAGAGTTGTTACTTATTCCCTACGGCAGCATTATCTGCATCAGGTTCAAAGGGTAGCTTCTCAGTCCTTTCGGAACGCCCCTATAAGTTGGTTGATCAAATTTAATCAAATTCCCGGGAATCGCAACCAGCAAGGATTTCAGAATCACCTCCCCTGAGTATAACTACTTAATGCTCTTGTGATACAGGTCGACAATGATGCCATCAGAAAGGCCAACCTGCGGTACATGCAACTTCCTTACAGATGCCGCTTCCATTACAGATATGAAGATCAGGCATGCCGGAATGATGACGTCGGCCCTGTCAGGATTCAAACCAAACTTAAGGATCCGTTCTTCATAGGAATAGGAAGAAAGCATCGCATAGATCTCCTTCAGCTTTTTTAATGAAAGCTCATCCGCTTTCTTGCCACTGAACTTTACAAGCTTGTTGATGTTACCGCCTGAAGCAACGGCAGTGATGTTATCAAACTTTTCGTTGATCTGGCTGCAGAAGTCTTTTAATTTCTTCCACTCCGTAACATCATCCTTATTATTAAGTATCCTTATTGTACCAAGCTTGAATGAGCAGGACTTCTTCACTGTTCTTCCCGAGAATACAGATACCTCTGTGCTTCCTCCCCCTACATCAATAAAAAGCACGTTTCCCTGATGATCGGTCTGACTGTAATAATTGTTGCATACCAGGCTTGCTTCCTCAATACCATCAATGATCTCTACCTTGATCCCGGTTTCCTTACGGATCCTCTTGATAAGCTGCTCTCCATTTGTTGCTTCACGCATGGCTGATGTAGCACAAGCCCGGAAGTTTTCAGGTGCATGAATCTCAATCAGGTTTTTAAACGCGATCATAGCTTTGACCAGCCGTTCTTCATTGCGTTTCGAGATGATGCCTTTTGAAAACACGTCCGCACCGAGTCTTACCGGCACTCTGATCAGATCCGCTTTTTTGACTGTGATCTTTTTACCATTGGGATGTACTGCGCTGAACAGTAAACGCACAGCATTGGAGCCTATATCGATTGCAGCAAATTTCAACTTATGCTTCTAGTACAGATGAATTTTTAACCTTGCTTTCATAGTAGCTGATCAGTGCAGCCTGTGATCTGATCTTCTTCTGTTCTTCACCTGCTTCTTTATAAGGATTATCCTGCTCCTCATTCAGAATCCGTGCTTTAACATTGTCTGAAAGCTGGAAGCCAATATAGTCAATGATTTCTTTCTTTAAAACAGGATCAAGGATCGGACATGCCACTTCCACCCTGTAGTCCAGGTTTCGGATCATCCAGTCGGCAGATGAAATGTAAACATGTTCAGGATCACCAGCGCCAAAAATAAAGACTCTTGCATGCTCAAGGAACCTGTCAACTATGCTGATCACTTCTATGTTTTTATGAGGAGGCATTGCACAGACACTCCTGACAATTAATTTCACCATAACTCCTTTATCTGCCGCAACCTGGATCTTTTCAATCAGCTCGTCATCAACCAGGTTGTTCAGTTTAAAGATCAGAAGGCCATCTTTTCCGTCCTTGACTTTTTTGATCTCCTTATTGATGTGCTTTATGAACGTCTCTCTCATCCAAAATGGTGAAAGGACGAGATGCTTATATGAATGTATGATGTAATTGTTTCGCAGGAATTCAAAAACTTTATCGACTTCGGAGGTAATTGCTTTGTTACTTGTTAAAAGTCCAAGGTCCGAATAGATCTTGCTCGTTGATTCATTAAAGTTGCCTGTTCCGATGTAGGCGATGTCTCCTGCTTTTTTACTTTTTCTCCTGATCAGAATAAGCTTAGCATGCACCTTCAATTCAGGAATACCGAAGAGAACAGTTGCACCTTCTTCCTGAAGAAGATTGGCCAGCTTCAGGTTGCGCTGTTCATCGAACCTCGCCTGGAGCTCTACCACAACAACCACTTCCTTACCGTTTTTAATCGCATTGATCAGGGCATTGATCACATTCGAATATTTTGCAGCACGATAAAGTGTTATATAGATCGAACGCACATCAGGATCAATAGAAGCTTCTCTTAACAGGTGGATGACATGATCAAATGTCTGGTACGGAAAGCTCAGCAGCACATCCCGTTTACGCACCTCTTCAAATACACTCTTTGACCCACTAAGGACAGGATGTGGCACAGGATGGAACGGAGGATGAACAAGCTGAGGCTTATCCAGAGAAGGAAACTTAATAAAGTCTCTGAAGTTATGATACCTACCCGCAGGGATAAGACTATTCTGTTTATCGATCTTAATTTTTCGAAGGACAAATTTAAGCAGGTCCGGAGCAATGTCGTGATCATATACAAACCTTACAGGCACGCCTTTCTTACGTTGCTTAAGACTTTTGGAGATCTTCTCAGTAATGCTTTTAGAAAGATCTTTTTCAATATCCAGCTCGGCATCACGGGTCAGCTTGATCGTGTAAGCTTCGAAATGGTCATAATGGAAAATGGAGAACACTTCATCGAGACAATAGCGGATCACATCATCGAGAAGTATGATGGTTCTTTTGTTTCCTTCATCAGGCAGAATGATAAATCGTTCAAGGTCTTCCGGAACTTCAATAACTGCATAGTTGATTGAGCTTGGAGCCGCTACCGATGTAAGCTTGATCGCCAGGTAAATGCAATTGTCCTTGAGGTAAGGGAAAACCGGGGAATGTTTGATCATGATCGGCACAAGCGAAGGGAAAATCTTTTCCCGGAAATAAGTCCGTAAAAAATCCCTGTGTCTTTCCTCGATCTGCGTTTCGTTAATGATAAAAATATCATTCTCTTCAAGGGCATGCCTGATCTCATCATAAACTTTCTCGAACCGCTGCTGTTGAGCCACAACAATCAAATGGATCTGCTTGAGAATTTTTACAGGATTTTCTCCGACGATCTCCTTAGCTTTCTTGCCCAGTGCAGCCAGACGCTTTAGAGAAGCCACACGCACACGGAAAAACTCATCCTGGTTATTTGAGAATATTCCAAGGAAACGCAGACGCTCGATCAATGGAACAGTCTTATCTTCCGCTTCCTGCAATACACGGGCATTAAACGACAACCAGCTTAGATCTCTATTTTTAAACTTTCCTTTATCAGACATAGGAATAACATTGTAATTCAAATACTCTTCCAATACGAGTTTAAGGAATAATACCGAATGTAACTGTTAAGAAATCCTTAAGCCAGAAACACGATTTACACGTAGTAGAAGTGTAGCAGAAACTGGCATCAGACTTGCCTGTCATCAACGTCTGATCTAACTAAATAAATCTTATGGAAAAAATGAACGAAAAAATCGTGTCGGTTCTTCGCGAGCTTGCAGAATTTGTAAAGGATGGAAATCTTGGTTACAAAAAAGCAGCTAATGAATCAAAGGACCAGGAATTGAAATCTTTCTATACTGAACAATCAAACCTCAGGGGACAATTCCTTTCTGAGATCAATTCATCGATTGTATCATTAGGAGGTGAAACAGAAAAAAGCGGTACAGTAAAAGGAACGCTTTACCGTCAGTACATGGATGTGAAAGCAGCCGTTACTGGTAATGATGAAGAAGCCATCATCAATTCATGCATCTTTGGTGAAGAATGGGCGATCAAAGCTTATCACCAGGCACTTGAAAACAAAGAGCTTCCTGTTGATATAAGAAGCAAGATCGAAAAGCAGAACCAGGTTTGCAATGAAGCTCTTGGAAAGCTTAAGACCATGAAGAACCTTCATCATCATTAGGATCGTTCGATCATATTTAAAACCCTCTCAGGCTTTTGCTTCAGAGGGTTTTTTATTTTGCATAAACCAGGGGAAACCTGTTCCCGGTGACTGAATTTATCTTCACTTTAACAGCTCCTACCACGATGGGGGTTTCAATGTAAACCGGAATGCGATTCTGATCGTCAGTCACCCACACATTCATTTCATCACCTTCTTTAAAGATGGTTCCTGAAATCAGCAGAGGACTGATCCTGATGCAATCGAATGTTCCGATGTCTGTAGTGATCCGTTCCTTCCCTGTGTACTTTATATATTGACTATAAACTTTCCCGTCAAGGTAAAGTGAAACCGGAATCTTATCGCCCGGCTTGGATTTCGAGTAGTCGATGCATCGTGCATAATAGATCATGGTAAGCACATCCTTTGTGCACATCGTGATTCTGCAAGTGTCTTTGCTAACTTTATTTTTCTTATCGATGCTACTGCATGTCGCAAGCTTTCTCCGGTAATCAAAGTAGTTATCATTGTACACCCTGTTACCACCTTCGCTGCTATTCCTGATATACCTGAATGGCTTGAGCTCACTTGAATCTGCGTATGCCTGAAAAGTGTCGTTCACCTTATAGAACCAATCATACTTTGGATAAGTTGAACCCACACCTTTAAAATGATATACAGAAAGGCTCGAGATCTTTTCTGACGACACGGTGAATGTGGCTGAACCAGCTTCAACCCATAGCACTCCCCAGTTATAATGAACAGAGAAGGAAAGGCTTTCACCACCCTGAAATGCACGAGATGCGAAGTTGCATGACTGCGCGATTACATTCGTTGAGAGCAGGGAGATGAACAGGAAGGTGAACTTTAACAATGAATCGATGACAGGCATGTTTACAAAAGTAAGGGCAAAAAAAAATCTCTCCGTAGGGAGAGATTTTTTCATGCTTTGAAGTAAGATTACTTCTTTGCAGCTTTCTTAGCAGCCTTCTTAGGAGCAGCTTTCTTAGCAGAAGCTTTCTTAGCAGCCTTCTTAGGAGCTGCCTTCTTCACTGCTTTCTTAGCAGCTTTCTTAGGAGCTGATTTTTTTGCAGAAGCTTTCTTTGGAGAAGCTTTCTTAGCAGCAGCTTTTTTCGGAGCTGCCTTCTTTGCTGTTTTCTTTGTTGCCATGATTTTTGTTTTAATTAATCCATTAATTAATAGCTGATACAAAGGAAATAATTTGTTATGATATAATACAAGAGGCACCTCTATTTTTTCAACATCAGAATGTTAATTGTTAACGAGTTGCGACCTGGTATCATCAAAACATCTTTCATAATGCATTCAACTTTCAATTAGGACTGTGTTACGTTAACACGACAGGAATGTTACACATCAACAAACAGCATCTATTAGCAACGCTCTGAATGACTAGATAAACAAGCAATACAGAAGGAATAGTGTTTTGCTTTTTACTTCGCAATCACTTTGTATTGTATCGATGCGGAAGAGTTCACGACGATCGTCGCAACGCATTCACCTTTCTTTTTTGGTTTGAACTCAACTGTATAAAGATTGTCCTCTCCCTTGTTGAAAGTATATGATCCTTCATCAATTGAAGATGAATCGATGTACAATCCGATGTTTTTAGGATCAAGTTCCTTCTCAGACTTGAAAGATATCTTCACAGGTTCATTCACTTCAACATTCAGCAAACCGCTTTGTTCTGGTGAACATTCAAGGTCATTCTTAAAGTAACCTTCAAGAACATTAGGCATTTCACAAAACTGCTTTAATGAGATCGGCTTACTTACCAGTTGCCATTCTTTCTTTCTCGGAAAATGGTTTCGAAGGAATTGATCAGGCGACTGAATGAAATACGACTCTGAAAAATCTTTCACATAGCTGTTGCAGTTATCTTCAGTGTATCCGCTTGCCCAGGTAACATCCACCGGATACCATTTACCTTCCAGCTTCACTACATTCCATGCATGCGCGATCACCTTCATGGAACTGGAGATCTCATCAGGTGAACTCTTCACATATCCTCTCACCTTCTCCACAGGAACACCGGCAGCATCGCCAAGTTCTTCCAGCAGGTTAGCATAACCGGAGCATATCGCTGATCTTCTTTTTAAAACATCAGGCGCTTCCACTTTCACATTCTTATTATAGATATTCTCCACAAACGAATCTGAAACAGTTTTCCTTAATACATTATAGAACCTGATGTTCTTATTGAACTTTTCAGTGTAGTGATATGCGTCGCAATCATAGCTAATGTTCTCTGCTACCCACCTGAAAATGGATCTGAATTTTTCCTGGTCAGTTTCAAACGGAACTGTCAGTACCTGAGCCAGCTCCTCAATAGTAGAATATTCCTTGTCAGGAAGATTCACAACAAAAGAGTCAACCTTCGAATAATCGAATTTCCTCAGCGCCGCATAATCAACATCGGTCGCAAATGCCGGAAAAAATCCGGAAGTCAGGACAATAAAAAATATTGTAGCAAATAGGTTTTTCAGCATCGGATTTTTCATCTTCACAATGCTTAATTAACGCTGGAAAAAGGCTAATATTGCGGCTTTCCGAAGGCCTTAGAGGGAGTAAAAACGGATAAGATCCTGATCTTTTTTATAAATATCAGGATAGAGATGAAGGGTATCTCTGACTACTTCAGCAGTGAAATATTTGACGTAGAGCGGAACAGGTGATTGTATGGCAAGGTTCCTTGATTCCCTGCGAACAAGTGCCCGCTCGATTTCTTCCACGGGCTTGTCTGCACGCTTGATCAGCCAGGCGGCAAATTCTTTCGGCTTTTCCACACGCATGCATCCATGACTGTAGGCTCTTAACTTTTTCCGGAAATAGCGTTTCTCATTTGTATCATGCATGTAAACTCCATACTTATTCTGAAAATAGAACTTCAACACACCCAATGCATTGCCTTCACCCTCTCTTTGCCTGAAACGAAAAGGCAGGTTCTTCTCGTTGAGTTCACTCCATTCAACCTGGTCAGGATCCACCACATTGTCATCCTTATCGAGCACTTCCATATTCTGCTTGTACAGGTATTCCATATTATTCTGGATAAGAGGCAATATCTCCTTGCTTGCAATGCTATACGGAACATGCCACCTAGGATAAACGAGCACAGAGCTGATCGAGCTCTCCAGCTCAGGTGTCTGATTCTCTGGTTTGCCAACAACGATCCGACTTGTAAATACCATATCATTCCGATCAAACAGAAACAGGTTGTAGGATGCAATGTTCACAAGAACATACACCGGCTCAACGGATCGTCTTTCCCATCTCCATTTTTCCAGCGCGGCAGAAATCAGTGCTTCTTTCTTGAACAGATTTTCTTTCAGGTAATTGACCTTTCCGGATATATCAGAGAATTCAGTTGGATCCGGTATGATGTCAGGCACTTCTGAATGATACCGTGCAAACTCCCTGATATATGGATTCACCAGAATCGTATCCGACTCATTCAGATTCTGCCGGCTTGCAAATTCATAAAGATCATTGCGAAGGACAGCAAGCTGAAATAACTTTTCTTTAAGCTTTTTGTAAAACGGTTGTGGTGGCTCAAAGGCATGCAGCATCCGGGTGATCTGATTTTTTCGATCCGCAGATTCGATGAGCGCTCTCAGATAATATCGAAGCTCTTTTCCTTTGTAAACAATGCGACGGGATTTAGGATCGATCTTTCCTGAATGGATCTCCGTCATGAACTTCAGAAAAGCATCGGTTACCAGGATATCATAATAGGCAGCTGAGTCTTTAGATAGCTTCTTATCTCTCAACGTTTTGAGTTGCCTCACCCGAAAATAAGCTGAGTTCAATCCGAACAGATGCGCATTGTTCATGTAGAGGATCAGCGAATCTGCGACTTTAGTAAGCTTCTGACGACGAAACCAGAATGGCTCATAGTCCCGCGCTTCATAAAGGCTTGTAATAAATTCAGGATCTGATAGACTGTCTTTTAATCCTGAAGTGAAGGTAGTGAGGTCATCAACATAGACTTCGATACTTTCAGAAACCTTTTCTTCAGATTGAAGGTCATCATTCTTCTTGCTTTTGCAGGCAGACAGAACTATCAACAGGGCAAGAAAAATCCGCATGATAAGGAAGCATCAGGTTAAACTCTGCCTGATCGTTCCACCCAGGGTGAGCAGGCCTTTCTTTCGATTTTTGCCTATATCTACACGCAGCACACGACGGCCATGATTTACAAGAGATTCATAATCACCCAGTGCCTGTGCAAGTATGAACTGACTGAAGCCATAGCTCTTACCTGGAATCATAAGTTCAGCCATACCTTCCGAAATAATTTCAATAAAATGTCCCTTGTTTGGACCTCCTTTATGAAACTGGCCGGTTGAATGCAGGTAACGCGGACCATATCCTACTGTTACTGGAACACCATAATGTGCTTCCAGTGAAGTGGCGATATCTTCAAGATGGTGTGTATGCTCTTCCGTTTCATTTATGAATGCAAGGATCGAAATGAAATCTCCTGGCTTTACATGATGAAAGAAATCTTTGAAAATATCCGCACCATTGATGTTTGTTCCTGCATGCAAGAACCTGAGACAATCTTCCTTGTAAGATACTTTTCGTGCCGGCAGCTTACCTGATTCATCCAGCTTCGCCAGGTATCTTTTCGTATTATCCTTTGCAGACTGAACATCAGGCTGGTCAAACGGATTTACATATAATAAGGAAGACACTACAGCTGTGATCATTTCCCATCTGAACATTTCTCTTCCCAAATCATAGTTATCGGAGAGCGAAATTGTAAGCACAGGATATCCTTCGCGTTTTAATTCTTCAATGAAGTCGGTGTGCTCATCATGACGATTCTCATAAGTGTAATGAACAAACACTCTGTCCTTACTGTATGAAGCAACTTTTTCCGACCTGCGAAAAGGAACCGGAAGCAATCCTTTTGAATGCTTCCCGGTGCTTTCAGCGATGAGCTGCTCAAGCCAGAGATAGAATGTCCGGATCTCTTCAGGCATAATGAACGTAAGCTTATCCTTCCCGTGACGGGCGAGTTCGCCAAGCGCAATTCCTGTTGTAAAGCCCGGGTTTTCTCTCAGATCCGGCTCAAATTCGGACAGCACTTTTAGCTGGATCGAACGTTTCAATAGTTCGCTGATATCAACCCCTGCAAGTGATGCAGGCAGCAATCCAAAGTTGGTCAGGGCAGAGAATCTTCCTCCTACGTTCGGATAATTCAGAAACGTCTTCATAAAGCCTTTTTCCCTGGCAACTTTCTCAAGCTTGGTATCAGGGTCGGTGATGGCAATAAAGCGTGAGCCAGCCGAAGCTCCAAATTGCTTCTCACTTTGTGCGAAAAAGTAATCAAAGATCGCGTTAGGTTCAGCTGTTGATCCAGACTTGCTGGCAAGAATAAAAACCGTTGTATCGAGCGAGATCTCTTCCTCGGTTTTTTTAATGGCTTCAGCATCTGTAGAATCGACAACATGCACCGAAAGTCCATTCGCTATATTAGAGAAGATCTCACCAAACATTAATGGAGCAAGACTGCTTCCACCCATTCCAATCAGCACCAGATCGGTATAACCTTTCAACAAGAGCTGCGATGAGAACTCTTCAATTTCCTGAACGTTCTCCAGCATTTCATCGAGCACATCACACCAACCCATAAATGAACTGATGCTACCAACCGGATGTTCACCCCAGAGGCTTTCATCTTTACTCCAGAACCTGGCAACAACATTCTCCCTGGTTAGCTGATCAAACCTGTTTTCAATAACTCCTTCGAAGCTTCCTGCGTGGAATGCAGGCATTGCTCCTCTCACCCTCTTCTTTACTTTGGGGATATTAAATGACGTGCTTCCTCCCTGTACAGGCTGTTGATTTAAACTCATGCTATTTTTAGATTATACGACTCAGTTATTATTACAAAGGATAATACTATGCCAGTTCAAGTTCAGCAGGCATACGTTTCCTTGTTACAGCTTTCTTTGCAGGTTTCTTCTCTTCATGCTCTCTCAGGCGCAGTTCAAAGTCATTCAGCGCGTTAACATAATAGATGTAGGCATCATAAGGAGAGTCATAAGGGCTGAAATATTTATGTACATCACCATCACTCCAATATTTTGTACACATGTAATAGAAGTGGTCAGATGTCTGAAGCTTTGCCCAGGTGTGAGTTAATTCTTCCCTGTCAATGGCCTTCACTTTTTCAGCCAGGGAGAACACACGGTTCATCGCTTCATGCTGCATGGAGTTGCTAAGCCATGCTGAAAGGTCTCTTTCTGTATCAGCCCATGAAATGAAATCAGGAATGTTGTATTCACCTCTGGAAGGATAAAGATCAATCACTTCAGATGGTGTCATGAAATTGAAATCAGGATGACGGAATATCGCTTCAGGCAGATGATCAAGGAAATTGAAGATGCCTGTGCTTTCCCATTGATGCTCACCAAATGTTTCATAATCCATGAACAGGTTGATCACTTCACCACAACCGGCAACAGCATGTACCCAGTGAGCAAACTTATCAGTGGTGAGTGGCCATTCCTTCCAGTTCTTGTCTGAGAAGCGGAACGCGATATCATCACTGAGCCTGTAATTTTTCAGCAAGGCTTTGATATTGGAAGAACCTTCAGGAGTGTACAGAAAGTTCGGTGACCTGAACCCAAGATGCCTGTCAACCCCTTCGCAGATAATTCCTTTATAACCCTGGTCTTCTATGAACGATGCAAGCTCGTTGTTAAAGATGAGTTCTGTATTTCGAAACACCTGAGGTTTCTGGCCGAAATACTGGAAGATCTTTTCCGAATGTTTATCCACCTGCCTCTTGAACTCTTCTTTTGAATACAGGAAGCTGAGTGAGTGATAATATGTTTCAGAGATGAACTCAACACAATTCGTCTTGGACAATTCAACAAATGACTCGAGGACATCAGGCCTGTACTTTTCACATTGTTCGATGAAAACTCCGCTGATTGAGTAGCTGATCCTGAACTTGCCTTTGAACCTGTTTATCAGCTCAAGCATTTTCCTGTTCGTAGGAAGGTAGCACTTCTCGGCAACCTTATTAAGTACTTCAATATTCTTCAGCTCATCCTCATAAAACGGATCTGAGCCAATATCAAAGAATGAATACTTCTTCAACCTGAAAGGTTGGTGGACCTGAAAATAGAAACAGATAGAGGGCATGTTAATTCGCTATTAGGTTATGCATCTTATAAGCATCGATCACTTTGGAAGCTGAGATATCCCAGCTGATGTGTTCAAGATCCCTGTTACCATCTTCAACCACTTTTTGCTTTAGTGTGTGATCAACTAACAGGTTGATTATATAATCGGATGCTTTATTTATATCCCAGAAATCAAATTTGAGTGAGCCTTTCAACACTTCAGCTACACCTGATTGCTTTGAAATGACGCATGGTACTCCGAACTGTACAGCCTCTACAGCTGATAATCCAAAGGGTTCCGAAACTGATGGCATACAATAGACATCAGCCATTGACAACAAATAATTCAGTTTTTCAGTATTCAGAAATCCTGTCAGGTGAAACCTGCTGCTAAGATGCCTGTAAGCGCTGCTTTCCAGCAGGTGGCGATAATAGTCACCGGTTCCAGCCATGATGAAACGGACATTCTTTTCTTTTTCAAGAACCTTTCCTGCGATATCGAGAAAATGCTCAGGACCTTTCTGACGTGTTAGCCTTCCTACGAAAAGCACGATCTTTTCAGGGAACTTCCTGTCGTTGCGAAACTGACTGACTTTCCTTATTCCATTATGAACAGTGAATATTTTCTTCCTGTCAATGTGGTAGTGTCGTTCGATTACGTTTGCGGTATAGTCACTCACAGGAAGAAGCACATCGGCTGTTTCCATTCCTTTCTTTTCCACCTGGTACACCCATCCTTTGCTATCCTCACCACTTCTGTCGTATTCGAGGGAATGGACATGTAACACAAGCGGCTTTCCGGTTCGAGCCTTGATCTCCATTCCTGCGATCATGGTCATCCAGTCATGCGCATGGATCACATCAAAGTCTTTGGTCAATGCGATAGCCGTAGCCATTTCACTGAAGCATAAAACTTTCTCAACTACATTCCCATCATAGAGAGAGTCTATATCAAACCTGTTCACGAAGTTCTTTACACCAACGGATGTTTCCGAGAAATAATCAGAGCCACCTGTAAGAGTGGAAGACTGATAATATGGATTCAGCTCTACATTGATCATTTCAGCTGAACGATAAAATTCATTGGTAAACTGGAATCCAGGCATTGATAACGTGGACGCATCAATTGAATTAAGTCCGATCAGGTCCATCCCTGGTAATCCATAACCTGCTTTGCTTTTAGGAATAATGAGGGAGATATCTGCTTTGGACGTTAATGCCTGGCAGAGATCATGGCAGGCAACACCGAGGCCACCATTAATTACAGGCGGGAATTCCCAACCAAGCATAAGAATTTTAGGACGACCACTACTCATATTCCGAACAAAGGGAGGATGTATTTGAATTGGTAGCAGTTATTCCAATACTATACCTTTTGCCCTAGAAATTAAATATTTATTAAAGTCCTTATGTACCAACGGTTTTGAATGATCACGAAGAACGGGCCGTATTTTCTTTAGTCTTTACACCATGTGAATTCTATGCCTCAGTGAGGAGTATTATTCGTAAATGAAAAAAGCTGCGAAATTAAAATCCGCAGCTTTCCGTCTTGTCTGAATGCATGGAAAGATTATTCTATAGTAACATGGAAGTCATGGTTTTCCCAGTTTTCAGAGCGTGTCCAATAGAATGTAAATTGAATTTTGGTTCCAGACTTATATTTCCCAAAAGGCAGATCTACATAAAAAATATTGAGGTCTGTTTTGGATGATTCGTGTTCATGATGCGTTTTCCAGTTATCTGTTGTCCATCTCACCACAGCAGGAGCAAGCACATAGGTTCGAAGATCCTTTCCTTTAGGAAGGTATTCAAGCTTATTATTGAAGCTCCAGAAATAAAACCTGGAAGGACTCTGATTCTCAACATACCGCTGCTTTGTCTGAGAAGGCATGTCGAACACACGTTTCTCAAGCAACGACCTGCATAAGGTAATGTATTCAGCATGTGCCCAAACCAGTGGCATTGCGCTGCCTGAAGCTTTTCCGAAATACAATCCTTTGGTTGGAATATCATCTGTATCCCATACCTGTTCAGGGAGCATTCCACCTTCGTTCGCAAAAGCTTCAATTGTATTCATCAGCCTTTTCGCTTCTTTCAGGTTTCCAGCTGCAATCTCATAGTGAGCCCTTTCTCCTGTGAGCAAAGGCCATAATCTTCCCTGACCGGTTCCATTGTAAGGATTGCCATTGGCGTGCTCTCCATAACCATCGAAGTTATATCTGTACCAGCAAGGTCCGTAAGGTGTTTCAACCTTCAGAAGCTGATCGATCACTTTGATTGTGTTAAGGATCCTCTGATCATGCGGAGAGCGTAAACCGAATCTCACCAGGGCCAGTGCATCAGGGCTTACAACTTCCCAGCTATGCATTTCAGCTTCTTCAGCAGGACGGTTTCTAATGTAGATGAATCCTTTGCCAGGGCAATTTCCTTTCGCAGATGATGGCGGCGATATCCTGACATAATAACCCGGAACCTCCAACTTCTTTGCAAGAATCGAATCTTTGGTATAGATCCAGCTTTCGATCTGTTCATTCCATGCATCGGCTGTTTCACGGAAGAAATTCGCCGTGTCTTCTTCACCACAATGATCAGCAAGATCTGCGGCAACGATGAGTGCTGCAATCTCAACGGCAATTGTGAATGCAGAATAACCTTCATTCTCTTCCCAACGGTCCTGCGTTGAAACAGGACCATGCTTGATGATGAATGCAGCAGCCTTTTTCACCATAGGCCAGAAGTTCGCAAGCTCATCTTTCTTCACTGCACCTTTTCGTCTGGCAAGATCAGTAAGAAGAATCGGGAATGCCGTTTCATCCAGCTGAATCCCCTGCCAGTATGTTGTACCATCCAGCCACATATTCTGAGCCCAGTGACCATCTGTTTCCTGGATGACCATCAGGTAGTTCAGCACCTTACGTGCATCATCCCAGGCACGTGCAGACAAGAGACCACCTGCAGTTTCAACAAGGTCACGCGGCCATACAAGATGATAACCACCAACATCTTCATCACCTTTTGAAAAACCCCACGGAACAGAGAGGCTTGCAATGAGACCACCCGGCAACCTTTTGGCGGCGTGCGTCCTTAAAACAGAGGTGCTCACACGATACAGGTCAACCCCTGTTTTTCGAGGAGGCTTCAGTGCGATCAATGTTTTCTGCCATTCTCTCCATTCGAAGATGTAATGTTTTTTGATCCTGTCGAAACCTTCGAACAGACTGCCTTTTGAACGCTGACCAGCATCTGTCCATCGTCTGCCAAATGCAACACAGACAACAAAATCATCTTCTTTGTCATCATGCAGTTCCACCTCCGCGGTAAGCGCAACGTTACCATTCTCCGCACGATTGTATTGCCAGGTGAGGTCAAAATGCTTAGAAACATCCTGCCATCCGTCCGAAGCACCAACAAATCCTACCGATGCCTTTTTCCATGGTCTGTTACATGAAAGCGCAAGAGATACATCTCCGCGTTCAGCGAAAAGCATTTTTTCACCTTTGTAATTACCAACCCATGCGGTGTTACCTGCACCATAGTTACCAAGGCGTGAGGCTAACAGGACAAATGCTTTATAATCACGAACGCTGCCTTTTAATGCAACAAAACGAACTTTTTGTAATACACTGTTGCGGATGGGATCAGTTACAATTTCTTTTTCAAGCCTGTAACGGCCTTCCTTACATGTATTAATGATCTTGTAACCAGGAACACCGCGGGCGAGGAATTCGATGGTATGATAGGTATCTCTTCTTTCTTCAGAAAAGAATCCTTTTCCATCCGTAACGATCAGCTGGAGATCACGTGTACATGCACGATCTACATGCGGGTAGTAGATCTCATTCAGAATTCCATTACTAATGGTAAACCATACTGAACTAGAACCATTGTTTGCAGTACCAACTCCACTCTTTGCACTCGATGTCCAGCTTGCTGGAATTCCTGGCCATCCCGGAGCCTTAATAATTTCTTCAACCATAATTTATATAGAGGCATTTTGTAGCCCGCCATATAATGGTAAAATCTGTGCCGATTGCGTAATTTCTGTGTTTAAGTAAGAAATTGATGTATTTATACTTAAATACCTGCCTGCTTTTAATAATACTGTGCAAGTATGCCTGGCAGATGTATAGGTCTTTCTACAAATTGAGGCTGGGACATGTGATGTTAAAAAGATCACTTGATCATTAGCATTAATTTTGCGTAAGCCTTTACCTTGACACTTTATATGAAACAACTACTCTGTTACATTTTCATCTTATCCGCGTTAACTGTCCATGCACAGCATGCTTTGGTGCCGGCATCCCTGGAGCAACGTGTTTTGAATTCATCTCTCATTATCGAAGGAGTTGTTACAAAGCTGAGCTCATATAAAGTGGATCGTGTGAACAGGATCTTCACCAGGAATGAAATCGAGGTTACTGCAATACTAAAAGGATCACTGCCGGACAGTAAGGTTCAGGTGATCACACAGGGCGGTGTTTTAGAAAATGAAATGCTCATCTGTCATGAACTTGCATCCTTAAAAGATGGACAAACAGGGATCTTCTTTCTAAAAGAGAGCAGGTATTCTAAACAATTTAACTCATTTGAAATCTATACAGAAAAGCAAGGTTTCTTAAAATATGATGAAGAAAGCAATGAAGTCTTTGATCTGTTCAGAGGAACATTTAAGCCGGAGAAATTGATTGCAGACATTCAGAAGATCACTGGTGTACCCATCAGAAGAATCCGATCTGTGGATGTTCCTGTATCTCGGACTGCCGCACCACCTCAGATCACTTCATTTTCACCAATAGACCTTACAGCAGGAACACATACACAGCTGACGATCATTGGATCAGGGTTTGGAAACTCAAGAGGAGACGGAAGTGTTCAGTTCAGAAATGCCGATGATGGAGGAAACACATTCATTGAACCTTTGGAAAGCCAGTATAAAAGCTGGACCGACACAAGAATTGTTGTTGAGGTTCCAACAGAAGCAGGGACAGGCAGGATACGAGTTAAGTCTGGTGGATTGTTTTTCACGAGCCTGCAGTCATTGACAATCCGGTTCTCAAGAACTCAGGTCGAATACGAAGGCATTTCCTACTCGCCTTTACTCATCGATCAAATGGCTGGAGGGTATCCATGGAGGATGACTGAAAAGTTCAATTCAGATTCACTGGCAAAGCATTCATTCCTTCGTGCGTTTAACAGGTGGCGTTGTGCATCAGGTGTAAACTGGTTCATCGGATCCACAACAGCAATAGACGTTACCGAACGAGACAACCTGAATATCATTCGCTTTGATGAAACAGAAGAGCTGCCAGCCAATGTGCTCGGAGTATGCTACAGCTATTACCTGGCATGCACCAAAGGCGAATGGTATGTAAGTGAATTCGATATTATTTTCGACAGAGAAGCAAACTGGGAGTTTGGGCCAGAAGAACCTGGGAACAATGAGTTCGATTTTGAATCTGTAGCATTTCATGAACTTGGACATGGGCATCAGTTGGCTCATGTGGTCAATCAGCAGGATGTCATGCATTATGCGATCGCGCCAGGTACATTTCAACGAACGCCTAATCTTGATGACCTTGAAGGCGCAAGGCTTGTCATGGATCAGAGCACAAGGCCGGTATGCACCAATGGCGCGATGAAAAAGATCACACCAGACATTTGTGATGATTCCTACTTTGCCTACTTTGAAAGCGAAGCGCCCGGTGTTTATCCTGTTCCTTCTGAAGGAACCCTTAACATCAGCTATTTCCTTTCAACAGATCATGACAATGTTGATATCTCACTGATCAATATGAAAGGACAACGAGTAGTTCAGTTCATCAATGGGCCTCAGAAAAAAGGAGAACATACGCTTACTGAAGACCTGAGTGTACATGGTGTAAGAAAAGGCACATACATACTTCGCAGCTTTATCAACGGCAATGAATACAGTCGAAAGATCATCACAATAAACTGATGGTCGTTACCTGTGGCGTTTATCTTTATTCAACCTTACAGAAAGCCTTTCTGCTTTGCCATGCCACCAGGTCACGGATGACGATGTGGTCGATTCCAAAGGGTTTACCTGATGAAAATGAATCATGCAGGGATGCCGCGTTCCGAGAATTATATGAAGAAACCGGAATTGAGGTAAACACTTTACATGTTTTATATGAATCGCAGCTTCCCGCAGTACGATATAAAAAGCAGCGAAAGCTCCTTGAGTCCTTTCTTGTTGTGACAGATACAGAACTAAACGACTTTCCTTTCAGGTGCAGGTCGATGGTTGATGAAAAGTTTCCTGAAGTGGATAGATTTCGATGGGCAGGTTTTGAGGAGATGGAGAAGCTGGCTCATGAAGCCCAAAAAGCAAATCTGCCTTTACTGAAAGAGCTGACAGACACTCTTTAAATCGCCTTCGGGAGCAGGATGCGCCCCTCGCGCATCCGTGCTTTGGCTCCCGAAAAGCTTCCGGTCATTCTCTCAGGATCAAATGTAGATCAACCACTGTAGCATGTGAATGTAAAGATCATCTGATATATACATGTCTGATCACCTCATTTAATCACATACATCCCTTAAAACATCGGAATAACACACTTCGTGAAAACAGATCCCTTACATGTCTGAATGATTTACACATTCTTTCAAAAGCATACATGTCTGATTTAATTTTCTTTACTTAGAATCCTTGAATTTACCGACCATTTTAATTTTTTAAACAAACACTTTCTTACATGTCTGAAAAGATCTCGGAACATCTTTTTCAACTGATTCGTTCGCTGTCATCCCACGAAAAGCGCTACTTTAAACTGTATGCATCCCGACATACCATCGGTGATGAGAACAATTATGTCAGGCTGTTTGACGCGATCGACGCCCAGGAAGAATATGATGAGCCATCATTATTAAAGCAATTTAAAAAGGAAGCTTTCATTAATCAGTTCTCTATCGCCAAGGCAAGGCTTTATAATGCAATACTCAGGAGCCTTGATGCATACCATGCCGATAGTTCAGTTAACTCGCAACTGAAACGGCAGCTGCATTTTGCAGAGATTCTGTTCAGAAAAACACTCTATGGCCAGTGTAGCCGTGTGCTTCAAAGCGCAAAGAAGCTAGCTCAGAAGTATGAAAAATATTCATCTCTGCTCGAGATCTCCAGGATGGAAAAAGAGCTTATAGAAAAAAACTATTATTCAGGCAAAGATGAAGAGCACCTTCAGGTCATACTGAATGAAGACCTGGATATCCTTGAAAAGATGAAGAACCATAGTGAGTTCTGGACGATCAAGAGCAACTTTTTTCAATGGATGAATAAGAAAGGTCAGGCCAAAAATCAGCGGGAGCTTGGCAAATTCAAAAAGATCATCGACAATACCTTACTGAAAAATGAAGACAAAGCTTTATCCACAGAAACCAAATACCTCTATTACCATATTTACAGTGCGTATCACTTCGCCATCGGACAATATTCAAAAAGCTATGAGAAGCTCAAGCAGAATGCGGAGCTGATCGAAAAAAACGTACTCATCTTCAGGGACGAACCCAATATATATTTTTCGCTGCTTACCAACCTGATCTATGTAGCTATACAGCTGAAAAAGATCCCTGAAGCATTCAATTATCTAGAGAAGCTGAAAGAGATTCCAAAGACGCTCGACACTAAAAAGAATGAAGACCTTGAAGTTCGACTGTTCTCAAGTGCAAGCAGTATAGAGTTAACAACATACATCCTGCTGGCTGATTTCGAAAAGGCTGAAAAGCTGATTCCATTGATCGAAAAAGGGCTGACACGCCACAATGGAAAATTCAGCAAAGTGAGAGAAGGCTTGTTCTACCTGAACATCGCTGTCGTTTATTTTGCACAGGACAAACTGAATCTTGCATTGAAATGGGTGAACAAGATCCTGAACAGCCATGAGATCGCCGAAAGTGAAGACATATTCTGCATCGCACAGCTATTAAACATGGTGATCCATATTGAGCTTAAAAATGAATCGCACATACCTTATGTCTTTCGTTCAACAAGCAGGTTTCTTGCAAAGCGCGATCGCCTGAACAGGTTTGAAAGCACCTTCCTTGATTTCATTCAGCGCCTCATGAAGAATACAGGAAAGGATAGCCAGAAAAAAGAGTACATCAGGCTGAAAGAACAATTAAATGACATTGTAAACGATCCGCTTGAGCGATCAGCACTTGAGTATTTCGACTTCATTTCCTGGGCAGAAAGCAAGATCCACCGGCGTGCGTATAAGTCAATTGTTGAAGAAAAGGCAGCAGGACATTTTGCATAAACCGAACCGTATTTAACCTGACACACCAGCTGCTACAGTAGTGATACAAGGAAACCTGTAGAATTAATTTTCAGGAGTGATGTCGGAACATTTCGATTTTTTTCTAACTTCCATACATTAACTTTTTTTTAAATACACATTACAAATGAAAGAAGGAGTTGTAAAATTCTTTAATGAAGCAAAAGGTTTTGGATTTATTAAAGTAGACGGTACGAACGAAGAGATTTTTGTTCATGTCTCAGGACTTAAAGAACAGATCCGCCAGGACGACCGTGTTGTTTTTGAAGTTCAGCAAGGCAAAAAAGGACTTAACGCGGTGAATGTTAAACTGGCATAATCAGCTAAGCCAAAAAAATAAAAAACCCCGGTCTACCAAGGCCGGGGTTTTTTATTTGATACATGATGACTTTATCTTTCGTCAGCCGAAGGACCATAAATTCCTGGTACCGGAACATCCAGCATCCTGAGGTAAACAGATAGCTGTGCGCGGTGGTGAATCAGATGGTTCATTCCCATGTTTCTTAAAACGGCGAATCGCGGAATTGTAAAAAAAATCATTTCCTTGTTGCGCATAGACCATGGCTGGCTCAGGAAATCCGGTTCCACATTCATCTTCAGGCATTCAAGTGCGCTATGCAGCTGCTCATCAAACATAGCTACAAGCTCAGCAGAAGTAGAAGGCATTGGAGAAGATGGATGTGTGCTGATCTCCCATTCATTTCTTTTCATTCCGAAAGAAATAAGCATTGGTAACTCAGCGACATGTTTCGCAAGGCTTCCCAGGGACATTGATTTATCATGAGGCTTCCAGCTCAACTTATCCATTGGAACACGTTCAAGAACTTTTCTGGTGCTGATGGCTTCATGCTGAAGTTCGGCGTGCATTGATGTAAGTAATGACATACTGTTATTTTATGTGTTAGAGGATTGATTATTCAGCCGGCACCATCTCCATCAGGTTTTTGAAATCATAAACAGACCGGTCGAACATATGTGATGGATGAATGTTTTTCATTGCTGTGAAGATGATTTCTTTCCTGTTCGGATAGGTTTCCTCCATCTCGATGAGCATCTTCTTGATCACTTTACGCTGCATGTTTTCCTGTGACCCACACAGATTGCATGGAATAATCGGAAATTCTCTCAGCTGTGCGTATTGTGCGATCTGCTCTTCCTTGCAATAAGCCAGAGGACGAATTACCACATGCCGGCCATCATCAGTTCTGAATTTCGCTGGCATCGCTTCGATCTTTCCCGAAAAGAACAGATTGAGGAAAAAGGTTTCGAGTATGTCTTCCCGATGGTGGCCAAGAGCAAGCTTATTGCATCCCAGATCATCAGCCACATCATATAGTATTCCCCGGCGAAGTCTCGAGCACAGGCTGCACATTGTTTTACCTTCAGGAACCTTTTCTTTAACAATGCTGTAAGTATCACGTTCGATGATACGGTAATCAACTCCCAGGTTTTGAAAGTAGGCAGGCAGAATGTGCTCAGGGAAGTCAGGTTGCTTTTGATCAAGGTTTACCGCAATGATCTCAAACTTCCTGTTCATCACAAGCTGCACGTGCAAAAGCATGTCAAGCATCGTGTAGCTATCCTTGCCTCCTGAAAGGCAGACCATGATCTTATCACCAGGCTCTATAAGCTGAAACTCTTCATTAAGATCCCATACAGATTTACGAAGGGAATGACGTACTTTTTCAAATGGATTCATGATGCTGCAAAGGTAGAAAGAAAAGGCCACGAACTGGTTCACTAGCACGTTTGCTGCATGGAAAACTTTACTGATACCATGCCCCGAAATTCAGGTTACCAAATCATCACTCCAGGGTCATTGGAACTTCCATAAGGAGCACTTCACTGTTCTCTGAAGCAGATGTCACCTTAATAGTTTCCGTATCCCAAATTCCAAAACCATCACGTTCACCCAGGAACTGATCGTCGATCGTTACATTTCCTTTGATGACAAATGCATAAACACCATTGCCTTTCTTGCGGATGCGATATTCTGCAGTCACATCCTTATCGAAATTCCCCAGGCTGAACCAGGCTTTCTGATGTATCCACAATCCAGCATCATCAGGGTTTGGAGAAACGATCTGCTGAAATTTGTTCTTTCTGTCTTTTGCGTTCAACGTGATCTGATCATACCTTGGAGATACATTTCGTTTATCAGGGAAGACCCAGATCTGCAGGAACTTCACTTTCCTATCCTTGTTCCTGTTGTACTCGCTGTGTGTAATGCCTGTACCTGCGCTCATGATCTGAACATCTCCCTGCCTGATCACGGCAGTGTTTCCCATGGAGTCCTTGTGCTCAAGGTCTCCTTCAAGTGGAATGCTGATGATCTCCATATTATCATGCGGATGAGTTCCGAATCCCATACCTTCTGAAACGATATCATCATTCAGAACACGCAGTACACCAAAATGCATGCGGTCAGGATTATAATAATTGGCAAAGCTGAATGTATGATGACTGTCAAGCCAGCCGTGGTTAGCGCGACCTCTGGTAGATGACACGTGCAATACCCTGTTTTTCATAATCTTTGAATTTGTAGGTTGAATGTGATTGAATCCTACTATTTCAAGCTCTTTGAGTTCGTCGATGTCGTTCCTTATGACATTGGCAACTGATGCAGTAGCGGTAAACATCGCCGTACCCAAAAAGCCTTTCTTAATGAATTCCATTCTGTCCATATTACACTTTCTTTAAAAATTGAACTTCACCCAACAGCTGCACTTCATCACTTACCAGTACCCCTCCTGTTTCCAATGCAGAATTCCAGTTTAATCCCCAATCCTTCCTGCTGATCTTTCCGTTCAAAGAAAAGCCAGCCTTTTCATTTCCCCATGGATCTTTATTAATACCACCAAATTCAACATTCAATTTAATTTCTTTTTCGACACCTCTGATCTTAAGATGACCAGTCAGTGTATAGTTCTCATCACTTACATGATTGAATGAAACAGAACGGAAGGTGATCACGGGATGATTCTCAGCATCAAAAAAATCAGCGCTTTTCAAATGATTATCACGGTCATCACTGTTCGTAAAGATCGATGCAGTATCAATGCTTACACTTACCTGCGAATTCCTAAAATCATCCCCATCGATCTCTGCCTTGAAGCTTTTAAATTCTCCCTTGACATTTGAGATCATCAGGTGCTTTACTTTAAAAAGTAATTCACTATGAGCAAGGTCAAGTATCCATTTTGTGTTGGTTGCAGTTAAATTTTCCATTTTCAGATATGTTTTAATTTGTATAGTACAAAGCTACAGGAGGCTAAATCGCTGTGCATTGATCTATGTTATTAAATTGATCTGTCAGGAATCGATGATCATGAACAACAAAAAGTATTCAGGCAGGAAGCCAATACAGACTAAAGAACATCTTTAATGTCAGGCGTTCTTTCGAAAAGACTTTTAGCATAATCACATACAGGTACGATCGTAATCTTGTTTTTTCGGGCGTAATCTACAACATGAAATACGAGCTTTTTACCCATGCCTTTGCCTTTAAACTCGGGGCATATTTCAGTATGATTGATGATCAGCGCACCATTCGCAGACCACGAGTAATAAATTCTACCGACCTCAGTTTCGTTATCTCTTGCGATAAAGTAGTTTTCAGGTTCTTCTTCAATTTGTTGATATTCCACCATTCTTCTGTTTAGGATAACAAGGTAGGTGCAGGCTTTCCAGGATCATCAGGTAAAGGGATAAACTCATGATCATCGCCGGTTGGTAAATCAAACCGGCCAGCTTTCCAGTCTGCTTTTGCCTGTTCTATTCGTTCTTTACTTGAAGATACAAAGTTCCACCAGATATGTCGTTTACCTAGCGGTTCACCACCAAGCATCATGCACACGGCATCCTCCTTTGCAGTGATTACCGGGTTTTCGTTTGGACGAAACACAACAAGCTGCATGGGTTTATACAATGTATGCGCTATGTCAACACATCCTGAAACGATGTAAAGGCCACGTTCCGTATAATTCAATGGAAGGTTCATCCTGCATCCTTTCATCAGGCTGACATGGATATAGAACAAAGGAGATTTTGTATTCACAGCACTCTTCACACCGAATGCTTCACCCGCGATCAGCCTCATCCAGAGACCCTGATCGGTTACCGTTGGCAGATCGGATTGTTTGTAATTGTAAAATTCAGGATCACATTCTTCATCATTTTCCGGAAGCGCCACCCATGTTTGCAACAATTCCAGCTTTCCATCCGCAAGCATTTTCGGATCTTCAAATCGTTCAGAATGCGAGATCCCTTTTCCAGCAGTCATCCAGTTCACCTCACCAGGTTTGATAATCTGTTCAACACCGAGACTGTCACGGTGAGTCATCTGTCCGTTAAAAAGATAGCTAACTGTAGAAAGTCCAATATGTGGGTGGGGGAGAATATCGAGATCCTCATGATCGGCGCCGTGAAAAGATACAGGACCCGCATGATCCATAAAGATGAACGGGCCAACCATCCTTCTTTCCCTAAAAGGTAAAATGCGGTTTACAGACATAGACGGCCCTAAATAGGCAGTACGGGCATTGATGATTATTTCAGGCATATAGCGTTACAACAATGTTCAAGCCTATTTAACATCATGAGCCCGATGATTAACTATTAAGGTCATACGCTTTTAGGTTTCCTGACAAGCTCCCTTCTTACACGACTTAAACCCTCCGGTGTTACGCCCAGATAAGATGCGATCATCCATTGAGGAACACGCGAGGTGAGATCTGGATAAGACTTTATAAAATCAAGATAGCGTTCCTCCACAGTAGCACCAATCAGAAGGTTGATACGCTTTTGAAGGAACCTGATATGTTTCTGAAGGAGCTGCTCATTATACTTTGTAAACTGAGGGCTGATCGTACCGAGGTCACAAACGAACTTTTCATCAAAAGACACAGCTTCTGTTTCCTCAATAGCATCAATATAATAGGGAGAAGGCTCATTAAAATAGATACTAATCCTGTCGCTGATAAACCAGCCTTCCGGGGCAAACTGTATGATACGTTCTTTACCGAAGCTATCGATGCTATAAAACCGAAGCAGACCTTTCTGAACGTAAAATGTTTGCTTGCAGATCTCACCAGAGCGGAGGAGTGTTTTCCCTTTGGAGATCTTTCTGGTAACCAGGTTGTCTTTTATCATACTGATCTGGTTATCTGTTACACCGGCATGTTCCTGTAAGTATGTTGTAAAATCCAGAGTCACTAGAATAGGAATATTTTTAAAGTTATGAAAAAGGCCGGGAGAAGGATGATGGCTATTCAGTTACTGTTTGGCTTGATTCTATGAAGTGGATTTGAAAGGAAGGGATGGGCGTTTATTTAATCCTGGAAATCTTACTCCTATCTCCTTTTTCGACTAGCTAAAATATTTGGTTAGTTCACAGGTTTTGATCTTGATCCAATACATATTCGATACTTCTTACCAGTAAATAAAAAAAGCCCCTCATTTCTGAGAGGCTTTTTGCGGTCGGGACGGGACTGGAACCTTGCCTATTTATTGCTTTATTTTCAAGGCTTTCAAGACGGACATGAAAACTAAGTGCCTATACAGTTGTCTATTGGTTCAAAAATTTCTATTTTTGATACATAAGCCCGATACTATGAAAGCAACCTACCAACTTAAAACACCATCCGAAAAAGAAAGCCTGATAATGTTATCAGTTTATATCGGAGGGGAAAGGTTAAGATATAGCACCGCAAAGAGTATTAAGGTTAAGGATTGGAATAAAGAAACTAACCTACCAAAAGAGATAAAGGGTAACACTGATATAAGGGTATTTCTAAGCGATCTAAAGAACGAGATTGAGCGTTACAGTATAAATGCACATCTAAACCAGATAACACCAACTAAAGACAGATTAAAAGCTCACCTAGATATATATCTTAAGAAAGCAACACCAGCGAAGGAAACAACCTTATTAGATTATATTAAGGAATACAAAGAAAAGAACCCAGAAAACCTACAACCTAGCACTATTCAGAGTTATACAACCCTAGAGTTACATCTCAACACTTTCCAAGCTGAAACAGGTATAATACTTTACCCTAGAGATATTACCACAGACTTTAACCAAGATTTTAAAAAGTTCCTGTTAGACTGCAACCTACAGAACAACACCATTACCAAGTATGTAAGAAAGCTTAAGGTTATTATGAAATGGTTAGAACTGGTTAAAAAGATAAACGTACCAAGCGACTACAGACACTTTAAGACCTCTGAAAACCTACAGACAATAGTTTATCTAACACAATCAGAGGTTATACAACTATATAACCATAACAGTAAACTAGAATACCTTAACAGGACTAAAGATTTGTTTTTATTTGGAGTCTTTACAGGGCTTCGCTTTAGCGATCTAATTAGACTAACACCAGATAATATCAAAGCAGACACGCTCATACTACAAACCACTCAAAAGACACAGAGTTACGCCTCAATACCTCTGAACTCATTTGCAAAAGCGATACTAGCCAAGTATGATAATAACCTACCAAAGATCAGTAACCAGAAAGCAAACGTATATTTAAAGCAAGTATGCAAAGAGGCTGGTATCAATGACACTGTAACACTAACCGAGGTAAAAGGTGCGGACCGTGTTGAAACCACATACCCTAAACACGAGGTTATTAGTATGCACGACTCTAGGCGTTCTCATATTGTTCTCTCTTTAGAGCTAGGCGTACAAACAGAAACCCTAATGAAGCTAACAACACATAAAGATTACTCTAGCTTTGCTCGTTATGTAGAGATTGCCGAAGCAACGAAAAAAAGAGAGATGTTGAAATGGGAAAACCTTTCACCGCTAAAAGCAGTTAACGAGTAAAACAAGGTTCGTAGCTTTATAGAAATGATAATATTAATTGGTATTGGGTTACTTATTCTTTTAGGCTTTATCCTCACCCTAAAAAGTTTCATTATAGATGACGATTCAGTTAAACAAGGCTTTGTATCTAAAAAACAATGGTGGGAAATAAAAAGAAGCAAGTATAATCTAGGATTGTTTCTTTCAAGTGTATTAGCTTTTGTTTTGTACTTAATTGTAAATGAGATTTTCGTTTGTCCGGATTATGAGTTTACAATCCTTAGCATTATTATTTCTGTGATATTCTATCTACTTATGATGTTGGTCGCAAATGTATTTTATGGTCTGGGATTCCAAGTAGACAAAATATTCAACAAAAGAGATTCTCAATCATATAGGGAAAAGCTGTTTAATCTGGGATTTTGGGTTTCCTTAAGCTTACCTTTATTAATACCTGTTCTTTCTCTAGTAAGGTATTTCTCTAACTGTTATCAATAGGGTATAATTGAAAGCTATCTAGACTTTGTAAACCTGTCTACCTCTTTCTGAGTAAACCTAATACCACCACCAACACCAAAAGGTTTTATCTTTCCGTCCCTAATCCAGTTACTAACCGTTTGCTTAGTAACACCGAATAGCTCAACAAGATCAGAAACCTTTAAAAACTTTGATTTAAAGCTTTCAACTAGTTCAACGGGGACAGAAACCTCAACAGGGGGCAAAGGCTTCAGCCTAACCTCTCTATGGACGCTTTTACATTGTATTCTAAACTCTTTGGCATAGCTGGTAAGAAGGTTGTAATACATATCAGCTGTTGACTTACTAGAACTCCCACCCATATTAAGTGGATTATCTCTAAGCAACTGCCTTACATCTGCTTTATCGACACGATTAGCAACAATACTAAATAGTTGTTCTAGCTTATTCTTACTCATATTAAATCAGATTATCGGTGCGATCAAGAGTACACGCATTTTAGTTGACGTTCTGCTAACTTGGATACATTCAAATCCTATTTTCCTAAAATCATTGAGGATTAAAGTTGAAATTGTTCATTTTTCCTAATGAATCAATCATAAATTCAACATGAAAACCTGAACAATCAGAACCGCTTAGCCTAACTAAGTATGTCCAACCTTTCATAATTGGAAGCTTGCTGATCTCTCCTGTCGAGTCCCTAGACTCAAAAGTTATCTTGTAATTTGGATTATTCTCAAACAAGAAATAATAGTTTTTGGCATCATCTAGTCTTTCAATATCATAGTGGTAAAATTTTCTCATATCGTTAATTGAATCAAAAAAACGAGCACTAACAGAAATTGAACTAATCCCCCCTCTTGTTGCATATATCTTACCTGTGTTCGTATCAATATCAAAGCGATTACAAGCGCAGCCACTTAATAATATTAAAGTGAAACCAAGTAAGAATTTTATCCTGATTAACCTGTGACCAATTCTTTCAAAAATCATAGTTAGAATATTTAATGTAGAGTTGTTCTATTGTAAATGTCTCACTTCCACCATATCGACACGATTAGCAACGATGCTAAACAGTTGTTCTAACTTATTCTTACTCATATATCAGAAGGTGATTTCGTGGTTACTTAATAGCAAGAGCAAATAACAAAACAATGTAGTAGGTTGGTATAGCTGCAAGTAACATATATTTAATAAGTCCAATGTATGGAAATCGTTTAGGTTTAATAAGCCACTGTAAAAGAAAGAGAACTCCGGTAAAAAGTGATAGAAAAAACAAATAAATAACTATTCCGATTATTATCATTACCCCATATTAAAGACCTCTCATACTCATGAACAACCAAACCAAAAAAGACAATCCTCCTATTGCTGACATGATATTAAGCCAAAGCATAATATTTTCAAGCTTTACCCTGAATAGTTTACTAATCACAAGACATAGAATGAAAATAAAAATAATCCAACCAATTAGCATATCCGTTTCAGTTCTATAAACTTCCTAAGACTAAGATATATTTATATGTATAACAAAACCTTAAACCGGTGAGCAATGACAGAAACACAAGCAAGACAGTTACACCAGATAAGACTTGCCAAACTTAGAGAGTTAGTGAACCGGCATTAGTTTTATTGAAAATTTTATACGCCTTATAACCAATGAGTTATAAGGCTTTTTTATTCTTAACCTGACAAAATATTGAACAAAATGTAGATCAAAGATAATTATGGGAAAGGGGCTATTGTAAGCCACCAGATAACGAGAGCTATTAACCCATTAAAAAATGAGCTATGCCGAAAAACTAGATCAATTAGCACTAATACACCCTAAAGAGGTTGAGGTATTAAAGCTAGACACCGAATTACAAAAGAACTACAACAAGCTTTTTCAACAACTTATCTATTCT
>JAKFFM010000033.1:0-133912 GCA_036675075.1 Bacteroidota bacterium
CAGATGGCCTCACCTACGGAACTGTCGCAGCGCATGTGATCACTGATCAGATCCTTGGAAAAGAAAACCCCTATTCGACACTCTATGATCCATCACGTCATAACCCGTTCAAAGCCGCAAAAGATTTCATCAAGGAGAACATGAATGTACTTGGCCAATACATCAGGGACATTCCTTACAAGGCAGAGATCGAGCATCTCACTGACTTAAAAAATGGTGAGGGCAAGACTATAGAATACAAAGGTGAAAAGTTTGGAGCGTATCGTGATCATCACGGACATCTTCACGTTGTATCCATCGTTTGCACACATATGAAATGTATTCTTGCCTGGAATCATGCTGAAAAGACATGGGATTGTCCTTGTCATGGCAGCCGGTTCAATCATGACGGAATGGTTATAGAAGGACCAGCCATTTCGGATCTTCCAAAAATGTCAAATAAATAAAACCAATAATCTTCATGATATGATCTTCACTGCCATTGCGCTGTTTGCGTTTGCTGCTTTGCTCGGGATGTTCCTGCTCACATTCGTCCTAAAGGGAAAAGAGACCCCTAAAGCCGTTGTATTTACACACGGTCCTCTTGCCGTTGCAGGATTGATCATCCTGATCATATATGCATTAAAAGAAGGTCCGGATCCAACAGAGAGCATTATTCTCTTCACAGTGGCCGCAATGGGAGGAGGCGTGCTCTTCTACAGGGATCTTACAAACAAGCCATTACCAAAGTGGCTGGCAATAGTTCATGGCATTCTTGCAGTTTCAGGATTTGTATGTCTTTTAATATTCGCCTTTGAAAAAAATTAAAAAAATAGCACTGGCACTACATGGAGGAGCCGGTGATCTTCCCTTCTGGGGAATGGATAAGACAAGAGAACAAACCTTCATTAAGGCGCTCGAACATTGTCTTGATGCTGGCTATAAGGTTCTTAAAGAAGGCGGAACTGCATTGGACGCTGTTGAAGAAACGGTATCACTCCTTGAAGATGAACCTATATTCAATGCAGGAACCGGATCAGCTTTAAACACCCATGGTGATGTTGAAATGGATGCATCTATCATGTGTGGAAACAGGCATACAGCCGGACTGGTAAGCACACTGATCGGTGTAAAGAATCCTATTCGCGTTGCCAGAAAGCTGATGGAAGAATGTGAATGCATTTACCTCAGTGGTGCAGGAGCCAATGAATTCGCGAAAGAGAACAACGTTGAGTTTCGCGAAAAAGAATATTTCATCACACAGGAAAGGTATGAGCATTGGCAGGATGCCCAAAAGAAAGATACGCCACTTGAACATGGAACTGCAGGTGCAGTAGCACTCGACATGCAGGGTGATCTGGCTGCAGGAACATCAACAGGAGGACTAGTTAATAAACGCCGGGGAAGAGTTGGAGACAGCGCGATCATTGGCGCAGGAACCTATGCTTCGAATGAAACCTGTGCCGTGTCGTGTTCAGGTACAGGTGAATACATCATAAGAAACGTGACAGCTCATGAAATCTCATCCATGTTGAAATACAAGGGATGGAATCTTTCTGATGCATGTGACTATATGCTGAAAGAAAAGCTCAATCCTCTTCATGGTCAGTTTGGAATCATTGCTCTGGACAAGTTTGGGAATATAAAATCTGTATTCAACACTAAACGGATGTACCGTGCCTGGATGACATCCGATGGAGAACGACAGGTTCTTCTATATTAACACCCTCATTTAAAACCTATGGTTCTAGTGTTTCATCATCACTTTATTGAAGACACCTTCTTCAGTGATCAGGCGGACAATATAGGCCGATGCGGGTAAGTTCAATTCACCCAGAGAAATCTCCAATGAGCTGGCAACAACGCTGTTTGTATAAATTACCTGTCCGAGGTTATTGAATATAACGACCTGATTAATCGGAATGCCTTGCGAAGATGTTATCTGAATGTGGTCTGTAAACGGATTCGGATAAACCCTGAGCAGCTTATCAATGATGTGTTCGGATACATCTGTTGGGTCAAAAGTCAATGTGAGCATTGGACGTTTTAATGGATCAGAGGAACTACTGGAATAGAAAACAAGGGCATTACCAGGCAGCTCATTAACCAGCTGAAGCAGAAAGCCAGAACCAGATGCCGTGTCATTCATCATATCTCTTACAAGGTTCGTTACATCCACATCAAGGAAATCCTGCAAGCTATGATTGCTGGGTGAAAGAAAAACCTGGTTTATCTGAGTAGATGAAGGAGCATTATTCCAGGTCACCAGCGATTCATCCCAGGACTGAGTGATGCGGCGAATGACAGCTGCATTGTTTCCCATATGACCGGTCATTGTAGGATTTACATAACCTGCAGCGTACAATGAAAGTTTTGCAGAAACAAGTCCTGCTCGTATTCCATAATACCCCTCAATTTCGAAATCTATGACACCACAGTTTTTGTTGGTGTCGCCAGGAGACAGAAAAGTAAATGCTTTGAAGTAGGTATCATTTTCATAATTAAGGTTCTGAGTACCGTACGTTGGATGATATCCGAGGCTGGCATCCTTGCTGTGTAATTCATCTGGCTGAAGAGTAATTGTGCTTTGAGCGAAAGACATTACCTGTTGAACCAGGAGTACAGCAGTTATAAAGGTTTTCATGCCTTACGATTTTGAAGGGATGCAGGAATAATCAGGCCAGACAACATCAGGCATGATGAATTGACCGATCACAGATAAATGAGAGGTTAGGCCTTACAGGAAAGTATCGGGATACAATTTATATGGGCAATACGCGTATAGAACATCCGGAGGAATTATTACCTTTGGCGGCCCAAGGAGAGATGTCCGAGTGGCTGAAGGAGCACGCCTGGAAAGTGTGTATATCTCAAAAGGGTATCGAGGGTTCGAATCCCTCTCTCTCCGCAGAAAGGGACTTACCTAACAAAAAGGGGTAAGTCCTTTTTTCATTAAAGCAGAATCGCCCGAAAGACGGGCGATTGCAGCAATTACAAAGTTTATAGAGTCGGTTCGAAATACCCCTTTTTCTTTACCTGAACCAACAAACGCATCGAGGCTATTTATGGGTTTATCGTTCGATCGGACAAAAATTAGTTTTGTTTGATTATCGCAAAGGACGTGGCAGGGAAGGTCCAAGAGAACTGCTTGTTAATTTTAAAGGTTACCTGCAGTCGGATGGTTACCCTGTTTACGATAAGTTTGAACACAGAGAAGAAATTACTTCAGTGGGCTGCCTGGCTCATGCACGCAGGTATTTTGAGCAGGCATTGAAGGATCATAAAGAGTTCGCTGAATATTTTATTAAACGACTGCAGGACCTTTACGCAGTTGAACAAAGAATAAGGGATGAGAAGAGCGCAGACGAAATTATTCTGCAATTAAGGAAAGACATATCACTTCCGATATTAAATGATCTTGAGGCGTGGTTAAAAGAAACGATCATGCAAGTAACACCACAGTCATCGATCGGGAAGGCTGTAGCGTATTCATTGTCACGCTGGAAAAAATTAACCGCATATGTAAATGATGCGTTATTAGAGATCGATAATAACCTCGTAGAGAATGCGATCAGGCCGACGGTGATAGGGAGGAAGAATTATTTATTTTCCGGATCACATGAAGGCGCCGAACGATCTGCGATGATCTATTCTTTTATTGGCTCATGTAAGATGAATGGAATCAATCCTGAAGAATGGCTGGCAGATGTTTTACTGCGGATCAACGACTCCAAGCCATCAGAGCTTCATACACTTCTTCCGAACTACTGGAAAAAGGGGTAAAATTAAATCACTGGATTTATTTTTGGAAGGTGTAGTTCACCGGACGGATACGGTGCAAGGTAAATATTATACGATAATCGAAAATCTAGATTTTAGACTTCGCTCCCCTTTTTAATTTAATCCCTCCCTAACCCCTGCGCAATCCCTCCTCAACTACTTCGGCTTCCATCATAAGCCTAAAAGTTGCTTCCTGATCTTTTCTCTATCCATTTTTGGAGTCAAACCGGTTAAGAGTTCATGAACCTCCATTAAGACCCGATACTGCTTTAAAGAAAGTATTGCATGTATTCTGAGCAATTGCATATAAAAATAAAAACTCAATTCTTAATGATCCTTGCAACCTGATATCGTCCTTCCACAAACACCTTTACTACATAAACTCCACTTGGCTGTGTTCCAAGATCCAGCTCAGTGAGCATTGAATTTACATGTTCGATACAGACCATCTTACCTAATAATGTGCTTACCTGAATTGTTTGGATCGGAATGGCTGACTTCACTGTGAACCTTGATGATCCCGGGTTCGGAAATATCTTCAATGGCTCGGCATCTTCATTATGACGCTCACTTAAGAAGACATGATCTAAACGCAGCCTGGCAATGAACGTATGAGTTCCGGGTTGTGATGTTGAAACAAGCACTGAATCAAAATATACAGGTTTGTCGATCATCCCGATTACATATACTGAAGATCCATCTACGACACAATTCCCCAGGTTAGCGCCGGGTCCCGTCAATGGATTATCCAGCAACAGCGATTTGTTCCACATGCATCGGAGATCCGGATCAAGAGACATCAAAACAGACGCAACACCGAGTGAATCGCTGCAGGTCACACTTCTTGATACTCCACATCCATAGAGCTGATCATTGAAAACTCCAAGATTCCCGGACCAGCCCAGGCTCCACACCCTGATCTTCTGAAGATTTGAAGAATAAAGTTTTGCATCCATGTTTCCATAAGCAAAACCCTGTAGTACATACAATTCATCCCCGGAACATACAACCCTGGGCTCGATATAATAATGAGATCCAACACCAGATGAATAATGATGATTGATCTGAAGCGAAAGACTTCCTGAGAATTTCAGGATCCTCGTAACGCCACAATAGGTACAAGGATAAAATTTATTGGCAACCAGGTAAATGGAATTATCAATGGCTATATCAAGCTGCACTGGTCTGTCAAAAGATGATGTCTCTTGGTACGCCAGCATTTGCAGTGTACTATCCAACCGCAGAAGAACCGCAGTGCTATCAGAAAATGAAGCATTGTTGTATGATGACCCTGAACTCAACGCTGCTGCGATGATGAGCTCCTTATCCTTGTTGATCCTGATTACACATCCATTGTTTTCAAAAGAGGAAGTCAGCAACATTGAACCACCTGGTGAGAATTTCCTTATCTCACTTTTAGTAGATACATACATGTTCTGTCCATCAGAGTCCGCGCTTGCATATCCATAAATATCCGTAGCCCAGAGGCAATGACCAGTGGTATCGAAACGCGCCAGATAGGTAGAGTGACCTGGTGAGCTGAGATGAAAGGATCCAATGTCTATGGAGTCAAGGTAGTGCCCGACAATATAGACACCTTCATTTTTACATGTAAAAATGTTTTCTGAAGAGTAACGGCTTTTAAATGTGCTGACCCATTCCCATTTCTGCGCATGAACGAATGAACATGATGACACAAGAATGAATAGCAGTAGTTTTTTCATTTGTGATTTCTTTCAAATAATAACCCAGAATCTTCATTATTCACCTTTACCTGCTATTCCAGTATTTCTTTTTAAAAACAAGAGAACATTGGAATTCCCCTGTTATCTTTGTTAGTAAGCACTTACTAACTCTTTCAATCTTTCGAGAACATGGAATTTACAGTCAGGCAGATTGAGATCATTGAAGCTGCGACAAAACGCATCGACGAGCATGGCATTCAGGATCTCACGATAAAGAACCTGGCATCTGATATTAAATTATCGGAAGCCGCTTTGTATCGCCACTTTCCAAGCAAGAACCAGATCCTGCTCGGGGTACTCCGGTATTTCATTCTTGACTTAAAATCAAGGCTTGAAAAGATCAACGCCATAAAAGACAGATCATCCTCAGAACTTTTGAAAGACATTTTCAATTCGCAGCTTCAAACATTCGTCAGGAAGCCCTCAGTGGTCAGTGTCATCTTTTCAGAAAGCATTTTTCATTTCAACACAGAGCTTTCAGCAACGGTATCTTCGATCATGAAGATGATGCATGCGCATATTGAGCAGATTATAAAAAAAGGCCAGGCAGATGGTTCGTTCACCAAGATCATCAATACATCCACAGCAACCACAATCATTATGGGAAGCATGAGGATCACTGTTCTTAAATGGAAGATGTCTGGTCATAAAAGCGACCTGGTCAAAGATGGCAGCACAGTACTGAACGGAATATTAAACCTGATGGCAACAAAACGATAACTGATGAACATGAAAAACCTGATAAGGATAGCGGCAGTGATTTTTCTTTTACTTATAGGAGTTGCTTCCGTGTTCATGACAACATCGGTGCTCTTCGACTTATTCGGTATAAGAGAAATGGAAGGGAACTATGTTGAATTCGTTGTTATTGCAAACCTTATTGCCGGCGTATTTTACCTGGCTGCATCATACGGCATGCTTAAGCGAAAATCATGGAGCATAAAGCTGCTCGTCATTACAGCAGCGCTCCTCACCATGACATTCATAGGTCTGATGATCCATATATCGTCTGACGGAATATATGAACCAAAAACAATCAAAGCACTCGCTGCACGTACTCTTATCACAGTTGCATTAGCTGTAATATCATCATGGACAATCAATCATAAAATCCAAATAAAATGAAACCCGTTCTAATCACTACTGCCTTACTTGTTGCATCAATCATGTATAGCTGCAACAATCACTCTGAGGATGAAGCTTCTTTAACTCAGGATACAACCCAACAGGCATCAACAAAAGAAGATGAACATCATCACGAGGAACATGAACCAATTACTCTTAACAACGGAGCTAAATGGAAAGTGGATGAAAACATGATGACTTACATCCGTAAAATGGAAACGCAAACCGGCCAGCTTGCAGGTAAAAAAGAAATCAGTCTGCCTGAACTTCAGTCATTCGCTGATTCACTACAGGTAAATCTGGACGCTCTAACAACCAGCTGCACAATGACTGGTCAGGCACATGATGAACTCCACAAATGGCTTGTTCCTTTTATTGATATGGCATCTCATCTTCAAAAAGCTACAGCTCAGGAAGAAGCCAGGAAGTCATTTGATGAGATCGAAGAATCTTTCCACACATTCAACACCTATTTTGAATAAGATCCTTCTGACATAAAGCACCTCAATGCCGCGTTAAAACACATTCATTTCGTTTCCCAAAACGGGATTATGGGCAGGAATTCAGCATTGACCTATTCCGAATTCGAGGTTCCACGCAGCAGGCATAAACAGGTACAGAGATTGTAAAAAAAAGGACCGATGTCCAGTTTTGACAACCTAAACCGAATGTATATGTCTGCTGAAGTCTTTATACAGGAACTTATCTGGCCTACGAGTTTTGAGTTTGATGAAAGTGGTAATGTAAATGTTGCTGAAGCCGGCTATCTATATGGTGATATATTTGTACCTGCGCAGATCTTCAGGATCACTCCTGATGCAAAGAGAATCTGCACATGAAGACATTAAACATCATCTTCACCATACTGTTCCTGAGCTTTGCGGCATTACAGTATAATGACCCGGATCCATACGTGTGGATACCGATCTATGCATATGCCGCATTGCTATGTTTTCTCGCAAGCAAAAGCTATTTCAACAAATGGTTATATATCTGCGGGCTGATGGTTTACACAACTTATGCATGTTATCTGTTTGTTTCTCCGAATGGTGTTCTTAGCTGGATCACGCAAAAAAACATGACTGATATTACCGGTAGCATGAATGACACACAACCCTGGATCGAAGCAACCCGTGAGTTTTTCGGATTGTTTATTGTGATCGCAACACTCATTATTAATTTGATTTGGATACCATTAGCCAGGAAACATTATTCTGCAGTCAGTTCCGTTTCATAATTCAGCTACTTAACTATTAATTTTGGCCTTACAATCGGCAATGATGGAAGAACAGTTCAGCACAAGGAGCACTGAGGTATTCTGGGGAGAAATGGCGCCTGGTGATCATTTTTTTCAACTGTATGAAACAGAGAAATCTTTCATTAACACACTGGAGTCCTATATTATTGATGGTCTGAAAAATCAGGAATCCGTAGTCATCATAGCCACTGAACCACGCTTAAAGGCGATTGAATACCGTCTCATGCAAAACGGCTACGACCCGGCACAGCTTAAAGAAAGTGGCGAGTACTCAGCACATGTCGCAGAGCATACACTGAACAGGTTCATGAAAAACGGATGGCCAGATGAAGAGTTGTTTAACTCCACGATCCTAAGCCTGCTTGAAGGCAAGGGACGAAAGATAAGAGCATTTGGGGAAATGGTATCGCTCTTATGGAACCAGGGCCATCATGGAGCTACCGTTAGTCTGGAAAACCTCTGGCAAAGCCTCTGTGAAAAAGATGCCATCAAACTGTTCTGTGCTTATCCCAAAAGCGGTTTCACCCAGGAGTCATCAAAAGCAATGATAAGCATCTGTGAATGTCATAAGAAAATGATCAGCGGAATCAACCCTGAAAAGACACAGATCTATTTCCAGTCAACCGGGAGCTGACACCCTGGACATGACCATCTTACTTTCTTATATTCTTCAACAGGCTCTTATCCCATCCAGCCAGCTCGAATGCTCCCTGTAAGGAAGAGCTGAAGAAATCATGGATCATCTTATCAGATCCGGATTGTTCAACTTCACTGTAAGGCAGAATGAATTCCATTAGCTGATCGCTGTATTTTGCCTGTTCAGGTTTGATCTTATATGACTTGTAATTTGCAGGCTCAGGATAGATGTAGCTAAAGAAAGCTGCTTCGCCATATCCCATTCCTGGCCAGAAGCCCATGCTGCAGCCTTCGTGCGAATAAGCCTCAAGCACAACGGATCGGCCTACGTTCGGAACAGGTCCATGTTCAGGTGCCTTCTTACCTGAAAAGAACATCACTGAAAGATCAAACGAACCCCAGAAAAAATGAATCGGGCTGACTTTTCCAAGAAATTTGGAACGGATCTCTTCAAGTACACGCTCGGTATCATTTAAGATCCAGACAAAATTTTCCACTGTTTCTTTATTGTATGATCTGACTTTCTTGTCTTTCTCGAATGGAACTCTGTCTTCAGTTTCAACCGGCACTCCCCAGATCTTGATATGAATGCCCAGTGAGGAAAGGCTTGAAAAAAGCTTTTTATACAGATCTGATACAGATGAATCTTTCAGCTCGATCGTTTCTCTTCCACCATCACTTGTTTTGATTACGATCAGGTGATCAACAAGGTCCATCCTGATCTCAAAAGAGAACCTGTGATAATGCAGCAGTCCTGTGGTAAGTCCGGTTGGAGTGACGTGCAGCGTGACATGCCACCAGTGATTCACTTCAGAACACAGGGTAAGCTTGATCTTTCCTATCATCTGAGATGCCATATGTATCAATCGGAATGTATCCTGATTATCCTGATAATTCAATGTTGGCCAATTAACCAGGCAACTTGTTCTCGCGCTTTCCATAAAAAGAATTTTCAGCTTCCAGATGCAATTGTTATACCCGACTAAGACGAACGATACCATTTGAAGAAGAATCCTTCCTACTGAACTGATAATCAAACCAGAGGTGAAATTTTTCTTTAAGAGAAGACAATAAATACACAGGCAATTTTCAGAATATCCTTAGAGCACCCTCGTTATATCCAGGTTAACCAAAGAAAATTACGTGAAGAAGATCATTTTTATAATGTCTTTGGCAGTGGCCGGTTCTACTGGCGCACGTGCACAAACGACACTGAATGTAGATGTTGCGAATGTTTTGAATGACGTAAGCAATAAGCCTATCGGGATCAATTTAAATTACCTGATGGATGGATCATATATAAGTCCTGCTCCTACAACAAGCACCACTACAGCGATTCAAAACATGGGAGTGAAATTCCTGAGGTTTCCCGGAGGGGAAAAGGCAGATAATTACCTGTGGTCTATACCACCGTTTGCTGGTCCCAATCCTCGCTTTGCAAGAACAGGATCATGTGAATGGCCATCGAATGATCCTCGTTTTGCCTATGCGGATTACTCCACAGTAAGGCCAGTAGGATTAGACTTTGATGAGTTCATGACCATGAGCCAGACTGTTGGCGGAGAACCGCTGATCGTAGTGGCTTATGATGCCATGTATAAGAGCGCGAATTGCGGGACAGTTCCGACAAAATCACAATTGATACAAACTGCAGTTGAATGGGTAAGGTATGCGAACATTGTTAAGAATTACAATGTCAGGTACTGGATGATCGGTAATGAAAGCTGGAAAAGCTGTGACTACAATGGTTGTGCTACTGCAGCTCAATACCGTGATGACATTATTCAGTTCTCACAAGCCATGAAAGCTGTGGATCCAACGATCAAGATCATTGCGAATGGAGAAACCAATTCATGGTGGGCAACGGTGCTGCCAGCTGCGGCTCCGCACATTGATTACCTTGGATTGAGCAATTATCCTGTCTGGCAATACACAGGTGGATACTCTTACTATCAGAACAATGCACCAAACCTGATGGGTGTTGTGAACACTGCTACAAATGCATTGAACAGTTATTGCAGCCCTGCAGATAAAAGCCGTATCAAGATCATTTCTACGGAATACAATTCCAAAGACTGGCAGGGTAGCTGGGCTGATGGAAATGATCTGGGACATGCCCTTGCTTCATTTGAGATCTTAGGTGAACACCTAAAAAATCCAAAGGTTGAAGCCGCCATGATGTGGAACACACGCTGGGTGAATAACACAACAAACCCTAATGATATTTTTGATGCGATCGATCGCAATGGAAATCTTCTGCCACAAGGAAAGGTGTTGTCAATATGGGGAAAGAACCTTTTAACTAAGATGGTTTCTGCGTCATCAACAACAACAGTACGAAATTACGCGACATACAATCCGACCACGCAGGACCTTACAGTATTCCTTGTTAACAAGGCTACATCGCAGGCATCCGTTGTTTTGAATGTCCTGAACTACATTCCTTTTTCTTCAATTGAACATTGGGAATACAAAGGAATGGGTCCTGCAGAAACCAACCCGGGATGGACACGCTCTGCAAACAAAACACTAAATGGTGCAAAGAAATCACTTACGCTGCCACCAGTTTCCATTACAATGCTGAAGCTGAGAAAGCGGACACTTTCGGTGATCAATCTTTTAACGCTTACTAAAGATAATCCCACAACAGGGAATGCTCGTCTATCATGGACGACCGACACAGAAGAAACTGAAGGCGCTTATATCGTTGAACGATCAACAGATGGCAAGACATTCTTCCAGATCGGAAAAGTAAAGCACAATGGCTCGAAAAGCTACAGCTATGTTGATGAAGAACCATTAGAAGCTGAAGCCGCTTATTACAGAGTTAAAAGCGAAGACGGAGGTGACGATGCATCTGAAGTTGTAAAGTTCACAAGAGAGATAAGGATGTCTGATTATTCATTCTATCCAAACCCTGCAACAAGTCATGTCACCATCGAAGTACTTCCGAAGCTCGATATTCCTGTTGAAGTAAAAGCTTACAGTGCTGATGGCAAGCTGGCTTACAGCAGACGATACGAGCCTGAAGATCCGGATATCCGTGTCGATGTGGACACCTGGGCAAAAGGAGTGTATATACTCCAGGTAAAGGCAGGCCCTAAGATCCTCAGCAAAAAACTTCTCGTTCAATAAAAATGAAAATAGCCACAACATGTGGCTATTTTCATTTTCAGAAATTTGTATTGTCTTTTAAATAAAAGTCGAGCTGATCACCCCATTTTTTTTCAAGCGAAATGAGGTTCGTGATGTCAGCAAACTTTGGTGGCTTTGACTTGCTGGTGATCCTGATATAATGATGGTGGAATACGCCCAGAGCGATGTGTACAGGCTTGATGTCGTTATGTTCAAGAGACCGCTTCTTAACACGCATATAGAGATCAAAATCGGCTGCCTGGATCCGTTCATCCCACATACCGGCTTTCTGAATACCCTGCTCTGACATGATCACTGAATTACCAACAAAGCCTTCGAGGATCTCTGCATGAAACTGATCATAACGGGCGGAAGAAAACTTCTCCCAGTTCTTATACATCAGGCGAAACATCAGATTCAGTGTAAGCTCATTGATGCCAAAGAGAAAGCTTATCGGATTTTTAATGAGCTTCCATCTTCTTCGTATCTGCAGGGATGCTTCCCGGGTTTCAATTCGTTCAATGCCACACGGGGTGATAACATCGAGCTCGTGGGTCTTCATAATATGCAGCAGCTTCCTGTCCCATTCAGGCGCAACGATGATGTCGTTATTCAAAAAAGCATACGTTTTATAAGAAGCCGCTTCGATGCCCTGGTTCTGACAATAGGGGTACGAATAATTTGCCTTATTTTCAATAACTTTGGCACCTTCTGATTTAAAGAACTCCTTGCTCCCATCGGTTGATCCATTATCGATCACGATTAGTTCAAACTCGCCTGAAGTATAGCGTTTGAGCGACCTGACAAAGAGTTTGTTCATCGGAAGCCCATTGTAAACCGCTGTGATAATAGAGATCATCTGTAACTGGAAACGACGAAAATAATCATTAGCAGCGAACCTTTAGAGACCAGATGAAGACCTATTTACGATTGCTATCATTTTCCAGGCCGTACAGCAACTACGTTCCAGAGTACGTTGTGCTGGTTGTTCTCGCGATCATTTTTGGTATCGTCAACTTCACCCTGCTGATCCCTCTGCTGAATGTGCTTTTCCAAACCTATGAAGCAGTCACGCTTCCGCTAAAGCCTGCGTTTGAATTCTCTGTCTCCTACATTAAAGACCTGTTCAATTATTTCTTTTCCTATTCCATCATAAACTATGGGAAAACAGGCGCATTGAATCTTGTATGTGGGATCATATTGGTTTGCGTACTCCTTTCAAATCTTTTTAAATATCTGTCCCAGCGGGTTCTTACAAGGATGAGAACACATGTGGTAAAGGAGATCAGGAAAGCATTGGCAGCCAAGTTTGTCAGCCTGCCCCTGGGATATGTCAATAAGCAGCAGAAAGGGAATATGATGTCGATCATCAGCAATGATGTTCATGAGATCGAAAATTCTGTTGTAAGTTCTGTGCAGGTTGTCTTCAGGGAACCATTGCTCATTATAGGATACCTCGTTCTGCTTTTCGTGCTGTCTCCGAAGCTTACGATGTTCACGCTCGTTTTCCTGCCAATCTCAGGTTTGCTGATCACACGCATTTCGAAGCAGCTCAGGCGCCAGGCAAGCGAAAGCCAGACCATCCTTGGAAAGTTGCTCAGCATCACCGAAGAAACCATATCCGGTACAAGGATCATCAAGGCATTCAATGCGCAGGAGCGAATGAAAGCTACATTCGGAAAAGAGAACGACCGGTTTGCTTCTCTGCTTAAATCGATGATCAATAAACGAGAGCTGGCTTCTCCTGTATCGGAATTTCTTGGTGTACTTACAGTTGTCGGGGTACTGCTTTATGGAGGACATCTTGTACTTGGCCAGAGCACAGAGCTTAGCGCAAGCGAGTTCCTTACCTACATTGTTCTCTTTAGCCAGATACTCCCTCCGGCGAAAAATATTTCCACTGCGATCGCGAACATCCAGCGTGGACTGGCAGCAGGAGAACGTGTGCTCGAAATCCTTGACCAGGAAGAAGAAAAGCTTGAAATGCCAGGCGCTGCAAGCATTACAGGATTTAATTCATCAATAAGATATTCAGGGGTAAGCTTCGCCTATGATGGGAAAGAAGTGCTGAAGAATATTGACCTTGAAATTTCAAAAGGACGTGTTGTTGCACTGGTTGGACAATCCGGAGCAGGAAAATCAACGCTAGCAGACCTTCTGCCCGGCTTCTATTTTCCTACAAAAGGAAACATCCTGCTTGATGGCACCCCGACTGACAAGCTGAATTTAAAACAGCTCCGAAGCCTGATGGGTATTGTCACACAGGAGCCTATCCTGTTCAACGATACGGTTTTTAACAACATCGCATTCGGCACACCTGGAGCTACAAAGGAACAGGTGCTTGAAGCTGCACGTATTGCGAATGCCCATGAATTCATTGAAAAAATGAGTGAGCAGTACGAAACCATGATCGGTGAACGAGGTTCACGTCTTTCCGGAGGGCAAAGACAACGGCTTAGCATAGCCCGTGCTGTATTGAAAAATCCGACCATTCTGATATTGGACGAAGCGACATCATCACTGGACACTGAATCAGAAAAGATGGTGCAGCATGCGATACATAACCTGATGCAGGGAAGAACCTCACTGGTCATCGCACACCGTCTTTCAACCATCATGAATGCCGATGAGATCGTAGTCATGCAGCAAGGTGAAATTGCGGAAAAAGGCACACACCAGGAGCTACTTCAGAAGAATGGAATTTACCGGAAGCTGTTTGATCTCCAGATCTTCGAGACCGAATAAGCCACATTCTTCCTCCTTGCTTGAAAGCCACTAACTTTCAACGCGGAAAGAAATTACAAAAGGTTACCTTTGCAGTTATGGAATCTACACGTCAGTTGAAGTATGCGAGGCTTCTTCAGAAAGAGCTTTCTGAGATCTTCCAGAGAGACGCCGCAGCCAAATATGACAGAGCATTGATCACAGTCACCAGAGTCAGGATCAGCCCTGATCTTTCTGTTGCACGCGTTTATGTAAGCCTGTTTGGTGTTAAAGACCGTGAAGTCCTTCTGGGAAAGATAAAGGAGCAGTCAAAAGAGATCAGGAAAGTGTTGGGAGAAAAGATCCGCCAGCAGGTACGTGTTGTTCCGAACCTTGAATTTTTTATTGACGATTCTCTTGATTATGCTGAACGCATAGACGAACTCCTGAAGAAATAATATGCATTACGACCCCATTAAACGCTCATTAGGTGACGTTTTCAATCGTTCCCCGTTTTTAAGGAAGACATTCTATAAGCTTCTTGACCTTTTGCTGCTTCGTGCATGGCATATCCAGCGAGAGCTAAAAGAATATGAGAAAAACCATAAGAAGGCTGAAGTGCTCGATGCAGGAATGGGATTCGGACAATATTCATTCTTCATGGCAAAACGAAATCCTGAATGGAACATACTCGCAGTGGATGTGAAGCAGGAACAGGTCAATGACTGCCAGGAATTTTTCTCAAAAGCTGGTCTGAAGAATGTAAGCTTTCAGCTTGCTGACCTTACGAAATACCGCAACCCTTCCAAATACGACCTTGTTCTTTGTGTTGATGTGATGGAGCATATTCTTGAAGATGTTGAAGTATTCAAAAACTTCCATGCATCCATGAAAGAAAAAGGAATGCTGCTGATCTCTACACCCAGCGACCAGGGCGGCTCTGATGTGACTGAAGAAGGAGAAAGCTCGTTCATTGAAGAGCATGTGAGGGATGGATATAACGCGACTGATATTTATGACAAGCTTGTAGGTGCAGGTTTCTCAAAAGTGGATGTACAGTATTCATATGGAACACCAGGAAAGATCTCCTGGAGGTTATCCATGAAATATCCGATCCAGATGCTGGGTGTCAGCAAAGCGTTCTTCATCATCCTTCCATTTTATTATCTTCTTACCTATCCATTCGCTTTTATGCTGAACTATTTTGATTCAACATCAAAGCATAAAACAGGCACCGGGCTTATTGTAAAAGCCTGGAAATAACGTGAACCTGCCGTTTTTTATAGCAAGGCGTTACCTTCTTTCAAAGAAGTCGAACAATGCTATAAACATTATTTCCTGGATCTCGGTCGGCGGCATCACTGTTGGCGCCCTGGCACTTGTCGTTGTACTGTCCGTCTTCAATGGATTTGAAAATCTCGTCATCTCCCTTTACAACACATTCGACTCTGACATCAGGATCACTGCTGTGGAAGGGAAAAGCTTCGATCCTTCAAGGCTGCCACTTGACAAATTCAAATCCATAAAAGGATATCAATATCACACGGAGGTGCTGGAAGAGAACGTTCTTCTGAAATATGGAGACAAGCAATTCATAGGCACCTTCAAGGCAGTGAACAATGATTACCTCAGGCACTCGAGGCTTGATACCATGCTCGTAGCCGGGGAATTCATGATTGAAAGCGGTGGACGCGCATTCGCTTTACTGGGCCAGGGTGTTGCATATTACCTGTCGGTCAACATCAATGACTTTTCAACACCGGTGTCATTGTATGTACCCAAAAAGAAAGCAAGGTTCAATATGCTGAACCCGGAGGATGCATTCAGTCGAGAGTCGATATTTCCTTCGGGCATCTTTTCCGTGCAGCAGGAGATCGATTCAAAATACATACTTGTTCCTTTGCCGTTTGCACGGGGACTCCTGGATAACGATACGGAGGTGAATGCCATAGAGCTCGGATTCACGAAAGAAGAAAGAGTGAATGCAGAAAGTGAGATCCGAAAGCTGGCAGGAAATGATTTCATTGTAAAGAACAGGTACCAGCAGCATGAAATGCTATACAAGATCATGCGTTCAGAAAAATGGGCCATCTTTCTCATACTTAGCTTCATTCTTATCATCGCTACATTCAATGTGATCGGTTCCCTGACGATGCTGATCGTTGAGAAGAAAAAAGACATTGCCATACTCTTCGGACTTGGAGCAGAAGCCAAAACCGTACGAAAGATCTTTTTAACAGAAGGATTGATGATCACAGCCGCAGGTGCATTTGTTGGTTTGTTCCTCGGATTCGTTATTTGCTACCTGCAGATGGAATATGGTTTCGTGAAGCTTGAAGGACAGGGATCCTTTGTAATCGATTCATATCCGGTAAAAATGAAAGCGCTTGACTTTGTCCTCGTTTTACTCACCGTGATGGTCATAGGATTTATTGCATCGTGGCTACCGTCGCACAAGTTGCTGAAAGACACGTTCCGCCTGGGTAGCAGAGATTAATTTATTTCAGCTTTTTTCCTCAGAGTTAACACGGTGATCTCCGGCCATATCCCGACTCTTCCGTGAAAACCGATATATCCGAAGCCACGGTTCACATATAAGTGCCTGTTGCCTTCACTGTACAATCCTGCCCATTCAGCATAACGATACTTCACAGGACTCCATTTAAAACCGGGGATCTCAATTCCGAACTGCATGCCATGTGTATGGCCAGACATTGTCACATGCATGTGCTTTTTATAATCAAGAACTTTCTGCTTCCAATGTGATGGATCGTGTGACATCAGCACATTGAACCCCTGCTCCATCCCTGCAGTTGCGACATCAAGATCGCCAAGCTGAGGGAAAGGCGGTAGTCCCCAGTTGTGAACTCCAATCAGATTAATGAATGCGTTTCCTTTTTTGATCTTCACATGTTCATTACGCATCAGCCTGAATCCCATCTCACGATGGATCTCTACAAGACGCTCATCGTTTTTTGCCTTTTCTTTTGAAGAGCTCCAGTTGATATAGCCACCATAGTCATGATTTCCAAGCACGGAGAACTTTCCAAGAGGAGCATCCAGACTGCTGAAGAGCTTTATCCATGGCTCCATTTCCACAGCCTTGTTATTTACAAGATCTCCGGTGAACAGAATCAGGTCACTCTTCTGTTCGTTGATCATGTCAATTCCGTATGCCACTTCTTCTTCATTTGTAAAGCTTCCGGAGTGAACGTCTGAGATCTGTGAAATAGTAAATCCATCAAACTCTTTAGGCAGATCATCAAAAAAAAGCTCCACACGATGAACCGTGTAGTTGTATTTTCCCCTGGTTATACCATGAAGAATACCCGCAAACGGAATAGCTGCAAGAAATAAGGCAAACTGGCTGATGAACTTTCTTCTTCCGTCAAAAACAGCCTTTTCCTGATGCGATGAAGCGATAAGATCGAACAGGTAATGAATGAACCTGAAAGCATCTTCCAGAAGAAGCACCACAGCAAAGAATAATTTAGGAAGGAAGAAGATCAGGAAGAAGGCAAAGATCTTCGAAAAATAATGTGAGGGGCCTGAATTGCGATCGATCATCGCGAAGCCGATAATGATCGAAAGGAATATCGAAATGTTTATGAGCCAATAGATCGCATGAATTACATTTCGAGAGCGCGGGCTCAGTTCCCTGGTTAATGTTCTGAGACCCTGGAATACATAGAAATCGATTGCCACAAGCAAAGCAACGACAACCAGGATCCTGAATAGAATGGTGGAATTCACAAACCGGAATGTTTATGTAAGAAGTTAAACAAGTTGATTGTAATGTTCAGAGACCTGATCAAGTGTTGCAAGGATCTCCTCCAGGGAGTCGGTAGTGACAAGTTTCATGCGAAAATCCTTGAAATGATCCATGCCTTTGAAATAATTGGAGTAATGACGTCTCATTTCGAGAATGCCGAGCTTTTCGCCTTTCCATTCCACGGATTTCATAAGATGAACACGGCAAACACTCACCCGGTCATTAATACCAGGTTTTTCAAGATGTGTTCCTGTTTTCATGAAATGCTTTATTTCATTGAATATCCAGGGGTATCCGATGCTTGCCCGGCCGATCATGATTCCATCTACACCATAGCGGGCACGCATTTCAATCGCTTTTTCAGGAGTGTCGATATCCCCGTTCCCAAAAACAGGAATGGTGATCCGGGGATTTTTTTTGATCTCACCTATGAGGGTCCAGTCTGCATCACCCTTATACATTTGAACACGGGTACGGCCATGCACCGTTAATGCCTTTATTCCGATATCCTGGAGCCGCTCTGCGACTTCACCAACATTCTTGGTGCGGTCATCCCATCCCAGCCTGGTTTTCACCGTGACAGGGAGATTTACAGCTTTTACGATCTCCGAGGTCATTTTAACCATCTTCGGAATATCCTGGAGCAGCGCGGCACCTGCACCTTTACAGGCCACCTGCTTAACAGGGCATCCGTAGTTAATATCGATAAGGTCCGGACTGACAGCTTCAGCAATGATCGCCGCTTCTTTCATGGATTCGATCTCACTGCCGAACAGCTGAATTCCGATCGGCCTTTCGTATTCAAAGACATCGAGCTTTTGTTTGCTCTTGGCTGCGGAGCGAATGAGGCCTTCTGATGAAATAAATTCAGTGTACATGAGGTCCGCCCCACCCTGCTTACACACATATCGAAACGGAGGATCGCTGACATCCTCCATCGGCGCCAGCAACAGCGGAAATTCTCCTAAATCTATATTACCAATCCTGACCACGAAAATCTTTACTTTTGAAAACGCAAAATTACAACTAAAAATATGAGCACAGGCTTAAGGCACGCCCCTCCGATATTAAAAGCAATGGTTCCCCTCATCTTTATTGTGGTGATGATGGCCTTTACCACAGCCGGATCTGGCAATGAATTCACGATGGACCTTTCTGATCCTGCGCTGATCTCCATGATGAAAGTGAGTCAGTTCATTGGCGCATTGATCCTGTTTGTGATCCCCGCTTTTGTACTGGCATACATGCTTTTTGAAGACCGTGTCGATGGGCTTACGTTGAAAATAGCGCCTAAAGCGACGATCATTTTTTTATCTGCACTCCTGATCATTGCTGCCCAGCCTATGATCGGATGGCTTTCCGAAGTGAACCTTGCTATCAAGCTTCCCGAATCCATGTCAGCTGCAGAGCAATGGATGAAAAACTCTGAAAAAACAATGGGAGAGCTTACGAAAGCCTTTCTATCAGACAGAACGATCATCGGACTGATCACGAATCTTTTCATCATCGCATTCCTTGCGGCTTTTGGCGAAGAGTTACTTTTCAGAGGTGTACTGCAAAAGACATTGATCGCTTCAACAAGAAATATCCACCTAGGAGTGTGGCTCGCAGCCATTGTTTTCAGTGCCGTTCACATGCAGTTCTATGGCTTTCTGCCAAGGATGTTCCTGGGTGCTGTTCTGGGGTATGTATTTGTCTGGTCAGGTTCAATATGGATTCCCATCATCGTCCATTTTATCAACAATGGAGCAGCAGTGCTACTTTCTTTTTTCACCGGAAATCCGGATGTTGAGAAAATCGGAGGAAGCACGGATGCGGCCACAGATCCGATCATGGTAGGAGCCAGCGCCGTTGTTACGGTTGGACTTCTCTACCTCATTGCAACCCGATCGAAACCCAGGATTTCCGCGACAACCGCCTGACGTTTGGCATCATTCTGTTACCTGACCTGGAAAAGTCGAGATGAAAACCCAGGCCAAAACAGGCAAAAAGAAAACGTCCAAATCAAAAGGAACCGAGGTAACAAAAAAAGCCAAGGGAAAAACCAAAGGAAAAACAACAGTGCTGTCGGTGAATGTGGATTCCCCAATTAAAACTGTCAAAAAGCTTAAAAAATTTAATCGGTTATTTCCTGTAGTTGTGGAGGCGCCTGGTGTCAGAGAACAGAAAAAACGTTAAGGCTCAACTTTCGTAACTTCAAGCTCCACTCTTCGGTTCATCTTCATTTCCTGTTCATTGCGCGGCGAAGGATAAAGCATCCTGGTATTCCCGTATCCTTTTGCCCGTATCCGTGATGACGAGATCCCTTTCTTCACAAGGAAGCTTCTGACGGCATTTGCACGAGCCTGGCTCAGCTGCTTATCCTGCTCCTCGTTCTTTCTGCCCGGGGCATTCACGTGACCCTGGATTTCTACTGAAACACCCGGGTTGGCCATCATGAATACATACAGTCTGTCAAGCTCTGGCTCTGAACTTTCAAGGAATCTTGCAGATTCAGGATAGAAATGAATGCTCTGAAGCACCATGCGTTTACTGACCCTCACCTCATCGAAAAATGCGCTTTGGGCTGCAACTGCCGGATACCTGTAGTCTTTTTTAAGCAAAACAGATTTCCCTCTCGGAAAGATGCGGATGTAATACAGGGAATCTTTTTTAAGAGACAGAAACCGGTCTCTCGACTCACAGCTGTTACAGCAACAGTTGCCTGCGATCTGCTCAAGAGTAAGACCTTCATATTCATGTGGCCCGTAATGAAAAGACACTCCCACCGGAATGATGCTATCTGTGGAAACCCGCTGGCAAAAGTCTGAAGAGCCTTTATAAAGGATATAGTCGATTGGTGCAGAAGAGTCTGCTGACAAGATGTTGATCACATATTTCCGTTCGGATTGCCTGAACTTAAACCAGAGCTCTTTGATCGCGCAATCAGAGATCAGTATGCTATCAGTAAGCTCAATGGCAGAAGAACATGAGGTGTTCTGTCCTTTTACAAGAAGCGATGCAAAAATGAAAAACAGCAGAATATGAGCTTTCATTACCTGAATAAAACTCACAAAACCTGTACTAAAGTATGTTTCAAAACATTCCTGGCAGGTCTGGCATAAATCCGGAGGCAGATCCTTTCATCTCAGCATCGTTCACTTTTTCAGCGTTTTCGAGTGCCCTGTTTAAGGCGGTGATCAAAAGCTCCTCCAGCTCCTCCTTTTCATAAGCTGTGTGATCAGTGATATTAATTTCCTTTACAGTTCTGTTCCCTGTAACCGTCACTTTAACTTTTCCAGAATCAGCTTCACCTGTTACGGTGATGGTATCAAGCCTCTTTTTGGCTTCTTCCATTTTCTGCTGCATCTGACTGAGCATGCCCATGAAACTATTATCCATTATCTCGCTTTTTTAGTCTTTATAAGATCGTAAAGATAAAAACAGAAGGAGCTTAAGTTAACTCCTTCCGTTATTTCAGGCTATTTCCTGATGATCGCCATCAGATCCCTGAAATTCATCTTTTGTGTTACACGATGAATAAACTCACCAACCTTACTTTTGGAATCCTGGCTCGCGCGATTGTATAGTTGATATGCAACTCCCGCCAATCCTACTGCTAACAAAAATCTCCTGAACATCATTCCTCGTTTTGGTTATACTGTATTCATTCAAATTACGTGCTAATACTGCTGTTTGAGTTGAAATAGTCTTCAAAAACCTCGGAACTTAAATGGCAGACATCTTGAAGATATATCCCTTAATGACCGAGAAGAAACTTTTTACCATAGGACATTCAACTCTTGAATTATCAGCGTTTATAGAGCTCCTGAAGGCGCATGAGATCAAAGTTCTTGCGGATGTGAGAGCTTTCCCGATGTCAAGAAGACTTCCTCAGTTCAACAAAGAGAACCTCGATAATACTCTGACAAAGCAAAGCATCAGCTATATACATCTTCCTGAGCTTGGTGGGAGAAGACGATTTGATCCTACCCAACCAGATTATGGATGGACCAACCGTTCATTCGCAGCGTATGCCCAGTACCTCCGAACGGAAGATTTTTCAGAGGCCACTGAGAAACTGGCCAACATTGCAACTAAGGAGCCCACAGCGATCATGTGTGCGGAAAAGCTCTGGTGGAGATGTCACCGGAGAATGATCTCAGATTACATGACATCAAAGGGCTGGGATGTTTTTCATATCATGGAAACAGACAAAGCTCCGCCTCACGTGACCAGCCCGCAGTTCAAAGATTATCAGCCAAAGCTCTTCTGATCTAAAAAGACAACATTATTGTCATTATGACAATTTATTAATTTGCTATTTGCATGCGATCACGATGCATGCCGGTAAGAAAATAAGAATCCTGAGAGCAATCAGGAACCTGAGCCAGACTCAACTTGCCGAACGCATTGGAAGAACACGCGCACTCATTTCGCATATTGAGCAGACAGGAAAGATCAATTATTACACCCTGAAGGACATCCTAAAAGTTTTCAAAATGTCAGAAGAAGAATTTGACAATTATGAACCCAAGGATTCAATGGTGCAGTATTCAGAAGAAGAGCTCAGGAACGAGATCAACTCTTTGAAAAAGGAGATTGAAACTGTCAGGAAGGAACGAGACATGCTTCGTGAAAACAACGACCTGTACCGGAAGCTTCTGAAGAATTATGAGAAGGAAACAGGTGAAGACAAGTAAACACTCATCTTCATACCCATTATAATGGAATATTTCCGTGCTTCTTTCTTGGTAACTTTTCCGCTTTGTTTTCAAGCATCTTAAACGCCCTGATCAATTTAACACGAGTATCTTCAGGTTTGATTACTTCATCAACGTATCCTCTTTCGGCTGCCCTGTAAGGATTCGCAAAGTGATTGATGTATTCGTTCTCTTTTTCTTTAAGCTTTGCCGCAGGATCAGAAGCATTTGAGATCTCTGTTTTAAAAATGATCTCAGCAGCACCTTTAGCTCCCATGACAGCAATCTCTGCTGATGGCCAGGCATAGTTCATGTCTGCACCGATATGTTTAGAATTCATCACATCATAAGCTCCGCCATAGGCCTTCCTGGTGATCACGGTAATCCTTGGTACTGTAGCCTCACAAAATGCGAACAGCAGCTTTGCTCCATTGGTGATGATCCCATTCCATTCCTGGTCGGTGCCCGGGAGAAATCCTGGAACATCTTCAAATACAAGAAGCGGGATGTTGAAGCAATCACAAAAACGCACAAACCGCGCTGCTTTTGTTGAAGAATGGATATCCAGGACTCCTGCAAGATATGCTGGCTGATTCGCGACAATACCAATGCTCTTTCCTGCGAGTCGTGCAAATCCAACAACAATATTTTCAGCAAAATTTTTATGGACCTCAAGGAATGAATCAGAGTCGATCACGTTCATGATCACCTCGCGTATATCGTATGGCTGGTTCGGATTTTCTGGAACGATTGAATTCAGTGCACTACGTTTTTCATCTGATGCTTCATAAGGCTGGGAAGGAGATTCTTCTTCGCAGTTCTGAGGCATATATGAAAGAAGCTGCTTGATGTTGTTGATGCATTCAATTTCATTCGCGCAGGAAAAATGTGTAACGCCACTTTTCGTGCTATGAGCTGATGCACCTCCAAGCTGCTCTGAGGTGACATCTTCATGAGTTACTGTCTTCACTACATTCGGACCAGTGACGAACATGTAAGAAGTGTTCTCGACCATGAGAATGAAATCGGTGATCGCAGGAGAATACACTGCACCACCAGCACATGGTCCCATGATCGCAGAAAGCTGAGGCACCACCCCTGAAGCGAGTGTGTTCCTGTAAAAAATATCTGCATAGCCACCCAGGGACACAACACCTTCCTGGATCCTTGCACCACCTGAATCATTCAATCCAATTACAGGCGCACCATTCTTCATGGCAAGATCCATGATCCTGCAGATCTTCTCGGCATGAGTTTCAGAAAGGGATCCACCAAATACGGTAAAGTCCTGTGAGAAAACATACACCAGCCTTCCGTTCACAGTACCATAACCGGTTACAACACCATCACCAAGATATTTTTCACGCTCAAGGCCGAACTCCGTTGAACGGTGTGTCACTAACATTCCTATTTCTTCAAAGCTTCCTTCATCAAGTAAAAAATGAAGGCGTTCTCTTGCTGTAAGCTTACCTTTTTTATGCTGAGATTCAATTCGTTTGATACCGCCACCAAGCTGAGCTTCTGCGATCTTTTCTTCCAGCACCTGGAATTTCTGGTCCATATTGATCTTAATTACAAAGGCAAAGAAAATAAAAACATTTCAGCATTTCTATTTGCCAATATGGAATGAGGCCTGTCACATTTTAAAAAACCTAGAATGCGTACCCTACATTAAACTGTATACGTGCTGAAGGGCTGTAGCTAAACACAGTACCAGCCACACCCAGACCAACAGAAGCCATACAAGACAATCGCCTGATCTTATATTGTGCGCCACCACTGAGATAAGCACCGGGTGAAGTGTAGCTCGAAAAAAATGACACAGACCTTTCTGAATAGATGATCTCCGGAAGCACAAACAGGTTGATGTTCTCATCATACTGCATGAACTGATAGCGAAATCCTGCAGCAAGGATATATTCAGGATAAAAGTTGATCACCCCAAACGGAAGCACAGGATATGAAAATGAAAAAACGAGCGACATTGGCTTTCGTGTGACCAGGTAACGCTCATATGTGATGCCTGCACATGTCTGTGCAAGATCAAGCACACGAAAATGAATGGCATTCAGGTAAACTCTTCCTTCCGTGTTCGTGACAGATGGATGTATCAATGTATCGGAGGGTGAAAGATCTTTTTCTGCGGCCTGTTCAAAGCCGGAACCTCTCCCCACTTGCATGAACAATACAACAGCTAAAAGTGTGAACAATGATCTCAGGTAAATCATAACAGCAAAGATATTTTTATCGGTGATGTCCAGCCCAAGGAATCAGATTCTTATCAATACCTTTGCGGCCTACCTTTAATCTATGAATATTTTATTACTTGGGTCTGGCGGAAGAGAATGTGCTTTTGCCTGGAAGATCTCACAAAGTCCAATCTTATCAAGACTGTTTATAGCTCCTGGAAACGCCGGTACTGGCGCTTATGGAACAAATGTGGATCTTAAAGAAACTGACTTTGAAGCCATCAGGTCATTCGTGCTGATGGAAAATATTTCAATGGTTGTGGTAGGACCAGAAGCGCCACTTGTAAAAGGCATCAAGGATTTTTTCCTCGATGATCCTGTTTTGAAAAACATCCCGGTGATCGGACCTGATAAGCATGGCGCCATGCTGGAGGGCAGCAAGGATTTTTCTAAAGCGTTCATGCTGCGACACCAGGTTCCGACAGCACGCGCCCTGACAGTGACAAACAACACACTTGAAGATGGCGAGCGATTCCTTGAGCAGCTTAAAGCGCCATACGTTCTTAAAGCTGACGGGCTTGCTGCCGGGAAAGGAGTGATCATTACGAATGACCTTTCAGATGCAAAATCACAGCTGAAAGAGATGCTTGGTGGTATGTTCGGAGCGGCTGGTGACAAAGTGCTTATTGAGGAATTCCTCGATGGTATTGAACTATCCGTTTTTGTTTTAACAGATGGCAAATCTTATGTCATCCTTCCAGAGGCGAAAGATTACAAAAGAATCGGCGAGGGCGATACAGGCCCTAATACTGGAGGAATGGGCGCAGTGTCACCTGTGGTTTTCGCAGGAGAAGCATTCATGCATAAAGTAGAAGAAAAGGTAGTGAAGCCTACAGTGAAAGGATTGAGTGATGAAGGAATCAACTATACAGGTTTCATCTTTATAGGATTAATGAATGTAAACGGAGAGCCCTTCGTGATAGAATATAATTGCAGAATGGGTGATCCCGAAACTGAAGTGGTGGTTCCAAGGATTGAAAATGACTTGCTGGAGCTATTTAAAAAAGTCGGGGAACAGTCGCTTGCCGGTACAGTCATCAGGCAAACTGATGATGTCGCGATGACGATCATGGCAGTTTCAGGAGGTTATCCGGGGGATTATGAAAAAGGGATGGAGGTACATGGGTTATCCTCTGTAACAGAAGGAATTGTTTTTCATGCCGGGACAAGCCAGGGAAAAGGGTCAGTTCAAACGAATGGAGGAAGAGTATTCGCACTGACATGCAAAGGAGCTACACTTGAAGAGGCACGTGCTAAATGCCTTCAGGAAATATCCAAAGTGTCTTTTGAAAAGATGTATTACAGGTCTGATGTAGGAAAAGATCTACTTGCCTGGAATTAGCGGACTTCTCTTTTCTTCTCTTTGTTCTTGGACATATAAAACAGCCAGTAGATCGTACCAATGAACCCGATCAGGATGAAGATTGTGTTACCAAGACGGCCGATATATGGAAGGATTTTAAAAAATGCATTGAAAATATCCTCAATCCAGTAAAAGAAATTTGTGATCATAATCTCGCTTTATGCCAGCAAATGTAAAGTTTTTCTGAATTTCGTTAAAATAAATGATAGCAGGGTTTCTGAAGAACAATCACCTGGGAGCAATCCTTATGGTGCCGGTACTGGCGGTGTCACTATGGCTTCCGACGCTTTTGCACACCCAGGTGCACCATGAATTTCAGGGAATGCCTCTCTTCAGGCTTGCCGATACATACCTCTCATCCGTTCCCTATCTCAGTGCAGCAGTTGCGGTCACACTCCTTGTTATAGAGGCTTTTATCCTCAACAGTGTCATGATCAGGCACCAGATCACCGGGAAAGACAATTACCTCACAGCCGCTCTTTACATCATGCTGATGAGCGCTTCAAAATCTTTTCTTACTCTGCACCCACTCATTTTCGCTAACCTGTTTCTTATCCTTAGCCTGCATTCAGTTTTCCTGATGCACCGCAAAGAAACTGCCTTTTCGAACGCTTTCGATGCCGGCTTCCTGGTTTCCATAGCCTCCCTGTTTTACCTGCCTTCAATTCTTTTCTTTCCACTGCTTGGTTTGAGCTTTCTGTTTATGAGGCCTTTCATCTGGCGTGAATGGGTGATCTCACTGATGGGCCTGATCGTCCCTTACCTGTTTGCATTCGTTTATTATTTCTGGAAAGGAGATATTCTGTATTTATGGAACAGCCGTTTACCATTCACATTTGAAGGCAAGTTCAGTTCTGTAGCGCTGCCTGGAAGCAATTATCTATTAGCGACCGTTCTTGCGATTCTGCTGCTTTTTGCGATGCTCAACTACTTCAGTACAGCTTCAGCGCTATCACTTAAAGCAAGATCCACATCCCAGGTCCTCTTCTGGTTCATGGTTTTTTCTGCAACGATCATTATAGCTTCTCCAAAATACCAGGCACCATATACGGGGCTTATTTTTATTTCAGCATCACCATTCATTGCGAACTTTTTACTTCAGATCAAAAGAAACTGGTGGCGTGAATTCTGGTTTCTGTCACTTTTAGGAGTGATCATTTACAATATTATGCTTCGATAATGGTTGCTAAATTGGTAACTTTGCACAAATCTTTTCTCCAATGAAATTCGGTGTTGTAGTATTTCCGGGATCCAACTGTGATGAAGACATGGTAAATGTCCTGCAGAATGTAATGGGACAAAAAACCGTCAGGCTCTGGCACAAGGACACAGATCTCCAGGGATGTGATTTTATTGTCCTTCCAGGTGGCTTTTCCTATGGTGACTACCTAAGATCCGGAGCAATCGCCCGTTTTTCACCGATCATGGACAGTGTAATCAAATTCGCTGACAAGGGTGGATATGTCTTCGGAGTATGCAACGGATTTCAGATCCTGTGTGAAGCAGGCCTGGTACCGGGAGCACTTTTACATAATGTTCATCATAAGTTCAACTGCAAGAACGTATATATCAAGGCTGAAAACAACAGCACACTGGTTACTTCACTGATCGAACCAGGCAAAGCATTAAAAATTCCGGTAGCTCATGGCGAAGGAAGGTACTATGCTGACGAGCAGACCCTCAAAAGTTTAAAGGACAATGGTCAGATCATTTTCAGGTATTGCGATGAAAAAGGCCATGAAACCGGTGATGCAAATCCAAACGGCGCAGTGGAGAATATTGCAGGTGTTTGCAACGCTGGCCGGAATGTTTTTGGAATGATGCCTCATCCTGAAAGAGCAGCCGACCCAGACCTGGGAAATACGGACGGAAAAATACTGTTCGAGTCAATCCTTTCTGCAGTAACAGCCTGACTTTCAACTTAGATACAAAATCAACATTTTATTAACACTGTTGGTAATTTAGTTCGTCTAAAAAGGGGGATAATGCCTATCTTTGGGCTAATTAATCCATTAATTAATAGCAAAACTTAAACGCAATTTCCATGGGGTTGAATCCAGCTGTTAAGATCAAAAGGAAAAGCATTCTTGCTTTGTTTGATTACTGTCTTGAAGGTAAAATTGAGATCACAGTTAAACCTTTGCAAAATGATGAATTCGAAGTCGAGTTCAATATATCAGATGTTACAAAGGCGATACTGCTCGGTATGTTCCTGAAAGAAATGAAGCTGGAACTTGTTGGTGTAGCAATTCCTGCAACAGTGGCCAGCATAAAGGCTAAAAAGCCTGAAGTGAAGGAACCTGTTAAGGATGAGGCAGCACCTGCGCCTATGGTCTTTGAAGAAGACAAGCTTCAATTAAACCTTGAAGCTATTAGTTAAGCTTTGCTGAATAGCCATGAAAGCCCCGATCGCCAGTCGGGGCTTTTGTTTTTTAATATCCCAATGAAGTCATTCCTTTTCTTCAATAACTTTCTTATTCTGTCTTAGCTTCCTGTAAACCCTGATCGCGATCATCAGCAATACTGCAAACAACACAAGACCAACAAGTCCCCAAAGCCAGTCCAGCGTATTTTTCAAAACAACGATAAACACCACTGAAACAAGAAACAGTGTTGCCACCTCATTCCACAACCTCATCTTCATTGAAGAGTACTTGTAGATCTGCTCCCTGAGCTGCTGAAAGATCAACCCGCACTGCAGGTGATACAAGGTCAGTCCGAATACAAATGCCAGCTTGAGCACCAGCCAGGAAGGAAATCGAAAATCCGGGAACAGCTGGTACACCATCCAGAACCCAAAGACGTAAGTTCCTATCAGGCTCGGCCAGGTGATACCATACCAAAGCCTTTTTTCCATCAGAGTATACTGTTTCATTAGTATCGAACGCTCGGGCTCCGGCTTCTTTTCAGCCTCATAATGATAAACGAACAGTCGGACAATATAAAACAGTCCTGCAAACCAGGTCACAACAAAAATGATGTGCAGCGATTTAACGTAAAGGAAATCCATCACGGTAAAATTACTCTTAAGAACATTTCAATATGTCAACAAAGAGTAAAAGAATAGAGGGTATCTTTGCAGCCGTTGATGAATCACAGAAGATACTACTTATGATAAAAGCGAAAACAGCGAAAGAGAGCCTGGCAGTAATGACAGAGATCGTTATGCCCAACGACACCAACACTCTTGGCAACCTGATGGGCGGAAGGCTTCTTCACATGATGGACATTGCAGCGGCAATTGCAGCTCATCGTCATTGTAAACGCGTTGTTGTCACTGCTTCTGTCAACAACGTTGCTTTTAACCAGCCGATCAAGCTTGCTGACATCATCACGATACAGGCAAAAGTATCACGCGCATTTTCTACATCCATGGAAGTATTCATTGATGTATGGGTTGAAAATCACATCACCGGTGAACAGATAAAATGCAATGAAGCGATCTATACCTTCGTGGCAGTTGACCAGGTTGGCTCGCCGATTTCAGTTCCTGAGATCATTCCTGAATCGGATGAAGAAAAAGAGCGATACCAGGGTGCTTTGAGACGCAGGCAGCTCAGCCTGATCCTTGCAGGTAAAATGAAACCTCAGGACGCTACTGAACTTAAAGCATTGTTCTGAATCAGGCTTCCTGCTTCACCTCTTCAAGCTCATTCACTGCTGCAATGATGGTGGATGTTTCAATAAGGTTCATGCAATTGAAATGACCCTTTGGACATGTTGCATAGCCGATCTTTGAACATGGCCTGCATGGAACATCCTTTCTTTCAATGATGCGTGAAAATGTTGCAGGAAGGTAGGGTGTCATTCCAAACTCTGGCACCGTGTTGCCCCATAACGATACGACAGGTTTTTTCAATGCAGCTGCGATGTGCATGAAACCAGTGTCGTTCGCAACCACCACAGCAGCTCTTTTCAAAAGGTGCGCTGAACCTTCGAAACTATAGAGCCCACATGCATTATACACATTTGTTAATCCTGCACAGATCATTTCTCCTGCTGATATATCCTCGGGGCCACCGATGAGTACAACAGGCCGTGAAAGCGACTGGCAGAGCGCCCTTACTTTCTCATTCGGATATCGCTTTGTGTTAAACTTTGCTCCGATGACCAATGCGATGTAATCCTGGTCGAATGGTGCCGGCAGCTGTTCCGTTTTTTCAGAGCTGAAGAAAAAGTCAAGGCCCTTTCCGTCATTTCGAACACCAACCGGTGATGCAGCACGAAAATATCTGTCGACAATATGCATGTCAGGCATCAGGTTGCGCTTGAAGTTTACAAGCAGCCACTTTTCAATATTCAGCTTTGGAAACGTATGACACTTGCTGTCGGCAGCAATTTTGACCTGGAAGCTTCTTAGGTTATGATGAAGATCGATCACATGATCATATCGCTCTTCTTTTATGAGCTTTGCAACCTCGGATACATGTTTGTCAATCGTGATGATCCTGTCGATGTAAGGATTGTTTACAAGAAGCGAATGAAACCCTTTCCTGGTGATATAATGAACTTCACAACCGGGGATCTGCGTTTTCAGTGCCCGTACAACAGGAGTAGTCAGGATGATATCCCCAATGGAACTGAAACGGACAACAAGAACCTTCATCGAACTATTAAATTTACGATTAATCCCACGTTGTATTGTTAATTTTGACCATGTTTTTGACAGACACGCACACTCACCTCTTTGCTGCAGAATTTGACACCGACCGCTCTGAGTTAATTAATGAAGCCATCAGTCATGGAGTACAACGCTACTATCTTCCTAATATTGAAGAGACTACTGTTGAACCCATGCTTAAACTCTGCAGGCAATTCCCGGATCATTGCAGGCCTATGATCGGACTTCATCCATGCAGCGTGAAAGAAAATTATAAAGAACAACTCGAACAAATTTTCTCATGGCTGGACAAAGAAAAGTTTGCTGCCATTGGCGAGATCGGAATCGACATGTTCTGGGACAAAAGCCTGGCAGAACAGCAGATCGAGGCATTCCGCATCCAGGTTAAAAAAGCGGTGGAACTTGATCTACCCATAGCAATACATTCCCGTGATTCTTTCGATATCATCATGGATGTTCTAAAACAACTGGCCGAAGAAATGTCGTGGGAGAAAAACAGGATAAAGGGAATTTTCCATTGCTTCACAGGTTCTCTTCAACAGGCTGAACAAGCCATGAATCTCGGTTTCTATCTGGGGATCGGAGGTGTACTTACTTTCAAAAATTCAGGGTTGGATAAAGTTGTAAAAGACCTGCCGATGGAATCATTGCTTCTTGAAACAGATGCTCCTTACCTGGCCCCGGCACCACACAGAGGAAAAAGAAACATTCCTGAATACCTCGTACTGGTTGCGGAGAGAATATCAGACATTAAAAATATCCCAGTGGAAGAAGTCGCCAGGATCACGAGTGAAAATGCTCAAAAACTATTCAGATGGTAAGTGTAAAAAGAAAAGTGCTGCTCATATATACAGGAGGAACAATAGGCATGGTGCAGGATCCGGTAACAGGCAGCTTACGTCCTTTTGACTTCAGTCAGCTTACCGCGAACATTCCTGAACTTCTGAAATTTGATGTTGAACTGAATTCAGTGTCATTTGAAAAGCCACTGGATTCTTCTAACATGACTCCTGAGATCTGGGCAGAGATCGCATTGATCATCGAAAAGAATTATGATCTGGCAGACGGGTTTGTTATTCTTCACGGATCGGATACCATGGCTTATACCGCTTCAGCATTGAGCTTTATGCTTGAGAACCTGAATAAGCCAGTGGTACTTACTGGATCCCAATTACCTATCGGAGTGATTCGAACAGATGGAAAAGAGAATTTGATCACAGCCATCGAGATCGCTTCCAGTTATGAAAACGGCAGACCTGTAGTACCTGAAGTGTCCATCTATTTCGAATATGAATTGTATCGTGGTAACAGGACTCACAAGTTCAATTCGGAACATTTTGATGCATTCAAATCTCCCAACTATCCGGTATTGGCAGAAGCCGGAGTGAAGATCCAGTATGACCGTCACGCGATCAGGGAGTACACTACAAGAGGCTTAAAGGTTCATCAGATGTTTGACAATAACATTGCGGTACTCAAGATCTTCCCGGGTATTCATAAAAATGTTGTAGATGCCGTGATCAATGTGAAAGGTCTGAAAGCGCTTGTTATTGAAACCTTTGGCTCTGGAAATGCACCTTCAACAGGATGGTTTATTGATACACTCAGGGAGGCAATTGCCAGAGGCATCACCGTGCTGAACATTACACAATGTAACACCGGTTCGGTTGTCCAGGGCAGGTACGAAACATCGCGTCTGCTTGAAAAGGCCGGCGTTGTAAGCGGGAATGACATGACTGTAGAAGCAGCTACTACCAAGCTCATGCACTTATTGGGTAAAGGTTTGAAAGGTGATACGCTAAAAGAACAATTGCTTCGTTCCATTGCAGGAGAGCTGACAGAAAATCCTTGACAACCCGAAATGGCTTTCGTATTTTTGAAATAATGAAAAAGTGCTTTTCATCTTTTCTGGTATTTTTTTTAAGCCTTGTGATCCTTTTCGGAGCTCAGGGCTTTACCATTGGAAAGATGTTATGCCTTACTTCCGGAAAGGTCGATCTCAGCTTTTCTGAACCTGTTGATTGCTGCGCTAAAAAAGAATCATCAAACAAGGTGATTAAAAACAAGTGCTGTGATCTTAAGAGCACCACTTACAAGCTCAGCAATTTCCATCAGCACTTTTTTTCAAAGCTGGATCTCTTAAACGCACTGCCTGTTTCTACCAACTTCTCGCTTGATCTGTTCTTTACTGACCAACGCGCAGAACACACAATCCCTGTATCAAAAGCTCCTCCTCTTTCGGGTCGGGACATTCTCATATTTACTTCTGTATTTATAATCTGATTTCATTCGACAAGCTTTTTGTAATTGTTGAATATTAAATCAGAATAAATGAAATCAAGCATAATTATCTTTTTAACTGCCTGTTTTTCGATCAGCTACCTGAGTGGGCAATCGATAAAAGGCGCCGTGATGTCTGTAAATAAAAAGACAACGGAAACAATGCCAGGAGTAAACATATACTGGCAGCATGCAAAGCAAGGCACAACAACAGACATATCTGGAAATTTTCAATTGACCTATCCGGATAAGTTACCCGATAACCTCATCATTAGTATGACTGGGTTTCAACCAGATACTACTGTCTATCATCATCCGAATGACACCACCATTCAGGTCACGCTGAAGCCTTTGGTCCTGAAGGAAGTTGTTGTCATTGGAAAATCCGATGCGATATCCATTTCATCGATCGATCCGATAAACGTACAGAAGATCACCACGGATGAACTCCGGAAAGCGGCCTGCTGTAATCTTTCAGAAAGCTTCGAAACCAACGCATCAGTTGATGTAAGCTATACAGACGCTGTGTCGGGCGCGAAGCAGATCCAGATGTTAGGTCTTGACGGTGTCTATACTCAGATCCTTTCCGAAAATGTTCCTCTCATCAGGGGATTGTCTTCTTCTTATGGTTTAAGCTATGTGCCTGGAACGTGGATCCAATCCATTCTTGTCACAAAAGGGACAGGCTCGGTTGTCAATGGATTTGAATCGATCACTGGTCAGCTCCAGCTTGAACTTATAGAACCAGTTGAAGCGGAAAAGCTGATGTTTAACGCATATGCAAACTCCCAGGGACGTTACGAAGGAAATCTGCATTACGGACTGAAAGCTTCTGAGAAAGTATCTTCAGTTTTACTTGCTCATTACAGCACACAGCTTATGTCAGTTGATAAGAACGGCGATAGCTTCGTTGATATGCCAATGACCACACAGTACAACATGATGAACAGGTGGACGATTGACAAGCCAAACAAGTACTGCATTCAGCTCGGCATTAAAGCACTTTATGAAGATCGTGAAGGAGGCCAGGTTCCTCAAGGTGATGACGATGGAAGTCACCAGCATCATGCGAACAGCTACCAGATCAGCATCGACAACAGGCAGGTGGAACTTTTTTCCAAGACAGGCATTCTGTTTCCTGAGCCATACAAAAGCCTTGGAATTATCACATCACTTCGTCACCATGAACGATCATCGCTCTTTGGAAACCGCGGTTACTCTGGTTTCCAGGAAAGTGTTTATCTGAACACGATCTATGAAACAATCATTTCCGATACGAGACACAAGATAAAAATGGGAGGCAGCTTCTATGGAGATCTGTATAATGAAACATTCCTGGACTCAGGATTCAAACGCGAAGAGCTTATCCCTGGGGCTTTCAGTGAGTACACATACAGCAATGGAGAGAACATCTCTGTGGTTGCCGGTATGCGCCTCGATCATCACAACTTATATGGCCTCTTCTATTCACCTAGGGTGCATTTCAAATATAACTTCAAATCAGGAACAACATTCAGAGTCTCCGCAGGGAAAGGTTACCGTACCGCAAACATCTTTGTAGAAAACAGCCAGGTCTTCGCGAGCTCCAGGAGGGTGATCATTTCTGAATCCCTGCTGCCTGAATCAGCCTGGAACGGAGGCATTACTGTTACACAAAAAATGAAAATCTTCAAACGGGAGGGGTCTGTCAACCTGGACATTTACCGAACACAGTTTGAAAATCAGGTGGTGGTTGATCTTGAAGATCCAAGAACAGTGATCTTCCATAACCTGCATGGACAATCCTTCTCGAACAGCTACCAGCTTGAAATCAACCAGGAGATCGCTGAACGTCTTGAACTGAGGCTTGCAGGAAAAATCTACAACGTAAAAACGCAATACAATGCTGGCTTACGTGAAAGGCCGCTGGTTCCTCGCGAACGCGCACTGTTCAATATCGGATACAAAACACCATATGACAAATGGAAATTTGATCTGACAACCAAATGGACTGGCAGCAGCAGGATCCCGAATACACAAGGAAACCCGGAAGAATTCACCCTGAGCGGGAACAGCCCTTCCTTTTTCTATCTCAGCGGACAGATCACGCGCGCGTTCAAGCATTTCGAAGCTTACCTGGGTGCTGAGAACCTGACCAACTTCACTCAAAAATCACCTATATTAGCTTCAGCTGATCCTTACGGGCCGTATTTCGATGCGTCCATGATCTGGGGACCAGTAGGTGAAAGAATGTTTTACGGAGGAATACGTTATTCAATAAAATAATTAATCATGAAATACATAAATATTTTCTTTTGCCTTTTGATATTCAGCCTGTTCACAGCTACTACATCATCAGCACAATCTAAAAAAACAGATACTGTTTATATAAAAACATCGGCTGAATGTGACCAGTGCAAAAAGTCTATCGAGAAAGCACTGAACTATGAGAAAGGTGTTAAAAGCGCCAGGTTGAATGTCGAAACCAAAGTGGTTGAAGTCATTTACAAGCCAGCTAAAACAACACCTGAACATCTTCGTCACATCATTACCAATATCGGATATGATGCAGATGGTGAGAAAGCAAACAATAAAGCGTACCAAAAGCTAGAAGATTGCTGCAAAAAAGGCGGCATGGAGAAATAATTTTATGGCGCTGATCAAAGAAGTAAACGGGATATCCCCATCGTTTGGGAAAGACTGCTACCTGGCTGAAAATTCAACAATTGTTGGAGATGTTGTCACAGGTGACCAATGCAGCATCTGGTTCAACGCAGTTGTCCGTGGTGATGTAAACAGCATCAGGATGGGTAACAAGGTAAATATTCAGGATGGTGCGGTGATCCACTGCACCTACCAGAAAACCAAAACGATCATTGGCAACAATGTATCCATTGGCCACAATGCAATCGTTCATGGGTGTACCATCCACGACAATGTGTTAATAGGCATGGGATCGATCATCATGGATAATGTAGAAATCGGAAGCAACACAATTATTGCCGCGGGTGCTGTGGTTCTTGAGAATACAAAAGTTGAATCCGGATCTGTATATGCCGGTGTACCTGCAAAGAAAGTGAAGGACATCAACCAGGATCTTATTCATGGTGAGATCGACCGGATTTCGAACAACTATGTGAAGTATTCAGGCTGGTTCAAAGACTAGACAAATGCCACATTCAAACAATCACAGTTTTTAGGGCTAAGACGTTTTATGTAACTTCACCTTAAATTTAGCGCAGTTGGTGATTCTTATTCTAGTATTCATAACTTCCTTTTTTGTGGTTTACACCAGTACACCACCGCTTATCAAAGTGGCCAGGCTTAAAAACCTGATCGATGAGCCAGGAGAGGAACGCAAGCTTCATAAAAGGAGGATCCCGACGATCGGAGGCATTATCATTTTTGCGGCAACCATCTTTTCTTTCGCAATCTGGTTTCCTTCTGAACAGTTTGAAGATGCAGCAGATCTTCGTCATGCAATGAGTGATTTCAAGTACCTGGTTGCCACGATCCTCATCCTGTTTTTTGTCGGGATCAAAGATGACATCATTGGAACCGCTGCGATCAAGAAGCTTGTTGCCAACATCTTCGTAGCACTGATCCTCGTTCTGATGGCTGATATCAGACTAACGAGCCTTCATGGCATCTTCGGGATCCTGGAAATACCTTTCTGGGCAAGCGTATTCATTTCATTGCTCACCTATATCGTGATTATTAACAGCTTCAACCTGATCGACGGTGTTGACGGACTCGCATCAGGTATCGGGCTCATTGTAGCGCTGGCATATGGATTCTGGTTCCTTATGGCTGGAAATCTTTCCATGGCCTGTCTGTCTTTTTCGCTGGCAGGAGCATTACTTTCATTTCTCATTTACAACTTTTCACCTGCCCGGATCTTCATGGGTGATTCAGGTTCACTGACGATCGGACTTATCATTGCCATCTTAACCATAAAGCTTATAGAGTCGGATCGTGCGCAGATCAATTCAATTCTACTTACTGAAGTTTCAAAACCCGTTTATGCGATTGCGGTATTGATCTTTCCATTGTTTGACACCCTGAGGATCTTTATTTACCGCACTGCCAGAGGTAACTCCCCGTTTGAAGCAGATCGCAATCATATTCATCACCGACTGCTGGATCTTGGCTTAAGTCATCCAGGAACCGTCATGACACTCTATGCAGCGAACATATTCATGATCCTACTTGCAGTGCTCATGAAAGACCTTGATTCAAGCATCAGCCTGATCCTGCTTGGTATTGTCGCCACAGTGCTGAGCCAGATACCACACTGGCTGAAACAGAGGAAGCTCAGGAACACTGCTCCTCCATCAGAAAAAAACATCGCTGCGTGAAAGCATCAGTATTGACGGTGATTCTCGTTCTTGCCTGTCAGATGCTATTCGCACAGTTGATCTATCTTCCTTATCATCACGATCACTACCTGAAAGTAGAAGAAACGATCAACAGAAAAGGAAAGAACTTTCACACCAACATCAAGCCGTTCAATGCGCTGGAAGTGAGGGAAGCGATTGGCAGCGACAGCATTCCGAATTTCAGGGACATCAATAAAGAAAACTTTGGTCTTCAGCCGGTTGGTGACATTGCGGGAGGCTCTGAACTCAATCAGAAAGAAACTTATTTAAAAGCAGTAGGCGGGTTAAGAGCCTGGTACAGCTTCAGGGACAAGCTTTCCCTCGACCTTACTTTCTATTCAGGAACATCGAACCAGCCTTCATATGTGGACTCTGTTGTACGGAAAACACATGTCATGCTCAATGAAAACATCAACAGCACCGGTCCCCTCGATCAGAACTGGAGTGTCTTTTCATTCAATTTAAACTACAAGCCATCAAAGTATTTCACATTTCAGGCAGGCCAGGGTAAGTTCTTTTTAGGTGATGGCTATCGTTCCCTGCTCTTGTCAGACCTAGCTCCGGTTTATCCTTATTTCGCCATACATACCAACATCTGGAAGTTTAAGTACATGAACCTGTACACCATGATGCAGGATTATCGTTTTGACCCGGCAGGAAACCTGACAACAACCAGAAAATTCACTGCCATTCATTACCTGAGTTGGAATATTCACAAGAACATCAATCTGTCATTTTTTGAAGCGGAAGTTTATCAGAACCGCGACAGCTCATCATCCTTTGCAATAGAACCAAACTACCTGAATCCAGTGATCTTTTACAGGCCAGTTGAATATTCACTTGGTTCAGCAGACAATGCTTTACTCGGAGGCAGTTTGAAATTCAGACTCTTTAAAAGCCATATCCTTTACGGACAACTGATGCTTGATGAATTCCTGCTTTCAGAGCTGAAAGCGAAGAAAGGCTGGTGGGGCAACAAGTTTGCGTGGCAGGCAGGATACAGGTACTTCAATGTACTTGGCGTGAAAGGATTGCAGCTCCATGCAGAATACAACTATGTACGACCATACACTTACTCTCACGGCAACATCACACAGAATTACGGTCATAAAATGCATTCACTTGCACATCCGGCGGGATCAAATTTCACTGAGATCAATGCATCAGCATCCTATGGCTACCATCACTGGCAATTTGAAACACGCATAGTGAATGTGAAAGGTGCCATTGATCCGGCTGGCAAGAATTTCGGGAATGACATCTTCAAGACCTACAGGACGAGAGAAGACGATTTTGGAAATTTTATCGGACAGGGAACGCCCAGGGAGATGTTTTATAATCAAACCAGAGTAGCATACCTGTTAGGAAAATGGGGATTGATGGCAGAAGCAGGAATTGAAACCCGAATGATCTCATCCTCAGACATTCATGCAGGAACAAATTCAGTTCTAATATTCGCAGGAATCAAGACAGGACTTTTTAATTCATACCGCGATTTCTGAAGCATTTCCGGCAATTCATCCATCCTTAGAAGTCAATGGTCTAAAACGATGGAATTTAATTGTCTTTTGCATTTTTTTTTGGTAAAATTGCCCCCTCAAAATGCTTGCTGAGGAAACATACGCGGAACAACCGCAAATCACAAAAAGTAAGGTTTCAGATTTTTTTCTGTTCATTAAGATCCGACTTGCTTCAAGCGTAGTATTCAGCGCAGCGATCACCTATGCAATTTTCGCAAACAATGTTGACTGGCTAAAGATGTGTATGCTGGTGCTTGGAGGTTTCCTTGTAACAGGTGCATCAAATGGATTCAATCAGGTTATTGAAAAAGATCTTGACAAGCTGATGGATCGCACAAAGAACCGGCCGGTTGCTGCAGGCAGGATGACCGTGAATGAAGGACTCATGGTTGCAAGCATCTGCGGAATCCTGGGCATTTCCATCCTTTGGTTCTTCATGAACCCAATGTCTGGTATTCTTGGTGCACTTGCCCTTGTGCTATATGCAGCTGTCTATACTCCATTAAAACGTGTTACTCCTTTCGCTGTATTTGTCGGAGCTTTTCCTGGCGCAATTCCACCACTGCTTGGTGCTGTAGCGGCTACTGACGGCTTTGGTATGATCACTTTCGGAGGACTTGTTATGTTCACCATCCAGTTTATCTGGCAGTTCCCTCACTTCTGGGCAATTGCATGGGTGCTTGATGATGACTATAAAAAAGCAGGATTCAAGATGCTTCCATCAGAGCAGGGACGAAGCAAGAACAGCGCGTTCCAGGTCCTGGTTTATACCTTCGCGTTATTCCCTGTTGTACTTCTTCCTTTCGCTTTTAAAATGACTGGGGATCTTTCGGCAGTAGTCGTTAGTGTGTTCACCATCGTTTTCAGCATACAAGCCATCAAGCTTTATAAATCGTGCGAAATTGCAGATGCCAAAAAGCTTATGTTCGGCTCGTTCATTTACCTGCCTTTGGTGCAGCTTGCCTATCTACTTGACAAGATTTAAATTATAAGATCATGGATCTCACACTAACAGAAAAACAGGCATTCCGGTCCAAAACAGCGAAACCTGTGCTATGGCTTTCCATGGTGAGCATGGTGATGCTTTTTGCAGGACTCACCAGTGCATATATCGTACGACTGGACCAGGGAAACTGGCTGAACTTTGAATTGCCATTCCAGTTTTATGTCAGCACAGGACTTATCCTGTTAAGCAGCGTTACAATGTCAACTGCTCAGAAGGCCATCAAAAAAGGAGATACTGTCAGGCTATCACAGTTTCTTGCGCTTACATTATTATTAGGAATTGGATTCGTAATCTCTCAGTTTTTAGGATGGGGAGAACTGGTTGAACAGAACGTTTTCTTTGCCGGGAATCAGAGCAATGCATCTGGCTCATTCCTGTATGCACTCACCGGATTGCATCTCGCCCACCTCGTTGGCGGAATCATTGTATTGATCGTAACACTCGCAAGATCAGCCTCAAACAAGTATTCAGCAAATGATTACATAGGCATCCAGCTCGCCTCTATTTACTGGCATTTTCTGGATATTCTCTGGATCTATTTATTCTTGTTTTTAGTATTTATTCGTTAAACTTGCACAAAAAAGTATTTAACCAGCTTCTTTTATGGCACACGATGTTGCTGCGGCACAGGTAGACTCCAAAAGTTTATGGGGTGGCGGGGTATCCCCGATGAACGTTAGTTACGGTAAATTGATGATGTGGCTATTCCTGATTTCGGATGCGTTCACATTTTCTTCGTTTCTGGCTTCTTATGGTTTTATGCGTCATAAATATGATGACATCTGGCCAAACCCTGAAGATGTATTCCACCACTTTCCATTTATAGAAGGACATATTCCTCTTGCATACGTTGGTTTCATGACCTTCGTGCTTATCATGAGCTCGGTGACCATGGTACTTGCTGTTGAAGCAGGACATCGTAATGACAGAAAAGCAGTTACTAAATGGCTGTTCTGGACAATCATCGGCGGACTTATTTTCGTTGGATCACAGGCATGGGAGTGGTATCATTTCATCGTAGGTACTGAGCATGGTGCTGTAAGAAGCATCATCGTTGACGGTGAGTGGAAAGAAGTTGTCGTTCATGGTGCCAATATGGTTTACAATGAATATGGACTACCGGTATTCGCGAACTTCTTTTTCTTTATCACAGGATTCCACGGCTTCCACGTATTCAGCGGAGTTGTGATCAACTTTATCATCTTTTTGAATGTGCTTAAAGGCACGTATGAAAAAAGAGGTCATTACGAAATGGTTGAAAAGGCCGGACTTTACTGGCACTTCGTTGACCTTGTGTGGGTGTTCGTATTTACATTCTTTTACCTGTTGTAATAAAGTATTTCAGAAAAAAAGTATAAACGGTTATGGCTTATATTCATTACGATCCGATCAACGACCCTTCAATTCATGGTGATCATCCAGGAGCACTTCCGCACCTGCATCATAAAGTAGAAAAAGGTGTTATTCCACCGGCTCAGACTAAATGGATCTGGAAAGTGTTCTGGATCATGCTCGTCATCACGATCGTTGAGCTTATCGTAGGTTTTCAGAAAGATGCATGGAACCTGGGGAAACTGTTTCTGCAGATATTCTTTATTGGTCTTACTATCGTTAAAGCCTATTACATTGTTTACGCTTTCATGCACCTGAAAGACGAGAACAGGCCAATGAGGTATTCGATCATCTATCCGTTCCTCATGCTGATCATTTATCTGATTTTTATCGTGATTACAGAGGGTGTTTATTCAAAAGTGTATAAGCATGATATCGATCCGATCTTCAAAACAGCGACTCATGGTGGCGATCATGGAGCCGGAGCTGCTGCTGGTGAAAGCCATTCAGAAGGCGGAACGCACAAGTAAAACGGTTACGTTTAATATTTTGCAGGGATGAAAAAGTGGGGACCATTAGTTTTATTATTCATAGTACCGGCATTCTTATGCCTTGGCTTATATTATCTTTTTATCCATAAGCCATTCGCTAAAAAGAACACTGCCACATTTAAAACACTTCCTTATTTCGGACCAAGGGAAGTGAGAGGACCTGGAGATACACTTTATCATAAAGTGCCTTCTTTCAGCTTTGTCAATCAGGATGGTGAAGTCTTTACAGATAAAGACCTCGAAGGAAAAATCTATGTTGCTGACTTTTTCTTTGTAAGCTGCAAGACCATCTGCCCTAAAATGACAGCATCCCTGTTTGTTGCACAGGACAAGCTGAAGCATATCAAAGATTTCAAGATCCTTTCTCATACCGTAGATCCTGAATCAGATTCAGTTAGTGTGCTGAAAGATTATGCCATGAAGGTACATGCCTTGCCAGGCAAATGGAACTTTGTGACAGGTGATAAAAAAGCGCTTTATGATATCGCGCGATATGGCTATTATGTTACGGCCCTGGAAGGAGACGGAGGTCCGGATGATTTCATACATAGCGAAAACTTTATCCTGGTTGACAGAGACAAGCATATCCGCGGCATCTATGATGGAACGAAAGTTTCAGATATCGAACGCCTTGTCGATGAAGTAACTGTCCTGGAAACACAATACCGATTTGAAAAGAACAAGAAATGAGTGACAAGGCTGCCCTGAGATTTATCTTCGGTCTTACATTCGTTGTTCTTTTGGTTATTGTTCTACTGAAGATGAACTTCCAGCAAGCCGATGAAATCCCGGCCGGACTGCAATTCCTTCCTTTAATGAATGCGATCATCAACGGTACATGTTCTGTACTCCTGGTCACTTCATTCATCATGATCAAAAGAAAAAATGTGAAGGTTCATAAAGCACTGAACATAACCGCTTTTGTGCTCTCGGTGATCTTCCTGCTTTCCTATGTTGTGTTTCACTTTTATGTGCCTGATACGACGTTTCCTAAAGACAATCCTTCAAGACCTGTTTATCTATTCATCCTGCTGACACACATACTACTCGCAGGACTTGCCATGCCGTTTGTACTTTTTAGCTTTTACAGAGGTTTAACCAACCAGACAGAAAAGCACAGAAAGATCAGCCGGTGGACATTTCCCATCTGGCTATATGTTACAATTACCGGTGTCATTGTTTATGTGATGATCTCACCTTATTATACATTTTAACATCTGTGGTCATTTAGATACCTTAAATTTGTATCATGAGAAACAAGCTACTAGTATTCCTGCTGATCACTGCAGCACTTGTCATACTCTCCGATGCAGACCTGATGGCACAGTGCGCGATGTGCAAGAAAAATGTTGAATCAGATCTTGAAACCGGAGGCTCGATCGGGAAAGGCATCAACAAAGGAATCCTTTACCTGCTTACAGTACCCTACTTCCTACTCGCATCCATTGGCTTCATCTTTTTCAGAAAGCAGATCTCCGAGAAATGGACCAGCTTCCGTAAACGAACCACAAGAGTAAGTTAACTCTTTATAGATGCCTTGAATTTCAGGGCATTTTTTTTTGTTCAGCTTTAAGAATGAAGAGTGTACGCTGCATTTCAAAATCTTCATAACTTACACGTACTCAACTAAACAAGATGCTTTTTACAAGAGTAGTTGTTCTGCTTTATCTGTTTTGGATAACAGGTACATCCGCACAAACATGGTCAGGACTAGGTTCAGGAATGAATGGTGAAGTTACATGCATCACGTTTTACAACGGGGACCTGATCGCAGCAGGAAATTTCACCATTGCAGGAGGTGTATCCGCAAAGCGAATCGCACGATGGGATGGAACATCGTGGCATCCTCTCGGGAATGGACTGAATGCACTGGCTAACAACATGACAGTATATGATGGTGACCTTTATGTGACGGGATATTTTTCAATGGCAGGAACCAAATTTGCCCGAAAGATCGCACGATGGAACGGACTCGACTGGGATAGCGTAGGAGGAGGTATCACGACATCCGGATGGGTCGGCGCAATGAAAGTTTACCAGAACGAATTGTATGTTGGTGGAACGTTCACAAAAGCAGGCAATATAACAGTACAAAATATTGCCAAATGGAATGGAACAGCATGGAGTGATGTCGGAGGCGGCATGGTTTATTCAGCAAATCCATCATACTCTGTCGTTGAATCACTTGAAGAATTTAACAATGAACTCTATGCAGGAGGAATTTTTACTTCAGCTGGAACAACACCAGTGACAATGATCGCTAACTGGGACGGCTTCGGATGGATGGATTTAAATGGAACAGGAGTAAGCAATGCGATTGCATCATTGCACACTCATCAGGGAGCTCTATATGCAGGTGGCCGGTTTCAATACGCCGGCGGAATCTCATCAAATCGTCTCGCCGCTTACAGCAATGGAAACTGGGATACGTTCGGTACAAGGATCTCCGGAGATTTCATTAATTCATTCGCTTCAATAGGAAACACACTCTTCATAGCAGGCTCAATAGTAACAGCCGATGGGATCCCTGTAAACAATATTATGTCTTACAATGGAGGAAGCTTTTCAGAGCTTAACGCTGGGGTTGACTCAACTGTATGGACACTCGCAGCGGATTCACAGGCACTCTATGTCGGCGGAACATTTACGAACGCGGGGGGACATCCTGCAAAATACATTGCCAAATGGATCCCGGAAAATGTGGGCATTCATGAGCATGTCCAATCTTCCGTTAAAGCATATCCAAGCCCAAACACGAATGGGGAATTCATCATGGAGTTCGATGGCTACAACGATAAAGAATGTACGATCATGTTCACGAATGTCCAGGGAAAAGAGATCCTGCGCAAAAACCGCGATGGAAGACAACGTTTACATCTCACACTTCCAGCCTCGCCAGGCATCTATTTCTATTCCGTTCAAAGTGATGAGCATGACACTGTCAATGGAAAAGTGATCATTCAATAGTTATTCACACGCATCCCATCCATCTATAGAATCCTGCCTGATACACCATCATAATAAAAAGAATGTATAGATGACCTCCTTGAAATAAAAGACATTCAGGGAGTTTGTCAATTCACTCACGTGGCTTATCTTTGCAGAAGTTCTTTCAAAACTTATCAAGAAAGGCAGAGGGACAGTGCCCTGTGAAGCCTTGGCAACCGTCCGGTAAAACGGAAATGGTGCCAAATCCTGCTCTATCGGAAACTCCGGAGAGGCAGATAAGTCGGACCAACGGGAAATTATCGAAAACAACTATAATCTCTTCCGGTGTTCCGGGAGAGATTTTTTTTTATAGTTATGGCAGATATTCGTAAAGAATTAGAGAAAAGGATCCTGGTGATCGACGGTGCTATGGGCACGATGATCCAGCGTTACCAACTAAGTGATGGAGATTACCGCGGTGAGCGCTTCAGGGATTTCCCACATGAGCTTAAAGGGAATAACGATCTACTTTCGATCACCCGACCGGATGTTATTGAAAACATTCATAAAGAATACCTGAAAGCCGGGGCGGATATCATAGAAACAAATACGTTCAATGCCAACGCGATCTCCATGGCTGATTACCACATGGAAGATCTCGTTTATGAACTGAACGTTGCATCTGCACGCATCGCAAAAAAAGCTGCTGATGAATACTCAAAATCCAACCCCGATAAACCACGATTTGTTGCAGGGGCTGTTGGACCTACCACCCGCACCGCATCTTTATCACCTGATGTCAATGACCCGGGATATCGGGCAGTGACCTTTGACCAGCTTGTTGAGGCTTATCTCGTCCAGATAAAAGGATTGCATGAAGGGGGCTGTGACCTCTTCCTGGTTGAAACGATCTTCGATACATTGAATGCAAAAGCAGCTTTGTATGCGATACAGCTGTTCAATGAAGACAACGGGTTGTCAGTTCCTGTAATGGTATCAGGAACTATCACGGATGCAAGCGGACGAACACTTTCAGGACAAACCACTGAAGCATTTTTAAATTCAGTTTCCCATGCAGGCCTTTTAAGTATCGGATTGAACTGCGCCTTAGGTGCAAAAGATATGCGCCCATATATTGAGGAACTGTCGAAGAAAGCACCGTTCTATGTAAGTGCCTATCCCAATGCAGGACTACCTAACCAGTTTGGAGAATACGATGAATCACCGCATGACATGTGCGGGTTCATTCATGAATTCGTTGAGAGCGGATTTGTAAACATTGTTGGAGGATGCTGTGGTACCACACCTGATCATATCAGGCATATCGCAGAAGCAGCCGCCAAAGGAAAGCCCCGTAAATTACCGGTGATCGAACAGTTCATGCGATTGAGTGGACTTGAACCAGTGACACTCAGACCCGACAGCAACTTCATGAACATTGGTGAACGCACGAACATCACAGGTTCAAAGAAATTTGCACGACTCATTATCAACGGCAACTATGATGAAGCACTCGCCATAGCACGCGACCAGGTGGAAGGCGGGGCACAGGTAATCGACATCAATATGGATGAAGGAATGCTTGACTCTGAAGCTGCCATGGTGAAGTTCCTGAATCTTATAGGATCTGAACCGGATATTTCCAAAGTTCCTGTCATGATCGATTCATCAAAATGGAATGTAATCGAAGCAGGACTTAAATGCCTCCAGGGAAAAGGCATTGTAAACTCCATCTCCCTCAAGGAAGGTGAGCAGGCTTTCATCGAGCAGGCAAAAAAAGTGAAACGTTATGGTGCTGCAGTGGTGGTCATGGCTTTTGATGAAAACGGACAAGCCGATACATTCAACAGAAGGATCGAGATCTGTGAAAGAGCCTACAACATCCTTACGAAGAAATTAAATTTCCCTCCGCAGGACATCATCTTCGATCCGAATATATTTCCAGTTGCAACTGGTATGGAAGAGCATCGTCAGAATGCGCTCGACTTTTTCAATGCAACAAAATGGATCAAGGAAAACCTGCTGTTTGCAAAGGTGAGCGGAGGAGTCAGCAATGTTTCATTCTCTTTCAGAGGAAATGACAGTGTGAGAGAAGCCATGCATTCCGCGTTCCTTTATCATGGGATCAAACATGGAATGGATATGGGCATTGTAAATCCTGGAATGCTCCAGGTGTATGATGATATCCCAAAAGAGCTTCTGACACTGGTTGAAGATGTATTGCTTGACAGAAGAGAAGATGCCACAGAAAGGCTCATCACGTTTGCAGAAAGCTATAAGTCGGAAGGAAAGAAAGTTGAAAAAGGTGAGGCATGGAGAAACGGATCTGTAGAAGATCGCCTGGCTCATGCACTTGTGAAAGGCATCGTGGATTATGTTGAAACCGATGTGGAAGAAGCCAGGAAGAAATACAATCGTGGGCTGAGTGTAATTGAAGGTCCGCTGATGGCAGGAATGAACATCGTTGGAGATCTTTTCGGATCAGGAAAAATGTTTTTACCTCAGGTAGTAAAGAGTGCGCGGGTGATGAAAAAAGCTGTTGCCTACCTCCTGCCTTACATGGAAGCCGAAAAGGCGAAGGGTGATACAAGAAGTTCAGCAGGTAAGATCATCATGGCAACCGTGAAAGGCGATGTGCATGATATCGGGAAGAACATTGTAGGTGTTGTGCTTGCATGCAATAATTATGAAGTGATCGATCTTGGAGTGATGGTTTCATCAGAGAAGATTCTTGCTGCAGCAAAAGAGCACCATGCGGACCTGATCGGGCTAAGTGGGTTGATCACACCATCTCTTGATGAGATGGTTCATGTTGCATCGGAAATGGAACGCGAAGGCCTTACGATTCCGTTATTGATCGGTGGAGCAACTACATCACGTGTGCATACTGCTGTAAAGATCGCTCCAAAATACAGTCAGCCTGTCATACACATCAATGACGCATCCCGCAGTGTCCCTGCAGTTCAAAGCCTTCTTTCAGAAGATTCCAAAGCGAAGTTCATTCAGGATGTAAAAGCGGATTTCGAACGTCTGCGTGAGCAAAACAAAAATGCCAGCTCCCAGAACAAGTTCATACCACTGAAGGAAGCAAGAGAAAATAAATTCAGGATCGACTGGGCAGATCACAAGCAACGCTATAATGGTGATTTCAATCCGTCGTATACCGGAGTTAAGGTGTTAGAAGATTTTCCAATACGTGAGATCATTCCATTCATTGACTGGACACCATTTTTTCATTCATGGGAACTCAAAGGATCTTATCCTAAAATTCTAAGTGATCCACTCAGAGGAGTTGAAGCCAAAAAGCTTTTCGATGATGCGAACATCATGCTTGAACGTATTGTGAAGGAAAAGTGGCTGACTGCCCGTGCTGTATTCGGGATCTTTCCTGCAAACAGTATCAACGATGATGACATCGAAGTTTACAATGATAAGAACCGCAGTGAGGTGATTGAAATCTTTCATGCGTTGCGCCAGCAGACACGCAAGCCGGAAGGTCAGGCCAACATCGCTTTATCGGATTTCATTGCACCAAAGGAAAGCGGCATCCAGGACCACATTGGTGCTTTTGCAGTCTCCACAGGTTTCGGAATCGAAAAATGGATCGCCCATTTCGAAAAGGATCATGATGATTATCACGCCATCATGCTGAAGGCACTTGCTGACCGACTTGCAGAAGCATTCGCAGAATTGCTGCATCTGAAAGTGCGCAAGGAATACTGGGGCTATGCAAAAGAAGAAAGCCTGAGCAATGATGAGCTGATCTATGAGAAATACCAGGGCATCAGGCCTGCACCTGGCTATCCTGCTTGTCCTGATCACACTGAAAAGAAAAAGATCTGGAAGCTTCTTGATGTTGAAAAGAACACAGGCATTGTACTTACTGATGGTCTTGCTATGTATCCAACAGCAGCGGTAAGCGGGTACTATTTCTCACACCCAGGTTCACACTATTTTGGTCTTGGCAAGATCAACAAAGAACAGGTTCAGGATTATGCTAAAAGGAAGAACATAAAAATTGAAGAAGCAGAAAGATGGCTTAGCCCAATGCTTTCCTATTGATGTTTATACATTCAAAAAAAAATCCCGGAGTGATCATTCACATCCGGGATTTTTTCTTTTATAAAATCTGACTTATCAGTCGTGTCCCTGAACTTTTACGATTTTATTGTAAAGTCCCATGATTAGGAATGCAGCCGGCCACTGGCCAACAAATAGGCTCATATTATCCTTACCCATGATCTTCATTACAAGGGATGCACCCATGGCTCCAATCGCTGACCATAGAAAAAGGTCAGACGGAAGAAACCTTGCAGTTTTATCTTCAATTGTCTTTGCAACCGGACCTTCCCTGTATTCACGGGAAGACCTGTTTTCCGTCGCTTTCTTTAATAAAGTTTCCATGTCCAACAGTTTTGGTTATGATAAGATAGTAGGAAATGCATACCATTTTAAAGTCTGGAAGCAGCCCGTAAAATCTTATATCTAACTGATATAATGGCAGTTAAAATAAATTATTGACACAATAATTCTTAATCATTAGAACGTGTTTAATGATGTAATCTTTGTACCCATCTTGGGTCATGTATGATCTAAAACGATCATAAAGATTAACTTGTTCTTACTATGCAAATCGTATTACAAATCCACTGGAGTGACATGGATATGTTCAGACATGTCAATAACATCGCCTACTTTAAATACATTCAGGCTGCACGCGTCAACTATTGGGAGAGCGTTGGAATAATGAAAACATTTTTAGAAACCGGAACCGGACCTATCCTTGCGTCCTGTCATTGTGATTTCAGGCATGCACTGGAGTATCCAGGTAAAGTCATCATAAATACCACCGTTACAAAGATTGGAGAAACAAGCTTTCAGTTCAGCCACACGATCATCAGTGAATCGAATGTGATCGCGGCAACAGCAACGGATGTCATGGTGATGTATGATTTCACTAAAAATAAAAAGAGCCCCATATCATCAGACTTAAGGGCTCTTTTAGAATTAACTACCTGATCGGTTACTTTTTGGGATTCGCGTGGGTCTTACACTGATCAGTGCACTGATGACCTTTTTGTCCGTGCAGGTATTCATGCTTTCCAGATTTGCACTTGTCATTGCAAGTATGCTCCGCAAGCTTTGAATTTCCGTCCTGCAGAACCGCTTTCCTTTGTCCGGAAGTGGCTGAATTACCATCCTGCATCACAGCTTTATCACTTTGTTTTACAGAGTTGCCATCCTGCATCACGGCTTTATCATTCTGCTTTACCGAATTACCATCCTGCATGACCGCCTTCTGGTTTGTTGTTGCAGGTTCTTTATCTGCTTTCTTTATTTCTTCCTGTGCTGTAGCTGCAAGTGTTGAAGCCACGAACATCAATGTCAGTAATGTTTTCATTGCCAAATGGATTTACAATAGAAGATTAAATGTAAGAATTACTCTTTTACGTAAGAATACATGCGGCAATCAAAGTACATGCCGTCTTTGTAAAGAGATTTTCTAAGATTGCCTTCATACATATATCCACATTTTTCAGCAACTTTTTGGGAATGCAGGTTAAAAGCGAAGGTAGGAGCTTCAAGCCTGATGATACCATATTTTTCAATCGCAATGTTGGTGACAGCCTGCAAGGATTTTTTCATGATCCCTTTGCCCCAGAAGTCTCTCGCAAGCCAATACCCAACCTCTTCCTTCTGAGGAAATTCATCTTTCCCTGAAAGGCCTATCACGCCGATCAGCTGTCCATCTTTTTTCCTGATAGCCCAGGTCATCTGGACACCGAAGATCTCATCCTTTTCCTTGCACTTGTTGTAAAATTCAATGGCATCAGTCTCTGTATAAGGAAACGGAATATTCAAGGTCCTTTTGTAAATATCCTTATCATTCAGCCACCATACCAGTGCATCTTTATCAGATTCCTTCAGTTCGGTAAGTATCGTTTCCTGATCAAGCTGTATTTCCATACCAGATATACTTCAATAAACGCATTCCATGATTAATATTCCTGGAACCTTATGATGAGTATATCAATTATGAAACCGCTTTTTCGGTGGGTGTAATATGCTGATTTCTTCGGTGTTAAACACCAAATTGCCGAAGGTGATGGTCGGTGTGCTTAAACAGGAACCATCCCCACTCCTGAGGTGTTAGTTTTCCAAAAGCAGGATGTGGTTTCCAGCTTCCATGTACATTATGAAGACGAGCCTCTTCGACATTCCTGATGAGCTTATCCCTCTCTTCTTTAATATCTCTGCTTTCTGTGATCAGAAAATCTTTCCCTGTTGGCAATCCTTTGCTGTAGGGTCTTTCTGATAATGCAACCCACTTGACAAGTGTGCGGAAAATAAAGTTGCTCTGATCTTTTACCCCTCGTTTTGAAAGAGCAGTATCAAATGAAACATTGCAGTGTGCAAACATCTGCGCTACATTCATTTTACCCCATAAAGGGCTTGATGCATTCTGAAGCTTGTTAATTCTGTCTATGAGCTCCCGTGCAGTCTGCTCTTCAAACAAGGATCTTTTCATCTTACTTCTTCCCGTATTTCTCGAGGTACAACCTGTTCAACGCTTTTTGATGATCATCCAGATCGATCTCCCTACCATCAATGAATGCAGCCACAACCTGATTCGTACGCATATCAAGCGCATCACCTTCGGAAATAAAGAACGTGGCAGACTTGCCCTCTTCAATTGATCCGTACAAGCTGTCAATGCCCATAAGTTCAGCAGGATGAAGCGTGATCATCTTCAATGCCTGTTCCTTATCGAGGCCATGGGCTGCTGCAGTACCTGCCCAGAACGGAAGGTTCCTGGAATTCATAGCTTCCATCTGCCCCTCTCCTGAAAGACAAACCTTGATTCCAGCTTCAGTAAGTATTGATGGGATCTTGTATGGAAGATCAACATCATCGTCTCTTCTTTTCGGAAGCTCATGAACTTTCCCGATCACAACTGAGACCTCATTCTTTTTAAGAAAATCTGTCAACAGATAAGCATCATCAGCACCTGTAAGTGACACCAGCTTTATGCCGTAGGATTTTGCAAAATCAACGGAAGCCATGATCTCCTTTGACAGATTCACGTGGAGATATAATCTTGCAGTTCCATTGAATAAAGGCTTCATCGATTCGAACCTGATGTTCACTTCTGCTGGTGACTTTTGCCTGCTGTATGCAAGAGCATCCGCGAAAAACTTGTTCAGGTCAGCAACCTCCTTTTCATAATTTTTGTTGCGTGTAAGTGGTGTCAAGCCTTCCTCTTCAGTCCACTTCCTTGTGAACATACGTGGCCAGTTCATATGGATCCCTTCATCTGCACGGATAACAGCATCTTCCCAGTTCCATGCATCCATCTGCATCGCACTGCTTGATCCTGAGACCACACCTCCGCGAGGCGTAGCCTGTACGATAAGCACACCATTCGAACGTACCGTGGGGATGATCTTTGAATCCGTATTGAATGCGATCAGTGATCGAACATCAGGATTGTAAGCACCTGTTTCATGGTAATCGAGTGTAGCACGAACAGCATCAACTTCTGTAAGGCCCAGCGCAATGTTTGTTGCAATGAAGCCAGGATAGATATGTCTGCCTGGTGCTTTGACCGTGGTGTCATAATCAGCAGGATTGTATTTGATGCGTGTGGCATCTCCTACAAGCACCAGCTTGCCATCTTTAAAGCCTATCGCGGAATTCTGAATGACACTCCCGTTACCAAGGTGCGCTGTAGCATTCAGTATGAGTATTCTTTTCGATTGCTTTTGTGCAGGCTTGATCTTCTGAGCTGTACCTGTCAATGCAAATGCAAAAAGGAAAACAGCACTGTATATGAATATGTTTCTCATCATTCTTCCATGTAATTGTTCAACATTGTGTCACAGTGATAATGCCTTTTGCCTTTGATCTCAGGCTTCTTCGTAGCACCACCTTCAGCTTTCTCTTTCAAAAGCTTCTGGATGATCCTGTTTCTTTCCGAAGAGGTCAATGCTCTTAGTACCTTATCCTGTTCAACATCGTACATCAGCCTGCCATCCACAAACGTCTTTTCAGCTTTTGCATAGATGGAAAGCGGGTTATCAGACCATACAACGACATCGGCATCTTTTCCTTCCTTCAGGGATCCCATACGGTGATCAAGATGCAAAAGCTTCGCAGGATTCAGTGTCACCATCTTCAGGGCATCTTCTTCACTGACCTTACCATACTTCACGATCTTCGCAGCTTCCTGGTTAAGACGTCTACCCATTTCCGCATCATCAGAATTGATCGCAGTTACAATCTCATTCTTTGACATAATGGATGCATTGTAAGGAATGGCATCCTGGACTTCCATCTTGTACGCCCACCAGTCACTGAATGTGCTTGCTCCTGCACCATGTGCTTTCATCTTGTCAGCCACTTTGTATCCCTCCAGGATATGTGTAAAGGTGTTCACTTTAAAATCCATCGAATCAGCCACGTGCATCAGCATGTTTATTTCTGATTGCACATATGAATGGCATGTGATGAATCTTTTATTATTCAGGATCTCCACGAGCGGCTCCAGCTGAAGATCCCGTCTGACCACCTGTCCTCCTTTAGTTTTTCCTTTACCATCTGCCTCCTTCATCTTCTTTTCATATTCCTTTGCCCGAATGAACGCATCATAATAAGTCTGTTCAACTCCCATTCGTGTTTGCGGATATCGTATCACATTCTGGTCTCCCCAGTTACTCTGCTTTACATTTTCACCTAAGGCGAATTTTATGAAACCATCGGCCTGCTCCAAGTTCATTTTCTCAGGAGCAAATCCCCAACGAAGCTTTATGATCGCTGATTGTCCACCTACCGGATTCGCGGAACCGTGTAGCAACTGGCTTGTCGTAACACCTCCAGAGAGCTGTCGGTAAATGTCAACATCGTCAGGATCGATCACATCACCCATTCTCACTTCAGAGCTCAATGCATGCGTTCCTTCATTTACTCCATGTGCGATTGCGATATGCGAATGTTCATCGATTATTCCCGGTGACACATGCTTGTTTGTACCATCAACAACCACAGCACCTGCAGAGTTCAGATTTTTACCTATCCTGGTGATCTTACCTTTTTCTATCAGCACATCGGTGTTCTTCAGGATGCCTTTCTCTTCGCATGTCCATACCGTTGCATTTTTGATCAGGTATGCTCCCTGAGCTGGCATTTCCTTCCAGCCAAATGATCCAAAAGGATAGGTCACTTCACCGTAAACAGGTAACTGCTTTGCTGTAGTGTCTTTCTTCTCAGCTTCAGTCAGTGCTGATTTGTACGTTGCATTCCATGTGACCCATTCACCATTCTGCAGCTGACCCTTTCCTGTCATTGAAGCGGTAGTTCCGGCAATCTCTATCAGACCATCAAGTCTGACCATTCCCTGTTTCTGATGATCTTTCGGATCGAATGACAGATTGATCAGTTTGCCAGCAATCTGAATTCCTGATTTGATTTTCATAGTATCCCTGATCATCGTAGCGGATGGCTTTGCCGGCTCACCGGCAATTTTAAGCTCCAGGGTGTAAGGACCGGCGTTCAGTGTATAATGACCGCTGATATCACGTGTATAATCATTCACTTTAAATGGCTTACCCTGTATCCAGTTTTCGAAGATCACAGATTTTTTTTCGAAAATATTTCCTGAAGTGATGATGAAATTGGCAAGCATTCCAGGCTTCAGAGATCCGATCTTATCCTGAGCTTTCAGCATCTCCGCTGGTGTAGCTGTCAGTGCTTTGAGTGCCTGCTTTTCTGAAAGTCCGTATTCAACAGCCTTCTGTAATCTTGAAAGAAATTCTTTTCTGTCTTTCAGATCAGCCGATGTGATCGCGAAATTGATTCCGTTCTTTTCAAGGACAGCAGGGTTTACAGGAGCCATCTCCCAATGTTTCAGATCTTCAAGCGAAGCGTTGAGTGCATTAAAAGGATCTTCTACATCAAGGGCAACCGGGAAATTTAAAGGAACGATCAAAGACGCATTGGTTTGCTTGATCTCATTGATTCGCTGGTATTCATCTCCTGAACCTTTAATGACATACTGCACATTGAATTCATCTCCGATCTTGTCAGCCCTGAGCACTGAATATTTATCATTCACCTCAAAGATCTGCGGCAGTAACATGTTTGAGTTCCAGGCTTCAAGTGAAAGATTGACTTCCTTTTTTGTCTTGTCGTTCTTGTACCATTCCGCATCCAGGAACGTTTGCCTTAGCAGTGCGATCGCTCCTGTAAGGGAAGAAGGATATTGCTGGGTTGAGCTGCCTTTTTCAAATGAATAATGTGCTGCTGCTCTCGGAAAAATGATCGTTGAGTTGTCGCGTCCATCACTCAGCGTAGTAAGTACAGATGTACCTCTTGCAATACCATCTTTCACAAAGGAAAGGGCCGCAGAGAATCCATTGCTGCGCAATGATTCAGCATAATCGTTGTTGTATGTAAACACACGCGACGCATCCACTTCAGGCTTGAGGGCCTGGTTCCATGCATAAGCACCTTTGGTGGCTGATTCGAATTGCGGAAAGTCAGGGTACTTTGCCTTTGGGGGTACCGGTGTTCCATAAGTTGTATAAAGATCAATGAACCCCGGATAAATGGTCTTTCCCTGCATGTCAAACACAACAGCATCTGATGGAATTTCTGATTGAACACCTGCGGAGACAACAACCCCATCTCTGATGATCAGTGTTGCATTCTCCATGACGGTCTGGTAATCAGAAAAGATCCTGGCATGTTTAAATGCATAGGTTGTGTGGATCTTGTTAGCCGGGCCATTCACCCTGAAAGTGGATTCCTGGGCAATAAGCTGCGTTGAAAAACAAAGCAGCAGGACGAAAATTTTCTTCATTCTTGTTTGAAAGTCAACAAATGTAAGTTTTTTGATGTAGCGGCAAATCACCCAATATGAGTGAAAGCAGGCAACATGGAATATCGTTTAACTCTTTGGAACCCATTGAAAAACTATGAAAATGAGCGCTTTGAAACCACCGTCATTTTTTATATGTTTGCTTGAGTTACCCAAACTGAAAATCAACAACTATGAGAAAACTTTACTTTTTATCACTGCTAATACTTGGAAGCTCGGCTGCACATGCGCAGTTTACGCTGACATCATCCGCTCATGGCATTACAACAGGCCATTCCATCACGTACCATAACTTCGCCACTGCAGTTGGCCGTGGTACAAGCGGAGCAAATGTTACCTGGGATCTCTCAGGAAACACATTCAACACAACAAGCCCTGTAACGGAAGTTTATACTACTCCGCTAGGTTATCATACAGCGAATTTCCCACGCACAAACATGGTGATGTACAATTCGCAGAATGACACTACCTACTTCAGACAGACAACCGGCAACACGGTTGATTCACTGATCATCATGGGATTGCATTTTAATTCTATCCAGGGTGTTGGTAAGCTTGCTTTTAATGACCCGAACCTGTTATTGAAGTATCCTTATGACTATAACATGTCACCAATTTCAGACATGCTCTCAGGAAACAATACAAACGGTAACTCAACTACTGACATTGACGCCTATGGCACATTGAAGCTTTCAAGCGGATCATATTCAACCATTCGTGTACGCTACAACCTTGACCTTACCATCCAGACTGGCTTTGGTCCTGTGTCAGTTAACATGAAGGATTTCACATGGTTTACACAATCACAGCGCGATCCGATCATGAAGATCAGGGTGATCACTTCGCTACTTGGCAATGATTCAACAGCCATGGCAAATTCATTATTCACAGGTATTGAAGCCAACAACAGCCTGAATGGTGCATTCACACTTTATCCGAATCCTTCAACAGACCAGGTAAAGATGAACCTGAATCTTGAGAAGTCAGGAAACACAACTGTGGAGATCTATTCAAATTCAGGCGCGAGAGTTTACTCCGAAAACCTTGGAATGCTTTCAGCTGGTGGACATTCATTTGACCTTAGCACAGCGAACGTAGCTGCCGGAGTTTACACTGTAAGAGTGATTTCTGATGGCGAAACAGGAATTAAAAAGCTTGTTGTTCAATAAATAGTCACAACCTACCATTTAAAAGTGCAGTTAACGCTGCACTTTTTTTATTTTTGGACAAATTCAACTTATGGACACACTACTTACACTTCATAGAATTTCAGTTATTGTATTTCTATTCATTTACCTGATCAAAACCTTTCTGCTCCTGGCAAACCAGCATACGACGCTGGAACGCTTTGTAAAAGCGACAAAGGTTACAGAGATGATCGTAAGCGCGCTTTTCCTGATCACGGGTATCTGGCTGTTTGTGGAGATCGGTGCAATCAAGAACATGCAGATCATTAAGCTCATCGCAGTGTTTGTTTCAATACCACTTGCAGTTGTTGGATTTAAGAAGAAAAACAAGGCACTGGCGCTGGTTGCATTGCTGTTAATTATAGCTGCATATGGTCTTGCGGAAATGAGCAAGAAAAAGCCATACCCGGTAAAGCAGGTGGAAGCGACTGCATCAGCAGAAGAAATCTACAAGGTGAATTGTGCTAGCTGTCATGGTGATGATGGTGCAAGACAACTCGGTGGAGCAAAAGATCTTTCGACTTCAATGATCACGAAAGACGAGGCAAAAGTGATCATCGCGAAAGGTAAAAACAACATGGCAGGCTTTGAAAGCGTTTTAACTCCGGAACAGATCGACGCTGTAGCTGAATACGTTCAAAAGCTTAAAAAATAAGAAGCGGCATACTTCCTGCGTTTAAATTAAACGTAGTAAACACATCACATTGACAGAAAAATCAAAATCAGTTGAAACCCGCAAGCCGGATGAAACAGCCGTGCTCATCGGTGTGATCAACCAGCAGCAGGACGAATCACAGGTCAAAGAATACCTTGAAGAGCTCGCGTTCCTCACACGGACTGCAGGAGCTACACCCATAAAGAAATTCGTTCAGCGTATTCACAAGCCTGATCCAGGAACCTTCATTGGAAAAGGAAAGCTCGAAGAGATTGTAGAATTCGTTAAAGAGAACAATGTTGACCTGGTCATCTTCGATGATGAACTTTCACCCTCACAGCTCAGAAACATTGAGCGGGCAATGGGAAGAAAGATCCTTGACAGAAACACTCTGATCCTGGATATTTTCGCTGCCAGAGCAAGAACCGCGCACGCCAAGACACAGGTCGAACTCGCACAGTACCAATACCTGCTTCCGAGGCTAACCGGTATGTGGACACACCTGGAAAAGCAGCGGGGAGGTATCGGGATGAAAGGTCCGGGTGAAACGGAGATCGAAACTGACCGTAGGATCGTTCGTGATAAAATTTCTCTCCTGAAGCAAAAGCTTAAAGACATCGATAAACAGATGGCCACCCAGCGAAAGAATCGTGGAGAGCTCATCCGGGTAGCGCTTGTAGGATATACCAATGTGGGCAAGTCAACATTGATGAACCTGCTTTCCAAAAGTGAAGTCTTTGCAGAGAACAAGCTCTTCGCAACGCTGGATACGACAGTACGAAAAGTTGTGATCGATAATGTTCCGTTTCTTTTATCTGACACGGTAGGCTTTATCCGGAAGCTGCCTACATTGCTGGTTGAATCATTCAAATCAACACTTGATGAAGTCCGTGAAGCTGATATCCTCATTCATGTTGTAGATATCTCACACCCGGGATTTGAAGAGCAGATCTTTGTTGTAAACGAAACACTGAAAGATATCAAGGCGATCGATAAGCCCGTGATCATGGTCTTTAACAAGATCGATGCTTATACATTTACACCCAAGGAAGAAGATGATCTTTCACCTGTGACACGTGAAAATCTTTCGCTTGAAGAACTGAAGAGAACGTGGATGGGCACTTTAGGTACGCCGTCGATATTCATCTCCGCAGAGAAGCGCATCAATATCGATGAGCTGAGATCAACGGTGTATGAAATGGTGAAGGATATGCATGTGAAGCGTTATCCTTATAACAACCTGCTCTACTGAATTTACTTTTTAAATCCAACCAGAACTGAAACACAGCCGGCTTCTGCCAATCCTGTCTTGTTCTGGTCATCACCTACTGTTGTCACTTCCAGCTTAAGCTGCTGTGTTGAGTTGATTTTGAAGTCCCAGAATTTTTCTGATTTACCTTCACTGTTGAAGAGTTCCTTGTCATTCCTGTCTTTGAGCTTAAACTTCACATCCTTGAAGATCTCCTGGCCGCAGACCAGGATCCTGTACTCCTGGCCAGCATAAAAGGTCAGATCAAGTTCAGCAGTTTCCCCGACAGCAAGTGATGTACTGTTTAGCTGCCCGTTATGGATGTATGGTGCAAGTGAAGGAATGCATTTCTTTTTAGTGAAGTTGTTACACTGTGCATTTGCGGTGATCACACCAAGCAATGCAAATACGATTAACACTATGGCTTTTTTCATGATTCGATTATGGCTTTATGAAACCTTCACGTAAACTTTCTACTGCAGCGGATATTTCTCTGAATTGTTCATCCGACATGGTGATCTGGGAACTTGCTCCGATGGTGGTTACCTTGGTAGTCTCGTCTGTTGTTGCTGTAACATCCGCATTGGCCTCAGGCAATTTGTCGTAGCTCGCTTTAAGCTTCTGGAATTCTGCAAGGATCGGCGTAACATTTTCATCACCAGGATAAGATTCGAGCAGTCCAATCAGGTTTGTGAGCGTCAGTTTTTCATCAGCCACCCTTTGTCTCAATTTCTGATTTTTTGGAGATTTCTCATAAACCTTGATTGCAAGGTGAAGGCCTTCGATCCATCCACCAGCGATCATCAAAGCAGATGCGCTTGCACGGTCATTTTCTTTCAGGAATGCATCGGTTTCATAATACGAATCAGAAATGATCGCGAGTATTGAATCATTGTTGCTCTGATTGGCTTCCATGCGTTCAGCAGTTTTATCCGTGAAAGCTCCTGTGATCCCAAGTCCGTCTGCCATTTTTTTCGTAGCAGCCATATAGAACACGGTTTCCTGAGTTTGATTGTACATGGCAGTATAAGCAAGGTCGGTCCCGTACACACCAAGATTTAATGCCCTCTTGCTGTTTGTAGAATACTTTGAGGCATTGTCTATATCATTCAGAATGTCCTTGTCGTAGTTTGCTCCGCCGTTCTTAAGCAGCATGGCCATTTCTACAGGTGAAGGCAGGGAGAATAGCACCTTCTGTGCCTGGGAAATTGTTTGTTCTACTTTTATGGTGTCCCTGGTTTCTTCAGTGCTTTCCGAGGTATTGCTGCATGATGAAGCAAGCATGATCGCCATTGCTGCCATGCATGGTGCAACGATTGACGTGCTGTATTTTCTGAAATTATTTCCCATTGATCCGTTTTTACCGAACCAAATATAATAATAACTGAAATGATGACAGGATTCAGTGGACTGAGTTACAAACCACTTCAGATGAAAACTTGTTAATGCGCTTCAAGCCATGTATGGCCAGTGCCAATACCTACTTCAATAGGTACAGACATGGTGATGGCATTTTTCATCTTGTCTTCAACCATGGCTCTCAGTTTGTCAACCTCGGAATGATATACATCAAAAACAAGTTCATCATGCACCTGCAGAAGCATACGGCTTCTATAGCTGCCGTTATTCAGCTCCCTGTGTATGTTGATCATCGCGATTTTGATCATGTCTGCCGCGGAGCCCTGAATAGGAGCGTTGATCGCGTTTCGTTCAGCAAAGCCTCTTACTGTCGCATTGCCTGAGTTGATATCACGAAGATGTCGTTTTCTTCCCATGATGGTTTCTACATATCCAAGCTTCCTCGCAGAGTCGATGCTTTTATCCATGTACTCTTTCACTCCCGGATATTTCGTAAAGTATGAATCGATGATCGAAGCAGCTTCTTTCCTTGGAATGTTCAGTCGTTCAGAAAGCCCGAAAGCAGATATCCCGTACACAATGCCGAAGTTCACCATCTTGGCATTCCGTCGCATGTCTGATGTGACCTCTTCCAAAGGAACGTTATATACTTTGGATGCTGTGGCGGCATGGATATCCTGTCCTTTCACAAATGCTTCGATCATCCCCGGGTCTTTACTTAGTTCAGCGATGATCCTCAATTCGATCTGGGAATAATCGGCGCTAAGCAGCACATGCTCGATATCCCTTGGTATGAAGGCTTTTCTGACTTCCCTTCCCTTTTCTGTTCTTATTGGAATGTTCTGAAGATTTGGATTGTCGGAGCTCAGACGCCCTGTCACCACCACCACCTGATTGTATGAAGTGTGAATACGTTTTGTATTGGGATTGATCAGCTCAGGAAGTGTATCAACATAGGTGTTCTTGAGCTTCTGAAGTTCCCTGTAATCAAGTATCCTGTTCACAATAGGATGTTTGTTCACCAACTTTGCAAGGACATCTTCACTGGTCGCATATTGACCAGTCTTTGTTTTCTTAGGCTTCTCATCGATGCGAAGGATCTCAAAAAGAATATCCCCTACCTGCTTAGGTGAGCTTACATTAAATGATGTCCCCGCATCCTTCTGAATAAGGGATTCCACATCTGTGATGAGATTACCAAGCTCCGCACTTAATTGAGATAATGATTCAGTGCTCAGGTTGATGCCTTCTCTTTCCATGTCAGCAAGCACATCGATCAAAGGAATTTCGATCTCGTCAAAGAGCTTCTGCATTCCTGTTTTTTCAAGCATCGGGACGAAAAGATTCTTCAGTCTGTATGTCACATCGGCATCTTCCGCAGAATAGTCAGCAAGCAATTGCAGAGGTACTTCCCGCATGCTTAACTGGCCTTTCCCTTTCTTTCCTATAAGTTCTTCGATACTGATTGGAGAATACTTCAGGTAAGTTTCAGAAAGCACGTCCATGTTATGACGCATCTCCGGGTTGATGAGAAAATGAGCTACCATGGTATCGAAGTAGTTCCCTTTTACACGGATGCCATAGTTCTTCAAAACAGTGATGTCGTACTTTAAGTTCTGTCCGATCTTCAGGCTCTTTTCATTTTCGAAAACCTGCCTGAAGCGATCTGCCAGAGCTTGTGCCTGCATTCTTTCTTCGGGAAAAGGAACAAACCATGCATCGTGCTCTTTCCATGAAAACGATGCTGATACCAGTTCCGCCTGATGTGCATCCAGACTCGTGGTCTCGGTATCAAATGCAAACTCTGGAGCATTCAAAAGATGTCCGATCAACTCATTGATCTTTTCGTCGCTATCCGCGATATGGTAAGTATGTGCTGTTGTAGCTATCGTTGCGAATGTTATTGGTGCATCAATGATCTCTTTTTCAATCTGCACAGCCGCGGAGCTTCCGAACAGATCCATCTGGCCTGCCTCATTACCGGTACTGCTTACACTGGCATCGGCTTCCTGTAAAGGTTCTCCAAGGATTTTCTGTGCGAGTGCCCTGAATTCAAGGTCATTGAACAAGTCTCTGAGAAGCTCTTTGTTTGGCTCACAGATCCTGAATTTTTCATCTTCAAATTCAACCGGTGCATCAAGGAGAATGGTTGCAAGCTGTTTTGAAAGGATCGCCATCTCCCGGTTATTCTCTACTTTTTCTTTTAGCTTCCCTTTCAGTTTTGATGTTTCAGCGAGCATATTTTCAATGGAACCAAAATCTTTGATCAGCTGTATCGCGGTCTTTTCACCAACTCCGGGAATTCCGGGAATGTTGTCAACCTTATCTCCCATTAATCCCAGAATATCTATGACCTGCTTAGGTTCAGATATTTCAAATCGTTTACATACTTCAGCTACACCAAGGATTTCAGCGGCATTGCCCAATCGTGCAGGTTTATAGATAAGAATCCTGTCTGTAACTACCTGACCGAAATCTTTGTCAGGTGTCATCATGTATGTTGTGTAGCCTTCCTTTTCCGCTTTTACAGCCAGTGTTGCGATGACGTCGTCAGCCTCATAACCATCAGCGAACAGCACAGGGATGTTGAAGCCTTCGATCAGCTTGATGATATACGGAATCGATTTTCTGAGGTCTTCCGGCATCTCCTCGCGTGTGGCCTTATAGGCAGGATACTGTTCATGTCTGACAGTTGGTGTGGATGTATCGAATACAACGGCGATATGTGTCGGCCTTTCCTTCCTGATTACGTCAAGCAATGTATTTGTAAACCCAAAGATGGCCGATGTATTCAGACCTTTTGAATTGATCCTGTGGTTATTGCTGAATGCGAAGTAAGCACGATAGATCAGTGCATAGGCATCCAGGAGGAAAAGCTTTTTTTCCATTGCTTAACAGTTTTTATAAACGTGAAATTCCGGTCAGGATAGAAAACTCCAGGTCACCCCCTCCTTGCTGTCCTTAACCTCTATACCCAGTTTTTTTAAGTCATCCCTGATCTTATCTGACGCAACAAAATCTTTTCGTGCTTTCGATTCAGATCTGTAGTCAAGGATGATCTTAAGCAGGTTGTCAACAACGTCGGATCGTGAATCCACCGAGTCATCAAACAGCCCTAAGACCTTATACACAAAGTTCGAAAAAATTGCCTGAAGTACAAGGGTTTCTTCTTCATTAATTTTCTCGATTCCCGCGTGAATACTGTTAACCAGACGTACTGCCTCAAAAAGGTGCGCGATAAGAACCGGGGTATTGAAATCATCGTTCATCGCCAGGTAACAGTTTCTCTCCAGCTCTTTCACATTCAATGAAGCCGCACCTGAAGATGGCTTGAGCTCTTTCACCAGGGAAGCTGCTGACATTAGCCGGTGAAAGCCTTTCTCTGCAGCCTGCAGCGCTTCATTGGAAAAATCGAGGGTACTGGTATAATGTGTCTGCAGCATAAAAAAGCGAACAGACATTGGAGAATATCCTTTTGCAAGAAGCTTGTGAGACCCTTCGAAGAGTTCATGAGGAAGGAAAGCATTGCCAAGTGATTTCCCCATCCTTTGACCGTTTACCGTAAGCATGTTTGTATGGATCCAATACCTTGACGGCGAGTGATGATGGCATGCCTGGTTCTGAGCGATTTCATTGGTATGATGTGTTGCGATGAGATCCATACCACCACCATGAATATCGAATTCACTTCCGAGGTATTTTGAGCTCATGGCTGAACATTCTATATGCCATCCCGGAAAGCCTTCTCCCCAGGGTGACGGCCATTTCATGATATGTTCCGGATTTGCTTTGATCCAAAGTGCAAAATCAAGCTTCCCTCTTTTTTCATCCTGTCCACCAAGCTCGCGTGTGTTGTTGAGCATGTCATCAAGCTGGCGGTTGGAGAGCACTCCGTAGTTGAATTCTTTATTGTATTTCTCAACATCGAAGTACACGGACCCATTCACTTCATAAGCATAACCATTATCGATAATGGATTTGATCATTTCGATCTGTTCGATGATATGACCTGTTGCTGTTGGCTCGATGCTCGGAGGAAGCACATTGAACTGATCCATGACCCTCCGGAATCCAGTGGTGTAGCGCTGAACGATCTCCATAGGTTCGAGCTGTTCAAGCCGTGCCTTCTTGGAAATTTTGTCTTCTCCTACATCAGCGTCACTCTCAAGATGTCCTGCATCTGTAATGTTCCGTACGTACCTCACTTTAAAGCCAAGAAACGAGAGGTACCGGTAGATAATATCGAATGAAATGAAAGTCCTGCAGTTGCCCAGGTGAACATCACTATAAACTGTCGGACCACATACATACATTCCAACAAAAGGAGGATGTAATGGCTTGAATTCTTCTTTCTTACGGGTAAGCGTATTGTAAATGAATAATGGGGCGTCCATAACGCCAAAGGAAAGAGAATTTTTTATGAAAAAAAAGGTAAAAAAAAAAGGAGAATGTTACTTCTCCGATATTATTTCGATGACCTTGCCCCCTTTATATATCAGGGTTTTGGTGAGCTTTCCGGCTTCGTATTCGTATTGTTTACCGTCTATCAGAAGTCCATTCTTGAATGTTCCTTCCTTTACTGGTTTTCCATCTCTGCCAAGAACTCTGTTAAAACCATCCTGAAGATATCCAGGCTTAACTTCTTTAGGAGTTTCTTTAACCTCAGGAGTTTCCAATTTGTCTTCCTTCTTAGGTTCTACTGTCTTCTCTTTTTTCTCGTAAAGCTTCACCGACGCAATGTCCAGCGAGCCATCCTTAAAATTCTTTTCTGATTTAAGGGTACCATCTTCATAATACTCTTTAAGAACGCCGGCTTCCTTCCCTTCTTTCCAGTCACCTTCAATCATGACCTTACCATTTGGATGGTAGTATTTCTGAACGCCTTCTCTCTTGCCATCTTTATTATACTTCCATTCGTACGACAACTGGCCATTATCATAGTAATATTTGTATTCACCTACCCAACGGTTGTTTTCCCAGACACCTTCTTCTGAAATGTTTCCGTTTTCGTAATACATTTTAGCGTATCCGCTTGGGCGGTTATTATTATAGGTAAGCTCGTTCTTAACTTTTCCGCTGACAAAATAAGATTTCCAGATGCCTACCTTTTTGCTGTCAACGTAGGGTCCTTCTTCGACCTTGTCATTTTCCTTATAACCGGGAAGCTTTTTATCTTTTCCATAGTAGACCCAGTGCTTTTGCTTAAGCCCGTTGGCATCTGTATGGTTTAATGTATCGCTACCCTGAAGCTCAAAAGACTGTGCGATGCCTACCTTGGCAATGATAAACAAGCACACAAGGAATACTTTCTTCATAGCAAAATCAGAGATCATATCAATAGTACCTGAGTTCGTGGTTCGTAAGTGTACGGCAAGTGAGGTTGCGAAGTTCCATCTATTAGACCAACCATCAAAATTAATCGACAAACTTTCGCCGTACATCGTTTTTACGGAAGTAAGAACAGGGGGTTTCACTTTATGACAGTTTTTTTTCAGTTAAGTGCTCAAACATGTCCTTTGTCATATCTTTCAAAGAGAATTCAGGCATCCAACCCCAGTCCTGACGAGCCTCAGCGTCATCAATCGACTTTGGCCAGCTATCGGCAATTCGCTGACGAGAATCTGGCTTATATGAAATGGTGAAACCTGGAATGAATTTTCTGATCTCTGCCGCCAGTTCTTCAGGTGTGAAGCTGAAAGCGGAAAGATTGTAGCTTGAACGAATCCTTACCCTGGAAGATTCGGACTGCATGATGCCGATTGTTGCTTTGATCGCATCTGGCATGTACATCATTGGAAGCCTCGTATCTCCGGAAAGGAAACATTCATACTTCCCATGGTTGATCGCTTCATGAAAGATGTGGACAGCATAATCAGTTGTCCCTCCTCCTGGTGCTGACATATGCCCGATTAGTCCGGGATAACGAAGACTTCTTACATCCACACCGAACTTCTGGTAATAATATTCGCACCATCTTTCACCTGCAAGCTTGGATATTCCATACACGGTGTTAGGCTCCATTACAGTTGTCTGAGGGGTATTCTCAGCAGGAGTGGTTGGACCAAATACCGCGATCGAGCTGGGCCAGTACAGCTTCGATATGTGACCTTCCTTTGCAAGGTCCAGCAGGTTTAGCAGGCCTTCCATATTCAGTCGCCATCCCAGGGCAGGGTTCAATTCCGCAGTTGCAGACAACAAAGCTGCAAGCAGATAAACTTCTTTAACCTGGTGCTTTTTGATCACTTCAAGTATCCTGTTTTTGTCAAGCACATCCAGCACTTCAAAAGGATGAAAGCTCTTATTATCAGTGGCCCTGATGTCTGAAGCAATTATGTTAGAATCACCATAAATCTCCTTCAGCTTAAGGACAAGCTCGGTTCCTATTTGGCCAGAAGCCCCGATTACCAGTATTTTTTCGTTATTCATGCTGAGATTTGTCATGCCAAAAATACCAAAAACTGGGTAGTAACAGTTAATATTTTAGATGGCATTAAGCTATCTTTGCACAAATATGTTTTTTCATTAAACCCACATGGCATTGCATAACAGGATCAATAAGAGAGAACTTAAAAAAAAGCTCATGGAGGAGACCTTTAAAAGGGTTACCGTTTCCTTCTACCGCTATGTTCTTATTAATGATCCGGCTGAATTAAGAAATAATCTGTACCTGGTTTTCGACAAGCTTGGCATTTTTGGCCGGATCTATCTTGCTAAAGAAGGCATCAACGCCCAGATCAGTGTTCCTGAAATGAACTGGGAAAGCTTTCTGAAAGTGATCAATGACGATACCCGTTTTTCCAACATCCCTCTGAAAATAGCAGTGGAGGATGATGGCAAATCTTTCTATAAACTTACAATCAAGGTCCGCAACAAGATCGTCGCTGATGGCCTTAATGATAATTCATTTGATGTAACCAACGTTGGTACGCATCTGAATGCCGAAGAGTTCAACAAAGCGCTGGAAATGCCAGAGACTGTGGTTGTGGATATGCGTAATCATTACGAAAGCGAAGTTGGACGATTTGAAAAGGCCATCTGCCCGGAAGCTGACACATTTCGTGATGAGCTCCCCATGGTTCTTGATATCCTCAAGGACAAAAAAGACAAGAAAGTGCTTTTATACTGCACCGGTGGTGTAAGATGCGAGAAAGCCTCTGCATACCTTAAGCACCATGGATTCCAGGATGTGAACCAATTGCATGGAGGCATTATTGATTATGCCCGTCAGATCAAATCAAAAGGAATCGATTCCAAATTCAAGGGAAAAAATTTCGTCTTTGATGAACGTGTTGGCGAACGGATCACGGATGATGTGCTAAGCAGCTGTCATCAGTGCGGACAGCCATGTGATGAGCATGTGAACTGTGCCAATGATGACTGCCACCTTCTGTTTATTCAATGCAATGAATGCGCTGAGAAGATGAAAGGCTGCTGTACACCAGAGTGTATCGCGATTTCCGAGCTTCCCATTGAAGAACAACGAAAGCTTAGAAAAGGCAAGGAAAAGCCTTATGCTCATGCCGTTTATAAAAGTCGTTTACGTCCTAACTTAAGGGAAGTCCTAAAAGAGCTTCACCTCAACCAATAAATAAGAATTCTATGCCTATCTATCATAAGCTTGGTAAGTTCCCGGATAAACGTCACGTTACGTTTAAAAAAGATGACGGAAGCTATTATTATGAACAGCTTTTCGGAACCGAAGGCTTTCATGGCATGGCTTCCCTGCTTTATCATGAACACCGGCCTACCCAGGTTAAAGAAATTCTGAGTTCAACGGATGTCACGCCTAAAGTGGCGATCCAGAAAAACATGCGTTCATTGAGACTGAAAGGATTTGATGTGAATCCTGCGGATGATTTTCTGAAAAGCCGTACAGCTTTACTCATCAATAACGACGTCTATCTAGGTGTTGCTGCTCCTACAAAAGGCACAGGTGATTACTTTTATAAGAATGCTGATGCAGATGAGCTGATCTTTATCCACAAGGGAACCGGAACACTGAGAACCATGCTGGGAAATATTCCGTTTGAATATGGCGACTACCTAGTGATCCCGAGAGGAATGATCTATAAGATCGATTTTGACACAAAAGAGAACAGACTTTTGTACCTGGAATCGTTCAGCCCGATTTACACACCTAAGAGATACCGCAACAATTTCGGGCAGCTGCTTGAACATTCACCTTTTTGTGAACGTGATCTGAAGCTACCGTCAGACCTGGAAACCAATGATGCAAAAGGCGACTTCCTCGTTAAAATAAAAAAGCAGGGAACGCTTCATGAATTTATTTATGCGACACACCCGTTTGATGTTGTTGGCTGGGATGGGTACAATTTCCCATATGGATTCTCCATTCATAATTTTGAACCTATAACAGGAAGGATCCATCAGCCACCACCGGTGCACCAAACGTTTGAAGCACACAATTTTGTCGTGTGCTCATTCTGTCCAAGGCTTTATGATTACCACCCACAATCAGTTCCCGCACCATACAATCACAGCAACATTGATTCAGACGAAGTGCTGTATTATGTTGATGGTGATTTTATGAGCAGAAACGATATCGCGCAAGGACACATATCTTTGCATCCTGCAGGAATTCCTCATGGGCCTCATCCTGGTGCGATGGAAAGAAGCATCGGAAAAGAGAAAACAGATGAACTTGCTGTCATGGTCGATACCTTCAAGCCTTTGATGGTCACAGAAGAAGCGATGATGATCGACGATGGTAAATATTATAAATCCTGGATCGAATAAAAACAACATTATGTCAACAGCAGTAAACCAGCTTGAAAAGCTACATCAGAACAGGACTGAAGATTTTCTTCCGTTGAATGGGACTGATTACATTGAATTTTATGTAGGCAATGCCAAGCAGGCAGCTTATTTCTACCAGGCAGCTTTCGGGTTTGAGCTTGTTGCCTATGCCGGACTTGAAACAGGCATCAAAGACCGCGCTTCCTATGTGCTTCAGCAGGGAAAGATCAGACTGGTCCTGACAACATCCTTTGATCCTGAAAGCGAGATCACGAAACATGTGGCCAAACATGGCGATGGCGTAAAAGTTCTTGCATTATGGGTGGATGACGCAGAGAAAGCTTTTAAAGAAACTACAACACGTGGTGCAAAAGCAGCTATTCCTCCTGCCGTCAGTAAAGATGAATTTGGTGAAGTGAAAACAGCTTCCATTTACACCTATGGCGAAACGATACACACGTTCGTTGAGAGAAAAAACTACTCAGGTGCCTTTATGCCCGGATATAAAGCAGCAAAATCGCTTGTGCCTCATCATCCTATTGGATTAAAGTATGTTGACCATTGTGTTGGCAATGTTGGCTGGGGTGAAATGAATACCTGGGTTAAATTCTATGAAGATGTGATGGGCTTTAAACTCCTGATCACCTTTGATGACGAGGACATCTCAACCGAATATTCAGCCTTGATGAGCAAGGTGGTTTCAAACGGAAGCGGATATGTAAAGTTTCCAATTAACGAACCTGCTGAAGGAAAGAAAAAATCCCAGATCGAAGAATACCTGGACTTTTATAAGGGTTCCGGAGTTCAGCATATTGCAGTGGCAACCGATGACATATTGTTCACGGTTTCTGAACTGAGAAAAAGAGGTGTTGAATTCCTGAATGTTCCGAAGAGTTATTACGATGATCTTCTTGATCGTGTCGGAAAGATCGATGAAGACCTGCAGGACTTGATGGATCTGAATATCCTTGTTGATCGTGATGAGGAAGGATACCTGCTTCAGATCTTTACAAAGCCAGTGGAAGACCGTCCTACTGTGTTCTTTGAGATCATCCAGAGAAAAGGCGCAAAATCCTTTGGTAAGGGGAACTTTAAAGCGTTGTTTGAATCAATTGAAAGAGAACAGGCAAGAAGAGGTACGCTATAATAAACCTTCATGCATAAAAAAAGGCTTCGGATATTTTCGAAGCCTTTTTTATGTCGTGTGATTCGTCAGATCAAGGTTGTCCAACCCATCTCATCCGTGACTTTCCCTTTCTTAAGGTCTTCGAGGTAGTTTCCTATCCTGTTTGATATTTTGCGTCCTGCTACAGGAGGAATGATATAATCCTTTCCCTCGTAATTGATTCTGTCGATTTGCGCAATGTTTGCGGCTGTTCCGCATCCAAAGGCTTCTTCCAGTGTTCCATTGTTTGCAGCGCTTATTATTTCCACAATAGAAAGCTCACGCTCTTCTGCCGGAATATTCCATTTTTCAGCAAGCTTCAATATGCTGTCACGGGTAATGCCCGCGAGTTTGCTCTCAGTCAAAGGAGGAGTGAGCAATGTTCCGTTAATCACGAACATCAGGTTCATGCTTCCCGATTCCTCAACATATTTATGATCCCTTGCATCTGTCCAGATCACCTGGTTATATCCTTTGTCCTGAGCGATCCTTGTAGGCAGCATGGCGGCACCATAATTTCCTGCAGCTTTAGCGAAACCAACACCACCTTCTGAAGCCCTCGAGTAGCGCGTTTCCACTTTCACCTTTACAGGTTCAGGATAATAAGCTCCTACGGGGGATGTAAAGATGACCAGCCGATAATCTTCAGAAGGCTTGACACCAATGGTTTCATCGATGGCAAAATAGATCGGCCTGATATAAAGCGATTTTCCTTCGCCTTTCGGCACCCAGTCCCTGTCAAGATCAATGAGCGCTTTCAGTCCATCTATAAAGATTTCTGCAGGCACCTCGGGCATGCACATCCTTCTGGCAGACCTGTTCAGTCGTTTGAAATTCTCGTGAGGACGAAACAACAGTACGTTCCCTTCTTCACTTTTATATGCTTTCATTCCTTCAAAAATGGATTGACCGTGATGAAGGCCGGAAATTGTAGGACTCAATTCCATCTTTCCAAAAGGCATGATAACAGCGGGTGTCCAGTGTCCGTCAATATAATCAGCAACAAGCATATGATCGGAAAAGATCTTGCCGAAAACCAGATTATTCATGTCAACCGTTCCAAGACGGCTGGAGGCACTCTTTTTTATTTCGATCTGCATAATATATCAATGCCGATAAAGTTAGAAAAAGTACAGGAGTCACAATTTTTTCACTTGCGGCGAATTCTGCGTTTTTTACTGAATTACAATTTGAAACATCCCCCCTTAACCCGGAATAAAATTTGTATTTTAGAAATCCCTTAGAAACTAGCCCTATGCGGAAAATCTTTACGCTTCTCGCAATTTTCCTGACGGCACTTTGCACACCTTCTTTCGCAACGCATAACAGGGCGGGTGAGATTACCTTTACACGCCTCTCAGATTACACGTATAAAGCGACCATCGTTACTTATACAAAGAGCGACAGTCCGGCCGACCGTTGCCGTATTTCCATTAACTGGGGCGATGGTTCGGAAGATACACTAACAAGAATTAACGGCCTTCAGTCAACAGATTGCCCGCACATAGGAGAGGACATTGCGCCACTCATTAAGAAAAACCTCTACGAAGGAGTACATACATACCGTGGAGGAGGAATTTACAAGATCTGGATGAGTGATCCGAACAGAAACCAGGGCATCATAAACATTCCAGGGTCTGTCAACATTCCCTTCTATATTGAAACACAGCTTACCATCAGCCCGTTTGTTGGTGTAAACAATTCACCTGTACTGCTGAATCCTCCGATTGACAATGCATGTATTGGTCGCATCTTCATACATAATCCCGGCGCATATGATCCGGATACAGGCGACAGCCTCGCTTACGAACTCACTGCATGCAGAGGCGAAAACGGAGCAATCATTCCTGGCTTTACTCTGCCTGCCGGTGTTTCATTGAATCCTGTTACAGGAGATTTCATCTGGAACTCCCCTACTCAGATCGGCGAATTCAATTTCGCACTCCTGATAAAAGAATACAGAAATAAAAAGCTGATCGGTTATGTGACACGTGATATGCAGGTGACTGTTAAAGCGTGCGAGAATGAGCCACCACAAGTCTTTGCGAGAGACACCTGTGTTACTGCCGGCACACTCTTACAATTCAATGTGAACGGTGTGGATCCGAATTTCGATAACGTTACACTCACATCAACCGGAGGCCCATACCTTGTCACGAGTTCTCCTGCATCCTTCCTTGAACCTCCGTTCCCGGGGCCTGCAGTGACGGGTCAGTTCCACTGGCAAACTGAATGTTCACATGTGAAGCGTCAGCCGTACACCGTTACATTCAAGGCAGAAGATGATAACAATGAGTGGGTGCTTGCTGATTTAAAAACGATCAACATTACAGTTGTTTCACCGGCACCTCAAAACCTCACAGCAACACCTATAGGCAGTACGATCAAACTCGACTGGGTGCCTACCATATGCTCGAATGCAGTCGGCTATAAAATATTCCGAAGGAATGGATCAACGGGGTATGTCGCTCCGGTTTGTGAAACAGGTATTCCGGCTTCGCTTGGGTATTCCCTGATTAAAACTCTGGAAGGATCTGCATCAGCGACTTTCACAGATGACAATAACGGCAGCGGACTTACACCAGGTATGGAATACTGTTACATGATCTATGCATACTTTTCAGATGGTGCGGAAAGCTATCCTTCGAATGAAGCATGTACAGAGCTGAAGAAAGATGTTCCGGTGATCACACATGTCAGTGTTGTTGAAACCGCAGCAAGCACCGGAAAGGATACGATCATCTGGTCAAAGCCTACTGAAATCGATCCATCCATCAGCGGTCCTTTTCACTATGTCATCTATCATAGCAATGACATGGCCGGATCAAACTTCTCCGCACTTGACACACTGAGTTCACTCAACGACACCATCTATTACCACCAGGCCGGCATCAATACACAAAACCAGGCGAATTCTTACAAGATCTCCCTCTATACTGAAACACCTTCATGGACTCTTATAGGCTCTACAGTTTCCGCATCTTCGGTGTTTCTTCAGATCACTCCTTCAGATAACGCACTCACACTTTCATGGGACTATAATGTACCATGGAATAATTACAAGTTCTACATCTTCAAGAAAGATCAGGCTGGAGTTTTTAATCTGCTTGACTCAACAACGAGTCGCAGCTACACTGAAACAGGACTCATTAACGGACACGAATACTGCTATTATATCACAAGTTATGGCGAATACAGTGGCGATGGTTTCCTGAAACCTTTGGTCAACAAATCACAGATCGCATGTGAGTCACCGAAAGATATGACAGCACCATGTGCTCCGGTCCTTTCCATCACACCTGATTGTGACTTCGTTAAAAATTACCTCAGCTGGAACAATCCGAACAATGGCTGTGCAGACGATGTCGTATCATACAAGATCTATTACAAAACAACCAATGACACCAACCAGACCTATAACCTACTGACAACAATTGGTTCTGCAACAGACACCACTTACACATTCAATGGTATAAATTCAATCGCCGGTTGCTATGTGATAACTGCTATCGACAGCTTTGGAAATGAGAGTGTTCAAAGTGCCAATGTATGTGTCGATAATTGTCCGGTATATGAGCTGCCGAACGTGTTCACACCGAACGGAGATAATATCAATGACCTCTTCCGTGCACTTCCTTATAAATTTGTGGAGGATATCGATATCAAGATCTTCAACCGCTGGGGCCACCTCATGTTTGAAACAACGAATCCGGATGTACTGTGGGATGGAAAGAACAGCGACACCAAGATGACCGTATCCGATGGAGTCTATTACTACATCTGCCAGGTGAACGAAATCAGGCTTGAAGGCATTGTACCACATTTCCTCAAAGGGTTTGTTCACGTGTATAATGTGAAAGCCCCACAGAATCCATAAGTTATGTTTACCGGAATTATTGAAGCCATCGGAAAAGTAGAGTCCGTTGAAAAGCAACAAACCAATCTCATCTTCACGTTAAGCTGCCCGTTCACTGCCGAACTTAAGATCGACCAAAGCCTTTCGCATAACGGAGTTTGTCTTACCGTCACTGAAATACAGCAAAACTCATATAAAGTAGTTGCCATTCAGGAAACGCTCTCAAAAACAAACCTGTCATCACTCGCTCCTGGCAGGATTGTAAATCTTGAACGATGCACTCCGGCAGGTGGCAGACTTGATGGTCATATTGTGCAGGGGCATGTTGATCAGACAGCAGAATGCATCGAACGAAAGGAACTTGACGGAAGCTGGTCATTCACCTTCAGGTATTCACCTTCACCCGAAAACATTGTGGTGAAAAAAGGATCGATCTGCATTAATGGAGTGAGCCTTACTGTTGCAGATTGCGGTGATGACTGGTTCAGTGTAGCCATCATTCCTTACACGTATGAGCACACCTCATTCAGTGAACTCAACAAGGGAGATTCCGTGAACCTCGAGTTTGATATTGTAGGGAAGTATTTAAGCGAACTTACACGCCGCTACTTCAGGTAAATCAGAACACTTTTTCAGCGATCTTTTTTACAGCTTCACTCTTGCCCATCGTATAGTAATGAATACAAGGCACTCCTCCTTTGATCAGCTCCTTTGACTGCTGGATAGCCCAATCAATTCCGATCTGCTTTGTCTGCTCGTCTGTTGTTGCTTTTTCGAACGCATCCGCCAGGTCTTCAGGAAGATCGATATGAAAGAATTTTGGTAATGCTGTTACCTGCTTCTTGCTGGTGATTGGCTTGAGGCCGGGGATAATCGGAACTTCGATGCCTGCATCACGGCATGCTTTTACAAATGCGAAGAACTTTTCGTTGTCATAAAAAAGCTGGGTCACAATGTAATCTGCGCCTGCATCCACTTTTGCTTTCAGGTTGCGAAGGTCGAATTTAAGATTCGGTGCTTCAAAATGCTTTTCAGGATAACCAGCTACACCGATACAGAATTGAGTCGGCGCTGATCCTTCAAGTTCATCATGAAGGTAATTTCCAGAGTTCAGCTTACGGATCTGCTTCACAAGGTCAACGGCAAATTCATTCCCTCCGGGAGTTGGAAGAAACGTGTTTTCTGTTTTGATAGGGTCTCCTCTTAAGGCCAGGACGTTATCAATGCCAAGGAACTGAAGATCGATCAAGGCATTTTCTGTTTCTTCTTTGGTAAATCCTCCGCAGATCAAATGAGGCACTGCATCTGTTTTATACCGGTTGATGATGGCTGCACAAATTCCTACAGTACCAGGACGTTTGCGAATGGATACTTTTTCAAGATATCCACCATCACGCTTTTTATAAATGTACTCTTCACGGTGATACGTCACATTAATGAAAGGTGGCTTGAACTCCATCAGCGGATCAATTCCTTCAAAGATTGAATTAATGCTTTTTCCTTTAAGGGGAGGAAGGATCTCGAATGAAAACAGTGTTGACTTCGCGTTCTTAATGTGGTCGATTACTTTCACAACAATAAATTAGTTGGTTGCAAAAGTATATAAAGAATAATAATCAGATCTACCTGAAGAGTGTCAGGAAGCTCTTAACCATCACTGGCTCCTTTCCTTTTTCGCGATACCTTACGATGTAATAATATGTGCCAGATGGCTCCTTTCCACCATCCCATCCAGCCTGCAGATCGATGGTGTTAAAGACTTCCTTTCCCCACCTGTTAAAGATGGAAATGTTAACTTCTTCAAGGTTTAATCCCTTTACTCTGAAGATCCTGTTCTCCTGTGATGTTGAATTCAGTACGATGATGTTGGGGATAAAAACTGAATCGATCAATGGAACCGAATCATTCAAAACATGTATCGTCACTGAATACTGGTCCTGACAGATTCCTGCATGTGTTGCCGTAAGCAGAACCACATATGAACCCTCATCCTCGAATGAAAATGAAGGATTCATTTCAGTGGATGTGGAACCTTGTCCAAAGTCCCAGAGGTAAGTTTCAGCACCAGAAGAGCTGTTTAAAAAGTTTACAGCGAGTGGAGAAGATCCGGTGAAAACAGAAGCGCTAAAGTCCGCATTCACATTTGAAACCTGTGTAACCTCTACGGTGGATGAAGCTGTGCATCCATTGTTGTCGGTTACAGTAACCTGGTACAACCCTGAAGGAACATCAATAAGAGAATCATTGGCTACACCTGCAGTCCAAGAATACTGGTAAGGTACTTCACCTCCAGTGGCAGATGCATACGCTACACCACTGGTATCTCCACAGGATTCGGGGATCATTCCACTTTCAATCAAAAGTGGTGATGGTTCGAGAATATGTACAGTGTCCTGGAACACACAGCTTCCATGCATGACCTCCACATAATAGGTACCTTTTGGTATATTCGAAATTGTTGAAAGGGTGTCTGAAGATGAATACGACCAGCTGTAGGTATAAGGTGGATTGCTGCCAGATACCATCACTGTAGCGCTTCCATCTGATCCTCCAAAACAGCTCACATTGGTAGAAGAGACAGACAATGTTGATTTGTCAACGACGACAAGCACCGTATCGGAAAAACTTCCCGGAGAGCAGCAGTATGAAACTTCTGCGCGGTAAGAAGTACTGTTCACCGGAGATACAGTGATTAAAGGCCCTGTTCCGATTGCTGGTCCTCCGGTATTGAGATCAAACCAGGATATCGCAGGTGCTTCCGGCGCTCCTGAAGGCCTGAATCCATATCCGTCATTCGTTAACGAAAATACAGCCGCATTACGCCCGGGTATGGTGATTGCCTGGGTTCCTGCCTGGTTATGCAATCCCTGTGTAGCATTTCCGCTTTGCCAGGTAGGACAGGAGCCTTTGTTTGCAATGTGATATTCAATGTAATTCGATCCTTCATTGAGGATCACTTGTGCCTTGAGCAGCTGATTTGTACACTGGTAGTGCGGAACATTGTTCCAGTTGACCACCAGCCTCCTGTTAGGTGCGGTACCTGTCGTATAATAATTCACTGTTCCACCCTGCGGAGGATTCCAGTCTTCCCAGATCGCAATGGCATTTTTTGGGACATTATTGCTCGTCGATGGAAACGCACTTGGGTTGTTATTCACCTGTGCAAAGAGGTTTGCCGCAGTAAACGAGATCCATCCGTTGGCAGAAATATAAAACTGACTGTAAGATTGTCCAAAGAATGAAAACTGAAATCCGATGGGAAGCGCGCTGGTGTAGCCGTCGTCCGTCAAGGGAATGATTGTGCCGGCCGTAAAGCTTTCAGGATTGAACGGGATAGGTTCCACGGTATAGGTTGATGTTGATGGCCGCGGGGTAACAAGGGCTGTGAGCGTAACAGGAGAGCTGCAGGAAACGGTGTCATTGCCAGCATCGATCTGGGCCATAGCAGATGCAGGCTGCAGCAGGGCAACCAAAAGCAAAGACCAGATTAAATCCTTAATACACACCTCTATAATGCAAACTATCAAAATTAAACCTTTTAAGCAGGCACCGCATTTTTTTACGGCAAAAAGAATGCAGATGATTTGGTCCAGATCGTTGTTTTTCCGCATCAGATACGCCTGAGCAGCCAATAAAAGATGTACTTTTGCATCCTTAATTCCGGTTGGAGACTTGAAATGGAGCACATTAGAAACTTTTGCATCATCGCGCACATCGATCACGGGAAAAGCACACTTGCTGACCGGTTGCTCGAATACACAAATACCATCTCAAAAAGAGATCTTCAGGAACAGGTGCTGGATGACATGGACCTTGAACGCGAACGTGGCATCACGATCAAAAGCCACGCGATCCAGATGGATTATGTGTTCGAAGGAAAGAAGTACCAGCTGAACCTGATCGATACCCCGGGGCACGTCGACTTTTCATATGAAGTATCACGTTCAATTGCTGCATGTGAAGGTGCATTGCTGATCGTTGATGCTGCCCAGGGAATCCAGGCACAGACGATCTCGAATCTCTACCTGGCACTTGAAAATGATCTTGAAATCATTCCGGTCCTGAATAAGATTGATCTTCCCAGTGCAAATCCGGAAGAAGTAAAAGATCAGATCGTTGACCTGCTTGGTTGTAAACGTGAAGATATCCTTGCAGCCAGCGGAAAAACCGGCCTTGGTGTGTTTGACATCCTTGAAGCGATCGTTAAAAGAGTACCAGCGCCAAAAGGAGATCCCAAAGAACCTTTACAGGCACTGATCTTTGATTCCGTGTTCAATTCCTTCCGTGGGATTATCGCCTATTTCAAGGTGGTGAATGGCACAATCAAGAAAGGTGATAAAGTAAAATTTGTAGCCACCAATAAAGAATATCTCGCGGATGAAATTGGCGTACTAAAGCTGAAACCAGAGGCACGTCCTTCAATCAGCGCAGGTGACGTCGGCTACATCATATCTGGTATCAAAGAGGCGAAAGAAGTGAAAGTGGGAGATACGATCACGCATACTGATCGTCCTACACAGGTTGCCATCCAGGGATTTGAAGATGTCAAGCCAATGGTCTTCGCAGGAATTTATCCTGTTGATACGGAAGATTATGAAGAACTCAGGGCATCCATGGAAAAGCTGCAGCTTAATGATGCTTCACTGACTTTTGAACCAGAATCATCAGCAGCCTTAGGATTTGGATTCCGTTGCGGATTCCTGGGAATGCTGCACATGGAGATCATCCAGGAACGACTTGAACGTGAATTCAACATGACGGTGATCACAACCGTTCCTAACGTTTCCTATAAAGCATATACGATGGGCAATGAAGAGCTCATTGTAAATAATCCAAGCGAGCTTCCTGATCCATCAAAGCTCAACAGGGTTGAAGAGCCATACATCAAAGCACAGATCATCACAAAATCTGATTATGTAGGATCGGTGATGTCTTTATGCATTGATAAACGTGGTGTTCTGATCAACCAGATTTACCTGACCACTGACCGCGTAGAGCTTACGTTTGAAATGCCTCTTGGTGAAATTGTCTTTGACTTTTACGATAAGCTGAAAACCATCTCAAAAGGCTATGCTTCATTTGACTATCATCCGATCGAGTATAAAACATCCGCACTTGTTAAGCTGGATATCCTCCTGAACGGAGATCAGGTCGATGCGCTGTCGGCACTTATTCACCGTGACCGTGCCTATGAGTTCGGAAAGAAGATCTGTGAAAAACTGAAAGAACTTATACCAAGACAACAGTTCGACATCGCCATCCAGGCTGCTATCGGAGCAAAGATTATTTCAAGAGAAACCGTAAAGGCACTCAGAAAAGATGTTACCGCAAAATGCTACGGTGGTGACATTTCACGTAAGAGAAAGCTCCTCGAAAAGCAAAAAGCAGGAAAGAAACGAATGAGACAGGTTGGTAACGTGGAGATCCCGCAATCAGCTTTCATGGCCGTTCTTAAGCTTGACTGATCAGTATGATTAGGTGTATTCTGATTCTAATCTTATCCTTTTCGACAGGATTTGCTGATACACTTGACAGTCTTGAACATGCAGCATCCACTGCAAAAGATTCTGCACGCCTCAAGCTTCTCCTTGAAGTCTCCCGGAAATACAGGAAGAAAGATCTCAGGAAAGCGCTCACCTTAGCTGAAACAGCACTTAAGGAATCAAAAGAACAACAACTTCCGCTTTTTGAAGGCCGGTCATACTACACCATCGGAGGCACATACCGCCTGATGGGTGATTATGAAAAAGCATTTGATGCACTCTACACCGCTTTACATATCATGCAGACGATCGGATACACATCCGGTTATTCTGAAACAGCCAATGTGATCGGACTTACACATTTTGGAAATTCAAACTACGACTCGGCAGTTTACTATTACCGCATCTATCTTGACCAGGCGATCAAACAAAATGCGACAGACAAACTGCCCATTGCTTACAATAACATTGCGAATGTTTTCTACACTCAGAAAAACTATAAAAAAGCCATAGAGTATTACGAAGAAGCGATCGCCAAATGTAGAGAGCTCGGGAAGGTTGAATACCTGTCAACATTGCTTAACAATCTTGGTGCAATACACGATGATCTTAATGATTATAAAAAAGCAGGACTTCTCTTCAATGAAGCCCTTGTGTATGCAAAGAAAGATCACAACCTCAAGCAGCAGGCTTCAGCACATAACAACCTTGGTGTACTTTACAGAAGTACACATCAGCTGGATTCAGCGCTGTTTCACTATGAGCGCTCACTCATGCTTAACCAGGAAATAGGTGACCGTGAAGGGGAGTCGCTTTCCTACCTGAATCTGGGTGCAGTGTTTACACTCAAAAAGCAATATCCAAAAGCAATCGGTCTGCTGGAAACATCGATCAGGATTGCCAAAGAGATCGGGGACCAGGCATTGCTTCGCGATGTCGAGAAGTCTCTGGCAGAAGCTTACATGGCAGCCGGTTTTTTTGAGAAGGCAGCCAGTCATTACCGAAATACGCTTACCATAACAGATTCTCTCTACAATGAAGAGAACAGCAGGCAGATCAATGAAATGCAGGCTAAGTACGACACCCAGAAAAAAGAAAATGAAATCCTGATCCTTAACCAGGATAAAAAGCTTCAGGAAGAAAAGTCAAAAAAGCAGAACATCATTCTTAATGCAGTCGCAGCAGGATCGGTGCTGATCATCATTCTGGCCTTTGTACTGTTCAGGAGCAACAAGCTGCAGAAAAAAGCGAACGAACAACTTACCCTGCAGAAAGAAGAACTTGAGAAAGCATACGGAATGCTGAATGTTGCAAACATGCAAATCCTGACAAAGAACCAGGAGATCACCGACAGCATCAATTACGCAAAACGCATTCAATTGTCATTACTGCCCGAGCCTTATAAATTCAAAGAGTTGTTCCAGGAATCATTCATCATTTATAAACCAAAAGACATTGTCAGCGGTGATTTTTACTGGTTTGGAAAGATGAATGGTAAAAAAATCCTGGCTGTTGCAGACTGTACCGGACATGGTGTTCCAGGCGCATTGATGTCCATGATCGGACATGAAAAGCTCCTGGAAGCGCTGACAGAGAACAATGCACAGGATCCTGCAGCTGTTCTCACAAGACTCGACCAGAAAGTGACCACAGCACTCCGGCAGGATGACACATTTGAATCTGCGAAAGACGGGATGGACATCGCACTTGTTTTTATTAATGAAGCGAACGGCGTTATAGAATATGCAGGTGCCAACAGGCCATTGATCCACTTTTCGATGCAGACACAGGATATCACCGTCCATAAGCCGGTAAAGTCTTCAATTGGCGGACGAAATGAACTGAAAGCTCCATTCAGCACCTTATCCATCAATTACCGGAAAGGCGACGCTGTTTACCTGTTCACAGATGGCTATGGTGACCAGATCGGAGGAGCGCAATCCAAAAAGCTATTAAGCAAGAACTTTCTACTGAAGATCAATTCACTTGTTGATAAGCCGTTCAGTGAACAGGGGGAATTACTTGACCGGTTCTTCGATGAATGGAAAGGTAGCCACGAACAAGTGGACGATGTCCTGGTAGGTGCCTTCAGGCTTTAGTAACTACGCACCTTCCGGCAAGCATGAAAAAAAATGATCTTTTTTTATTTTCTGCTGTAACTTTCGTTGCACTCAACCGTCCCATGCATAGATGACCGCCCCCGAGTACAATAAAAGCGTCGATCTGTATTCAGATAACCTCTACAGGTTCATTGTCAAAAACATCAAAGACAAAGACCTTGCAAAGGATATCGTACAGGATACCTATGAAAAGCTCTGGAGGCATCATGAAAATGTGGACAATGAAAAGGTGAAGTCATGGCTTTTCACCACCGGCTACAATACAATGATCGACAAAACAGGCAAGCAGAGCCGCATGGTGCAGATGCCTGAACATTTTGAGCAGGAAGGTGATGACCGAAGCTATAAAGGCCTGAAAGAAGTGCTGAATGAAGGACTCAACAGATTGCCTGAGATCCAGAGGACAGTTTTACTGCTCAAAGATTACGAAGGATATAACTATGCTGAGATAGGAAACATCACGTCACTTACTGAAGCACAGGTCAAGGTTTACATTTTCAGGGCAAGGGTCTCACTAAAGACATTTATCGGAAAACTGGAGTCAGTAATATGATCATCAACAGAGAAAACATAGAAGCGTATCTGCTTGATCACCTCGAAGGAACACTCGCTCCTGAGATGGAAAAAGAGCTGCAGCTTTTCCTGATGCTGAATCCGGAATACAATGAGCTAGTCGAACTTTCATCTGATCTTCCTGTTGTGACCAGTGATGATGAAGTATTTGACTCCAGGGCTTCTCTTAGAAAATATTCTTTTGAATCTCCTGATGAAGCATTCGTAAGAGAACTAGAAGGAGATCTGTCGGAGACTGAAAAAGAAGAGTTGAATGACATGCTCTTTCACTTCCCGGCACTCAAGACCGATCGTGAACTTATCGCAATGACTGTTCTTCAACCAGAGCACCTGAGCTATCCTGGAAAAGAAGACTTGAAAAGAAGAAAGATCATTGCATTATACCAGCCTGCATTAAGGCTTGCAGCAATTTTTCTATTAACACTGCTTTCCGGTGTGGCAATTTCCTACCTGATAAAAACTGATGGAAAAAAAGTCATCGCACCTGTCGCTGAAACTACTGAACCTGCAACTGTCATCCCTGATTCAACGAACTTTAAACAAAACGTTCAGGCAAGTGCTCCGGAGCTCATTGTAAATAAAGAAACATCCGCTGAAAATAAAAAGAGAAAGCAGACTCCTCCACGTAAAGAAAGTGATACAGCGAAGAGTTTTTCAAATGATGCTGCTACCATTGATGTGACTCTCGCGGAAATGAACACTATTCCAGCTTCCGTAAAAGAGACAGAACTTTCTGCTCATGTTATGCTCGCCGCACCATTTGTTACATCAGGCGCATCAACACTTGCTTCGAGACAAACTGATGCAGATAAATACATGGATGTTTATCAGTTGACATCACGACTGCTCTCAAGATTTTCAAAAGGGAAAATTGACTTCAATCACAAACAGACCGAAGAAGGAGTGCTTACTGAACTTGCAGTAAACACAGGCAGTTTCGAGTTTGTAAGAAAAAAATCAAAGTAGGCTGTAACTATCTGTTACCTCGTTCGTCTTACTCCTGAATTACAATAACAACATCAACATCACACGACTATGAAAAAACTATTAATCAGCATACTGTTGGGAAGCCCGGCAGTCATGGCCCAGGAAACATTCACCTCTGTTGAAACAAACAGCACATTAACTGTTATACTTACCCAGGACAGCATCAACAGTTATTCGATCGATGGCAGCGGGCAGGATAAAGCTGCAATCAATGCGGAAATCAAGGGACAAAAGCTGATCATAAAGAATCAGGCTTCTTCAGACAAAGATGCTGTCATCAGGGTAAAGATGAAAGACATTTCTGAAGTCGTGGTATCAGGTACCGGCGATCTTAAATCAGAAGGACCAATCAACTCAGAACATCTTGAAGTCACTGTATCAGGAACCGGAGACGCATCACTCAATGTAAACTCAAAATCACTCAAAGCACAGATCTCAGGCACAGGAGATTTAAAGCTTAAAGGAACCGCTGATTACATGACAGCAAGAGTTTCAGGCGCTGGTGACCTTCATGCATATGATCTTCTGACAAAAACTTCTACCATCGTTTCTTCCGGAGCTGGTGATGCCAGAGTAAATGTAAAAGACAGCATGAACGCCAAAGTTTCCGGTGCCGGATCCATTGTATATAAAGGAGATCCTTCCCAGCGGGAAGTTACGATCAGCGGTGCAGGTTCTGTAAGACAGGCTGGAGAAGACGGGGAGGAACTTACCATCGAAACATCCATCGAAAACAATGACACCACCAGGATCAAGTGGAAAGGCAAAAAGCTAATCATCATTGATAACAAAGATTCATCCGCTACAAAGCAGACTCAAAAATCTTCCATGCCTGAAAAGAATAAAGTATGGGCAGGACTGGAGCTGGGAGTGAATGGTTACTTCAATTCCGGCGGAACACTAAGGACACCTGTTACATCACCTTTCCTTGAGCTCGACTACAAGAAATCCTATGTGATCAATTTTAACTTCCTTGAACATTCATTCAGACTGTATAAGAACTACATCATGCTGACCACAGGTCTGGGCACGCAGTTCAGCAGGTATGCACTTGACAAGGACTATACCCTGGTACCTGGATCTGACACACTAAAGGGATTCCTTACAGGCATCAATTACAAAAAGAACCTTTTGAAAACGAACTACCTGACAGCTCCACTCATGATTCAGTTCAACACTTCACAGAAAGTAAAAAAGTCATTCCATCTTGCAGCCGGAGTTGTAGCCGGGTATAACTTCTCAACATTCAGCAAACAAGTCTATGAGCTTGGTGATGAACGTTACAAGATCAAAGTAAAAGATGATTACCAGGTAAATCCATTCAAGCTTGATGCAACCGTAAGAGTGGGTTATGGAAAGTTTAATGTTTTCGCAACCTACGCGATGACACCTTTATTCGATAAACAAGTTGCCCCGGAGCTCTACCCTTTTACACTTGGCGTAAAACTGATTGGCCTTTAACGGCACGCACCTCACTTCAGCAACTGTTCAAAGAGTCGGCCGATGCCGGCTCTTTTTTGCTTACCTCCTATTCCCCTTCTTCATGAATCGATCTTTAAACCATTCAGCATATTTGATCACATCATTGTTGGTCCCTTTCGCGAACGATGCATACAATTTCTTCAGATCATGCTGTGCCAGTGCTTTTTCATGATCTTTTGCCATGCCCTTTAAAAAAGAAAGCAACAGGTCATCCCGCATGAATTCAGATGAGGAAAGGAGCTCCCTGAAATCTTTCTTTAATGTGTTAATCTTTGAAAGTATGTAATCAGCATCCCCAACTTCAAACCGGATGATCACTTCAGCAATGCAGATTTTCAGTTTAAATGCATCATCAAGGTTTTCGTAATAGCTATCCCGAAAGATCTTCACGAGGTGCTTCAATGATGCTTTATACTCTTTGAGGTCAAAGTTCACAACAGCCAGGTTCAATCTGAGAAACTGGACATTCGAAGGTGCCTTCTTAATATCCGCATCAGCCATGGCTTCCTCAAGAACCTGGATGGCCTTGCGCTTGTCCAGCACAGTGTAATTGATCACGAGCCCGCTGTAATAATAGAACAGGTACTTTCCATAGAACTGCCTGTCATATTCAGACAGGGCTTTCTTCAGAAGGCTCGTGTATTCCAGTGACAACTCATACTTTCCGTTCTTGAACAGCGAATTGATCAGATAAACAAGCATTTGAAGCTTCGTATCGTGATTCGATCTGTTGAAAAGCTGCTCCCGGGTAAATTCACTGAACGTATTCAACAGGTATTCTTCAAGAGAAATATAATCCTGGCGCTGAAGCAGGATCCTCGATACAGCCTGGTACACCCGTGTTCTGAGCTGCAGGTTTTTTCTAAGGTCGGATCCAGATGAATAGGATCTGATCGTTTTCTCAAGCACTTTTATGATACTATCATTGCGTGAAGAAAAAGTTTGTGCACTCCTGATCTTATATATAACCGCAGCAAGGACATCATCGATCTCCTGGATGGCGGCAAGGCCGGCTCGGTTTTCTTTTCGCTTACGGATATATTCATCAGGTGAAATTTCCAGACTTTCATGAGAGAGGCGGATGAGCTCACCGTAAACCAGGTCAAGCAACTCAGGCATGCTGCAGCTCACCGACAATTTCTCAGCCTTTTGAAAATAGCTCCTTGCCAGCTTAAAGCTTCCCTTTTCCCTGAAGATCCTTCCTAAGATGATCCTGTTAACGATCACATTAAAGTCGCTTTTTTCGGAATTAAGCATAAGCAAGCTTTTTCCAAGATCAGCCACCAGCCTGTTTTTCAGACGATAGAATGAATTTTTATCTGATGAGGAATAGAGATTCAGCAGGGCTCTGTCTTCATCGTAACCTTTTGATCTCAATGCATTTAGAAGCCGGATGTCTTTCCTGTCAGACCGGGCATTCGTGCGTTCGGCCAGGAGCGTGAAGTTCCGGAGCTCCTCTTTTGAAAGTATCTTCACAATCTCCTCTGCAAAATTCATGAAACACAGTTTGAACCAGTAAGATATTCATAATTTTCCTCAGAACATCCTGATCTCAGGCTTTACCTTTACAAAAAATCCTACCATGAGAGCGATCCTTCTATTACTTCTCTTTGCAGCATTAAACACTGCCGGCCAGAGTAATTTAGCACTTTCAGCATCGGTCAACGGTTTCCCTGACACTACCACATTCGGCGATTCAGCCACCATTACCTTCTACATTAAAAACTATGGCCCTGCTGTTTACTCAGGCAAGGTGTATTTACACTTTGGAACCTCTGACACTTCCGGTATCCAGGTTAACATCAGCGACAGCGTTACGGCAAGCTCACTCATTCCAGGCGACAGTGTTTCAGTAACGATCAAGGAAACGTTCAGCCAGGCACGTTACAAAGCAGGTACAAATGTCGTGGTGATCTGGCCGCAGCCTGCTTCAGGATCAGCTTCTACATTGGATACACTCTTTAAGAATCTGTACATCATACCCTCTTCCATTGAAGAACATGGAGCAGTTCACTTTCGCCTGTATCCCAATCCCGCTGATGATAAAATCTTGCTGATACATGAAGGAAACACGGCTGAATACACAGTCTATGATCTGTCAGGTCATCAGTGGACTGTGCATTCCAGGAATAACGAACTAGATATCTCCGCGTTGCCACCCGGATATTACATCATTCAGGTCACCAGGCCTTTAATGAAACCTTTCCGTAAGCCGTTCATAAAAATGTATTTGAACAGGTAAGATATTGCCCTGCAATAATTCATTCCCGGGTGTTTTAAATAATTGCGCATTTCTCCTACATTTGCAACGCAAAAATTATTTACAATGGCATCAACACAGGACATCGGCGTAGGCTCAGTGATCCGCTTCAACGGCGAACTTTGCCAGATCCTTGAGTATCAACACAGAACACCAGGTAACCTGCGTGCATTCTACCAGGCAAAAATGAGAAACCTGAAAAGCGGAAAGCTTGTTGAATACAGGTTCCGTTCTGGCGAAGGTGTTGATCTGGTTCATATTGATTATAAAACACTTCAATATATCTACACAGAAGGGGAACAGATCGTTTGTATGGATACAGAAACCTTTGAACAGGTGTACGTTCCCGCTGAACTGTTTGGAGACGGGCTTCAGTTCATGAAAGAAAGCGACATGGTGAAAGTGGCATTTGAAAATGACCAGGCTATCACTGCGGAAGCTCCGGTTTTTGTTGAGCTTGAAGTGACTTACACTGAGCCTGGGGTTAAAGGAGACACCGCTACAAACACACTGAAGCCTGCAACAGTTGAAACAGGTGCGAGCGTCATGGTTCCTCTTTTTGTGAACCAGGGTGATAAGATCAAGATCGATACCCGCACCGGCGATTATTGTGAAAGAGTAAAATAAATCAGCTCATTCAAGATTATATCAGAAAGACTTCCTCATTAACCGGAAGTCTTTTTTATTTTTAAGAAAATTCCACCTGATGCAGTTCCCGCAGCCACAAACACTGAAACATCTGGCAGACATTCTGGGTGCCCGATTTGCAGGCGATCCAGAACATATTGTGACCGGACTGAATGAGATCCACCGCGTTGAAAAAGGCGACCTCGTTTTTGTCGATCATCCGAAGTATTATGACAAAGCCCTTCACAGCAAGGCTACAACCATCATCATAAACAAAGATGTGGATGTGCCCCACGGTAAAGGCCTCATCCTTTCTGATGATCCGTTCAGGGATTACAACAAACTTGTTTCTCATTTTCAACCTGTATTCCATTCCGTGCAGCCTGTTTCTGACAGTGCAGTCGTCGGTCCTGAAACAGTGATCTACCCTGGTGTTTACCTGGGCCGTCATGTGAAGGTTGGTAACCATTGCATCATTCATCCCAATGTGGTGATCTATGATAACTGCGTGATTGGCGATCATGTCATCATTCACGGAGGAACAGTGATCGGCGCGGATGCATTCTACTACAAAAAGCGTCCTGACCGTTTTGAGAAAATGATCACCTGCGGACGTGTGGTCATTGAAGATCATGTAGAGATCGGAGCTCTCTGTACCATCGACAAAGGCGTTTCAGCTGACACGGTGATCGGAAAAGGTTCGAAGCTCGACAACCAGGTACATGTTGGTCATGACACCGTTATTGGTCAGAACTGCCTTATCGCTGCACAGGTTGGTATAGCGGGCGTAGTAACACTTGAAGACAATGTTACGCTTTGGGGACAGGTTGGTCTTGCCAGCGACCTGACCATCGGGAAAGGCGCTGTTGTCATGGCGCAGTCTGGTCTTAACAAGTCGGTTGAAGGTGGTAAAGCCTACTTTGGAAGTCCTGCTTCCGATGCCCGGGAAAAAATGAAAGAGCTGGTGTATGTCAAAAGACTTCCCGAACTCTTTACAAAAAAAGAAGAAAAAGATACCTTATAAGATCAATCAGGAAGGATGTCAAAAACAGAGAGCAATGAAGAAGCTGCATTACGTAAGAAACGTCAGCAATCACGCAGAAGCCGTGATCTAAAGCTAAGCTCGCTGCTTGATATTACGAAAGCCATCAACAGCAACTTTTCCACTGATCTGCTCTTCAAGCTTTATGAAGACATCCTGAAAAATCAACTGTCTATTGGAAAAGTAGCCTTGTACAGCAACAACAATGGCTGGAAAGCGGTCATGTCATATGGCGTTGAGCCAGGAGAGCTCAGGTTCAATGTTGAAGCTGACCTTGTACCGATCAAAGACATCACAGAAGTCACAACGACGACCGATTCACGGTTCAAAGGATGGGATTCGATCATACCGGTTTATCATAAAAACAATCCACTTGCTTACGTTCTGATCTCTGACATAAGCCAGGAAACCCTACAGACAAGCGCCATTATAAAGCACCTGCCATTCATTCAGACACTGACAAACATCATTGTCGTGGCGATCGAGAACAAAAGGCTTGCAAAGGAAAACATACGACAGGAAGGTGTTCGGAAAGAGCTTGAGCTGGCAAGGGAAATGCAAACCCTGCTGTTCCCTGATGTGCTTCCTGATAATGAGCTCATGCAGGCTTCCGCATTTTATCAGCCGCATCACCAGGTAGGAGGCGATTACTATGATTTTATCCGGGTGAATGAGAATGAGTCGATCTTCTGTATGGCGGATGTCAGTGGGAAAGGTGTCTCTGCGGCGATCCTTATGGCAAACTTCCAGGCAAACCTCAGGGCGCTTGTCAATCACACCACATCACTGAGTGAACTGATCAAGGAGCTCAATGCCAAAGTGATCTCCAATGCAAAAGGAGAGAAATTCATTACGCTTTTCATTGCCAGGTACAATACGCAGACACGCATCATGACATACATCAATGCAGCGCATAACCCACCGCTTCTGCTATCTGAAGGAATGGTGAGTCTTCTGAACACCGGATGCACAGGACTTGGAATGTTTGATGAGATCCCGACGATCAGGGAAGGTGTGCTTCACATTTCTTCCGGAAGTGTACTGGTTTGTTATACGGATGGACTCATCGAACTTGAAAACGACAGCGGGGAATCTTTTGAACTCGAGAAGCTGATTGACATTCTGAAACGCACCAATGTTCATAGTATGCGTGCGTTAAACGAAACAATCCTGAATGAAGCTGCAAGGTTCAGGGAAAACCAACCTTACATTGACGACATTGCCTTACTGAGCATCCTTGTCAGGTAATGTCCTGGATGACTTTGAAAGATCTCCTGCGTGATAGGTTTCCAATGCGACCAGCATTCCTATAAACGCCCAGAATGGCACTGATGCCTTATCCGTATCAAGGAAGTTGTTCAGTGCACCGTGGATGAAATAGGTGACCAGCCCAAGAAATATTCCGATCGCCATAATGCGTATGTTCCTGTCTTTTGCCCTATAGATGAGCCTTGAGGCAGTAGCAGAAACAGTGATCAAAATGGCAATGATAGACACACATCCAAGCACGCCCTGTTCTGCCAGAGGTCCGATGTATTCACTGTGCGCATTTCCTCTGTCACCGGCATTGGTGCTGATGATCGTTTTATCCTTTGCCATCTGGAAAGGTGCATACTTGAACATATAGGTGCCGGGACCCCAGCCAAGCAAAGGCTTTTCATCGAACATTCTCAAGGCTGAATTCCACCTGTTAATACGTTCCATGTTAGAAGCATCCGACTTGATGTTCGAGATAGACTGAACGTGTTTCGCAATGTCATCAGAAGAATCCTGCTTGTTTTTTTCAAGCTTCATGAACAGCTGATCCTGGATAAGGAAAAAGATGGCCAGTGATGCAGAAAGCCCCAACAGGAACACTTTAAGCTTGATCCTGAAAAGAAAGATCAGGTACACACCAAGTGCGGCAGCGAGACTCAGCCACGCAGCTCTTGTATATGAGAAAATGATCGCAATAACGAAGATCGAGATGAAGACGATCGTGGCAACTCTTCCAAAAAGATTGTAATTCCTGCTGAAAAGAAATGAGATCAGCACCGGAAAGAACATGGCCAGGATCGCTCCGTAGGCTGTATGGTCATTGAAGAAAGGCGACATCACCCAGTGGGCAGGCTCCTCTTCAAACCCTCTGATTGCATGATTGTATAAAGTCCAGATGATCACCACGGTCAATGGAATGATATACAGCCAGTGAAATGTGTTGATGTTGTTGTATTTTTTAAACAACTGTGTGCCCAGGAAATAAAATGGTATGACAAACCAAAGCCTGGCGATCAGGAATTTGAATGATACCAATGGCATCGAGCTGGTGAGTGATGTAATGAAGATCCAGATCAGGCTGAACAGGATCGACAAGGTCACCGGGTGGTTCATAATCTTTCTGTCGAATCCTCTTTCAAGAAAGATCTTCATCAGGAAAAGCACGAGAACACCGCCTAGCAAAGGTTCCGTAGGCACACTCAATCCAAGTCCGAAATCAAGCTTCTGAAAATTGATTGCAAGTGGTGTGGAGAAAACAACCAGCAACAGAATTTTGTCGAGAGAATAAATTGAATAGTAAAGGATCAGAAGAATGACCGGCAGGAGCATCAGCCAGTAGAAACCAAAATATAGCGCGAAGCTGTTAGCGATAAGAAAGATCGCTGACAACCCGTAAATCCACGATAATTTGAGCTTTTCAGTCAAAACTGACAGGAATTAAGATAGTACAGGAATATCCTCTGTCTTCACATCCCTGATGGTGACCTTCCTTTGCTTGTTATGATCAGCGAAGAGGAAGAAAACAAGAGCTACGAACAATGTACTTAAGGTAAAAGTCGATACGATCACCCATCTTACAGGCCAGAACTTCTTGTCAGGAACATTAGGAAGAGTTACCACATCAAGGAATGAAAGCTCTTTTGCGAGTTCTTTCCTGGAAAGGTCAACTTCTTTTTTCATTAATACCAATGCTTCACGCGCAGCATTCAGGTTGTAAGTGCTGGCGATATATTCTTCACCTTTCTGCTCAAGCTTTCTAAGCATATCTGATGCATCTGCAAGCTTGCCATCAGCTCCTGTGCTTCTGTAGTACTTGCGTGTAGCTTCTTTCACCTGGATCGCGTAATCAAGGAGGTTGTATTTCGTGCGCAGCTCCTGAACGATGTTTTCAAGTGAGTCGATCTCCCTGCTCTTAACATTATACTGATGCTCGGAGATAACAAGTATTTCATGATACTTTTTGCGATGCATTTCACGAACAGTTCTATTCAGAAGATTGAGCATCTCATTTGTCATCTCATAGGCTACCATCGGCTCATGGTCAATCACACTCACCTCCACCGCTTCGTATTCCGTTTTTTCTACCGATACATTTTCCGTAAAAGTCTTATGCAGGTTCGTCTGGTAATATTTATCAGTCGTGTCAAGATCATAATGCCTTCCAAGATCAAACTTGCTGATCATTGATTTATTGATCTCTTCAGATGCAAAAAGCTGAAGAAGCTGTTCTGTTGGTGATTCTTCACCGTATGACTCAAGATTCGAAGGATATACAATCGCAGAAGCTTTGAATTTAGGCTTCATGATCCATGGACTGGAAATGAACACTGAAACACCAAAACCAAGAATGGTCAGTACCAAAAGATGGCGTTTCCTGTTCTTTAGAATCGTAATAATCTGGCTGTTATCGAAAAAATCTCCCATCGTTCGTTCTGTTATTTTGTACTTCTAAGCCTGTCAATGTTCTCCACAGCCATCATTACCAGCACTGAAATCAGTAAGGTTGCCATTGTTGATGTCATGATGATAAGCCACCTGATCGGATAGGTTTTCCTTTCCGGGGGCCTGGCACTGTTTACAACAAATTTGTGAGGAAGTGTCTGTTCTGCATCCACTTTCACTTCTTCAAGCTTTTCCTTTAACTGGTTCAGACGGGTTAGCCTGAGTTCTTCATTCTGTCTGAGCTGAACATAGGCTCCTCCAAATTGTGACAAGATCTTAAGCTGTGTTTTTAACGCTTCAACAGCTGATCTATTATTTGTGGCCAGGGCTTTTGCATACTGTTCATTGAAAACACTGGATTCAGTCTCATAATCATTGATTCCCATCTCCCTCAAAACCTTCAGGGAATCGTGGATCTCCCTAACCTCATCCTGCAATCTTTTATATTCAAAATCGATGATCGTAAGTGCCTGACGCGCTCTGTCCTTCTCGATCCTGTCCTGCGCACTGTCTAGCAACGCCGCGATGTCATTCGCAATATTGGCTGCCATTAATGGATCTTTGTCAAGCACGGAGATCCTGACTGACATGTACTCAGTCCGCTCAAAGCTGATATTATCCTCGTATTCATCAAATAGCTTGGTGAACCTGAATTCTTCTGTTGAATCTATCTCATAATGTGAGAACAGATCGTACTTGCCTGTGATCCTGTCTCTGATCTGGTCAGATTTTAAAACCTGGAGCATCTGCTCTGCTTCCACTTCTTCCCCGAACTGAAGGAGGTCATGTTTGATCCCATCGGTGCTAGAAGACATTAATGACTTGGAGATGGAGCTGCTTGTTGCCGGGAAAAGAACCACAGTTGCCTTGTATTTCGGCTGGATAAGAAACGATACTACGGTAGAAACAAGAACCGCCGCAACTCCAATCCTGAATAATCCTTTCCTCCACCTGTAAAGAAAAGAGATAAGGTTCTCGTTCTCAGGATCCTTATGTTTGTTATTGATGTTTACCATACTCGTCCGCCTACCAAAGGGACGTAAAAATATAAAATTAATTGAAATCGCCTGCCTTTAGCCGTATTTAAGGATGGAATAGAGCCCTTTTACGCTCAAAATGCGGGTAATAAATGCCCATAGGCCTGCAACCCCTGCAAACAGCAATACCTGGAAGGTCCAATCGACAGGCAGGTAATGCATGACTGATCCGAGTCCGACCACTCCTCCTATAAACAGGAAAAGGCGAAGGAGGTACGAGTAATTGACTTTGAACCTGAAAACCATCTGGCTGATGATAACCTGGAAAACCGCTGTAAGCAGCTGGGTTACAAAGCTTGTTACTGCAGCACCTACAGCTTCGAACTTTCTGATCATGATGAAATTGACCATGATATTGAACAGCATCCCGATGGACGCCATGATGTTCAATTCCCTGAGATTGCCATTTGAGGTGAGCAATGTTCCGAAAATATAGGTAGTGGATACAGGAATGAAGCAGAACATCAGCACTCTGAACACCTCTGCGGATTCCCCGGTGTGCTTGTCATAAAGCAGCTCCATGATCTCCTGGTTGTAAAAGAAAGAAACGAATGCAACGATCGTGGAAGGAACGATCAGCAATGAAAAGGACAGCTTCACAAGCTCATCAAGCTTTGAACGCTCTTTGATCATCTTGGAGAACATCGGCAATAGCAGTCCGGCAAAAAGGTAAGCGATCATGTTGGCAGCATCAAGCAAACGATAGGCAGATGCATAGATTGATGACTGAGCTGCACCATTGCTGAGGATCCTCTCGATCATGACCGTGTCGATCCTGTTATAGAATGTCATCAACAGCACCAGGATCGCGAATGGATAGCTCTGCTTCAGGATCATCATGAAAAAAGCAGGATTCCACTTAAGCTTTTTCAGCCTGGCCCGGTCGATCACGATGAACAAGGTGATCAAGGCGGTGATCAGGTAGGCAGCTGTCTGGGCATAGATGTACCACTCAATCTGGAAAGGCTTGTCACTCACGCCTCCCCACAAAAGCAGGGCACAAATGCTAATCATGATCAGCCTGTCGAGAACAGAAATGAAACTGTCGGTTTTAAAGAGATGAAGCCCTGCAATATTCGAACGCAGGTACAAAATGAAAGAGATCAGGATCTGGTTGAAGCCAAGCACCAGCAGGAACTTCAGATGATCAAGGGTATAGCCGAGCAAGACGGCAATAATGAGTGTAACGACCATATAAAGAAGCCCAAGCATCACCCTTAAAAGGATGATGGAAGAGACATGCTTATTTAAAAGATGATTGTTCTGAGCAATGTTCCTGTTATTGAAGTTGGTTATTCCAAGGTCAAGCAGGATATTAAAAAGGAAAGAGAAATTGAAGAGTGCGAAGTAAGTACCATAGCTGTCTGCATCAACCGCATTCTGCACTGAACGGTCGATCCCTAGTATCCAGAACGGCTTGATCAGCAGGTTCAGGAACAGGAGAAGCGCAAGATTGGTAATGAACTTCTTTTGCATGAGGGCGCAAAAATAGCATTTGGCTGGACTTATCGAATATTCAGATCCTTCCCTGACAAATTCCCTATATGGCTTACATTCTGATTCAACAGACGATCCTTAAAATTGGGACAGTTGCGTTAAAAAAAGACAGTCCCAATAATTCCTTTAATTTTGTCACCCTCAGGATAACGAATGACGGTAGAGAAATTTTTTGAGCTGTTTCTGATCGAACTTGAGCAGAATCCAAACCTGAGGAGCTATTATAAATTTCTTAACAGCCCCTCCAGCTTTGAATTCCGCAAAGCATACTTCTGTCAAAGGCTCCAGTACATTTTAGATAATATAGGAGACAGATCACAGGCGATCTGGGATTGCGGATGTGGCTACGGCACTACGGATATATTCCTGGCGCTGAACGGATACAAGGTTTTTGGTTCAACCCTGGAATTCTATTACAAGGAAATCCCGCCAAGGCTCGAATTCTGGAAGAAGCATGGATACACAGGTGGCTTTACCTTCAAGTATGAAAATCTTTTTGATGAGCATCCAGACAAAAATTCGATGGATGTCATCATCATCCAGGATACTCTTCATCACCTCGAACCATTGCAGGATGCATTGAAAATATTCAGAGAAGTTTTAAAGCCGGACGGACGTTTACTGATCATCGAAGAAAACGGCAATAACATCATTCAGAACTTCAAACTCTATCTGAGGAGGGGCAATAAAAGGATCATTGAGATCTATGATGAGAAGCTTGGTAAAAAGATCCTACTTGGCAATGAGAACATCCGAAGCAGAGCATTGTGGGAGAAAGAGCTCAAAAAGCAGAACTTCTATATGATCCCTGAAAAGACCCACTATATCAGGCTCTATCCACCATTCATGTTCAACAAAGACAATTATCAGCAGATGATCGACAAAGAGCAGCGAACGTGGAAAAGCAATAGCTTCTTAAGAGAAAAGTTCTTCTTCGGACTGAACTTCATTGCTACGAAGAAATGAGGATCGCAGTTAATGCAAGGCTGCTGCTGAAAGGAAAACTGGAAGGCATCGGTGGCTTTGCACATGAAACGCTCAAACGCATTACGCGTGATCATCCTGAACATGAGTTCATTTTTTTCTTTGACCGGCCATATGATCAGCAGTTCATTTACAGCGACAACATCACACCCGTCGTTGTATTTCCTCCCACACGACATGCAGTACTCTGGATTACCTGGTTTGAATTGTCACTCCCATCGCTTTTAAAAAAGTATAAAGCAGATTTGTTCTTTAGTCCTGACGGATGGTTGAGTCTGAGGAGCGATGTCCCTGCTGTGGATGTGATCCATGACCTGAACTTTGTTGCACATCCTGAATTTCTTCCAAAATACCTGCAATGGTATTATGCTTATTTCTTCCCGAGGTTCGCCCGCAAAGCTAAGCGTATTGCTACTGTCTCCGAGTACTCCCGGCAGGACATCATAAAAAACTATCATGTTGAAGCTGATAAGATCGATGTTGTTTACAATGGCGTATCCGATAGCTTCTACCCATGTACAGAAGATCAAAAAAACCAATACAGGAAAGAGCTTTCTGATGGCATTCCTTATTTCATGTTCGTTGGATCGATCCATCCACGTAAGAACCTGGTTAATCTTTTCAAGGCATTCGATCTTTTCAGAAGATCCCATGGCGAGAGGTACAAGCTTCTGATAGCAGGTGAAAAAAAATGGTGGACAGATGATATCCGTGCTGCTTACGACCGCATGAACTTCAAGGTAGATGTCACATTCTTCGGAAGAGTTGACAACACCTTGCTGCGAAAGATCATGTGTGGTTCAGAAGGCCTTGTGTATGTTCCATATTTTGAAGGATTTGGAATTCCGATCATTGAAGCGATGAAATGTGAGGTACCGGTGATCACGTCCAGTACGACCTCAATGCCTGAAGTGGCGGATGATGCAGCGCTTCTTGCAGATCCATTCTCACCTGAAGACATCTCACAACAGATGCTAAAGCTGGCTTCCGACCGAACGCTCCATAACAGCCTGATAACACGCGGAAAGCTACGACAGCAGGCTTTCTCCTGGGATGCCACCGCGGAAAAATTGTGGAAAACTCTCGAAAGATCGCTTCCATAATTTTCTGAACTTTGCGGTCAGCCAGGGGGAATCATGAAAAAATGGTATGATAAAGCACTCATTGAAGCCGGATGTGATGAAGCCGGTCGTGGCTGTCTTGCCGGTCCCGTGTATGCTGCCGCAGTGATCCTTCCAAAAACATTCTTCCATCCTTTACTGAACGATTCAAAACAGCTCACTGAGGAAGAACGTGAGAAGCTCAGGCCCATCATTGAAAAGAAAGCCATTGCCTGGGCTGTTGCCAGCTGCGACAACCAGGAAATCGATGAGATCAACATCCTCAATGCCTCTTTCCTGGCTATGCATCGTGCACTGGATAAACTTTCTGTTCGCCCTGATTCATTGCTTATAGATGGCAACAGATTCAATAAATACACTGGGATCCCGCATACCTGCATCGTTGACGGAGATGCACTTTACATGTCCATCGCTGCTGCATCCATCCTTGCAAAGACATACCGCGATGATTACATGAAAAAACTTCACCTGGAGTTTAACGAGTATGGCTGGGACAATAATAAAGGCTATGCAACTCCCTTTCATCGTGAGGCTATACAGCGTGCAGGGATCACGAAATATCACCGCCGCACCTTCGGGATCGTAGCAGAACTCAGCGAGCTGGAGTCTGCGTAAACCAGGCTATATCACAACATGTATTCCCCGGGTTTACTTTACAGGTCATTCTCCTGTGATAAAACTTTACCTTAATTTCGCACACGCATGTGGAAGAGGATCTTACTTATTACAATTGGTGTCGTTGCAATCGGCGCAGGTGTTGCCTATTATCTCGGATATTTCGAAAAGGAAAAGCCCAAGCAGGTAAGCCCGGCCATTGATGCCATCCCTTCGAACGCTGCATTCATCATCGAATGGAAAAGCATTTCCAACTTCAGGCAGCTTGAAAATTCAGATAACAACATCCTTCAGTCATTAAAAAATTCCGGCCTTCTTACCGAGGCGTTTAACAACTTCAGCTTCATCGACTCGCTGCTTCATAGTGACAGTACAGTCTTTCATGCATTTAACGATCAGCCTGTTTTTATCTCCGCACATTTAAGCGGTGTGAAGAAGTTTAATTTTCTCTTTACTACAAATCTTCCTGAACGCATTGATTCTTCGCACATCGAACAATTCTTTAAACGACGATTCAAAGATCATCAGATAAGTTCCCGGTTGTACGATGGATCAACTGTCTATGAAATCAGGGAAGGAGAGCAATCACTTTTTGCATACTCCATTATTAACTCTGTTTTTATCGGAAGCCGCTCAACTGTTCTAACTGAAGAAGGGATCAGGCATATCAGACATGGGAAAAGCCTGAGGAAAGATCCAAACTTCAGCAAGGTGATGGAAACCAGCAAGGGCAGAGAAAGTGGAACGGTGTATATAAATTATAAGGTACTGACATCCTTTACCGAACTATTTCTTACAAAAGCTGCGCACAAAGAGTTTAACCTGACCACCCATTTTGCGAACTGGTCAGCATCAGACATAAAAATAAAATCCGATGCCATCCTTTTGTCTGGCTATATATTCTCCAACGACACAAACAACAATTACCTGAATATCTACAAAGACCTTAAGCCACAGCAGATCCGTTTTCATGACCTGTTGCCTTCGAATGTGAGCTTTTGTTACTGGTCAGGCGTGGAGAACATCAAAACATTCTTCAGAAATTACTATTCATGGCTTGAAAACAGCAACAGGTTTTTCAATACACAGAATAGATTAAAAGAGTTCAATGCCCTTCACAAGACAAAGTTTCCTGATGATCTATCATCTTTCTGCGGCAATGAATTTTTCTACTTCACTACTGAGAAGCAACCGTCAGACACTGTTTCAACAGGAACTTACCTTGCATTCGAAATAACAGACACCGAAAAAGCCATCAGCTATTTCAGAAAATTCAGACCTGCAGATCTGGAAGACACACTTTCTGTAACTGTCAATGACATCGTTTTCACTACACTTCACCTGGGCGATCTCATGGATTTAACCGGTCTGTCATCATTCAGCATCGAATGCAATTACGCTGCTCAACTTGGCGATTACCTTGTGTTTGCTCCAGTGAGAGAAGATCTTTTAAAACTCGCTGCAAACATTTCTAATGGAAATACACTAAGAAAAAGCGCGATCTATCAGGACATCAATGAATACCTTCCAAACGAGGCCAGCCTCTTTATTTTTGATGTTCCATTCCGAAGCAAACAACTACCTCCGAAGTTATTTGAATTCAAGGAAACAGATGGCATGGCACAACTGGCTGGATATATAACTGACCATTCGGTTGTTGCTATGCAGATCTCAAGCAGTAAAGATCTATTCTACCAGGATCTTCTGCTGAAGTACAATCCAGAAGCAGCGAAGGAACAGATCCCTTCATGGGAAGCAGATTCAGAAAACAAACTTGCATTTGTTCAGGCAGTGAACGACGAGGGATCAGAAGGAGTTTTTACAGTAGATGTTAAAAACAAGCTCAGCTTCTATGACAGCAATGGATCGTTAAAGTTTACAAAACAGTTGCAGGGATCTCTTAACGGAAAGATCATGTCGTTGCCAGTAAAATCAGAAGATCCCGTTTACCTTATCCCATGTGCTTCAGAGCTTGTCGCTGTAAATGCACAAGGAATCGACCAGGAAGGATTCCCGCTGAAAATAAAGAGCCTTTATACAACAGTAGTTGATTATGATGATAAGAAAGACCCTAGGATCATCGTCGGAACAGCCTCTGGTAAAGTGATGATGTATAACGGAAAAGGAAAACCGGTACCAACATTTCAGGCAACAGATGTGCGGAAGAAGTTGACATCTCCTCCACTATACATAAGAATCGGTACTAAAGATTACCTCACATTCGCAACAGAAGATCAGCTTGTTTTCACAGACCGGAAAGGAAAGACACTTTTCACACACCAGTCGGATGATATGGTAACCGGAACGCTTAAACCATTGAAGAGAGGAAATAGTGTGTACGCATCCTATCTTTCTAAGAAAGGAAAGATCATCCTGGTGAGTCCGGATAAAAAGTCAGCCACAACATTGAAGGAAGTGACTGCAGGCATTGAGTTTTATTATGAAGACATTGACAAGGACCGGAAAAAAGAATTGATCCTTGTAGATAGCTCATCGATTAAACTGGCATCTGATTCAGGTAATATCAAGAAGGTAATTCAGATTCCAATGCTGAAAGATGTGATGATAAACAAAACACCGGGCGGACTGTTTATCAGCTATACGACAGGAACAGAGACCGGTGTAATTTCGCCCTCAGGATATCCATCGCCTGGATTACCGGTGGAAGCAGACGGGATTTCAATTTCATCCATGCCAGGCACATTCACCTACTATCTTATCCGTGGTAAGAAAATTTATAAATTTGTTACAATGGGGCATTAAGCTCTGTTTAAATCATTGAACATGAAAAAAACCTTACTGACTCTTTCAGGTGCAGTTATGCTATTAACGCAATCGTGCCTTAAAGATGATTTTAACTTTAATAAGCTCACAGAAGGAAGCTGGGATCCTGAAATCGCTGTTCCTCTTGCCTACGCTTCAGTTACGATCCAGGACATCATTGATACAACAGGGATTGGAACAACTGTTGAAGTTGATCCGGCGACAAATTTCTGCACCATCGTTTACAGTGGAAACCTGTTCTCGAAAAAGGCATCTGAAATCATCTCTATACCAAGTCCGCAGTCATCCAATTTCTCGCAGGCCGTTGTTGTACCTGTAACAGGAACAGCCACAGTGACGCAAACGATGAGCTTTCAGTCAGCGACAACCACGGTTGACAGTGTCACATTCAAAACGCTGAATTACGTGATCAACATCACCAATTCAACCAATGCCACCGGAAACATCACCATGACCATTCCCGGAGCAAAGAAGAATGGCGTGGCGTTCACAAATACCTTTCCGATGGCTGCTTCAGTTTCAAAAACATTTGACCTGAGCAACTATACATTTGATATGACGAGAGGCGGCACAACTACAAATCAGTTTGATGTTGTGTACACCCTTCAATCAACTGGCATCGGTGGAGCAGGAACATTTTCTGTCAATACTTCAATGGAAAACATCGGATTCAGAAAGATTGTCGGTTATATCGGGCAACAATCGCTATCACCTTTCCAGGATACTGTTGTCATCAACATTTTTAAGAAAGCTTTTGGCACAGGTACCTTCTCGCTTGTTGATCCGACCATCAGCCTGAAAGTGACGAACTCTTACGGCCTTCCCATCCAGATGAACTTTACACGATTTGAAGGATATAATCCGAATTCAAATCCTCAGACTGTAACCATCACAGGCTTACCCTCACCATTGAACATAAACTATCCTACACTTGCGCAGGCAGGAACATCACAGGTTACAACGATTGTGCTGGATAAGAACACAACAAACGGCACGATCGTAGGAGCGCTTAACAACAACAAATCCGCCTACCTGATCTACCAGCCGAATTCGATCTCCAACCCGGCAGGCCCGACAGCATCACCAAACTTTGTTCTTGATGACAGTCAGTTTGACCTTGACGTAGATGTTCGCTTGCCGTTATGGGGAACTGCAAAAGATTTTGTACTTGAAGACACCATTCGTGACTTTAAGATCGATGAAGTTGGAAGCATAGACAATTTCCTTTTGAGAGCTTATGTAAAGAATGGATTCCCGGTAGATCTTGATGTGCAGGTTTACTTTGTAGACTCCGCTTTCCAGGGACCAGTAGTGAATGGTTTCCCGACCAAGGCGATCGATTCACTTGCAACATCAGAGATCTTTATGCGCTCCGGTACTGTAGATGCATCAGGAAGAGTGATCACGCCTTCAATTCATTCACATGATTACACTTATGACCGTGAACGAATCCAGAAACTAAAAAGAGCAAAGCACCTGATCCTTCGTGCAAGAGCTTCATCAACAGCTGATGGAACGCAGAATGTAAAGATCTTCGCAACGGACCGACTTGAGCTGAACCTCGGCGTGAAAACACAGATCCACCAGGAGTTTTAATTAAAGGCAGAAAATTATTATGAAAAAAGTATTAGTTGGATTAGTTCTGCTTTTTGCGAGTACGACAATCAAAGCACAGGAACATCTTGTGATGTATAATATGGAAACAATTCCGCAACGCATGTATGCGAACCCGGCTTTGCTACCATTCTCAAATATCAACATCGGGCTACCGGTAATTTCTTATACATATACAAGCTTCAGTAACAGCGGCTTCAGGTATAAAGATCTTATCCGCAGGCGTTCCGATGATTCCCTGTATATCGATCCTGATAACATGATCACCAAGCTGAGAGACAACAATTACATGATCTCTCACATCAATACGGATTTACTTTCTTTCAGCTTCCGGGTGAAGAAGAATTTCTTTTCATTCAATGCTACAGAGAAGATAAATTTCCGATTCAGGTATTCCAAAGACCTCATGACCTTCTTATGGAAAGGAAATGGGGGAAGTGTTGGAGAAACATTGAACTTCAACCTGGGCTTAAATGCGAATCACTACCGTGAATACGGAATTGGTTATGCCCGTGAGATCAATGACAAGCTAACAGTAGGTGGTAAATTAAAATACCTCTACGGCATGGAAAATATCTGGACAGAACGATCAGATGTTTCATTAGCAACTGACCCCGCATACTTCGCGTTGACAGCGGCGTCCGACATCAGGATCAATACCGCAGGACTCGATTCAGCAGCAGGAGAAGATGCAGGAACGATGAACCACCTTTTTGGAAGAAAGAACATGGGTGGTGCGATCGACCTTGGTGGAGCTTACAGGATCAATGACAAGATAAAAGTCACTGCAAGCGTGCTGGATGTTGGATTCATCAACTGGAAAAGCAACCTTAAGAATTATGTAAGCACTGATCCAAATGCAACATTCACTTACCATGGAATCAAGCTAGGAGATTTCGTGAACGATTCTTCAAACGTAGAAGATGCATTTGAGTCCACCATCGACTCATTATCTGACAAGTTCTCGATTGACTCCAGAAGCGAATCATATAAAACATGGTTACCTCCACAGTTCTATGCAGGCGGTAACTATTACATCAATGACTTTAACAATGCTGGCCTTTTACTTTACGGAACGACATACGACAAGAAGTTCATTCCGGGAGTTTCTGTTTCATATAACACACGCGTGAAAAGATGGCTTGGTGCTTCAGTCGCCTATTCCATTTACAACCGCAGTTATGCGAACATTGGTGCCGGACTTTCACTTAATGCCGGACCTGTGCAGTTCTATGTGATGAGCAACAATGTACTTGGAGCAATTCTGCCTCAGGGTGCAAAGAACCTTCATCTTCAATTCATGTTGAACCTCACATTTGGAAGGCAAAAAATGGACAAGGACAAAGATGGCATTACAGACAAGAAAGACGAGTGTCCTGAAATACCTGGAATTGTTGAATTTAAAGGCTGTCCTGACAAAGATGGCGACAAGGTAGCTGATAAGGATGATGCTTGTCCTGATGTAGCGGGATTGGCTGAATTCAAGGGATGTCCTGACAAGGATGGAGATAAGGTTATTGACAAAGATGACCAGTGTCCGGATGAAGCAGGATTAGCAGAATTTGCAGGATGCCCGGATAAGGATGGTGACAAGGTTCAGGATAAGGAAGATGAATGTCCTGAAGAAGCTGGAATCGCAGAGATGAAAGGTTGCCCTGATAAAGACAGCGACGGGATCCGTGATAAAGAAGATCAGTGCCCGGACAAAGCAGGCCCCAAAGAAACCAAAGGCTGTCCACAGATCAAGCTGCACCTCGTAGATGAAAAAGGGAATGTTGTAAAGACCGTAGTAAGAAATGAGGACGGAACATTTACGTTTGACGGGTTACCTGCAGATGAAAATGTACTTCTTAAGCTTGAAGGAGAAGACACTGATATTCTGAAAGAGATCAATGTCAAAGTGAACGGCACGACCAAAAAAGCGATCAAAGGCGACAATGGAATATTCAAGTTCCCTGTACTTAAACCACAGGACACATCGTTACAGAAAGAGCCAGAAGTTAACGCCGTAAAGCTTGACAAGAAAGAAGAAGAGATCTTAAAGAAGGCCTTTGACAATCTTGAGTTCGAAACTGGAAAAGAGATTATTAAATCCACATCACTTGCTTCACTGGAAGAACTCGCCACTCTTGTTCAAAAGAAACCTGAATGGAGACTGATGATTGCTGGGCATACAGATAGCCAGGGACAAGCAGCTGCCAACATGAAACTTTCACAGAAACGTGCAGAATCTGTAAAGAAGTTCCTCGTATCAAAAGGGGTTCCCGAAAGCAAATTTGTAGTTAAGTGGTATGGCTCTACCAAACCAATAGCGGATAATAAAACTCCACAGGGACGTCAGAAGAACCGAAGAGTTGAAATGACGATCATTGAATAAATTTCACAGAGCCCTTCACATAACGAGGGGCTCTTTTTTTTAAACTACATGCTGCAGATACTAGCTCCAATATTTCAGATCTTTCGATTATTGATGGTCATAGACACAGCTCCAGACGCCATTGAGACAGACTATCTGAACTCATTTTACTACGTGAGTGAAGAGAATCTTTTTCGCATATCTGCTGATGGAAGACCAACAGGCAGTCATACAGCGAAAATCTATGGAAACATCTATTCTGTCGATCCGACCAATCCAATGAAAACGCTCGTGTATTACAGAGATTTCAATACGATCATGTTTCTGGATAATATGATGACACAGGTAGGAGAGCCAGTCATGTTGCAGGATCTGGGATTAGAAAGGACATCTGTTGTCAGCAGGTCATACAACAATGGGATCTGGGTATTTGACAGCGGGAACAACGAGCTGATCAGACTTGATGCCCAGCTGAATATTTCACATCGTACCGGAAGACTGAATCAGGTTACAGGCTTTATACCAGAGCCAGTGTCTATGATTGAACGTAATAACAAACTTTATATGAACGATCCACAAAGGGGCATTCATGTCTTTGATATTTATGGAACATTTCTGAAAACATTACCATTTAAAGAACTTAATGATTTCGACGTTTATGAAGAAAAGCTTTTTTATATAGGGAATGATTCGCTACACAGCTATGATCTAAGATACCTATCAGACTCAGCGATTGCATTACCTGGAAAGGATAGCTATTCTGTCAGGATTCTGGGAGATAGGGCATTGATAAAAAGTGGAAAGAAGTTATCGCTTTACAGCACACGGAACTAACTCTTCAAATTTTTCTTCTTAAACTTCTGTACTTCTTTTTCAAGGTATGTGTTCAGCTTTTCGAGCAATTCACACTTTTCTTTGTAGTGTTCAAGATCCTTTTTAAGCTCAGCGACTTCCTGTTTGCTTTGTGGCAGTGTTCTCTTTTCAGGACGTACTTCCCTTCTTTCGATATAGTAACTGAAGAAATCAAACTGAAGAGCCTCAGATAATTTATGCAGGAGGTCAGTGTCAACGGTTTTCCTTTTGAATATGCTATAGATATTCTGTTTGGACGTATTGATCATTCTTCCAAGTTCAGAAGGGCCGATACGCCTTTCCCGGGCTTTTTCACGAATCTTCTCACCGATATGCAGAGCCATCCGACAAAATTGCAGACAGTATACGCGGTGCAAGGCTTACATAAAGTCATATTTATTTGCCTGCAAGTATATTATATTTTGCCTTTATTGTCTTTATGTAATTGTCTGATTCTTGATAAGCGCATCAGAGACGCAGAGTACGCAGAGATTAACCATTTTTATGTGGCTTTCGGGATTAGCGGGCTGACTATGGTTTAAACACTCAACCTCGAAGCGTACTCTATGAGTCAACGTGCCTAATAAAATAAATATTACCGGACAGAGTGATCATTATTAATAAGCAATTTTAAAACGGGTTATATTTAGAGTATGAAATTTTCGGAATTCAGCAGATTTGAGAGAGTAGGAATGATTGGTATAGCAGTGCTTTCTGTGATAAGTATTCTGTTAGCTGTTTTTGGAATAAGTCCGGCATTTACAGCTCCATTTTTTCTTCCATGGTTTGTTTTTCTAATGATTGGCAGGGGGCGTAGAAAGAGGAGAAAATAAGGGAGCCGCAGAGAGCGCAGAGAAGCAGATTTAATTTTATAGTGCACGCAGAGGCGGAGAGAGCGCAGAGTTTCATGCATCTTTTTTCCTCATTCAAAAGAATACACGCAGAGACGCTGAGAGCGCAGAGTTTCATGCATCTTTTTTCGTCATTCTTAAGAATACACGCAGAGGCGAAGAGAACGCAGAGTTTCATTTATCTCTTTCACTTCTAAAGAATACACGCAGAGACGCTGAGAGCGCAGAGTTTCATGCATCTTTTTTCGTCATTCTTAAGAATATACGCAGAGGCGCAGAGAACGCAGAGTTTCATTTATCTCTTTCACTTCTAAAGAATACACGCAGAGACGCTGAGAGCGCAGAGTTCATCTTTTTTCCTCATTCAAAGAATACACGCAGAGTCGCTAAGGACGCAGAGTTATATTTATCATTTTTTCTCTGCGGGCTTTGCGTCTTTGCGTGTAAAATACTTTCCTTATCCTCTGCGGGCTTTGCGTCTCTGCGCGCTTATATGTGTCCTTCACCTCTGCGGGCTTTGCGACTCTGTGTACTTAACTTTTCCTTCGAACTTTCACCCTAAATAACCCAGCGGCCACAATAACACCAAAGCTATTCCCTATAAAATCAAACACATCTGCAGAACGCTCTTCAAACAAAAGTCCTTGCATAACTTCGAGCAACCCACCATATACAATACACATAAAAAACAAAACGATTCTTCGCTCAAACGTAAACGCGATGTTGCCTTTTATGAATGCTCTGTACAGCAGGAAATAAAGTATGAAAAAGATCAGGGCATGCACAAACTTGTCAAAGCTGAGTAGCTCCAGAAATGAAATATGCGGGATATCCCTGCCCGGGATCCCGCATAAAACAAGTATCACTATAGCCCATGCAAATCCAGGAAGGAAATGCCTGAACATCTTATCTTCCTACAAGCTTTCTATAATCATCAGCTGACATAAGGCCATTAACCTCACCAGCGTCTTTTAACGATACCTTGATCATCCAGCCCTCGCCGTACGGATCCTTATTAACCAATTCAGGATTGCTTTCCAGCTTTGGATTGATCTCGAGCACAGTTCCGTTAACTGGCATAAAAAGGTCAGAAACTGTCTTAACAGCTTCGACAGTACCAAATACTTCTTCAGCTGAAAGAGTTTCTCCATCTGTTTCAATCTCAACATAAACGATATCACCTAGCTCGCTCTGCGCAAAGTCCGTGATCCCGATATATGCATCCTGCCCCTCTACCCTCACCCATTCGTGATCCTTTGTGTACTTAAGATTCTCAGGAAAATTCATAATATAATAGTTTGATGCAAAGATAAATTTTCCAGCCGAAAGGGGTTGACCTTTTTTCGAAAAAGAAATACCTACTGAAGTGTAAACCTCACACTTACTCCAGCGTTGGTATTTGCTGTTTCAAAGGTCTGTGAAGTCTGCGGTTTGGTAATGATCTTATCAAAAAACAAACGAACATTGATGCGTTCATTTACAACATAATCTGCAGAGTTCTTTAGAGAGATCACATTTTGCCCGCCTGTCACCTGGTTTATCTGTGTACTGGTAGCTTCATCAATCCTTCTAGTCACTGTGTTGTTATATCTGAATGACACATCGGAACGAATGTTAAGATCGCTTGTAAGCTTTTTCTTACCTGCACCTGGCAATGGAATAGACACATTGGTGAATCTGTAGCCTGCACCCAACACGATCTCACGTCCTTTCGTTTCCGTGATCTGTGAATTACTAAATGCTAGCGCGATGGTCCTGTCTCTCTTCAGCTCCACTTTTGTAATCAACTTATTCACCCAGGTCATATCAATGTTGATAAGTGGGCTGAATTGCTCAGTAATGGTCACTGTCGCAATCTGGAATCGTGATAAGATGTTTCCTGCAAAATCGAGGTTGTCAGGTGCTGCATAACCATTCGCAAAATCTTCCCACTCCTGGTTGTTTACGTAGCTTCCGATATTGAATGTAGATCTGTACCTGTGTGATAAGGTCACCGTTTTAAAATACTTCTGCATCACCGGAATCTTCGAAAGACCATCATATTTTACGCCCCAGTTTGGCTTTGGTAATTTATCGAACAGTTTCAGATCTGTGGCTTCTGCTGTTGTTCCGCCATAGGCTGCGAGGAATGAATGCAGCAAGACGTCTTGTGAGTTTCTGCCATAACCCTGCTTAAACCCTGCACTGTCTGGAAGAGCCACTCCTGTCTGGTTCTCATAGACCCCGCCAAGCCTTGATGATACAACTGCCCTGTAATCAATGAAATTCTGGAACACTTCTGAATAAGCCTGGATCTCTCCTTCAGTTCTGTCGTTGACAAATGAGGTTCTCCAGGTAAGGAATGAGATACTGAAGTTTCCTGACTGCTGCGGGCTTACTGCAATAAACTGGTCTGATGCCTGGTCGTACCTGAGGTATTTCGAATTATTCTCTGTTAACGTTCGGCTGAAATTCAATTCGATTTCAAGGTCTTTGACAGGCTCCAATGTTGCCCTCCCTGTCATGTTAACTGATTTTGTTATGGAGAACGGACTGTTGATGGATGCCGATGAATCCACCCATCCTCGCGATGCAGCGAAGTTCCCGAAATCATTAGGTCCGAACGGATCCACTTCTCCCAGAATATATCCAACGCCGGGGCCTTCAAAATTTCTGTCCATTCCAAGGATGTTGGTTCGTCTGTTATAACCTGGAAGCACGGATCCATTGTTCTCCGAATAACTAAGGTTCACTCTCTTCAATGAAAGGATCAATCGTGTCGCATACTCAAGTATTGGAATATTGATCTCCTTCTTTTTTGTCGAATCAGCTGGTGGCTTCACTCCTGGTGGAAGTGGCTTAACAGGTGCCTTTGCCGGTGTCTTCCCTTTTCCTTTTGCCTGGTTTATCTTTTTGTAATATGGAATCCTGTTATACAACTGCACCATATTGAAGTTACCTGTCAGCTGCTTGGTATTCGAGTTCTGAATTGTATTTCCAAGTGTATCCAAGGCCAACGCAGCACCTACCCAGTTATAATTTCCGGTGTATTTTGCAGTTGCTGTAACAAAGTTCAAAATCGGAATCTTGTTGATCGGAATATTGTACGTCGCATTGATCACATGCCTGTAATCGGTCGTTCGTCCGAAATTTTTAAACTGCTTGATGATGGTATCGCGCTTCTCTTCATAATCGGCACTGTCTTTATCCATTGAGCCTGGCTTCTCATCAATAGTACCTCTGTTTGTTGCTGAAAAGTCAATCGCAAGTGACTTCGTCAGATCATACTTAAAATCATAACTTCTGATAAGGTCAAATGTCTTGGTAAATGTTGCCGGAAGGGTATCAATGTATCCATCGATAATGTTCCTTGTACGGGTTTCATTGTAATTCCTGTCTACATCCGTTCTGAAAGCGATTCTCGATGGTGCTGTGTTAAAGTTAAAATCCTTGATAAGCTTCCAATAGCTCTTGTTGAATGTTTTATTCTTCGCAAACGGCTTTACATTCTTTGGATTCGTTGAGAAGTTATATGAAATAGCAGCCTTATAATTTCGGGTGTTATTGAATTCGGTATTGAAATTCCTTCTGTTCTGCTCATTGTAAGCATAGGTGAACGCGAAGTTTTCGATATCATAAATATGTGAGTTCTTTGATCCTCCGACTTTTTCCTTTTTAACATTTGTAAAGTTGAAGCCTTTCCGTTGTGTATAATCCTGAACAATGTTCCTCCGGGCCCGATACGTCGAATCTTCAGGTCCACGGAAATCCCTCAACTCTTTCATTTCAATATCAGGATCTAACGGATCAAATTGCGGTGTAATGAATGTTTCGGAATAGTTTACAAACACCGGAACACGGATCCCTGCCTTCTCGGGAATAAACCTTCCCAGTTCAAGTGACGATGAGATGTCGTATGCATTCATGTCTTCCCGTGAACGTTCATTCAACTTCTGTTCAATGCTACCAAAGCCAGGTGTTTTCTTTGTTCCTGATACGGTAACCTGTCCAAGATCGGCAAGCTTCGCTGTAACTCGTGCATTGACTGCCCATCCTCCCTGCTCATCAAAATCTGTAAGACGTAATTCATTGATCCAGATCTCCGCGCATTTCGGCTCACCGTCGTCAGTATCTCCCGGAGTATTTTTCTTAGGATTCCTCACTCCGATCATGATCGTTTTCAAATCCGCAACGTTTGGATTCCCTTTTACGAGGATCGTTTTGCTTCCAACTTTAAATGAGAATGGCATGTCAAAACTTGCCAATCCTTCAGCCATGGAGGCATTCCTGTTTAGTTTGGCTGTCTTCAGGTCATCCAGAATGATCTCCACGATGTTGCTGTCTGGCCAGATAACTGCAGGATCCGAAGATTCCCACGGTGTTACATACAATGGCTGCTCATATTCATAGTAGTTCTGGTCAAGATCTTTTCCAAGCCTTACAAAGAGTACAAGATCCTTATCATTCAGCACTTCAGTCTGCGCAGCTTCAGCATGCACAAACATCTTCAGCTTCTTATACATACGAACATCAAGATCAACGTTTCTGAAGATCGCTTTGGAGAAACCATCCTGAAGTCCGCATACTTTCATTGACAAAGCCTGCTCATTCAGGAGTGCAAGGTTCGTTGTTGCAATGTTCCGTTCTCTTTCAATTCCCGGAGGGATAACGTAATTCACAGGTGTACGGCTGCTGTTCTCTTCAACGTTCACTGCCGATAAGTTGAACAGTGTATTATTGAAATTGTCATCCGTTAAATATTCACCCGGATATCTAAGATCATAATCATACTTTCTCCATTCTCCACGGATCAGATCAAGCTTTCCAAAGCGGAGCACGGTTGAGTCATTGAAGTTCTTCATGAAAAGTCGCATGAACCTGATCGATCTGAAATCACTGATCTCTCCTACCACCTTGTCAGGATTCCTCACTGGTACTTTAAACTGGTACCACTTAACAGATACATTCTGATTGTTTATCTGTGTAGTACCTGTGACAATATCCGTGATAAAATTCTCACCGATGTTCATCTGGGCTGGTTCAAGGTGCACACGATACTGATAATATGCTTCCTGCGTGATCAGTGTATTATCCCTGTTGATGTCTTCAATGTTCGGAAGTGTAGTCGCTGAGATCGGGTAACCATCAGGCTGCTCAGTGGATGAGTTGCCTTCATAGTTTGAATAGTACTTATACCTCTGAAGAATGCTATGCTCAGCATTGTCATGTGCACTTGAACGGTAATACTGGTAATCATCCTGAGATGGATCTGCTATTAACTGCGCTCTTCTTGTCGGGTCGGAAACAAGAGCACTGATCTCGTTGACATAATTCTGAAAGAACAGATTTTCATTGGCAGAGTTGAATCCATCAAGACCTACATCCTGGAATCGACGGGCAGTAGGATCATTATCGAACGCATTGACAATTGCCTGGTTCAATGGTACCCTACCCCAGGCAGTGATCGTATCTCCAGGATCTGGTGAAGCTGCATTGTAAGGCTTGTCTGTGCCTGGCAATCCGTTCTCAAATGCCTGTACATCATCTTTCAAAACATCTTCAGAAATATCTCCAAGGTTGATATAGATATCACCACCATTCAGGTTCGGCGTATTGTTATCCTTATCAAACGGATCCATAAGCCAGAACTGGATATACTCCACATTCGATGCTTCAAAATCTGTCGTCTCAAGTTTACGCATGATACCGCCCCAGCGAGATTGAGGATTGTTCAAATATCCTGAAGAGCTTAATCCTGCCGAAAAAGAGGTACTTCCTGTTTCATAGTTGTAAGGCCCTTTTTCAGATGGATAGAATGCCAGGTTGAGCACAGGAAGTGTAGGTGGCTGCCCTGTCGGAAGCTCCTTTTTAGGGAACAGCTCTGTTTCCAGCACTTCACGTGTATAGTTGTTTGTCTGCTCCGTTGATCCCTGAATATGTGAAGGAGTCAGTGAGTTATTCCTGTAGAATAGTGGATCAATGATGAACCAGGAAAGCCTTGCCCTATTGAACCCGCTGGTCACATCTACTTTTGCAGGTGATACTTCAGGGAAGAGGTCGGGCTGGCCCTGAGGTACTGAAGCCAATGACCAGGCATTGATGTTTTTAATGTCAAGCGCGGTGTAACTTCCTTCAAAATCATCCACATAGGCAGTACCGCTTTTTGTTACCGCTTTGGAATGTCCCGGAATCAAATGCGCGAATTCACCAACGGCAGTCACTGATGACGGCGCCTTCGTTGATATCAGCGGAAGCTTATCGATCATTCGTGTCAGGATCGGTGCTTCTGTTTTATAGTTTGCATCAAGCCCCCAGATCGTGTTTGAGATCGGTTCATCCCCAACATTCACTTTAGGAGTGATGGGCTTTTCAGTAAGGTTCATGATCGTTCCGCCGAGTGAGAAATCATTATTGACCTTATAATCGAACCTGCTACCTACGAGGTTCCTTACCTGCATGTTGAAGGTCGCATTACTTTCAAGGCTGACTTTCACCGGTGTGTTCGATGCGAGCACACCCTGGTTGATGATCTTGACTCTTCCCAACTGGTAATCGACGGTGTAATCCTGATTTTCCACGAGTGTCTGTCCGCCTGCAGTAACCACTACTGATCCCTGCGGAACGTTGACTGTATTCAATGAGATCTCGGAGCTGGAAGACGACTGATAGCTTCCCTTCATTTTGAACCTGTTTTTCGAAAGGATCAGGGATGCTGCCGTTTTCGTTGAATCGTAAAGTTCAGTAAATGCATATCGATTCGCGACAAGCACGTTGTTCGGATAATCAGGACTGTTGCTTGGTCCGGTGATCTGGTTATACAGATATTCCCCGAATGGCTCAACAACAGGGAAGAAGAGTCTTCCGTTTTCCTTATTGATGGTAATGCCATTCAAAAAGTCGAACTGACCATCCGGACGTGGAGCCTGCTGAGGATTCACTCTATCCAGCTTAAGCACCTGAAGTAGCAGCTTGCCTTTTATCGCACCGTCCGGAATATAACGTACATCCGCACCATTCAGAAAGTTTGAATGGAACACCTCAAGCCTGAAATCTTTTTCTGATAACTGGTATGAACCGATCCAGTAAACGTTCTTCATCATCAGCTTCCAGGTAAGGCCGCGTACATTGACACGTGCAGGCTTCAAGAGCTTAACAATAAGGTTAGAAGGATGTACCACTCCATCCGTAGAGAATTCACCAACCTGGTATGTGTTACCATCAACCGTATTGGTATACTGAAAAGCTACACCCAGAATATCATCTGCATTCAGCCCGTTGTTTAGGGAGATGTATCCAAGCTTTGTATTGACTGTATATTCCGTATTGGAAAGCTTCCTCGCATTCTGAATCTTTTCGAAATCCCTTCCGGAGGTCAGACTATACGGTGCATTTTGCAGCACTGAATTGACGGTGCTTTTTTCACGCACGGCAGAATTGGCACCGAGTACGGCAGGATTTAAATTGTTTGCTGAATTATCAGGCAAGGCACCGCCTTCACCGAGCTGTTCCAACGCAACGATATTACGGAGGTCATTAACGCTTGTGCTGTTCCTGTTAACCACCCATACTTCCACCCGGGTAATGTTGATGTTGGAAGTAACAAATGCAGGCTTTGCATTGGCAGCATCATAATTGTCAAGGAAGTATTTTGAAAGGAAGAAGTGCTTGTTCGATTCGTAGTTGTCTGCCTTGATCTCGAAATTGGTTGTCTGCGCTCCACCAGAAACATTGATCTCTTTCTTCTGTCCTTTTTGTTGAGAAAGAACCGTTGTCACTGTCATTCTGCCGAACTGAAGCTGGGTCTTGATCCCGAAAAGGCTTTGAGATCCGGTGATCAGCGAGCCTGTTAACGGGAGGCTGACATTACCGGCCTCGATCTTTTTAATGATCTCGTCTTCATATCCGGTATATTCAAGCTTCATTTGATTTTCGAAATCAAATGTTGCCTCGGTGTTGTAATTGGTTGTCAGCTTAAGCTTGTCACCGATCTTTCCAATGACGTTCAACTGAATCTTCTGGTTAAAATCGAAAGTTGTGATCTTACGTTGTTTTTCAGCCAGCGCGGGGTTTTTATTATTTGTTGAATTCACACCGAAGATCAGTTCGGCACTTCCCTGTGGACGAATATCAACTGTGTTCCCACCAAAGATCCTGTCGAACATTTCACCACCAACGTGTATCTTCGGGATCAGACCTGTTGTCTTATTAAAGTTCTGAGCTTCATTACGTTGTTCCCAGTACTTACGCATCGACCTGGCCATATCATAATCGACATACTCTTCAAAAGTCATGTAGGAAGGCCTGCGATAATCCATATTCCCCATGCGCTGATTGAAGATGTATGAATTCGTTGCAGGATCGTAAACCACCTCATCCTTTACATTGGAAGGGTTAGTCATGAAAAGCCCACCTTCATTACCATGATCAGTGGGATCATACGATTCATCTTTGAAAGGGAAAGGAAGCTTTACATCACGTATAATCGTGTCAGGTTTATTGGTATCCTGAAGGATCCTTACAGGGTTGCTCCCCTGGGGAATTGTGACCCATCCAGGTGCAACACTCCATCCGACTGAAAGGAAGGCGGTAAGCGTAAATAAAATGAAACTATATTTCAGGGCACCCTTCAAGCGCTAAAGCTTTAAATTAAAATTAAAGATTTTTAAGAGCGATTTTAATCAACTCTTCAATCGCTGCCTCAGGACCTGCAGTTTTAATCGCTTTCTCAATAGCCTTCTCCGCAGTGTTTTTAGCAAAGCCCAGATTTACCAGTGCTGATAACGCTTCGGATTTCGATCTATTGTCTGAGTTAAAAATTAAGACCGGCGAAATCGCTGGAGTGTCTTTACCAACCTTGTCTTTAAGGTCAACAATGATCCTCTGCGCGGATTTCTCACCTATGCCTTTCACTCCTTTCAGCACAGGTACGTTTCCTGCAAGTATTGCTGATGCGATCTCATCGGGAGACAGCGAGTTCAAGATAAGACGTGCAGTATTAGGACCGACACCGTTCACACTGATCAGCAGACGAAACATTGTCCGCTCTTTTTCAGTGTAGAATCCAAACAAGGTATGTGCATCCTCCTTCACTGAAAAGTGTGTGAGAAGCTTGATCTTGTTAGCTCCCTGGATACTCGTATATGTATTCAGAGAGATGTTGATATGATAACCGATGCCTCCTGCTTCAATGATCACATAAGTTGGAGTAAGCTCGGAAACACTTCCATCAATATGGTTATACATACCCGGTTTATTTTTTACGTTTCGGTGTTGCTGTCATCTGCTTTTCCTTTGCCTGTGCATCCACCACTGCAATCGTAACCATGTTCACGATCTCACGCACGGTGCTACCCAGCTGAAGGATGTGAACAGATTTTTTCAAGCCTAACAAGATCGGTCCGATGGCTTCTGCCGCACCAAGCTCCTGGATCAGCTTATAAGAAATATTTCCTGAGGTCAGATTTGGAAAGATCAATGTGTTCGCTGGTGTTTTCGAAAGCTCCGAAAATGGAAACTGCTCTTTTACCATGTCGGCATTCAACGCGAAATTCCCCTGGATATCTCCATCTACCACAAGGTTCGGGAAACGCTGGTGCATCAACTCCACAGCACGTCTCATTTTTCGTGGTTCTTCCCCATCCGTAGAACCAAAATTGGAATAGCTCAGAAAGCCGATCCTTGGTTCAATGTTGAACTGCTTAACTGCTTTGGCTGTCAGCGATGCAATGTCAACAAGTTCTTCAGCAGTCGGATTAACATTCACGGTTGTATCTGCGAAAAAGAAAGGTCCTTTTTTAGTTGCCATAATGTACATACCAGCTACACGGTTAACGCCTTCCTCTGTTCCGATGATCTGAAGTGCCGGACGAATTGTGTCGGTATATTTCCTGGTTAGTCCTGAGATCAGTGCATCAGCAAGACCTGTCTCGACCATCATCGCACCAAAGAAATTTCTCTCACGCATTGCCCATCTCGCTTCGTACTGTGTATAGCCACGGCGCTGACGCTTTTCAAAAAGGATATCACCAAACTGGGTTCTTTTTGGCTTTTCCGCATCACTTCTTGGGTCAATGATTTCCACTTCTGCAAGATCAAGATGATTCTCTGCGATAAGTCTTTTTATTTTCTCCTTGTTCCCTAATAAAATTGGAATGGCGATGCCTTCATCACGAACTTCCTGTGCAGCTTTCAGGATCTTGTAATGATCCGCTTCAGCAAACACCACACGCTTAGGATTTTCCTTTGCACGTTGTGTGATGTTCCTGATGAGCTTATTACCAAGCCCTAAACGGTTCATCAAATCCTGAATATAAGCGTCCCAGTCTTTGATCGTTGTGCCTGCTACACCTGAATCTATTGCAGCTTTAGCTACTGCAGGTGCTACTGTATAAATCAACCTATGGTCAATAGGCTTTGGAATAATATAATCTTTCCCGAAGCTCAGGTTCTTTGAAGAGTACGCGCGGTTCACCGATTCTGGCACCGGCTCTTTTGCAAGCTCAGCGATCGCATAAACAGCGGCAAGCTTCATTTCTTCATTGATCTGCTTCGCTCTTACATCAAGCGCTCCACGGAATATGAATGGAAATCCAAGCACGTTGTTCACCTGGTTAGGATGGTCACTCCGTCCGGTTGCCATAATGATATCCTTGCGTGCTTCTGTTGCATCGTGATAAGTGATCTCAGGGTCAGGATTAGCCAATGCAAAAACGATCGGATTCTTCGCCATTCCCTTGATCATCTTCTGGGACACAACATTTCCTTTTGAAAGCCCGACAAACACATCGGCATCTTTCATTGCATCTTCAAGGTCTTTAGGCTTCTTTGGGGTCGCAAAGAAAGACTTCTGTACATCAAGATCTGTACGGTCTTTAGTGATCGCGCCTTTGCTGTCGAACATGATGATGTTTTCTTTCTTCGCGCCCACCGCGAGGTACAGCTTTGCACAAGAAATCGCGGAAGCGCCTGCTCCGTTGATCACGATCCTGACCTTTCCAATGCTCTTCTTTGCAATCTCACACGCATTGATCAGCGCGGCCGATGAAATGATCGCCGTACCATGCTGGTCATCATGCATGAGAGGAATATCGAGCTCTTCCTTCAATCTTCGTTCGATCTCAAAACACTCAGGCGCTTTAATATCTTCCAGGTTTATCCCACCGAAAGTTGGAGCGATGGCTTTAACTGTATTTACGAACGTATCGATATCTTTTGCGTCCACTTCAATGTCGAACACATCGATGTCTGCAAAAATCTTAAAGAGAAGCCCTTTCCCTTCCATTACCGGCTTGGAGGCTGAAGGTCCAATGTTTCCAAGGCCAAGCACAGCCGTACCATTTGATATAACTGCAACAAGATTTCCTTTGGCAGTATATTTATAAACGTCTTCAGGGTTCTTTTCAATTCTCAGGCAGGGCTCAGCAACTCCCGGAGAGTAAGCCAGGGAAAGATCTCGCTGAGAGCTGTATGGCTTTGTAGGAACAACTTCAATTTTTCCAGGTCTGCCTTCTGAATGATAATCTAACGCATCTTGCTTTCTAAATTTCGCCATACCACATATTTTGTAACTTGCGAAGGTAATAAAATTGAAAAAAACGGTCTGGAACCATGGAAAAACTGGTAGTTTTCACAGGAGCGGGCATTAGTGCGGAAAGTGGCATCAGAACTTTTCGCGACAGTGGCGGCTTATGGGAGGAATTCCGGATCGAAGATGTTGCCACACCCGAGGCCTGGAAAAAAGACCCGAAACTGGTACTTGACTTCTATAATAAAAGAAGAAAGCAGATCATCCAGGCTGAACCAAATGATGCCCACCGAATCCTCGCAAAGCTTGAAGATAAGTTTGACGTAAGGATCATCACCCAGAATATCGATAACCTTCATGAACGGGCAGGATCAACGAACGTCCTTCATCTTCATGGGGAAATTATGAAAGCACGAAGCACGGTGAGTTCAGCACTAATTTATGATCTTAAAAAAGAAGAGATCAGGATTGGTGACAAATGTGAAAAAGGCTCTCAGCTTCGGCCTCACATCGTCTGGTTTGGCGAAGCAGTTCCCATGATGGAAAAAGCTTATACGATCGCTTCAGATGCGGATATATTTGTCATTATAGGAACATCACTGAATGTTTACCCTGCAGCCGGCATTATAGACTTTACACCTCCTTCAACTCCCAAATACCTTATTGATCCGAATGAAACTGCAGTTACACTTGACGGTAATGTATATGTAATCAAAGAAAAAGCCGGGACTGGAGTAGCCCGGCTTGCAGAGATCCTTACTGGAAATTCTTATTAATGAACGACGGAGAAACGTTCAGCTCCGATCACATTTCCATTTCTTAAAAAGTTACAAAAGTAGATGCCATCATGCAGTCTGTTCACAGGTATGATCACTTTTGAAAAATCAGTCAGCTGTTGAACATACACTTTCTCTCCAAGCATGTTGTACACTTCTACACGATCTGTTTTTTCAGATTTGACAAGGTTAAAAGAGACATGGTTTGCAGAAGGATTCGGATATGCAGGGCTACTTACCTTTGTGCTGTTTTCAGAAATTCCAGCAGCTGAAAAGTTAACGTCGATAAAAGGATCAGACAGTGTATCTCCAACACCAGAAGTGCGGTAGTTCACAGTAAACCATACAGAGTCATTTGTATTCGCTGTATTGAAGAATATATAGCTGATGGTTGATTCTCCGGGATTCATCGCAGGATCGTAATACCCGTGAAAGTTGTCATTATACCCATTGCCAGTGACTGTCATTGCGCTAGGAGACACATTCGTAGATGGCCCATAGCAGATCGTCCAGCAAAAGTAATTCGCTGATCCGGCCACGAGATTTCCTTCTTGTCTTTTCACTTTCAATGACACATTCTGTGATGAATTGTTGTTCACACGCACCACGCCTGTTTCAATGATTTCAGCTGAATCACCTACAATTGTAATCGTTCTGCCATTCAGGTTCTGAGCAGAAAGTCCGCCTGCAACAAGTATGGCTAATAGGGATAAGTAAATGTTTTTCATCTGAATAGAGGTTTAAACAAAAATATAAATTAAAACTATCGAAAAACAACCAGTTTACGGTTTATGCGCTGACTCCCGGTTTCAGCCGTAATCATGTATGTTCCGGCAGAAAGTTCGCTGACAGTCATCTGAATATTCTTCTCTGAGCATGTTTGCACAGACAATATTCTACCCTGGCTATCAAAAATGCTTACTCTATTCAGTGTCTGGTCTGAGCGAATTGTTAAAATATCAGACACCGGATTCGGGAATATCCTGATCTGTGCATCAACGAAACTTTCCAGAGACGAAGGCATCCCCAACTCGTTCACATGCAGAACATAAAATTGGTCATTGGATTGTGAAGTACGGCCGGCTATAAGATATCCTCCATCAAGAGAAGTCTGGATATCATATCCTATATCTATGCCAGTGGAACCATACGACTTCATCCACATCATAAATCCCAGCGAGTCAGCTTTTGCGACGGCCAGGTTCAGAGGGCCTGTTGGTCCGGGAGTATAACCTGTCATCATGAATGTACCATCGGGATTTTCAACAACTGAAAAAGCAGCATCTGCACCATTAGTTCCAAAAGTCCTTCGCCATACACTATTCCCCACAGTGTCAATTTTTTCAAGGAACATTTCGAAAGCGGAGTTTGCATAGATCTCCGTTTCACCATAGGAAAGAAAGTTGCCATCAGCAAGAACGATCAATCCCTGGCAACCATTCTGAAACTGATCACCATATGTGAGATCAAATTCCGGGATACCCGCTTCATCAAGAAGGAACACCTCGACATCATATCCTCCATTGCCCATGCTTTTTGTATCACCAGTCGCGATGAACCTTCCATCAGGAAGCTCACGGATCATGTCAGCATAATCATTACTCCATGATCCATAGGTCTGCGACCACACCTCATTACCTAAAGAATCAAGCCTCAGGAACCAGCAATCATTTGAGCCATTGACATCATTCTGATAACCCGCACAAATAAAACCCTTATCGCTGGTTTCAATAATAAACCGGATAGACTCATTTACCGGCGAAGAAAACATCCTTCTCCAGAGCTCATTTCCTGCGGTGTCAACTTTTATGATGAACCCATCGAGTAATGCAGAAGATGTGAAAGTTTCACCTGCCAGGATAAGATTTCCATCAGAGCACGTGTTCATGTAGAGGCAGTTGTCATCTTCAGAGGTTCCGAAAAATTTCGTCCATTGAAGTTCACCAGCACGATCGAGACGTAACAGCGCGAAGTCGTAGCCTCCCAGTGGTCCATTCCCCCGAATTCCTCCAACCATGATAGTGCCGTCGGGCCATTCACGGACAGACCGTGCTATCTCCGTTTCATCAGTACCAAAGACCTTTTCGAAAAAAACAGGCTGAGCAGGTAAAACAGCGTTTGTAAAAATCAGAAGTAAGAGAATTATCCTGCACATTCATTTAAAAGTAGAAAAGAAACTTTGAACAGATTTCATTTTTTTTATATTTGTTTAGATAACAATTTGAAAACCACTCCTTAATCCTGACACATGAAAAGAATATTTACTCTGATCGGATTGGCTGGCATCACAACACTCGGTTATTCACAGACCCAGCGTATGATCCTTGCTGAAGAGTTCACGAATGCTTCCTGCGGCCCGTGTGCAGCTCAGAATCCTGACTTTAACACCCTGCTTGACAACAACACAAGCAAAGTGATCTCGATCAAATACCAGACAAACTGGCCTGGTGTAGATCCAATGAATGCTCAAACACAGGTGGATGTTAGTCCAAGAGTGAATTATTATGGAGTGAATGGTGTTCCGTATGCTCCGATCGACGGAGATACTATTGCTGTAATGTCACCGAACTATGCTGGGGCACCGGCAAACTGGAACCAGACGGTGATCAACAACAGGTATGCAGTCACAAGTCCTTTCGCGATCACACTGACACACACCATGTCATCAGACTTTGATTCAATTTTTATTTCAGCTACAGTTACTGCAAGTGCAGCAGCGACATATACCGGCCCATTGAAGCTACATGTTGCGATGATCGAAAAGACCATCAGCTTTGCAGCCGCTCCGGGAACAAACGGTGAAACAGAATTCTTTAATGTAATGAGGAAGATGTATCCGAATGGAAACGGAACAACGCTTCCTTTAACATGGACAAACGGCCAGGCGCAGACATATACGTTCAATGCAGGTGTACCGGCATTCATCTATAATAAAAACGAAATTGCAGTTGTTGCCTTCGTTCAGGACAACAGCGACAAGGAAGTTTACCAGGCTGCGATCACTACACCGATCCAGGTAGCAAACGATGCCGGAGTTACCAATATCGCTTCTGTTCCATTGTTTCAGTGCGGGTCTAACATCAACCCTGTTGCAACAATCAAGAACTGGGGAACTGCAACACTTACAACAGCAACTGTAAAATACCAGATCGACAACAATCCAATGGATTCAGTTGTATGGACAGGATCCCTTGCTTCAGGAGCAACAGCGACAGTGAATATTCCAACGATGACAGTGCCTGCAGGCCTTCACACAGTAAAGATCCAGACAGTCTATCCAAATGGAAACACCGATTACAATGCAGCGAATAACCTGCTTCAGAAAAGCATCAACATCATCAGTACCTATGCGATGCTTCCAATGACTCAGAATTTCCAGCTGGCAACTTTCCCACCAACAGGATGGATGCGTAACAACCTGGATAACGGCGCTACATGGGTTCGTAAGACAGGAGCAGGAGGATTTATTACAGGATCTACACAGGCATGTGCTAAAATGGACTTCTACAACAGCTACCCTGGTGAAGTTGACGAACTGTTTGCTCAGGCAATCGATGCATCAAACATGATCAGCCCGATCAACCTGACATTCGATGTGGCTTATGCAGGATACACATCATCATCACCAGAGATCGACAGACTTGAAGTATTCTATTCAACTGATTGCGGAGCTACCTGGACAAATGTTTACAATAAGGCTGGCAACACGCTGAAGACTGCAAACCCAACGCAGAATTCATTTACACCGACAGCAACACAGTGGAGAACAGAAACCATTTCTTTAAATGCACTTGCAGGAGAACCAGAGGTGCTTGTTAAATTTAAAGCAACAAGCGACTATGGAAACAACCTTTACGTGGATAACCTGAACTTAACAGGAACTCCGCTATCAGTGAAGAACAACGATGCTTCTGATAAGTTTTCAATTTATCCGAATCCATCCGCAGCTAACCCGACAGTTTTCATTTCACTGGTATCAGATGAGCGTGTAAAGCTTGAAATGTACAACCTTGTAGGAGAGCTTGTAGCTGTTCCTTACAATGCAGCAATGGCTTCAGGTGAACACCGTTTTACACTTGAAACAGCGAACCTTCCTTCAGGAATTTATTATGTGAAAATGACTAAAGGAACTGAGACGATCACTAAAAAGATCACGCTCACTAAATAATACGTCAGGAATCATTTTTAAAAAGGGCTGTTCCAAAAAGGTTCAGCCCTTTTTTTTGAATTTTACACGCTATATTTGATAAAACTGCCTTTTCATGAAGACACTCATTTTTGCAGCCTTAATGGCTTTTTCATCAGCTATCTTTGCACAGGAAAATAAAGTAAAAAAACTTCCTGAAGCAGAAGTGAAAACGCTCGATGGAAAACCGTTCAGGACAAGCACGCTAAACAATGACGGCAAGCCAATGGTGATCAGCTTCTGGGCTACATGGTGCAGTCCGTGCAAGGCAGAGCTCAACGCGATCTCTGAAAACTATACAGACTGGCAAAAAGAAACCGGAGTGAAAGTGGTTGCTGTCTCGATCGACGATTCAAGGAACATGGGAAAGGTTGCACCATACGTCAATGGAAGGAACTGGGAGTTTGATGTGCTGCTGGATCCTAACGGGGATTTTAAACGTGCAATGAATGTGAACAATGTTCCGCATACCTTCCTGATCAACGGAAACGGCCAGGTTGTATGGCAGCAGAATTCATCTGCACCCGGCGACGAAGAGAAACTATATGAACTTGTCAAAAAGCTATCGGCCGGACAGGAAATCAAGGAATAATGAATCAACGAATTGATACGATTAAGAATGCAGCTATCATTGTGACATGCTGCATTTTTTCTTTTAGAGCAGCAGCCCAGCAGAACAATCAGAACATTGATTATGGCGAGATCCATGGGAATTTTCAGGTGGATGCAGCTTACCTTCCGAAGGCCGATTCACTGATCGGGTTCAATACCGTTCCACCGGAAAAATTCCTGCTGAACGGATTTGGAAATGTGACCTATACAAAAGGAAACTTCAGGGCAGGTGCTCGTTACGAAGCTTACCTGAACCCACTTCCCGGATTTGATGCAAGGTACAAAGGACAGGGAATTCCCTTCCGGTATGCAGGATACACGGTGGAAAACCTTGATGTCACACTAGGCAGCTTTTATGAGCAGTTCGGAAACGGGCTTGTTTTCAGAAGCTATGAAGAACGCGGGTTAGGATTTGATAACGCCATGGATGGTATCAGGCTTAAATACATGCCCATCAAAGGAGTTTATACCAAAGCGTTTATCGGAAAGCAAAGACAGTTTTTCACGACCGGCGCCGGACTTGTAAGAGGCATTGATGGCGAAGTACATATCAACCAGCTTCTGGATTCATTGCTTGGAGAAACTGAAGTGAGTGTGGGTGGAAATTTTGTTTCACGATACCAGGCCGACACAGACCCGGACTGGAAACTGCCAGAGAATGTAGCTGCATGGTCTGGAAGGTTCAATGTATCACGAGGAAAGATCGCCGTAACAGGTGAATATGCATACAAGATCAACGACCCATCCCTGGTAAACGGGATGATCTACAAACCAGGCAATGCGGCATTCCTGATGGCATCATATTCCCAGAAAGGCCTCGGAGTGTCATTGTCAGCAAAGCGGATCGATAACATGAACTTCCGCTCAGACCGCAATGCACAGGGTAATGCCTTAACCCTGAATTATCTTCCGGCGCTAACCAGACAGCACACATACATGCTGGCAACATTCTATCCTTATGCAACGCAGCCAAATGGAGAGCAGGGCATCCAGGCAGAAGTTGTTTACACCTTAAAGAAAGGTACCGTGCTCGGTGGCGATTATGGCACTACTGTGATCCTTAATGCTTCCGCAGCAAATTCCATTGATACATCCTTTGCCAGCATTGATCCTGACTACGGCTATGAATCAGACGTCACACGGATTGGAAGGACCAACTTCTTCAGAGATTACAACATTGAGATCTCCAGGAAATTCACGAAGAAAGTCAAGGTTAACCTATTCTATGCTTACCAGGAATATAATAAGAACGTCATCCAGGGACTTGCAGGATATCCAAGGATCTTCTCACAGGTTGTGGTTGCTGACATCACCTACAAGTTCACCTCAACAGTTGCATTGCGTACCGAACTTCAGTCATTGTCAACAGAAGAAGACAAAGGTTCATGGGCTGCAGGGTTGATGGAATTAACAGTTGCACCACATTGGTTCTTTACAGTTCTCGACCAGTACAACTATGGAAACAAAGGGCATGAGGTTCATTACTATTACGGAGCAATAGGATATGTAAAAGGTGCTAAACGAATCTCGCTTGGCTACGGAAGACAGCGTGAAGGGATCTACTGCGTTGGCGGTATCTGCAGAAACGTTCCGGCAACCAGTGGATTTTCACTTTCAGTTTCAACAAGCTTTTGATCATGTATAAGGCGCTCGTTTTTTTTACTCTTGCTTCTCTTTTCATTGCCTGCGATAAAGTGGAAGGCCCTTACAGGGAAACGAATACATCAACACCTGATGACACCACTTCGGGAGGTGTTGTTAAAGTCCGGAAAGTGCTTGTTGAGGACTACACAGGGCATCTTTGCGGGAATTGCCCGGCGGCAGCACAAGCTCTGGATTCCATTGTACATAACAACGAGGGTAAAGTAATTCCTCTTGCTGTTCATGCAGGATATTTTGCAAGGGTACTTTCAGGAAACTATTCATACGATTTCAGAACACCAGAATCTGTTGACCTGGATAACTTTTTCGGAATAAGCACCGCGGGCAATCCGAATGGTATGGTAAACCGGTCAGGCTTTGCATCGCAGACACATATCATTGCATATACCGTCTGGAAAGACAGCGTGCAATCCAAGCTGAGCAGACCAGCTGAAGCATCGTTCGAGCTCAGTGTCGCATACAACAGCACCACCAGAGCGATAACATGCACAACGAAAGTTGAATTCCTGAAAGACATCAGTGAGCCACTCAAGCTTTGTGTTTATCTGACAGAAGACAGCATTGTACAATACCAGACAGACTATGCACAGCCATCAGGGCAACAGGACGTTTCAGGCTATGTTCACATGCATGCATTACGGACATCACTGAACAGTGTGTGGGGCGAGGCAGTTACCACTGGTCCTGTAGTGAAAGACCAGACCTTCACGAAAAATCACACATATACCATTCCTGCAAATTACGTGGATCACAATTGCAACATCGTTGTCTTCGTTTACAATACAGTGACAAATGAAGTTATCCAGGCAGACATGAAACCGGTTGTTCAATGAGATTGACAGGCATACTGCTCTTAATACTGTTTGCTGGTGCACATGAACTTCATGCGCAGCGATTTAGAAGCGGCCTCAAAGCAGGACTTTCAACAAGCCAGCTTTCGGGTGACGCGCTATCGGGTTTTCATAAAGCCGGGATAGCAGCAGGTGCATTGATCCAACGTGATGTCACAGAAAGGATCTCCTACCAGATCGAGATCATATACATCCAGAAGGGCAGCAGAAAAGCTGTAAATCCAGAGAAAGGCGACAACACATTTTTTCTTCTCAAGCTTGATTATGTCGAAGTTCCGCTCATGGTACAATTCAGGAAAGACAAGTTTATATACGAAGCAGGCGTCATGTTCGGTCGTCTCCTAAACTCATCAGTCGAAAATGAATCAGGACTTTATCCTGCATTGCATCCAGAGTCAAGACCTTTTTATAAAGAAGAGTTCAGCGCAGGCATAGGAGTCAGCTACCCGATTTACAACAAGCTGTACATGAACTGGCGGATCTCCAATTCCATCCTGCCAGTGAGAAATCACCAGGGGAATGCCACATACCGCTTCAATCGCGGTCAATACAACACTGTACTTCAGTTCACCTTTAATTATTACATTGAAGGAAAGCCCAAACAGCCGAATGAGCCAGAAAAAAAATAAGATCGTCGTTGCTGTGACCGGTGCCAGTGGTTCCATCTATGCAAAAGTTCTTCTCGAAAAGCTATCTTCTTTAAAGGATCAGATCGATCAGGTTGGTGTAGTGATGTCTGATAATGCAAAGCATGTATGGACCTATGAACTGGGTGATGAAAGCTACAAAGATGTTCCGTTCACTTTTTACGACAAGATGGACTTCCATGCGCCATTTGCATCCGGCTCAGCCAGATACACTACGATGATCATCTGTCCCTGCTCCATGGGAACTTTAGGGCGCATAGCAACAGGTATTTCGAATGACCTTACAACACGGGCGGCAGATGTAATACTGAAAGAACGCAGAAAGCTCATCCTCGTCACCAGAGATACACCACTCAGCCTCATACATATTGACAACATGAAACGTGTCACCAAAGCAGGCGGCATTATCTGTCCGGCGAGCCCCAGTTTTTATAGCAGACCCACAACCTTTGAAGAGCTTGCATCAACGGTTATTGACCGAGTGCTTGACCTGGCAGGGCTGGAAATTAAAGGCTATCGCTGGGGAGAACAGGAATCATAACAACATGTTCACTTTGAAAAACATTCCATTTAATTTAATACATATGAGACAACTTATATTTCTTATCCTGATTTCATCAGCATCACTTGCCCAGACATTTGATCAGGATTCACTGCTCAGGTCACTTAAGGTGAATGTTGCAGGATATTCGGATGTAACCAGTGACTACAGCCAGGCGAACTATACATCACTCATGCAGCTTCAAAAGCCATTCATTGGATTTATAGGAGAAGACTTCGAACGATTAAGCATGGTATTCCTGAGTGCACAGGCATCATCAGATCAATCAGTCATTACCATCACAGGAAAGTCAAGAGTGAAAGAAAATGTATGCACTTACAAAGGCACATTGAAAATCAATCAGGTACTCCAGGATAAATCGAACGGCCAGGGCATCGTGACAGGGATTTATCATCTTGTAGAAGACAGTAGTACACAGAGTCATCCCGGAACATTCCAGGGAACTTTCGCGATCCGGTTCACCCCTGATATGAATAACAGCCCAATGCCCATAACAACATCAGAAAAAGGAAGCTGGAACATAGCCTTTGCGGGAGACTGGAAATTATATAAAGGGAAGCTAAAGATGAAGGCGAACTGGGGAGACCAGAGAATACCAGACTCTGGAGATCTTGATGTAGGTGCTTCCTCCTTCATGGTGAATGAAAAGTATCGTAAAGCCGGATGGAAAAACTTCCTCAAAGCCTATTCAGGCCAAGATCCCGAAGCATTAAAAAAAGAGCAGGCTGTCTGGTATTGATGATCATTCAATATCATCAAAAAATAGTTCAATAAGCTCATCAGACTAACCTCAGCTGAGTTCGATTCCACAAAATTTTTATTCAACTTTTCTTCCCCCCCTTGTTTCAGCCGTGTGCTAACATACAATGTTTGAATGTTTAGCAGGTTCCTGAGACACAATCAGGAAGGCTGTAACGAAGAACTTGCGGAAGTGTTGCACAAACATTTATCAACAAAAAGGTTTGGGATTTTTTGGCAAAAATCGCCTTGACAAAGCGCCTTGCGATCAGTTAACTTAGAATCATCAAGCTTAGAATTAATTTAATCACGATTAGCCATGCTCGAACTAAGCAAACACATTTTACAGAAAGTAAGTTTCGATCGCTCTTTATTCAGGAAAGAGCTGTTAAAGGCAACCAAATGGCTTAAAAAAGACGAGTTACTCCTTTTTAAGGTCTGGTGTATCGCCACCTTCGGGAACATCTATGGAGATGTCATCACCGAGGTCTTCAAAAGCATTACCAAATCCTGAAAATTTAAGATTCCGCGTAAGTCCTTTAAAGCCGGTCCGCTTCACGGCAGACCCTTTAAAGACTTTCCGGAAAACATCCTCTGTCATTTCAGACCATTCTTTTCTGCTCATTTCAAGTACTGCCGGATTCGCAGCGAGCATTGGTTCATTGTGAGGAGCTGAAAACCTGTTCCATGGACAAACTTCCTGGCAGATATCACAACCAAACACCCAGTCTTCCATACGTCCTGCAAACTCCTCTGGTATCGCATCCTTCAGCTCAATGGTAAGGTACGAGATGCATCGTGAACCATCGACCACACGTGAGTCGGTGATCGCATCTGTAGGACAGGCATCAATGCATCGTGTACACGTTCCACAATGATCGGTTACCGGACCATCTTCAAGCAGCTCGAGATCAACAATAAGCTCCGCAATAAAAAAGTACGAACCGCTTTTCCTATTGATGAGGTTTGCGTTCTTTCCGATCCATCCAAGACCTGAACGTGCGGCCCAGGCCCTGTCGAGCACCGGGGCCGAATCAACGAAAGCACGGCCATCCACATCCCCTATCTCATCGCGCATATATTGTAAAAGCTGGTTGAGCTTATCCTTTATTACAAAATGATAGTCAACACCATACGCATATCGCGAGATCTTAGGAGCATCTCCGGTAGTTTGTGTTTCTGATGGAAAATAATTCAGGAGGAGCGAGATCACTGATTTTGCGCCAGGCACCAGGATCGTAGGATCAAGTCGTTTATCGAAATAATTCTCCATATACGACATCTTTCCGTGCATGCCTTTATTCAGCCAGGTTTCAAGGTGCCTCGCATCGCTCTCAAGAAATCCTGCTTTTGAAATACCACAATGCATAAAGCCAAGTTCAGAAGCTTTAGCCTTTATCAGTGCAGTATGCCGTTCTTTTGGAAGCATGCTTGTTAACGTGGAATGACTATAAAAATTACGAAACCGCCTTTCGGCAGATCTCCTCGGTCAACGCTTCAAAACGATATCCATTCTTGTGGAAATGCTCCATGAAGGCCGGCAAAAGAAACTCGAGATTCACGCGGGCTTTCCTGCTGTCATGAAAAACAACCACAGATCCCGGCTTGATAGATTCAATGCTCTTCTTAAGGGCTTCGTGCTTGTCGATTGTCACATCGTAATCATGTGTAATGACATCCCACAGCACGATGGTATATTTTTTAAGCAAGCGTCTGTACTGTCGAAACGAGATCTTTCCATAAGGAGGCCTGAAGAGCGATGACTGCACAACTGTCGAGCAGGCTTCTACATCCTTCAGGTATTCATCTGTATCAGTGACCCATCCTTTCAGATGCGAATACGTGTGATTGCCAATGGCATGACCTTCATCAAGCAGTCGTTGAAAAAGATGCGGAAAGGTTTCAACATTTTTTCCAATGCAGAAGAACGTCGCAGCAGCATCATATTTTCTCAGTGTCTCCAGGACAAAAGGAGTTACCGTAGGCTCAGGTCCATCGTCGAATGTCAGGTAAATAACCTTTTCAGATACAGGTATCTTCCAGCAGAGATCCCTGAAAATAAAAGGGAATGCAGAAGGTATCCTAAATAGAGCCACTTATCGTGCTGCAGTAGGTTGCTTTTTCAGGAACTGCTCTTCAAGAGCCTTGAATCTGGCTTCAATGTCCTTGGCAAGCGCATCCTGCTTGTAACCTTTCGTAAGCCCTGTCAGTCTTTGCATAACAGACATGGCCTGCTGAGATTCGTAATCAATCTTGTCATAGAAGGATGGCTGCAGTGAAAAGTAGTAAGTCAGGTCTTTCTCATAAATATCAGCCAGATCTTTCACCAGCTTGTTTGCCTTGTCAAACTGTTCACACCTGTAGTAAGCTTCGATCACAGGCAGCATGAAGTAGTTATATGGAATGGTATTGCGAGGCATCACTTCCATGCATTTATCCAACACTTCGATCGCCTTGTCTTTCTTGCCTTCCTTCAGCAACGCTTCTGAAAGTCGTGCGAAATTGTTCCTGAAATTGAACGTCATACGCAGGTTATTCTCATCCATATAGATGTTGTCGTTCTCCATTCCACCCCACTTAAACTTCGTCATGATGTTTTCATACATCAGGTCGGCATACACACGGCCTGTCTGTCCATCCTGGTTATCTGTCCTGATTGGAACAACGCGGTATGCAAGCCCTTCAAGCTGGAAATAATTTTCAAGGCTCAGGTAAGCATCATCGCCAACCGTGATCGCGAAATAAACCGGACGCTTCCAGTTGTTTGATGCCAGGATGTCCATGATCATCAGGTCGGCTTTCAAAAGATATCCCTTATTCAGATCCCAGAAGATCTGTTTTGGAACTGAACCTTTATAATCCTTCGGGATCACACCATTAGCCACCAGTGCCGCTGAGTCAACAGGGATCGCGATTTTGGTTGTTGGAAGGTAATTCAGCTCAGTGCCTCCCTGTGTGGTCAGCTTGGCTTCAGAATCTTCAGAAGCAATGAACTTGATCAGCTCCCGGATGTCATAGTATTTTGATGTGTCAAGGCCCAGTCGTGGATTATCATAGATCGGCACATAATCTCTTGTTCCCTGGCGGTATTGAGCTTCAGTCAATGTCAGAGGCACAGGGTCAGAATCGTATGCTTTCCTTCTCATCTGCTCGATATACCAGTCAGTATTTGCAAGACTCAGGTTCACGACACGCACATCCGTCCTGAAGCCTTCCACTTCCTGTGCATACCAAAGAGGGAAAGTGTCATTATCACCATTGGTGAAGATGATGGCATTCGGCGCAACAGATGCGAGATAGTTCATTGCGAAATCACGTGCAGTGTAACGGTTTGATCTGTCATGATCATCCCAGCCATCTTTCGCCATGATCACAGGTCCTGCCAGTAATCCAGCCACTGTAGCCAATGAAGCCACAGCTGTTGGACTCACCTTCGGAGCGAGCCAGTCATATATTGCATATACACCGAGACCTATCCAGAAAGCGAACGCATAAAACGACCCTGAATAGGCATAATCCCGTTCACGTGGCTGATATGGTGTCTGGTTCAGGTAAACAATGATGGCAAGTCCTGTAAAGAAGAAGAGCAACGCAACAACCCATGCACCTTGCTGATGTCTGATAAAATGATAGAAAAGTCCAACAAGTCCAAGGAACAAAGGAAGCATGTAAAACTTATTATTTGCCTTGTTGTTCTCCATGCTTGGAGGAAGAAGATCCTGGTTGCCAAGACGCATTGAATCAAGGCTTTTGAAGCCACTCTGCCAGTTTCCTTTTAGAATTCCGCCATGGCCCTGAATATCATTTTGCTTTCCAGCAAAGTTCCAGAGGAAATACCTTACATACATATGACCCAACTGGTAGGAGAAGAAGAACTTCATGTTTTCCCAGAAGGTCGGCTTCATGATCGTTTCCGTTTCACCGCGCATGTTTGTAATGGTCACAGGCACTCCCTTGATTTCTGCCCACTGCTTGTATCCGGACACATGCTGCCCCTGCGAACTGTACATACGCGGGAACAGCGTTTTCATGGACTTATCGTAATTCGGAATGGAGGCTTTACGATCATCCGTAATGATGTATTTGCCACGCTGCTCATCCTTTGTATAAACAGGTGTTCCATCAGTATAAGGCTTCTGTGCATCCAGAGGAGCATTATAATATTGGCCGTAAAGAATTGGCCAGTCACCATACTGTTCACGGTTCAGGTAAGAAAGCAGGTTGATCGCGTTTTCAGGATTATTCTCATCCATAGGCGTGTTTGCCTGCGAGCGGATGACAAGAATCGCGAACGAAGAGTACCCAATGATCAGGAATGTAAAGCTAAGAATGACCGTGTTCGCGATCGCATTTCCTTTACGTGCGGTGTAGCGAAGCCCCCAAACGATCAGACCAATGATGAGCAATGCATAAACGATCGTACCTGAATTGAATGGCAGACCCATACCGTTCACAAAGAACAGCTCAAACTTGGCTGCCCACTTCACGATTCCGGGGATCACTCCGGCCTGAACAATGCCCAGGATAAAAACTGACAGTATCGTTGTAAGAATAATTCCGTTCCTGGTAGGATTGTATTTTCTGAAATACACGACAAAACAGATTGCAGGAATGGCAAGGAGGTTCAGTAAGTGTACACCGATCGACAATCCGAAAAGGTATGCAATAAGCACCAGCCACTTTTCAGAATAAGGCTGATCAGCAACTTCCTCCCATTTCAGGATAGCCCAGAATACGATGGCTGTAAAGAATGAAGATCCTGCATACACTTCCCCCTCCACCGCTGAAAACCAGAATGAATCAGAGAATGTATAAGCCAGTGCACCTACAGCACCTGAACCCATAATGGCAATGAGAGATGCCTGCGTGATATCACCATTTCTGACCGCGATCTTTTTTGCCAGTGCGGTGATGCTCCAGAAAAGGAACAGAATAGTAAAGGCGCTGAACAAGGCAGAGAGCGCATTAACGGCCATTGCTGCATGGCTGCTGTCAGTAAAAAGCGTAAAGAAACGTCCAAGAATATTGAATAATGGAGCACCCGGAGGATGTCCTACTTCAAGCTTGTATGCTGTAGCAATGTATTCTCCGCAGTCCCAGAAGCTTGCAGTTGGTTCGAGTGTGCTGAAATAAGTAAAAACTGCCACAGCAAAAACCAGCCATCCGACAAGGTTATTGATCTTCTTATAGTTCGTCATTCTGTAAAATAATAAAGTGCGAAGTTAGAAAATTACGTGTATGATGGATGGCCCTCAAAGGATGTAACAACTTTTAACGACAAGAAGATTTGTTCAGGGAAAAGTAAAGTTGACCCGGTATGAAAAGGAACAATGTTTGACTCACAACAGACATGAAAAATGATCCTGAAAAAAATCCTGCTGTTCCTGAGCAGGAGATCGGCGCTAAAACCGGTGCAGAGCATAGAAAAAGGTTCAACTCAGATGGTGAAGCGTCAAGGTTTTTTAAAGATGCCAGGGATCGTTACATGAATATAAACAACTGGTCAGAGATGGCCGGTTTGCTCAGCGCGAAGTTCTGGCTCTGCGATGAACACGGTAATGAGGTGAACCGACAGCCAAAAACAGGTGACCATATCAAGATCGACCTGCCAGGTCCGGGACCATCTGAAGGCGGAAGCTATGACTGGGTGCGAATCGAAGAGATCCGGATAGACCAGTCTAAAGGAGCGATCGACGAATATTACGCGATGGTGACCAGGCCATGTCCGGATCCAAGGAAATCGTCAGAAGTGGTGGCTCATTTTTATAAAGACAGTGCGACGAGCACCTTTTTAATCCAGCGCGTGGGCAATGAGGTAGTTGCTTCAGAGGAAGGGAGAAATGAAGTGGTGAACAATGATGAACCGGAAGCATATGACAAGATCCGGAACACGGCGGTCGGCGAAAGCGCGATGCACGGGATGGCCTATTTTCAATGGAAAGCTTTGGTTAAAGGCATCATGGGAGAATGATCAGGATTCCTGCAAAAGCTGATTTAGATATTTGGCAGAACATTTCACATAGGAATTTTTTGGTTTTTAAAATTAGTTTTATCTTTGCCGTCCCTTCCGGAAACGGATGAGGAGATTGTCCGATGGTGTAACCCTCCTGCGTTGCAACTTCGGAGGATGAGACTGAAGAGTTCATCGGATGATTCTTGAAAGAGGATCATTTTGAAATTGCAGGAAAACTGTCCGATGGTGTAACTGGCAACACGTCTGATTTTGGTTCAGAAGAGTCTAGGTTCGACCCCTAGTCGGACAAC
>JAKFFM010000019.1:0-41038 GCA_036675075.1 Bacteroidota bacterium
TGATATGCATCGCTCATTAGGCTAATAAAATGAAAACCAAAGAACTATTGATGATTAACCGTTTCAAATTGGCATTCTACTGTAGCTACAAGCTACATGAAATTCGTGCAAGTAGCAGTAAAACCGTTTATCGAAAGACTTATGCAGCGTAGCTCAAGCTACGCTGAGGGGGAGACAAATATTAATTGATACACCTTTCCACCACTCCCTCCTCCCCTAAATTCCAGCACTTTAAAAGATGTATCTTTATCCAAAATTTTCAGATGAAAGTCTCGATTAATCGCCTTGAAGGTAATTTTCTGCTTGAAGCCAAAAATGAAGATGGCCGTTCTGTACTTATGGATGCTGCTGAAAGTATCGGTGGTACCAACAAAGGTGTAAGGCCAATGCAGATGATCCTCATGGCGCTCGGTGGCTGCAGCGCTTTCGACATCATTCACATCCTCAACAAACAAAAGGAAGTGATCGACGATATCAGCATCGATGTTCAGGGTGAACGTGAAGACATTAAAGACGCTGCCGCTGTATTCATTGAAGCCCATGTTACATACACCCTCAAAGGAAACCTCGATCCTGAAAAAGTGAAACGTGCTGCACAGCTCAGCATGGAAAAATATTGCTCTGTCACAAAAACACTCGAACCTACTGCAACGGTGACCTACAGCATCATCCTGAATGAAAAAAAGATCTTTGGATAAGCACTCATTCAAGGCACGAAATTTTCCTTTGCCCAATTATGATCATTAAAATACATCCGGAAAATCCTGACAGAAGAAAGATCGACCAGGTGATCACTACATTAAGAAATGGTGGTGTCATCATCTATCCTACAGATACCGTCTATGGGTTTGCCTGTGATCTTTCGAATGCAAAGGCGTTTGAACGTCTCTGCAGAATCAAGGGAATCAATCCTGAAAAGGCAAACTTATCGCTCATCTGTTACGACCTCAGCAACATCACTGATTACACGCGTCCGATCGGGAACACGCTGTTCAGGATCATGAAGAAAGCCCTGCCCGGCCCATTCACCTTTATCTTCGAAGCAAATTCAAATGTTCCAAAGATCTTCAGGTCACGAAAAAAAACCATCGGCATCAGGGTTCCTGATAACAACATCGCCAGAGAGCTTGTGAAAAGCCTTGGCAATCCCATTGTTTCATCGTCCATCCGCGAGGAGGAGATGATCGAATACAGCACCGATCCTGAACTCATCCATGAAAAGTATGAGAAGCTGGTTGACCTTGTGATCGACGGTGGCATCGGAAACTTTGAACCTTCCACGATCGTTGACTGCACCGATGACCAGCCTGTCATCATCCGCCAGGGACTCGGACTGATCGAAGAACTTGCCTAACGATTCAGCATCTTTTTTCGTAATGTGATGGCTTCCGGACTTGCTTTCGGATCTTCTTCTAAGATGTTTTGCATGGATACCTCAAGCGCGATCGGACTGGCTGTACGTTTTTCCACTTTCCCATCATGCCTGAACTCGATCGTTACACTTGAAAGATCTTTCACTTCCACAAGCGGTGTCAGTAACCGTACATAATTATCCATCTCTACTTTCTCGCCGTTCACATTGAGCAGAATGTCATTGTTGTCAAGCCCGAACACATTCATGTCTGCCCTGGTATCCACCACCCTGAACACCTTTTCTTTTTCATCATACATAAAACCAACCTGGCCGAAAGAGTTGATCACATCAGGTTTCGACTCAATATAATTCCATCCGATCTTTTTAAAATAACTTTCATAAGGCAAGGGAACAGAGCCCACTACGCAAGAGTCAAAAAAGTTCCTGATCTCCGGATAGGTCATTGAAACGATCTCATTCACAAGCTGGTCATCTTTAAACGGACGAGAAGGGCCATACTTTTCTTTCAGCTTCATCATAAGCTCACGAAGACCTGATTCTCCCTTGCTTAATTCATGCAAACGAATATCCAGCAAAAACCCGATCAGGGCACCTTTTTCATACACATTCTGATACATCGGTTTGTACTCTTTTTCAAGAATGTTCCTGCTCATTTCAGTGAATGAAACATCAGGATATTCAGAAGCATTTCGGATCTTGCTGCGTATCGCCTCTATGAAATCCTGGTAACTGATCAGTGAATCCCTTACCTGTACGAGGTTAGAAAAGTATTCCGTGACCCCTTCATATAACCAAAGGTGCGCAGACATTTTTGGATCTTTAAAATCGAAATACTCGATCTCTTCGCTATGAATGTTTAGCGGGGTAAGAATGTGAAGAAACTCGTGTGACATCACGCCCATCAGCATATTCTTCAGGTCCTGGTTATCATTAAGCTCCGGAAGATAATAGAGCGAAGAATACGAATGTTCAAGCGCTCCGAATCCACCGCGGTGCGAAGGTGTTATAGACTTCAGATCTTTCAGGTACACAAGAAAATTGTAATGATCAACAGGCAGCTTTCCGAAGAAGTTTGTGAGCGACGCTGCCAGAGGTTTTACAAACTGAGCGATCGAATCTGCTTTTACAATTCCCCTGGGAGAATAAACAGACACCGTGATCTTCGCGTCTCCTGAAGTGAACGTGGATGTATCCGGCTTGCTGTACAGCATGGGATGATCTGCAAGCTTATTATAGTTCGGCGAGAAATAGACATCCCTGGTTTTTTCAGATTTTGTTTTTTCAAGGGCTGTCGCTCCATAAAATGACGCCGGCTTCGTGATGGTCACTTCATAAGGCTTCATGCTATGCCCATCAAGATATCCAATGAACGCGTGGGTGTTGATCACGACATCCTTCCCTTTTTCGATATTGCTTCCTCCTGGCTGAAACACGAAGTTCAGAGAGTCTTCGGTGTCCCAGGTATCATTCACATAATATTCGATCCTGGAGATCCCTTTAGTTGCAGGGATCTTATAAAAGTATTCTTCAGTAACGCGTGCCGGAAGCTGCTTGTTGGTGGAATCAAAAGCACGAAATCCGGTGATGAATCTTCCGAAATCATAGCGCGCATAAGTGCCGGGAACAATGGAAGGCATGACATATAGCGCTGTATCTTCATTGACTACAGGAGGCCTGACAGTAACTTTTACCCGATCTTTCCTGATGCGAAGGAGATCAACATCCACTTTGTAAGATTGAGCTGATGCGGTGAACAGCATTGAAAAAAAGGTGAGCAGTGTAAAGGTGAGTGTTCGTTTCATACAGGCTAAGATAGACTTTTACGTAATCGGAAATCTTTAGCAAAAACCTTCCCGTTTATACGTTTTGCCCGTATTATTTTTCCTCTGGTAAAGATTAACTGCTGCCAATCAGAATTAGTACGGAGAAGCATGCAGGTTAAGTACTGTCATCAAGGGAAAGGATGAATGCACCTTTCTCCCTGACCGGCCAGACCGGTACTCTCAATTCATGACATCGTTTTATTAAATCCCTGGATCGCTTCCACCCGGCATTACTCGCAATCACAATGATTTTCACAGGGCTCTTCAAAAGTTCGGAATTCGTCAGCCTGCATTTATTTGTTACAAAGAGAACATCTGCATGCACCATCTTTTTTGCGGAATCTGGAATGAGGATCTTTTTCCCAGAAACTACCAAAAGGTAACCAGATAAAAGAATGGAAGGTTTTTCAAAATGAGTTAAAGTGTCAACCGGGATCCTTGTTACTTCCTTTCCCTGTCTTGCGACAATCAGGGGTGATCGCGAATTATAAAACACAATGCTATGTTCAGCTTTCTGAAACATTCCGAACATCCCTCTTACAGATACGAGAAAGAGTAAACAGGTGATGATCAAAGCCGCCTGCCACCGTCGGTTCCCATAGCAATAAACGACGATAAGGATGATGTAAACAATCAGAGCTAAAAACAGATCAATACTGAATGAGGCTATAGCACCTGGCAGCTGACCAAAATAGGTTACCGTAGCGTTAAACAAATCAAACAGCAGATCAACACCCTGGTTCAGGAACTGCGGGATCTCTATGAAAAGCATGATCAGCAGGTAGGCAATTCCGACATAAAGCAGGATGCTTGAGATGGGAACAATGATGAGGTTTGCGAAGAGAAAGTAAACGGGAAACTGTCCAAAATAAAACAGGGAAATGCCCAATGTTCCTATCTGTGCAGCGAGCGTCACGGTAACCGCGTTCAGCACTTCTTTCGCTATGCGGCCTTCAACGGTAAACAGATCGTTCAGCTTTTTCTGAAAGCAGATGATGCCAGCCACTGCAGAGTACGACAGCTGAAATCCCGGGTTGAAAACAAGGAACGGATCTATTGAAAGCAGAAGGATCGCAGAGCCTGCCAGCAGATTCATGGAACTTCCTATTCTTGATGATGCTTCACCCACGACCATGAATGTGCAGATGACCGCGGCACGCAACACGGACGGAGAAAATCCGGTAAGACCTGCGTAGAGCCATACAAGCAGAATGATAAGAAAAAACGAAAGCCTTTTGTTGACATTGAACAGTGAAAAAGCTTTGATGAACAGGAGGTACAGCAAGGCAATGTGCATACCGCTTACAGACAGCACATGCATCGTTCCGGAAGCAGAAAAGCTGCTTTTAATCTCAGCATCCAGGTCTTCTGCGGCTCCTAATACGAGTGACATCAATAGTGCCCTGGTCTCCTGCTTCAATGGCGCATCCCGGATCTTACCAATCAGCATGCGACGCCAGCTTCCGATTGCGGCTGTCATACCATCCGCAGACCTGACCAGAAGAATTCCGCTCTTATCTTTAATGAACAGAGTGGATAAGACATTCTGCTTCCTCAGATAACCGGCATAATCAAACTCTCCAGGATTCAGCACTTTAGCCGTTGGTAATTCAGGAATCTTTAACAGCACAAGATCACCATCATGCACCTGAACTTCAGGATCTCCATAGATCATCACCTGACCAGATGTCGTTTTACCTGAAGATGATGATTGGATCTTTGCACTGAACCGAAGCCACTTTCCTTTAACCTGAGGCTCTGAAGTTACCTGGGCAGGATATGTTCCCGGATTCAGATGAGTCTTGAATTCATCGGGTGTCTTCTTCACGAGCATCAATAGAAATCCACATGTGAAACTGGTGATCAAAGGAAGGATTCCCATGAAACGCAACATCATGCTGCTGCCTGTTCTGATAAACACAGACAACACCATCATCAGGAAAGCAACAAAAAACAGAATAGCGGAATACCCGGGATCTACTTTGCCATCAGAAAAAAATGCAGCCAGAATGCCCGTGATGAAAGGAATACATAAACGAAGCAATGGTAGCTGTGCCCAGGTCATATTACGATGGACGTAAATTAACCTGGATTAAGAAATCAAAAAGCTATAACCGTTTAAAGTTATTCGTGTCGAAAGAATTCGAGGTTCTTCAGGTTGATGATGTTGACACCTGTGTAATAGAAATGAAGAATGCTGCTGTATGAATAACCAAGCCTTGCCATGCGCATCGCACCTTCCTGGCAAAGGCCTACACCATGTCCGTATCCTTTTCCATTCAGCTGGATCCTGTTGTCAACTGTTGTCACTCCGAAATAAGCAGACTTAAGATTGAAGTTCGTTCTCACTTCCCGAGTTAGCACAGTATGCGGGCCTTCTCCCAGGAAACGGTTTCTGACTGTCGGGTCAACGGAACACACCAGTTTCCTGTAGCTGCTGTCCTGCGTTGGATAGGCACACTTCGTCTCGAGGTAGGAAAACCATTTATCTGCTTCAATCTCTTTCGTCCAGCGTGCATTGCGTTCATGAATACAGAAGGTATCTCTCACGCTTCTCAGGTAGGAAACACTCTTGTTCCAGACATCTTCAGAATTGGCTGTCTGCCCTCCGCAATTGCTGTGAAACGCCGCTGTTACCATTTCAAGCTTTTCATCCACGAGCACCTGCCCTCTTGTTTCTTTAATTGCCTGCTGAATGAGCGGGTTCTTCACCGACCGGCTTTTGTACACCTGGCAATGGACCTTATCACATAACTGAAAACCTTCTGTTTCATGTCGCCTGAAATGGCTCAGTGCATACGTTCGGCAAAGGATCGCCTGTGATTTGTAATATTCCGCAGGTGCACGTGATCCTACTTCAGATTCAACAACTCCAGCGATGTAACTTTCAAGATCAACAAAATTAACCACCTTCAACAGATCTTTTGAAGAGCTCATCTCTAGGGAGCCAAGGAAGCTCTTGACAGCAAGATCAGGACTTAAAGAACGTATTTTAAAATGTGAAGAATCAGCTGATGTGATCAGGATGTTGGAAGCACGCACAAACTCATTGCCGTTCACCTTTACAAGAACAGAATCCTTATTCGCCATCACCTGGATGAGCGACTCTGCATCTACAAAAGCGGTCATCTTGCCATCAACAACCAGCTTGTACTCACCTTTCACGGGAGTTACGATCAGGTTAGAAACATTCTGTGACCAGAACAAACCAACCCTAACCTCCTGCGCAAAACTTTCTGCACACAACCAAACGCATAAAAGTATCAGCAGCCTTCTCATTTCTTAAGATAGTTCAGCATCAGTTCAGCAGTTCTTCCAGAAGCGCCCTTTCCACCAAGCAATGTTTTCAGCTCCCTGAAATCAGCGATCATCTTCATTCGTTTTTCTTCGTTTTCAAGAAGCAGCTTTAACTCTTCCGTGATATTCTTAACAGTAAGTTCATCCTGTATAAGCTCTTTCACAGCTGGCTTGTCGAGGATCAGGTTTACGAGTGAGATGTACTTGATGGTTACAAGCTTTCTGGCGATCATGTATGACAGCCTGTTTCCTTTATAGCAGACAATTTCAGGCACTTCAAACAAAGCGGTTTCAAGAGTTGCGGTACCTGATGTCACGAGTGCAGCCCTGGCTTCCTTCAGAAGTTCATACGTTTTTCCATGGCGTATTTCGATGGGATGATCACCAATGAGCGAGCTGTAGAATTCAGGTGTGATCGAAGGTGCACCGGCTATTATGAACTTGTACGATTTAAAGTGTTCCGATGCAGCAATCATTAAAGGCAGCATGGTGCTGATCTCCTGCTTCCTGCTGCCCGGCATCAGCACAACCAACTTACTGTTCTCATGACCAGGTGATTTATCAGGGATCACATCAAGTAAAGGATGTCCGACAAAATCAACCTTGTACTCGTGCTTTTCAAAAAAGCTTTTTTCAAAAGGAAGGATGACAAACAAATGATCAACATGCTTCTTTATGCCCTTCACCCTTGATTCTTTCCATGCCCATACCTGCGGTGAGATGTAATAGAAGCACCGGATGTTATTCGCATGGAGCCATTCAGCGATTCTCAGGTTAAATCCCGGGTAATCGATCAGGATGACTACATCCGGCTTATACTCAAGAATATCTTTCTTGCATTGATCAAGATTTTTGAAGATGGTGCGGAGGTTCATGAGCACTTCAACAAACCCCATGAACGCGAGATCTTTATAATGCTTCACCACCTCGGCACCCTGCGCGGCCATCAGGTCACCACCCCAGCATCTGAACCCAGATGAAGGTTCCCGTTTTCTGATCTCCCTGATCAGGTTGGAACCATGAAGATCCCCTGACGCTTCACCCGCGATGAGATAAAACTTCATCACGCTAAAAGTTTTACGGCAAAGATCACTACTGCATAGATTAACGTTGCAAAGACAACACCTCTTGAGCTATAGTAAAATTCTTTCTGAAGGAAGAGGTAAAAGACACCCAGGTTTCCTACAACACACAGACTGATCAGCGGCGTGAGCACGTTAGCCATCAGCTCCTTGAACAGGAACGAATCGAGCCTGAGGAATGAGAAGTTGACATACCAGTATCCCAGCAGGACAAGCAAAGGTGTGATCATGCCAGCTACAAGGCCGACCCATATCTTATTCCATCCTGACTTCATAATTCATCAACTTAAGCTGAGCCAGGTATTCATAATTTGTAAGATCGAATTGTGTAGGCACGATCGACACATATCCATTGTCAAGCGCCCACACATCCGTTTCATCATTGCCTGGTTCAAAATTTCTAAATACACCGGTTAACCAGTAATATGGTTTTCCAGAAGGATCGAACCGTTCATCGAGTTCTTCCACCCAGTTTGCTCTTGCCTGCCTGCATACACGGATGCCTTTGATCTCACTTGCCGCGAAAGGAGGAATATTCACATTCAGGCACACACCATCTGGCAGCTTATCCTTCAGCACTTTGCGTATGATCTGTTCAGCATAGATCGCTGATGCGGTAAAGTCTGCATTGATATCATGATCGCACAATGAAAAGCCAATCGACGGCACACCTTCAAGAGCGCCTTCAACAGCAGCAGACATGGTACCTGAGTAGATCACATTCACCGACATGTTCGATCCGTGGTTGATTCCCGACAGAATTAAAGAAGGCCTGCGCTTTATCAGCTTGTTCATGGCAACCTTGATGCAATCAACAGGAGTGCCTGTGCAGGCGTATTCCATCTCCACTTTGTGAAAGTTCACCGGGTTAATACGAATTGTTGAATTGATCGTGATGGCATGTCCCATACCAGACTGAGGCTTATCAGGCGCGATCACCATCACCTCACCGAATGACTTTGCAACATTCACCAAAGCAGCGATCCCCGGTGCAGTGATCCCATCGTCATTTGTAACAATTATCAACGGTTTTTCTTCCATCATAGGTCTTAGCGAAATTACTCAAAACGCATGGCCTTAAAATAAAAAAGCGCCCTGTACGGCGCCTTCTTATCAACAGCTTTATTAAGATATCTGGATCGTGCGTGGCGGCTTCGGCTTCGCTTCATCCCGCTTGGCCATTTTTACGATCAGCATGCCTTCCTCATAATTCGCATTGATCTTTTCAGTGTCAACGGATGTTGGAATGGTGAAGCTTCTTTTGAATGAAGAAGTCGAGAATTCCCTGCGCGAATACGAACGCTTTTCAGTTGATTCCTCCTTCTTAGTGTTCCCGCTGATGCTTAGCAGATCCTTTTCAAGCTCGATCTGGAAATCATCTTTCTTATATCCCGGTGCAGAAAATTCCAGCACAAACTCATGCTCTGTTTCATAGATGTTCACCGATGGAACCTTTGCAACCATACCTTCTGTCGAAAAAACATTTTCAAACAAGCTGCTTAAAGGTGATGGAAAAAATGGAAGCTCTCGTTCTCTTCCATGTCCATTCCCCTGATTTTGTTTTTTTATAATATCCATTTGTTTTAAGATTAAGGGTTATTAATAATTCATCCTCCTTTTTTCAAACTGAATACCAAGAACAACCGGATGTCATTTTTTCATGAAACAAATCGTTTTTAATGACGTTTTTTCAGTATAAACAAAGGGATTGCGCCATTTTTTCCTGTAATTTAGAATAAGGTTGCAGGGCATAGAATTTGACTCTTCCTACCCGTATAAATAACGAGATAAATGTTTGACCCAATTTTATTAGTGATCACGGTCTTCTTCATGTTCATCGGGATGATCGTAAGCGGACGCTTGAAATCAAAATTCGCGAAGTATTCGCAGGAACCTTTGCATGCAGGACTCAGCGGCAGAGAGATCGCGGAAAAGATGCTTCGTGATAATGGAATTTATGATGTGAAAGTGATGTCTGTTGAAGGACAGCTTACTGACCATTATAATCCGGAACACAAAACAGTAAACCTTAGCACGGATGTTTATAATGGACGAAACATTGCTGCTGCCGCTGTTGCTGCACATGAATGCGGCCACGCGGTTCAGCATGCCACAGCCTATTCATGGCTTACCATGCGTTCGAAGCTTGTTCCGGTGGTGAACATCAGCTCAAAGATGATGAACTTCATCATGATGGGTGCCCTGCTCTTCGCGTTCGTAAGTAATCTTTACAACCAGGCATTGCTGCTGATCATCATCTGCCAGGCTGTTATTGCAGCGTTTGCGATCATCACGCTACCTGTGGAAATGGATGCCAGCTCACGTGCAGTGAAATGGCTCGACAACAGCGGACTCGCACATGGTGAAGAACGTGTGCAGGCTAAGGATGCATTGAAATGGGCCGGACTCACCTACTTCGTCGCAGCGCTTGCAGCCATTGCTACACTTCTGTATTTCGTGCTTCAATATACCAGCAGGAGAGACTAAAAACGGCATACTTTTCATACATCAGGTATAAACTGAGTCATGGTGACCATAGGAATTGTCGGGGGAGGATTTTCAGGATTGATGACAGCCTATCACCTGGTTTCACACAGTGAACAGCCATTCAGGTTGTTGCTTTTTAATGAAGGATATCCTGTTTCAAAGGGTGTTGCATTTTCAGGCAATGATCCTGTTCATCTGCTGAATGTACCTGCAGGGAAAATGAGCGCTTTACCTGAAGATCCCGAACATTTTACAAGATGGGTCTCTGAAAATCATTGTGAATACAATCCCGCATCTCTGGATAAAGCGTTCCTCCCAAGGATGATCTATGGAAATTATCTTACAGAGATATTCGGAATCGTGACCAGTGATCCTAATGTCCAGGCGCTTGAAGAAAAGGTCACGGATGTTGAACAGACGGATGGCAGGTATAAGGTGTACACCAACAAGGATCAGCACCTGGTGGATGTGATCGTGCTTGCAACAGGTAACCTCCCTCCTGCAAAGCTGATTGCATTTGAAAGTGAAAACTATGTAAATGATCCCTGGAATTTTGAAGAGATCCTTGAAAAAGCCGGATCAGCCGAGAAGCTTTTCATAATGGGCAGCGGGTTGTCGATGGTGGATATCATACTTCAGCTCGACAAATACCAGGTCAGCAAAAAAGTGATCTGCATGAGTCATGGAGGCTTGCTTCCTCAACAGATCTTCCAGGACGAATCCTACCCTTCTTTTCTGGATGAACTGAATGATTGTACAGATCTGAATGAGATCTACCGCGTGATAAAAAAGCATCTCCGTCATGCGAAGACGAATGAGATACATAGTCAGACAGTCATTGAAACATTACGGCCCTATACCCAGGAGCTATGGCAGAAGCTAAGTCCTGCTTGCAAGAGCAGGTTCATGAGGCACCTGAAGAAAAGCTGGAATGTGCTTCGTCACAGAATTCCTGAACGATCTGCAGGAGTCATTGAACGCTGGATCGATGAAGAGCAGTTGCAGGTGTTAACAGGTAAATTGAAAGATGCGCAACAAGGAAAGAATGGACTTGATCTGACACTTCAGATACGCAACAAGGGGCGGCATACAGAACATTCCTGTACGCTGATCAATTGCACAGGTCCATTAATGGATTACACTCGGGTAGATGACCAGCTGTATGTAAATCTTTTCAAACGTTCACTTGCATCACCAGGAGAACAGGGAATAGGGCTGCAGGCGGAGATCAATGGAAAGATCAGGTGTCAGAAAAACAGCATTACACCGAACATGTTTACGCTTGGTCCGACATTGAAAGGAGTGCTTTGGGAAACCACAGGAGTGAATGAGATCAGGAACCAGGCAAAACGAATTGCGAAGACTATATTAATTGAAAACAACCTAATTACCTGAATTACCAACAGTTTCAGGAAACCCGACATTGTTAACAACAATCCGGTGATAACTAAAACTGCTTAAAATTTGAATCGTGTCAAAGTATTTTTATAATTGTCTAAATCAAATGCGTTAAACATGGCCACACAGATCACCAAAGGCATCAAGATCAGTGTAACGACGCTCTACAATGAGCAATCATCAGACGCTGAACATTCACATCACCTGTTCACCTACCTCATCACCATTGAAAACCATAGTGATTACAGTGTGCGTTTATTGAAACGTCGCTGGAACATTTTTGATTCCAATGGAGAATATTCAGAAGTTGAAGGAGAAGGTGTTGTAGGGATCCAACCGATCATTGAGCCAGGCGATGCCTATGAATACAGTTCATACTGTAATCTGAAAACCGAGCTTGGGAAAATGGACGGAGCTTATGTAATGGAACGTGTGATGGATCATAGTCAGTTCATCGTTCACATTCCTGAATTCTACCTGGAAGCACCACACAAGCTTAATTAACAGGCCTTAATTTATTGGATCATCCGGATGCCTCATGTATCAAGGCATTCAAAGGGTATTCGCAGAATTCCTTCTCTCATTAAAAAATAAACTTATCTTCGCATCGCGAACGGTTCCAGTAATGGATTAATAGGGAACACCGTGTAATCCGGTGGCATTTCCCGATGCTGTAAGCTTCAATTTTAAACCTTCACATCTCCGGTCACTGCATTATTTGCGGGAAGACAGCTGAAGGCGAAGCGAGCCAGAAGACCTGCCGTTCAAACATAAATTTCAAAGCTTTCGGGTAAAAGGCTGGAAATGGTTCACCATACTGTTTCTCCCTTCCCGTTTATTTTATTTTTTGATGAGAAGGCTCTTGCTTGCTTCCGCCCTGTTCACCTGTTCTGCTTACGCGCAGGATACTGTCCGTCTCAGAACGGTCGAAGTGCATGAGCGTACAGCGGCATTCATCAAAGACCAGCAAGGCACCACGTTTGATTCCCTGACGCTCTTCAAATATTCATCACGAAATGTCGCGGAGCTGCTGAATGACAATGCGCCTCTGTTTATCAAGAGCTACGGGAACGGCTCGCTCAGCACGGTCTCCATCCGCGGAACATCCTCTGTGCATACCTCAGTGATCTGGAATGGAATTCCTGTAAACCTTCAACCTACAGGTGACATGGATCTCTCACTCATTTCCGCAGGATCATTTGATCGCATCAGGCTGGTGCACGGCGGAAGCTCTTCGTATTTCGGCAGCGGAAGCGTGGGTGGTAATATCCTCCTGGAAGATGCACCTCAGTTTGGCAAAGGTTCATCCATACAGGGACAAACCGTCATCGGAAGCTTTGGCAAACAGGAACATGCAACAACCATTCGTGCGAACTCTGACAACTTCTCCTTTAAAGCTTCCGTATTTCTTAAAGAAGCTAAAAATGATTTCAGCTATACAAATCCTTTTACCTCTGAATGGCAACAACGAAAGCTTCAGCATGCCGCTGTGAAAGGCAAGGGAATCAACCTCTCCGCATACTATAAATTCAAACGTTCCACATTAGCTGCATACTCCTGGTTTGAAGATTTCAACCGCGACATTCCTGCAGCACCTTATGGAAGCAATCTATATCCGGCAAAGCAGGCAGACAGGAATTTCAGGAACATGATCGAATACAAAGTGGTCACTGATCAATGGGTACTGAACGCAAAAGCGGCGGTCATTACAGGAAGCCTCTCCTACCTCGACACAGTGACGAAAGTGAATTCTAAAGCTGAATCGGTGACCTTATTCCCTGAGCTTTCATTCATCAGAAAAATAAAACAAGGAACATGGTTCACCGGCGTGAATTCAATGATCACCGAAAGCAGGAACAGCAATTATTCACTGGCACATTCAAGAACGAACGTCGCATTTTTTACAGGGTATCAGCTTCCGTTCAGGCGTTCCGACATTTCATTGAACATCAGGGAAGATGTGTATTCCGATAAGAGGGAAGCTTTTACATTCAATGCATCCTATTCATATTTAGCAGGTAAAAACTTCAGATTCTTTACTTCAGGAGGAAAAACGTTCAGAGCACCATCGTTGAACGACCTGTATTGGATCCCCGGAGGAAACCCAATGCTTGCTTCCGAAAAAGGATGGTTCACTCAGGCAGGTGGCGCTATTGAACACAAGTCACAAATGCATCATTTCACATTCACATCAACGCTCTTCTCAAATTATATTGATAACTGGATCATCTGGCTTCCGCAAACAGCAGTGATCTGGACTCCAAGGAATATCAAGACGGTCTGGTCGAAAGGCCTCGAAGCTTCCATGAAAGAAGAGCTAAGGCTTGATCCGTTCACGATCAGGCTGAATGCCACTTACAGCTACACGGAAGCAAGGAATGAATCAGCTGATGATCCATCGATCGTGCTGCATGACCAGATCATCTACATCCCGTATTATACGGCAAATGGCTCTTTTGACATCAGCTACAAAAACATAAGCCTGAGATATGCGCATGTCTTTATTGGCGGTCGTTACACGGCATCAGACCATACGGCAGCACTACCCTATTTCCAGTTGGGCTCATTACGCTTTGACCTGAAGATCCCTTTGAAAAATCATTGGCTGAACATCTTCGCATCCGGATTAAATCTTTTTGACCAGCATTACCAGGTGATTGAACAAAAGCCTATGCCTGGGAGATCATTCGAAACAGGATTAACACTATACCTTTTTAAAAACTGATATGAAAAAATCATTACAATTTAGTTGTCTGGCGCTTGCCCTGATGTGCGCTGAAACACTTTCCGCTCAATCACTCAGACAGGTGATCTTCAGCACTGGCGGCTCTTTCATGAATCCCGGAAACCAGGTCAAAGTTTACAGCTATGATCCTGTTGCCGGAACAGCCGGAGTGTTCGATGCACGATACGGAGACTTCTCCAATGACCTGGTTGTTGATTCCGGCTTTGCGTATGTTCACATAGGACGGGCATCAGGCTCACCAGCAGGAACAGATATGATCATCAAGTATGATTTGAATACACACCTCGCTGTTGACAGCATTACAAACATTTCGGGAGTACAGAAATTTATCGTTACACCAGAACATCTTGTCGCTACGTTCGGCTACGGAGCTTCCTCCTACTTTGTAAGATTCTATAACAAACAGACACTTGATCTTGTATACTACGACAATACGTTAACGGATATGACCACTACGGTCACTTTTTTGAATGACTCAATTTATGCAGGATTCACAAGGAATGACTCCGGCGCAGTAGCGGTGTACAGCACAAACCCCATTGCCAGGCAGCACATTCAGCTCTTTGATACTTTGTCATCAGGGATCATGACAATCACTCATGATGGTAACGCGGTGTATTTATTCGGCGAACGTTATGATCAGTCAACATTCGCCCTCGACTATGGAAGCATCACACGTTACATGCCCGCAACGAAAAGCCATGTGACGGCACTGACGTCACTATCACAGGCAATCATTACGATCAGACAGGATACTATCTTCGGGGAATTCGGAAATACAAATTCGTATATGGCATCATCCCTGACACCGTTGAATTTCACAATTGGAACTTCCTATTCAGATGGCGCTTATGATATATACGGCGGGAAATATTATTTGCAGGAAACAGACTTCTTCAGCTTTGGTAATCTTGTCGCAGTGGAAAGAAATGGATCAACCATTACAGACACTGAGGCAACAGACTTTGCAGGTTCGGCGATCGCTCTTGATTATTTTGGATCCCCATTGAATGTAGCAGCCTCAGGTAAGTCTGATATTGCCGTGTTTCCAAATCCATCCAGTGATCACATTTACCTGACAGGAACTGAGCATGCATCGTTCAAAATAATGAACCTCACAGGACAAGTGGTGCTGCAAGGCAGAGTCAATCAGGGAAGTCCGATTATGATTAACATGTTATCACCTGGAGTTTATATTTTAAAATCAGATAACACGACAATCCGTTTTGTAAAAAAATGATACGCTGCCTCGTTTCCGTTATTGCCTGTTTGCTCACGCTCACTGCATCAGCAAATAATGTAAAGCTTGATTCACTTGAACTGAAAGACAGCCTGACAGTTTCAATGCATCTCTCATGGGAAAACAGCTGGAACATGTCATCCGGCGGACAGGGAAACCATGATGCCGCCTGGATCTTTTTAAAAGTTAAACGATCAGGTGGCTGGCAGCATCTTGACATCTCTTCCGACCCGACTCATTATTCCATCATTGATACCACGCTTGAAGTGATCACGGTGAATGATCAGAAAGGAATATTTGTGAGAAGAAAACAGACTGGCTCTGGAATGAATGAAACAAAGATTACCATGAGGCTTAAGGATCATCTTACACCCGGAACGTATGATCTGAGAGCATTTGCGGTTGAAATGGTATATGTTCCTGAAGCGGCATTTTACATTGGAGACAGCGTTTCGAATAACGCATTCAGAAATGCAGGAACACATGGCCCATTCAGGATCAGTTCAGAAGCGATGATCTCCGTTGACAGCTCAGGACAGGCGCTTGACAACCGGGGAGATTTTCCGCCAGCTGCTGATATACCTGCAGATTATCCGAAAGGATTCAGTGGATTTTATATGATGAAATATGAAATCTCACAGGAGCAATACGTTGACTTTCTGAATACCCTGAGTTACTCACAGCAAGCCTCACGTACTGCTGCATCACCATCTTCAACAGCTGGCAGCTATGTAATGAACAGCACCCTCACGCAGCTTAACAGAAATTCGATCAGCATTCGCTTTACCGGATCTCCGGCCGTGTATTCTGTCAATGCTGATAACGACCAGGTATTCAATGATGAAACTGATGGCGCGAACCGGGCTTGTAATTTCCTTTCCTGGCAGGATCTTTCAGCATACCTTGACTGGGCATGCCTTCGTCCATTCACTGAGTTCGAATACGAAAAAGCCTGCAGAGGTTCCGCATATCCGGTACCCCTTGAGTTTGCCTGGGGAACAGATAAAGTTATGGATGCAAATACCCTGGTCAGCGACGCATCGGGTTCTGAAACAGTCAGTGAAAAAGGTGACTCAATTACAGGTGTCGCGAGTCATGGGTATAGTGGTCCTTCGGGGCCGATACGCTGCGGATTTAATGGCAGTGCAACCTCCACACGTACCGAAACAGGAGCCTCATACTATGGCATCATGGAGCTCAGCGGAAACCTCTGGGAACAATGTGTTGGAGTGAACACGACAGGACTGAACTTTAAGAATGTCAATGGCGATGGTCAGCTGAGCTCAACAGGAAATTCAGATGTTACAGGATGGGATAATTCTGCAAATGGTGTTTCCATACGAGGGGGCGGATGGAACAGCGGCATTCAGCCAGGCTTCAGAGATCTTGCTGTTTCTGAACGATTTTACGGATCATTTAACACATCCATGCGCCGGGGAACCACAGGTGGCAGAGGATGCAGAACACATTAACTCAATGAGAACATTCATTCTATTCCTGCTTTTTCCAATCTCCCTAATCGCGCAGCCACCATACAGAGGCGGTGTGAACGATGGACATGCCATGACAGAATTAAAAAATGTGACGGTTCAGTCGGTGGCTGATCATCACATCTCAAGCTTTACATTCTTTCCTAATCCCGCAGTTTCAGGTGAATCCATTACCATTTCCGGAAGGTTCAGCGAGGCCACGATGCTTACAATTTTATCTGCTGATGGCAGGCTGGTATATAAAGAAAGTATCAATAAAGCTTCTACTATATCAACAACCGGTCTGTCGAAAGGTCTTTACATGGTAGTGCTCAGATCAAAAGAACTGTTTACAGTGAAACGCCTGATCATTCAATGAAGCCTGCTGCACTTTTTTGTCTTGTTGTTATACTGCTATGCGGTGCATGTAAGAAGATCGAGGTGCGGGATACAGTGAATCCAAAAATACCTGGTGAATCGAACTACCATGTTTATGTTACAAACGAAGGAAATTTTCAGTCACTCAATGCAGAGGTTTCCCGCTATGATCCAAAGGATGGAGATCTTGATAAAAGCTACTATGCACTGATGAACAATGGCGGATTGCTCGGTGATGTTTGTCAGTCTATAACTGTCAGCAATGAATTCGTATATGTTGTCATGAACAATTCATCAAGGATTGAAGTGATCTCCAAAACAGATTTCAAAAAAGCCGGATCGATCACAGGCCTTACATCACCTCGTTACCTTGTCATCAAGGGAGATAAAGGATTTGTATCAGACCTCTATGCAGACCACCTCAGTGTGATCAATATGCACACCGGACAGATCACGGGTACTGTTCCGTTAAGAGGCTGGACTGAAGAAATGCTATTGAGCGGTGATACACTGTGGGTCACAAATCAGCAGGCTGAATATGTTTACCTCGTGAATACAACGACTGAAACTGTAATGGACAGCATTCATACAGGTTATGCTTCAGCCTCGATCAGGAAAGATTCAAATGGATTTATCTGGGTGCTTTGCCAGGGCGATGTCAACCTGAATATACCAGCTACCCTGGAAAAGATTGATCCACAGACAAAAATCACCACCACATTTTCAATTCCTCTGGGCTCAGCCAGGTTACAGATGAACTCATCGGGAACAGTCCTTTATTTCCTTGCAGATGGGATTTACCGGACAACAACCGATGCGTCAGCCATCCCTTCACAGCCATGGATCATGAAGGAAAGCCGGAATCTTTATGGACTCGGAGTTGATCCATTCACAGAAGATATTTACGTTTCCGATGTACATGATTTTGCCAGTGAAGGAACCGTGTATCATTACACTAAAGACAAGATGCTTACAAGGACATTCAGGACAAACGTGAATCCAAACGGTTTTTATTTCTTCTGATGGAAACAGCTGCACTCTTCTGGAGCGGCGGGAAAGACGCTGCATACGCGTGTTTCATTGCAAAGAAATCATATCATATAAAACACCTTATTACAACCTTCAGCAGATCAACAGGGCGGGTGACCATGCATGGACTCGATCAATCGTTACTCGAAAGACAGGCACAGGCAACCGGAATTCCACTGAAGATCATGTGGACAGAAGGCGCAACCAATGAAGCATATGAAAAAGCTTTTTCAGATATCCTGGACCAACTTAAAAAAGAAGGAATCACAACGATCATCTTTGGAGATATTTTCCTTGAAGATCTCCGGGAATACAGAGATGCATTACTTGAAAAACATGGCTTAAAAAGCTTTTATCCCTTATGGAAAAAAGATACCAGCCATTTACTGGATGAAATGACCGCTGCAGGATTTGATGCGATTGTATGCTGTGCAGATGGAGAATACTTTTCCGAAGACGTACTTGGCTCATCCATAAGATCGCTGCCAGAGGGCGATTACGATCCGTGCGGTGAAAACGGAGAATACCATACATTCTGTTTCTCCGGACCACTGTTTAAGCAGGAGATAGCCTACCAGACCGGAAAGATCATCGTGCAGCATTTCACGATAGGAAACAGCACAAAAACATTTCGGTACCTGGAGATCTGTTGATATTTAGCTTAAAGGGAATCAGGAAGCAAGGTAAATGCTAACTGTTTTCGAGTACGAGGTCTGCCACCTCCTCGCCTACCAACGTTCCAATTGCGACACCCATTCCACCCATTCTCACACCGCAAAAAATATTCGGAGAGATCTTTCTGATGATCGTTGTTTTTTCCAGGCCCACACCCATGATCCCGCTCCACCGTTGAGCGATCTTAAATTCCTTTCCAGGCAGGATCACTTCGCGAAGCAACGATTCGAGACTCCCCTGGATCTGACCGGTAATTCCAAACTCGGTTGTTGTTTCACCAGGAATATCGAGGTTTCTTCCACCTCCGAAAAGTACACGGCCATCGATGTTTCTGAAATAATAGAATCCACGGTCGAAATGAAAAGTACCTTTGAAAGGAAGATCAGCCACAGGTTCAGTGATCAGTACCTGGGCACGTGCGGGTTTCACATCCAGGTCAGGCAACAGCTTCGATGCAAAACCATTGGTACAGACAATCAAATTTTTACAGCTGAATGTCAGGCCATTCTGAAGCGTGATCTCAACACCGGAACCTGTATCATTAAATTCTGTGACAGTCAACCCATTCAGTACCATCACCTGTTTCTTTTGTGCATGACGAAGCAGTGAAAGAACAAGCAAACCAGTATCGATCTGCCCTTCAAACCTGTTCTCCAGGAGATGATCCGTTTTTCCGAATTCGAATTTCCTGAGCTTTTTGTCTGCCACCTTATAGGTTTTATCATGCCCCGTGATTGAGCCTACCTGCTTGTTGAGGTAGTCGAGCTTTTCGAGACATGTCTGAAAAAGCCCGTCCTCACTGAACAATTCGTATCCACCCCAGTTTTTGAATCCAATGGCTTTATCCCCATGGATCTTGCGAAGGCGCATCAGGCCCTTATAGCGTTTTTCAACTAGTGCAAAAACGTGATCTTCAGACATTTTATTCAGGTCATCCAGTAATTCAGAACAGCTGCCGAAGCACGCAAATCCTGCGTTTTTAGAGCTAGCGCCTGAAGGCAACGAGCCACGTTCAATGACAAGTACCTTTGCATGAGGCTGCTTTTTTTTTAACTGCATGGCCGCATTAAGGCCAACGATTCCGCTACCGATCACCACATGATCAACATCGTTAAAAAAAGCTTTCAGTTCCCAATAGCTGTATTCAGACATATACATGAGTTTCGGTCAAAATTATTCTAAATATGTCAGGAAGAGAAGGCACATAGAAAAGCCAGGGATACAGCACTAATAAAACGAGGAAAATCACGTTACAGCAAGGTCACGACAATTGTTAAAAAGATTCCATAAAAAGCCTTTCGGACCTTCAGAAAGCACCGGAGATTTTAAAGTTTTTGACGATATTTGCTATTTATAGCTAACTGCAAAACAGCCTGATAAGAATGGAATTTAGAACGTTAGTGGGTTTGAAGAATTTGAGGAGTTGCCTGTTACTTTTATTTTTTTGCGGGGCATTCAATGGCCTGTTAGCTCAGCCTGCATCATGGGGGTTATTCATGAAAGGCTCGGCAAAGATGGATAACAAGAAGCTTGAAGGAGCAGTTGTTTCAGTAATGAGAAACGGCAGTCAGGTTCAGCAGGTTGTTACCGGTTCAAACGGAAAATTTGAGTTGAAGCTGGAACCAAACCAGGATTACATCATCAAGATCACCAAGCCCGGGCACGTACAAAAGCTCATAAGCGTCTCCACCAAAGGAGTTCCTGCCGAAGAAGCGCCATCAGAAGGATTTGAGTTTCCATTGGATGTGAACATTTTTGAAGATGTTCCAGGCTTGGATGTATCCATATTGAATCAGCCGGTAGGAAAGATCTTTTATAATAAAGAAGCGCAGAATTTCGACTATGATGTGTCCTATACCAATTCGATCAAGTCGCAGCTCGAGGCACTTCAGAAAGAATTAGAGCAGAAGAAGAAAGAAGAAGCTGCGAAAGCACTGGCAGAAGCAGCGGCAAAGAAAAAAGCAGAAGAAGAAGCCAAAGCAAAAGCGATTGCTGATGCCAAGGCAGCTGCGGAAGCAAAAGCAAAAGCGGAGGCTGAGGCAAAAGCCAAGGCAGCTGCAGATGCAAAAGCGAAAGCAGAGGCGGAAGCTGCTGCCAAAGCAAAGGCTGAAGCAGAAGCCAAAGCTGCAGCGGAAGCAAAGGCGAAAGCCGAAGCAGAGGCTGCTGCCAAAGCAAAAGCTGAAGCTGAAGCAAAAGCAAAAGCAAAGGCTGCCGCGGAAGCAAAAGCGAAAGCTGAAGCAGAGGCTGCTGCTAAGGCAAAGGCTGAAGCAGAAGCAAAAGCAGCTGCAGATGCAAAAGCAAAAACGGAGGCTGAGGCGAAAGCAAAAGCGGATGCAGATGCTGCTGCTAAAGCAAAAGCTGAGGCAGATGCGAAAGCTGCTGCGGATGCGAAAGCCAAGGCGGATGCTGAGGCGAAAGCAAAAGCTGCTGCGGAAGCAAAAGCGAAAGCTGAGGCAGAAGCTGCTGCTAAAGCAAAAGCTGAGGCAGATGCAAAAGCTGCCGCAGATGCAAAGGCAAAAGCAGATGCTGAAGCTGCTGCTAAACGTAAAGCTGAAGAAGACGCGAAAGCGAAAGCGCTCGCTGATGCAAAAGCAAAAGCGGATGCAGAAGCTGCTGCGAAAGCAAAAGCTGAAGCTGAGGCAAAAGCCGCTGCGGATGCGAAAGCTAAAGCAGAAGCTGAAGCTGCTGCTAAACGTAAGGCGGAAGAAGACGCGAAAGCGAAAGCGCTCGCAGATGCAAAAGCAAAAGCTGAGGCAGATGCAAAAGCTGCCGCAGATGCGAAGGCAAAAGCAGATGCTGAAGCTGCTGCGAAACGTAAAGCTGAAGAAGACGCGAAAGCGAAAGCGCTCGCAGATGCAAAAGCAAAAGCGGATGCAGAAGCTGCTGCGAAAGCAAAAGCTGAAGCTGATGCGAAAGCCGCTGCAGATGCGAAAGCTAAAGCAGAGGCTGAGGCTGCTGCGAAACGTAAAGCTGAAGAAGACGCGAAAGCGAAAGCGCTCGCTGATGCAAAAGCAAAAGCGGATGCAGAAGCTGCTGCGAAAGCAAAAGCTGAAGCTGATGCGAAAGCCGCTGCAGATGCGAAGGCAAAAGCAGATGCAGAAGCGGCTGCTAAACGTAAAGCTGAAGAAGACGCGAAAGCGAAAGCACTCGCTGATGCAAAAGCTGCCGCAGATGCGAAGGCAAGAGCAGATGCGGAAGCGGCTGCTAAACGTAAAGCTGAAGAAGACGCGAAAGCGAAAGCACTCGCTGATGCAAAAGCTGCCGCAGATGCGAAGGCAAGAGCAGATGCGGAAGCGGCTGCTAAAGCGAAAGCTGAGGCTGATGCGAAAGCCAAAGCTGAGGCAATCGCTCGTGCAAAAGCCGCTCAGTCAAACCTGGATGCGCTCGCAAATAAACCAAAGCCTGAAGAGTCCGGCCTTTCTGAAAAAGAGAAAAAAGATAAAGAACTCTCTGAACTTGCACAGAAATACCCTGAAGGTGTTACAAAAGAAGACCTGCCCGGACATAATTGTAAAATTGAACGATACATCGTGGTGAAAGAACAGATCGCCAATGAATATAAAAAGATCACCATGAACTGGGGGGCTACCTACTACAAAAAGAATGACCAGGATATCACGGAATCTACGTTCAAGATTGAAACAAAAAACTGGAAGTGATCCATGTTACCTGGTTGAGATTCAAACAATCTCACCTGACCTTTTTCTGAAATGAAACGTGTTCTTTTTTCCATCGCCCTTTTCATGTCCACTCTTGCCTATGGTCAGAAGGCGATCACGAATGAGGTGTCTGCTGACCTTCGGTTTGGCGGTGGTATCATGACGTCAAAAGTATATCGGACATCGCTCCTCATGAGACCGATCTCATTCCCGGCGATCACCCTTTATTACACCCCATCCATTTCTAAAAAGCTGGAGCTTCAGATAGGTATAGGTTCAGATGCACGGGGAGGCAGAACCGATAGTCCTGTTGCCAAATACCGTGGCTACAATGCAAATGGCTTACTTGGTCTGCGTTACCGGATGAATGGTCTTAAAATTGGCCTCGGAGTAAATCCGACTTATTTCATTGATACCCGCAAAACCGTCCTGGAAGGCTCACTTTCCAGCGGTGTAGTTCATATCCCTGTCAGGCATTTTAAACGAAATGATCTTCCTGCATACCTGTCTGCAGAATTTGTAATACACGAAAAGATCTCCCTGGAAGCCCGTTGCTTTGCTTCAACTGATCTTGTCTTTCACAAAAACAACCCAGGCTATGGCGCGATTTCCGTCACGGCAAACTACCTGCTGGCTCAGCGTTACAAGCGGGTAAGAATTGATAAGAAATAAAAAAGCCCGGCGTTTATAACCAGGCTTCTAAAATAATTCTTGATCAATCAGATCACTGCGCAGCTGTCAGCTTTGGGAATTTCGCTGACACAACATGATATCCTCCAAAAAGCACTGCATTAAAGAACAGATCTCCAAGCAATGAATTCCTGAAGAATGGTACACCTGCTGCATAACATGTCAGCAGTCCATTCACATCCTGTGTATAATAAACATCTCCAAACCAAACTGCAAAGTTTGTGATCATGAAGAACAGAACAGATCCTGAAATACTTGCGATCGCAAGCTTAACAGGTGACTTTTCATTCTTCACTGCAAACCCGATAAGCACTGTCAATGCGAAAGCAGTATAAACAGATAACATGGTGTTATGAAATCCAAGGAAGATATCTGAAATCAGCATCGCCGCCAGGGGCACTGCAAAAGCCAGTGTACGGTTGTTGAACATGGCACCTCCGAAAAGCGCGATGGCTGCAATAGGAGTTACGTTTAACGGATGCGGAAGCAATCTGGAAAAAGCAACGATTAAAATACTGAGGGAAATAAAGATCAGACGGTTGTTCATAGGTATGATTATAGCTAGCTGACAAAAATAAAAATTTATGCATAAAAGCTTATGCTTATTTTTAACCACTTAAACTAAAGTTATGAAAAGGACATCTACAGCAATCTGGAAAGGCACAGGAAAAGAAGGTACAGGAACGTTGAAAACTCAGTCTCCCGTTCTGAATGGAGCATCGTACACTTACCTCTCCCGCTTTGAAAACGGCGAAGGCACAAACCCTGAAGAACTTATAGGGGCCGCTCACGCAGGCTGCTATAGCATGAAGCTGAGTTTTATCCTGAACAGCAAAGGATACACTCCGGATGTACTTACTACAGAATGCACCATTTCTCTTGACAATGGAAAGATCACGAGCTCTGCATTAAGTGTCAAAGGAAAAGTTCCTTCCATCTCAAAGGAAGAATTTCTTGCATGCGCGGAAGAAGCGAAGAAAACATGTCCTGTATCATTATCACTTAGCATCGACATTACCCTTGAAGCCGAGCTGCTTTAAGATTATATGAATAAAGAAAAGATCCTGCTGCTCACGCTTGCCTGTGTGCAGTTTACACACATCATGGACTTTATGATCATGATGCCACTGGGTCCGCAGCTGATGAGATTGTTTGCGATCACGCCTGAACAGTTCTCTTACATCGTATCTTCCTATACTTTCAGCGCTGGGATCGCAGGCTTTCTTGCATCGTTTGTGATTGATAAGTTCGACAGAAGAAATGCACTACTGTTCGTTTATTCCGGCTTTACGATCGGAACATTTTTTTGCGGGATCGCACCCAACTACCACCTGCTCCTGATCGCCCGCATGCTTACAGGTGCGTTCGGCGGAGTTTCAGGTGCTCTTGTATTATCAATTGTTGGTGACGCAATTCCTCATGAAAGAAGAGCGACAGCAATGGGTGTGGTGATGGCTGCTTTCAGCGTAGCCAGTGTTTTTGGTGTGCCCTTCGGTTTGTTTCTCGCAACTCATTATGTATGGAATGCTCCGTTCCTCTTCATTGCAGGCGCAGGGCTTTTAATCACATTCCTGGTTTCGAAGTATGTTCCGTCGATCACAAGCCACCTCACAGGAAACAAAAAGATCTCGTTTGATTTTATTCGTGGCCTGTTCAGGGAACCTAACCAGCTTCGTGCATTGTTACTGATGATCCTTCTGATGTTTGGCCAGTTTACGGTCATTCCGTTCCTTAGCCCCTACATGGTCGCGAATGTCGGATTCACCGAAAAGCAGTTAACATGGATCTACCTTCTTGGTGGTGGTGTAACGATCTTCTCATCGCCCATGATCGGGAAATGGGCTGACAGAGCGGGAAAGCTAAAGGTCTTCACCGTGTTTATCCTCATCTCCATCATCCCGTTGTTCCTCATCACCAACATGCCTTCTGTAGCCATCCCGGTTGCCTTGTGCATCACCACCTTGTTCTTCATAACATCCGGTGGAAGAAGCATTCCGGCCATGGCAATGATCACATCTTCAGTGCCTGCAAAAAACCGTGGAAGCTTTATGACGATCAACTCATCTGTACAGCAGCTTGCAGCAGGTGCAGCGGCACTTCTGTCAGGATTCATCGTGATCGAAAATCCGTCAGGCAGGCTCCTCCACTACCCTGTTGTCGGCTACATTGCGATCGCTTCCAGCCTTTGCTGCATCTGGATCGCTTCGAGGCTAAAGCCGGTCACTCACTGAAGGCATTGCTTTTGCTAATATGATTGGCATGAGCATTCAGGAAAAAGGGATCTTCCCATTACAGGATATCATGCGTGTTTCAGCAGGTATCCTCGCGCTTATCATTTTACTGTTAAGCTATATGGCCGACTCACATGTCGATAAAGGTGTGCTGGGTTATATCTTCAAGAGCTATTTTGCATTCTCCATGGCGCTGGGTGGAATCATGCTGATCCTGGGCTCCTTCGTGCGCATTGCTGCAGGTATTATGATTGCAGGTTTATGGATGGGTTACTATGCCATGCTTCTTGGAAACTCGCTCCTGATCCCCGTTTCGTTCACACTGGTACTTTTGGGTGTGATCATAAAAGGCCCCGGAAGGTTCACGATCACACGTATGATGCGCCCGGGAGATTTTTAAGGATGCACACTTCATCTCCTGATGATGAAAACTTCCTGATGACCTGACCGGAAATATGCGGTGCTTTTAACCCACCTTCTGCCCTTTGTCCGGATGTGATCACTCGTGCTTCATCCCATAATCCGCTGTCTATAAAAAGCTGAAGCGTTCGGGCTCCTCCTTCGATCATCACTGAACTCACCTGAAGCTTGTAAAGCGTTTCAAGAATGGATGCTGCACTGAAATGATCAAGCCTGATATACCTCACAGGACCAGCTTCAGCCTCTTTCAGAATGTTCAACACCACCGTTTCATTTCCATCCGTGAATAGCTTCAGATGTGGAGGCAATGCCAGGTCCGGATCAAGAACGATCCGCCTCGGGCTTCTGCCTTCAACCAGCCTCACATTAAGCTTTGGATCATCAACCAGTGCAGTATTCTTTCCTACAAGGATCGCCTGTTCCCTGCTTCTCCATAAATGCACAAGCTGTGTCGATTGTTCGTTGGTGATAAGGAGCCTTTCCGACTTTCCAATATGACCCATGATTCCATCGCTTGTCTGGGCCCATTTTAAAAGAACGTAGGGCCTCTTCTTTTCATGAAAGCAATAGAATCTTCTGTTCAGTTCAAGTGCCTCTTCTTCAAGTATTCCGCTGGTCACTTTAATACCTGCAGCTTCAAGCTTTCTTATCCCATTTCCCGCGACAAGCGGATTCGGATCTTTTCCTGCGATCACTACTTCAGGGATTCCTTCCTGTATGATGCGATCAGCACATGGTGGTGTTTTTCCGTAATGCGAACAAGGCTCAAGATTCACGAACTGGACCGAACGTTTCAACAAGCTCTTATCCTTCACAGAATTGATGGCTTCCACTTCACCATGTGATCTGCCAAAGGCTGTATGGTACCCTTCTCCTATGATCTGCCCGTCATGAACGATCACGCTTCCAACCATGGGGTTAGGTGCCACTCTTCCGCTTCCGGCTCTCGCAAGCTGAAAGCATCTCCTCATAAACAGCTCGTTGTCCATCGTTTCAAAATTAGCGAATCCCTTTAAAACACAGAATTTGCGGTAAATTTGCAGCCATGATCGAGTTCGGCTCAAACAAGGTAAGATCTATAAGAGAGTATTGTCTTTCATCGCTTGCAACGGTCTATGATAAGGATGAATCAAAAGCGATCATGTATGAGCTTTTCTTTCATATCATGGGATATAAAAAGCACCAGGTTGAATTGAATGCTGATGTGTCCCTGAATGAGTCCACCATCGTTGAATTTGTGCATAACCTTAAAAGACTTCGTAACCATGAACCATTGCAGTATGTCACTGGAAAAGCCTGGTTCAGGGGACTTGAATTTTACGTTGATCCTTCTGTGCTTATCCCAAGGCCTGAAACAGAAGAGCTGGTGGAATGTGTTTTACAGGATCACATAAAATCCCGCGGCCTCTCAGTGCTTGATCTTTGTACAGGCAGTGGATGCATTGCGATCTCGCTTTCAAGGGAGCTGCCGGATGCACATGTTACAGCACTCGACATTTCTGAAGCAGCTCTTGATGTTGCCAGAAGAAATGCGAAATCAAATCATGCGTCAGTGGATCTTTTACTTGCTGACATACTTAAAGAGGATTCACTTTTTCAAGATGACTCTTTCGATATCATGATCTCAAACCCTCCGTATGTCAAGCGTTCCGAAGCGAACGAGATGCGAAGAAATGTACTGGATCATGAACCTTCCATCGCTCTGTTTGTTGACGATGATGATGCACTGATCTTTTACCGAAGGATTGTCTCATTGGCAACGCGCTGGCTTAAGAATGAAGGTCATCTGTATTTCGAGATCAACGAACAGCTTGGACCTCAGGTTGCTGACCTGCTCGCAAATGCAGGATTTAAAAACACTCTGATCATTCCTGACATGTATGGAAAGCAACGGTTTGTAAAAGGCATATGGATATCATCCAACTAAAGTTAAACAGTCGTAATTTAGGCCACTATTTTTTAAGAATGACAAAGGAAGAAGCATCAGCAGAAATTGAGTTGTTATCGCGTGAGCTGAATGAGCATAATTACCGTTATTATGTGCTGGCTGATCCTGCGATCTCTGATTATGATTTCGACAAGCTTCTCGAAAAGCTGATAGCACTTGAAAAACAATTTCCGGAGCTTCAGAAACCAGATTCACCTTCTCAACGCGTGGGTGGAACGATCACAAAAGAGTTTGCTACAGTCACTCATAAATATCCGATGCTTAGTCTGGGAAACACGTATTCTGAAGATGAGCTGATAGATTTTGATTCACGTGTGGCCAAAGGACTTGAAGGAGAAAAATTCCAGTATGTCTGTGAATTGAAATATGATGGTGTTGCGATCGGGATCACCTACAGGAATGGTGTGCTTGTTCAGGCCGTGACACGTGGTGATGGTGTACGTGGTGATGATGTCACTGCCAATGTTAAAACCATACGAACGATCCCTCTGAAGCTTAGAGGTCATGATTATCCGAAAGAGTTTGAGATCCGTGGTGAGATCTTTATGCGACGCGAAACATTTAATGCGATCAATAGTGAACGTCTTGATGCCGGTGAGCCTCCTCTTGCCAACCCAAGGAATGCGGCTGCCGGCACATTGAAAATGCAAGACTCCTCTGTTGTCGCGAAAAGAAACCTCGATTGCTTTTTATATTTCATCTATTCTGAGGATGCCATTGAACGTGATCATTATCACAGCATCCTGAAAGTAAAAGAATGGGGATTTAAGACTCCGGATCACATCAGGCTTTGCGATGACCTTGGACAGGTGCTTGAATTCATCCACGACTGGGAAAAGAACCGTTCTGCTTTAGCTTATGATATTGACGGGATCGTTTTGAAGGTCAATGCTTATTCGCAGCAAAAGGCACTTGGCTTTACGGCAAAGAGCCCTCGCTGGGCGATCGCTTACAAGTATAAAGCGGAACAGGTGACCACAGTGCTTGAATCCATTTCATTCCAGGTGGGACGGACAGGCGCGATCACTCCGGTGGCGAACTTAAAGCCAGTACTGCTTGCCGGAACAACGGTGAAACGGGCTTCGCTTCATAATTCAGATATTATAGAAAAGCTGGATGTACGCATCGGTGATCACGTCTTTGTTGAAAAAGGTGGAGAGATCATTCCTAAGATCATTGGAGTGGATACATCAAAGCGTGACATGTTCTCTGAGCCGTTCAAATACATTGAACATTGTCCTGAATGTGGAACAAAGCTGGTCCGGCAGGAAGGCGAAGCGCTGCATTATTGTCCGAACGATGCTACCTGTCCTCCCCAGATAAAAGGAAAATTCGAACATTTCATTGGCCGTCGCGCAATGGATATTGACTCCATTGGCGCTGAAACCATCGAACTGCTTTATAATCATGGCCTGATCAAAAACGTGGCTGACCTATATTCACTTGAACTTGATGACCTTCTTCCACTCGATCGCATGGCGAAGAAATCTGCAGGTAACATTATTGATGGGATCACAGCCTCACGTCAACGGCCATTTGAACGTGTACTCTTTGGACTTGGTATCAGGCATGTGGGAGAAACCGTTGCAAAAAAACTTGCTTATTATTTCAAGGATGTGGATCGCCTGATGTCTGCTTCAACCGAAGAATTGCTGCAGGTTCCGGAGATCGGAGAAAAGATCGCCATTTCCATTCGTGATTATTTTTCACGTCCAGAAAACCTCGAAATGATCCAGCGTTTAAAGGATAAAGGCTTACAGCTTTTCCTTGCAGAAGATGTGATGGCCGGCTTTTCTGATAAGCTTGGTGGGAAGACATTCGTTGTATCGGGCACATTCAGTTTTTTCTCGAGGGATGATTTAAAGAAAGCGATCGAGCTGAATGGCGGCAAGGTCACCGGCTCAGTTTCAGCAAAAACGGATTACCTTGTGGCCGGTGAGAACATGGGCCCGGCAAAACTTGAAAAAGCTGAAAAGCTTGGAGTTAAGATCATCAGTGAAGAACAATTCAGGCAAATGATAGCATGAGCGCGACAGATAAGATCAGATCAATTGCCGGCAACTATTTTCTTTCCAGGGAGATAACAGAGCTTCACAGGAACAGACAGATCTCGAATTTTCAAAGTGCCCGTTCGTTCGGATTGCTTTTTAATGCAGATGATCCTGAAACTTACAACCTGGTAAAACAGTATTTCAAATACCTGAGGGATTCAAAAAAGAAAGTGCATGCGATAGGATATTTTGATCTGAAGAAATTACCGCAGATAGAATACTCGAAGCTTGATTACGACTTCTTCACAAAGAAAGAGATCAACTGGTGGGGAAAGCCTACCGAGAATTTTGTGAAGAATTTCATTGATGAAGAATGGGATGTGCTTATCAATTTTAGCCTTGCTGACAGCTTTCCGCTGAAATACATTGCTGCAATGTCGAAGGCAAAAATGAAGATCGGCCAGCACCAGGAATCAAACGAAGACATCTATGACCTCATGATCAGTCAGCCCGAAGGAAAGAGCTTCAAGTTCTTTATGCGGCAGGTCGATCATTATTTAGGAATTATAAATAAACCAACAACATGAAACCATTTAACGCGACAGGTACCGGTGTAGCGATCGTCACTCCATTCAATTCTAACGGCACAGTTGATCATGACAGCCTGAAAAAACTCACAGAGCATCTTATTCAGGGCGGCGTTGAATACCTTGTTGTCCTTGGTACCACGGGTGAATCCGTTACACTTACATCAGAAGAAAAACTGGATGTCGTTAAAACGGTGACGGATACCTGTAAGTCCAGGATCCCTGTTGTGCTTGGTATTGGAGGAAACAACACAGCAGAAGTTATTAAAGGATTCGGGAAGTTCGATCTTGCGCCGATCTCCGCGATCCTTTCTGTATCACCATATTACAACAAGCCATCACAGGAAGGCATTTACAGGCATTACGAAGCAGTATCGAAAGCTTCTCCCCTGCCAGTGATCCTTTATAATGTTCCGGGAAGAACAGGATCAAACGTATTGCCTGAAACGACGCTGCGTCTGGCCAATGCTTTTGAAAATATCGTTGCGGTAAAAGAAGCTTCCGGAAATCTTGAACAATGCATGCGCATCATTAAAAACAAGCCTGAGAGTTTCACAGTAATTTCCGGTGATGACAATCTCACCCTTCCCATGATCGCTGCAGGTGCGAAAGGTGTGATCTCTGTTGTCGCGAATGCCTATCCGAAGATATTTTCTGATATGGTGCGTGCCATGCTTAAAAATGATCTTCAGACAGCACGTGAGCTCCACTATACCGTATTTGAATTCACGGAGCTTCTTTTTGCTGATGGAAATCCTGGTGGCATCAAGGCAGCACTTGAGCTGTTAGGGATCTGCAAAAATGAGCTGAGATTACCGCTCGTCCCGGTGAAGCAGGAACTTTATACAAAGCTCGCGGCTGCGGTAAAATCCATCAGGTAACCCTTCGGAATAATCCTTGCACCCATTCATGTGCATGGATGACGTGAAGCATATTTTCAGGGTTGTTTACAAAAGACAATCATTCCCAAAGCCGGAATACAAGTCGCTGCATAAACGTATCCTGAAGAGTCATGACCCGGTGATCTATTCAACCGTATCAGAAGAGATTGATTCCATCCCGCTTGCCGCATCGCGCCTGGAAAAGTTCAGGTCATCCGATACTGTCCTTGTGATCGATGAGTTCAGATCTCCGGAGTTCACACAAGTTCCAGAAACAAAGCTGCTGATGTTAAATGCAGCGCTGACCGGCTTTCCTGCGATGCTTTTCAAATTCATCTACGCGGAGAACAGCTTCCAGATCTTTCTTGATTACTCCCGAAATGCCCGGCTGATCGGTGAACCGGAACGTGCAGACTTCTACCTTTTTTCAGCGGCGACGAAACACCCATTCATGTTTTACATCAATGGATATTTCGACAAAGGGCATGGAGGAAACAAAACCCGCACTTACCTGGAGCAGGTGTACTATATAGAATATGCAGGAAAGAAAAAAGTCAGCTTCACTGCAGGAGTGAAAGGCCTGAACAAAGTGCTCCTTAAACTGGACAATGCCACTGTGATTGATCAGCGCAGGCTCTTTTACTAAATCAATGCTTTATCCAGGTGTTCGTGAATGCTTTGCTGCCAGCCCTCACCTCAATATAATAAACACCTTTCGAAGCTGCTTTCATATCAATGGATTCCGAAGGCTTTGCATATTTTTCGATGATGAGCCTGCCTGTTGAATCGTAAATTTTAACAAGCACGATGTCATCTTTAAAAGAAACCGGAAGCTCATAGCGGAACTGTTCACTGCCCGGATTAGGATAGACTTTAAGGTCAGAAAGTCCTTCATCGGAAGTGATCATTTCCAAAGGATATCGCAGCATACCGAACACGTATTCACCTTTCTTTAACGTATCAACAGTTACAAACCCATACTTGTCGTTCAGGTTTGTCAACACGTTTTTCGTATAGTGCGGAAACATCTCCCAGTCGTCTGATGCATCTTTTCGGTAAAGCAGAACAAGGCTGTCTTCAGAAGTTGTGATCAATTGATTATCGAGACTGCCATTGCCACCGCTTTGAATGTTCCTTCCATCATAATACAGGCGCGCACTCGCATCAAATCCTGCATTGAACACACCATCCACTTTCCAGTACCTGTTTGGTGATAACCTGAATTGTCCTGTATTCACCTTGAAAGGATCAGGAGAGGTATAGTTGTGATCAATCTTAACAAATACGGAATCTGTGACATTTCTCACCGTGAGGCTCATGCGTGCATTCGGAAAGTTGACAGTTCCTATGGCTTTGATGAATTTCATTTCAGGTGCAGTGGCATCATTGATCTTTTCATCCAGGTTCAATCCTGCATACGATGGATTGAAAGGCAGGCTGAATGTATAGGATGATGTAATACCGTTGACTATGATATGCTTTATGACCTCATTAAATAAAGGGTCTATAAAAGTCAGCTGCAACGGCACATTCGAGTAAAGCATGGTTGTACCAGTGAGCTTCTGTTTTACATAGACAGTTACATCATAGGAAGCGCCATTCTGCACTGAAGCGAACGAATCCACAGAGAAATGTGGAAACCCGGGATTGAACACCCAGTTATTAAAGAAGTCTGTGAGGTTAATTCCTGTTGAATCCATCAGGACATTCCGAAAATCCGCGCTGCCTGCATCCCTGAATTTATAGTTCGTCATGTAGGCCTTTATGCCTTTGAAGAACAGGGAATCACCCATATATCCGCGAAGTGTATGTGCGACATCTGCACCCTTCAGGTAAACATGGTCGCTATAGGTGTACTGATGCGGAAGACCCGAAACAGCACGGTATCCGCCTTCCTTGAGATGCGTGTAATGCAGCACCTCTTCATGATTTGAACGCACAGCTGCTTTATACGCCTGCCTGCCATATACCGCTTCAGTGAATATATGCTGCGAGTATGTTGCCCAGCCTTCATTTAACCACATATCTTCTGCTGTTGTGCAAGTTGCCTGGTCGCCCCACCATTGATGCGCAAGTTCGTGGGCCATCAGATCGGCTTCGTATCCCAAGGTGCCATTGGCTGCAACCCTTGGGTAAGCGATGTTTGAAGCATGTTCCATGGCACCGCTGCTAAAAGGGACAAGACAATACCCTACGCGATCCCACACATAGGGTCCATACGCGTTTTCAAAAGCGGACATTGCATTGTGCAGGTTGATGAATGAGTTCTTAAGATTATTGGTGTCTCCAGGCAGTGCAGCCAGCACGACCGGGATCTGACGCTGAATTCCATTATAGGCAGATGTTACCTGTGTGTAGGAAGCAACAGCTACAGACGCGAGGTATGTCGGAATCTCGTCATTCATGTACCAGGTCCTTGTTCTTAATGTACCGATTGTTGTGTCATTGATCAGGGATCCATTGCAATAGGCAATTTTTCCACCGGTGGTCGTGATGGCAAAGCGGTATGTTGCTCTTTCCACGAAATTATCAAAGCATGGATGCCATACCCGGCCATAGTTGTGCGGATCAGCATCAAAGCCAACCCCAAGGTTGAATGCATATCCACCCTGAAAATAAAAACCTCCCCAGCCCGAAGCATCTCCCTGGGGCACACCTCTGTAATACACCCTTACCTTAGCTGAATCTCCTGCATTAAGCGTCGGAATAGCTACTCTTAGCAAAGTATCATTGTAACTGAAAGCAAGCATGGAATTGTTCTGCTTCACCGAATCAACCGTAAGCCTTAGAAGATCGAGAGGCAGCTCATTCACGCCATTCACCTTCGATTTAAAACTGATCTCACAGCTGCCTTTAATGATCTTCGTGACGAAATCCGTGATATCCAGGTCAACATTGTAATGTGTTATATCAATGGTGTCACTGCGTGAATTCAAAGCAGAGACTTTTGCGACATCATTCATCTGCCTGTGCCTGCAGGATGGCAAGAGCTGTTGAGCGTTCATACCAGCGAACCAAAGCAGGGAAGCGAAGAATACCAGGAGCTTCATGAAAATCTATTTTTAATAAATATCGGAAAAAATGAAGATGCCCAGGAGATCGGCATTAGACATCAAAAAAAAAGCACCTCTGCTAAGAAGTGCTTTTCAATAGTTCGTGAGGTTTATATCATTGAAAGTCGATCAACTCAACATCGAAGATCAGCGTTGCTTGCGGAGGGATCACCGGAGGATGTCCCGCTTCGCCATAACCAAGTGTGTAAGGTATGATCAACCGTGCTTTCTCACCTTTCTTAAGAAGCGCAATACCTTCATCCCATCCTTTGATTACCTGTCCGGCTCCAAGATTGAATCGGAATGGTTCATCACGCTGTACCGATGAGTCAAACATCTTTCCATCCATCAGGTAACCTGAATAATGAACGTTCACCATCTGTCCTGCCTTTGGTGCTTCACCTTCGGTGGTGTGTACCTTGATGTACTTTAAACCAGAAGCAGTTGTTACTGTATCTTTCCCTGTTACATCAAACTGTTTTGGTGTGATCTTTTCCTTCACATCGATCAGCTCAACTTCAAAGATGAGTGTAGAATTCGCGGGAATCGGACCTCTTGCCTGTGCACCATACGCGAGATCAGGTGGTATAATGAATTTCGCCTTATCTCCTACATGAAGCAAGGCAATACCTTCATCCCATCCTTTGATCACCTGGCCAACACCAAGAGTGAACTTGATAGGCTGTCCTCGTTTTACCGAGCTGTCAAACACTGTGTCATTCGTGAATTTCCCCGTATAATGAACGGTAACCATATCACCTGGCTTAGGCTGTTTTCCACCTTTGCCTTTCTGAGTGATCTCGTATTCGAGTCCTGAAGCGGTCTTAACCATTTTGCTCTTTTTCTTTTTGTTCTGGGCACCTGCGGTCAGACCGAAAGTGATCAGAATAATGATGAGTGCTGTGCAGCGGTTCATTATTTATTAATGATTGGTTCTGTTGGTGCAGCCTGAGGTGCCTGTGCTGCCGGAGCATCACTTACTTTCACAAGCTCAACCTCAAAGATCAATGTGCTGAATGGAGGGATCGGTCCCGCCTGCTGAGCACCGTATGCGATCGATGATGGAATGATCAGCTTTGCAGCTCCACCTTCGCTCATCATGCTTAACGCTTCTTCCCATGCCGGGATCACCTGGCCTTGTCCTAATATGAATTCGAAAGGCTGACCATGGTCTTTTGAAGAATCGAACTTGGTTCCGTCAAGCAACGTTCCTGTATAATGAACTGTAACCATTTTACCTGCTTCAGCTTTTTTACCTGTACCTTTTTTCTGTTCGATAAAGATCAGTCCTGTAGCTGTAGGCGCTGTTGTAATGTTGTTTGTTTTAAGGTATTCATTACGTGCAGCAGCTTCTTCGTCTTTTCTCTTATTCATATCAGCTTCCTGCTCCTGCTTTAGCTCCTCTTCTTTCTGGATCTTATCCATCTTCACTTCAAATGTCAGGTAGCTTCCCGGAGTGATTCCTTTTGGCATTTCCTTCATTCCAAATGTCTTCATGAATAAAGAATCTGCAAGCACTTTGAACGATGCACTGTCACCAATTGACATCATGGCCAGACCTTCTTCAAGCGCGCCTTTGAATGCCGGCTTTTGAAGCGGGAATGTCAAAGCACCATTCGGACGAGTCTTTGAATCAAACAGCACAGAATCCTTATCAGTTTTATAATTCATCTTCACTGTGATATAATCACCTTCCTGTGGCTTTTCACCTTTATTCTCAATATGGAATTTGTAAGCAAGGCCATTGTCTGATTCCTTGTAACCCGGGAACTTTGATTTGTCACATGACTGGAATACAAAAGCCAGGGAGATGATGCTTAATGCAGCGTAATTGATTTTCATTATGGTTATTTCAGTTTAACAAGTTCTACGTCAAAAATTAATGTCTTAAATGGCCCTACCAAACCGGTCGACGAGCCTGCTTCTCCAAAAGCAAGGTGCGAAGGTACAATAAATCTTGCTTTTCCACCTTCACGCATTTTACGAATTCCACGTTCCATTCCGGGCAACAACTGACCAGGCGCTCCAAGAATAAATTCAAACATGTCATTCGATGCAAAAGTCGAATAGAATTCCTTTCCACTTATAAAGCTGGCCTTGTAGCTAACTGTGGTTACCTGCCCTGTTACAGGCTGCTCACCGCTGCCTGCCATTGTTTCTATGTAGTAGAAATTATCTGAATCCGGAACAGCATTTATATTGTTCCCTGTAATGAACAACCTGATCAGCTCCAGCTCTTCTTCACGTTTTTCTTTCACCCATAAGGAATGTAATAAACGTTCTTTCCTAACGATCTTTTCTTCCTTCAGATTTACGAGGCGAACTTCTAGTCTGAACGGATTTTCATGCAGAGAGACAGGCACCAGGGTATCTTGTTTAGTGAACGGACTTTTCTCATCAAATATGAAGCTGGCACTGTCGCCGACTTCCATCATGGTGATCGCGGAACTTAAAAGATCGTACGATACATCTTTCACAGACATCGTATCAAATCCGTCGCGGTCAGGATAAAGCTCTTCGCATATCAGCGTATCTCCTTTATAGCACTTCACTTTAAGACTTAAGAAATCTCCCTTTTCCGGCTTTATCTTTCCATCACCGAATGTGTGAAGCCGGTAATAGATACCATCTCCCAGCAACGAATAGCCTGGATACTTTTCTTCCTTACATGAGAATAGCAGGACGATCAGTAAAAGCGTGAAATATCTAGCGCAGCGACCTGAGGTGAACATCGTAAATTATAGTGGATCGTGCAGGGATCTTATTCATGTCACCAATGAGGCCATGAGCGAGGTGCGGGGGAAGGATGAACTTTCCTTTATCACCCACACGCATTAATAAAAGAGCTTCATGCAATCCGCTTTCAACATTATCCTGCCCTATCCTGAATTCCTGCGGACCGGTAGTTTCAGAAGAATAACATGCTGTTCCGTCCAGGAGCGTAACAGTAAAATCGATCATGGCATACTGTCCGCTTTGGGCTTTAACACCATTTCCTTTTTCATAGATCATGTACCTGAGACCCGTACCGGTCTTCTCCATCTCCCAGCCTTTCCGCTTAATGTAGCTATCGATCAGCTGGGATTCTTCCTTCACCAGCTGTCTGTTTGCACGGAGCATGGGATCCTGAACAACCTGCGAGGGCTGCTGCTGCTTTGGCTTTTCACCACAGGCATGAAAGAACAGGATTGACGCCAGCAGGAATCTGATCATATCGTAAAGGTCTGAGGCTTGTATTTTTTCACGAGATCCTCAAACCGTCTGAGGGCCTCCTGCATTGGCTCGCTGCTGTTACCGCCGGCTGCATTAATGTGTCCGCCACCATTGAAATTTTCCCTGGAAAACTGGTTGGCAGGAAAAGATCCCTTTGAACGGAAAGAAATTTTCAATTGTCCATCCATTTCAATAAAGATGGCAGAGAAAACAATTCCTTTAATAGCAAGAGGATAATTTACGATCCCTTCAGAATCACCTTTTTTAAAATGAAAGATCTTCAGCTCTTCCTGGGTAAGGGAGATGTAGGCTGTTGCATGTTCACGCATGATCACCATTTTGTTACTCAGGCAATGACCAAGAAGCTTCATTCTGCTTTCAGTGAAATCATCGTAAACAGCACGATGAATCATGGTGTGATCAGCTCCTGCAGAGATCAGAGAAGAAACGATGGAATGTGTTTCCGCGGATGTCGATGGATAACGGAAAGATCCGGTATCTGTCATTATGCCGGTGTACAGGCAGTCTGCAATTTCTTTGTCAAGAGGTTTATCCCAGAGCTCTGTAATGAATTTATATACCAGCTCACAAGTTGATGCGTATTCGGGTCTCGATAAAGGAAGATCAACAAAGTCATCCGGTTCAGGATGATGGTCGATCATTATTTTGAATGCTTTGAATTCATTGATGAGGGGAGCCATCTGCTCGACCCTTTTAGAAGCATTGAAATCCAGGCAGAAAAGCACATCCGAATCATCGAAAAGCTTTTGAACAGCTTCAGGGTTCGATTCATGCACTACCGTTGATGACACCCCAGGCAGCCACTTAAGAAAATCAGGGCATTCATTAGGAAGCACAACGGTTGAATGAATACCCAGTTTGGTGAAGTATCGTGATAAGGCAAGTGAAGAGCCCATGGCATCGCCATCAGGATTACGGTGAGTTGTAATGACAACTTTGGAGAGTGGAGTTAACTTATTATGTAATAAGGTAACATCAGAAGAACTGAGCAATGATCGCATTGCTTTCAAAGTTAGGCAAATTGTTCTATTAAATTTTTAACTTCGCGCCGCATAAACAGATAGAAAAATAATGGCTACGAACAGAACATTTACAATGATCAAACCGGATGCGGTTGAGAAGAATTATATAGGTGCAATCCTGAACAAGATCAATGAAGCTGGCTTCAGGATCGTTGCGATGAAATACACACGTTTAAGCCAGGATGCAGCCGGCAAATTTTATGAAGTTCACAAGGAAAGACCTTTCTATGGCGAACTTGTAAACTATATGTCATCAGGTTCAATCGTTGCGGCTATTCTTGAAAAAGACAATGCAGTAGCAGATTTCAGAAAGCTGATCGGAGCAACCAATCCGAAAGAAGCTGCAGAAGGTACGATCCGTAAGCTTTATGCAGAGTCGATTGCAGCCAATGCGATCCATGGTTCTGACAGCGATGAGAATGCTGCGCTCGAAGGAAACTTTTTCTTCTCAGGCCTGGAGAGATTCTGATTCTTTTCAGTAAGCTGGACCACATTTCAGCTGCAATGGAAAAGCTTTCATAAAATCAAGACATTCAACGTCTTGATTTTTTTATTTGTGAAAATATAACATTGCAACACATGTTCCGTATAATAATCTAACCGCTAAAGTTCCCCAAACCGCAGCTCCTATTCCCCCAACGTTGAAAAGACATCTACAACTACTGTTTGTTTTTCTTTTTTCGGTAAACCTGGCGGAGGCTCAGATCTGTGATCCTGGTGTTCCTACATTTACTGTTGACCTGAGTACAAGCCCAGACAGTGTATGGATCAGCCCATTTACTGTCCGTAATGAAAATTGCTGCGGTACGACCAATCCTGATCGTTGTGTTCAGTTTGTGCTGACACTCCATCCATCAGCAACGGGAATTGCATTTAACGTGCATTCTGGAGCCATGCCTCCAGGAGCTTTGTTTTACCAGGTTGGATGCGGGCCTCCCACTCCTGTTGGTGAACCTATCTGTCTTACAGGACCTGGCCCACACATCATTACATTCTGTAAACCAGGAAATAATGAAAATCAATACTCCATCACTTCTTTCGGTGCACCCGGCGAGCCTGATGATATTGTCATAAATGATGGATGTACCGGAACACTGAGTGTAACAGGCTTTCAGCAATCAACACTCACATGGAACTCGATCTACCCCGGAGCTCCCGGAGCATATAATTCTTACTTAAGTTGCACTGTAGCATGCAGCACTACTACCGTTAATGCCCAGCCAGGTTATCCTCCCTATATTGATTACCAGGTTTGCGGAATTCCTTTCGGAGCCTGTCAGTCAACAACAGTTTGCCGCACAGTAAGAGTTACGTTCAATCCGACATTATTTGCCAACATTGTTCCTATTAATCCTACGGTTTGCTTCGGGCAGACAGGAACAACCATCACTGCCATTGGTTCAGGAGGTACGCCACCTTATAATTATATATGGAGCACAGGAGCTACCACACAATCCATATTTGTTGGTCCGGGCACCTATTCTGTAGTGATCGGTGATGCCAGCGGATGCCCTCCTACTTCCACAAGCGTTACGGTCACAGCTTTCAGTATGCCGATCACAGCAAATGCAGGCAGTGATCTGATCATATGCAGTCAGACACCTGTTGCGCAGCTGAATGGTTCGATCACAGCGGCAAGCGGAGGTATCTGGTCCGGAGGTACAGGAACTTTCACACCATCAAATACAACATTGAATGCCACCTACGTACCAAGTGCCAATGAAATAAACAACGGGTTTGTCAACCTGATCCTTACAACCACAGGCAACGGTACATGTCCTCCTGATGCAGATACAGTGCGCATCAGCATCGTGAATTTCCAGGGCATCATTTCTACATCCAGTACCAATGTGACCTGCTTTGGTCTAACGAACGGAACAGCTTCAGCATCGGTGAATGGTACGACAACACCCTATACTTATGTATGGAACACAGTGCCTTCACAAACGGGACCAACAGCCAGTAACCTTGCACCAGGGTCTTATACAGTTTCGATCACTGACGGAAATGGATGCAGCTCGTCTGCTTCGGTCGTGATCACACAACCACCTGCATTGATCACAAATGCCACACAAACCAACGTTTCATGTAATGGTGGTTCAGATGGAACAGCTACAGCACTTGTCAGCGGAGGAACATCACCTTACAGCTATTCGTGGTCAAGCGGAGCCACCAGCTCAACGGCCACCAACCTGGCTGCTGGTACACATACACTGGTTGTCACCGATGCGAGGGGATGCACCAGGCAGATACAGGTTACGATCACACAACCACTGATACTTACAGGAGCGATCACATCGCAGACAAATGTATCCTGTTATGG
>JAKFFM010000011.1:0-8661 GCA_036675075.1 Bacteroidota bacterium
TACATTAAATGTTTATACATATATTTGTGAAGCAATGACACTTGAACAGGACATAAAGCAGAAGAAGTTTAAGAATGAATACCAGAAGGCGTTGATCAATCTGACCTATACAACGAACCAGCTCAGTCTCCATGTGGCTACATCATTAAAGCCTTATGGAATCACTCCCGAGCAGTTCAATGTATTAAGGATCCTCCGCGGACAGTTTCCTTCACCTTCTACTGTGAACCTGATCATTGACAGAATGCTGAATGTCAGCTCCAATGCTTCCAGACTTGTTGAAAAGCTAAGGATAAAAGGCTTAGTAGAGCGGGTCGAGTGTCCCGAAGACAGAAGGGCAGTCAATATCCTGATCACCAAAAAAGGTCTGACACTCCTGGAAAGGCTTGACAAGGAAGAAATAACATGGACAGAGCCATTAAAAAGCCTGTCAGAAACTGATGTAAAAAAGTTAAATCAGCTGCTTGATAAGATAAGACTTTAAAAAATTTAACGTTATATATGTATCTACATTTAATGTTTTAAGCTAAATTTAATTGTCAATAAATAAAAACCAAAAACCAAAACAACAAACATGAAAACAAAATCATTCCTATTTGCCGCCCTGATTGGCGTTTCAGCAATGTCATTCACAGCGAAGACAAGCGATTACAAAGTTGATTCAAAGCAAACCAAAGTAACCTGGAAAGGAACAAAGGTTGTAGGTGAGCACACAGGGAACATTTCAGTGTCAGAAGGCAAGATTGTTACCACAGGCAAGAACTTCACAGGCGGTACATTCGTAATGGACATGAACAGTATTACAAACACCGACATGACGGATGCGGAATACCGCGATAAGCTTGTCGGACACTTGAAGTCAGAAGATTTCTTTGGAACTGAAAAACACAAGACTGCTGTACTTGTTGTGAAGTCTGCGACACGCGCATCAGGCGACCAGTACAACGTGAAGGGTGACCTGACGATCAAAGGAATTACAAAGCCGGTTGAATTTCCAGCAACAGTTGTAGTTTCTGATAAGGATGTAAAAGCGAAGGCTAAGATCGTTGTTGACCGTACAAAGTATGACATCAAATACGGTTCAGGAAGTTTCTTTGATGGTCTTGGTGACAAGGCGATCAGCAACGAGTTCGAATTGAATATTGACCTTGTAGCAAAAAAATAAGTTAACCAGTCTTTAGCTTGGGAAGATGGACAGAAGTGACTTTATAAAGAAAATGGCATTATTGCCCTTAGCAGCAGCAGCGATGAAATTATCTGATTTTTCGAAAATAACTGATGGCTTAGAGGCTTCAGAAAAGATGCCTGCTCTTTTTATTGGTCATGGTAATCCGATGAACGCGATAGAAGACAATCAGTTCAGCAGATCCTGGAAAAAACTGGGGGATAATCTTCCAAAGCCTAAAGCGATATTGTGCATCTCTGCACATTGGCTAACAAGAGGTACCAGTGTAACTATGGCAGCCAGGCCGCAAACGATCCACGATTTTGGCGGGTTCCCTGATGAGTTATTCGCAGCACAGTATCCGGCGCAAGGATCCCCTGCATTCGCGGAAGAAACAATCAAGGCAGTTAATCTCACTAAGATTGAACAAGATCATGAATGGGGCCTGGACCATGGTACCTGGAGTGTGCTTCTTCCCATGTATCCTAAAGCGGATATTCCTGTATTCCAGCTGAGCATTGATTACACAAAGCCTCCACAGTACCATTATGATCTGGCTAAACAGCTTTCTTCATTAAGAAAGAAAGGTGTCCTCATCATTGGCAGTGGCAACATTGTTCACAACCTTGGAAGGATCAACTGGCAGGGCGGAGCTTACGACTGGGCACTTGAGTTTGATCAACTATCTAAAGATCTGATTTCAACAAGGCAGCATCAAAAGTTGATCAACTACAAAGATCTTGGTCAGGCGGCCATGTTGTCGATCCCTACAAATGATCACTATCTGCCATTACTCTATGTTCTGGCGATGCAGGAGAACAAGGAAGAAGCTGCCTTCTTCAATGAAAATGTGGACATGGGATCAATATCCATGCGATCAGTGAAGATCGGCTAATGATCAAAATTGAATTTTAAAGCCCCGGGACCATCCCGGGGCTTTTTCTTTTGATGGCTTTCGGGGTATATTTAATGACAATCTCTTGTCATGCAGAATTTTCAAACGATCCAGGAAAAGATACACGCCGCAGCTCTTTTTGAAAAAGGCATCATCACAAAAGATGAGCATGATAGAATTCTTGGCGACATTTCCCGGAGGAATTTCTCTCTTGCCGCTGAATCATCGGTGTTCATGGCGGCAGGTGCATTAATGTTGACAACTGGCATCGGCATTTTGGTGTACAAAAACATTGAGCAGCTCGGACACGCTATACTCATTGCATCACTTGCCCTTGTTGTGCTATCTGGATTTGTGTATTGTTTTCGCAAGACCTCAGGTTATACGAATGATCAACAGGTTTCTCCGGGTACCGGATTTGATTACATCCTCCTGATTTCCAGCATCCTGTTGTTAACTCTTCTTCAGTATGTGAATTTCCAGACAGACCTTTTTGGTACCACTGGAATTCACTATTTGCTAGGTGGTGTTTTCCTGGTCTTTAATGCATATTACTTTGATCACGCCGGTGTTTTGAGTGCCGGCATAAGCAGCATTGCCACCTGTTTCGGTATCCGGCTTGATGCGTTCGGGCTGTTTGAACATTCGGTAGCTACTGTCGCGATCACCTCCATGTTGTTCGCGGTGGCTGTTGAATCTGCAGGGACAATATCTGCCAGAAGAATGATCAAGCCACATTTCAGATTTACGTATTCACAACTGGCGCTACATCTTTTCTTCATTTCTCTCCTGGCACTTATGACCAGTGACAGTCTTTGGTATTATGTCGTTGTGCCTGCAGTGGCAGGATATATCTGGTATTTCAGGTATGCGGAGGCTACAAGGAGTTTTTACCTCGCATTCTTTGTGATCCTTTATTCTTACCTGGCAGCAACAGCCTATGTGGTCAGGATCGTCGATTCTTCCGGTTACTCTGGTGACCTGATCATCTATCTGATCTTGCTTTACCTGATCGGATCTGCCGTTGCCGGAATTTCATTTATGAAGAAGCTCCATAAAAAATTATCAGAATGATTTACGAAGAAGACAGGGTCTTAAGGTCCAGGGAGCAGCCGTTTTATTCGTTCTGGCAGCGAAACAACCTCCTGGGCGCCCAAGATGTGCCTGAGTATTTTAAAGACGCTTATAAACCTCAAAATGCATGGGCGCAGATTATTTCATTTGTTCTCACCCTGATTGCAGGAGCTGCTGCATATGGCTTTATCACCATGATCACCGGATTTAAATCAAATTTCATAGCCATCATGGCTTGCGGGGTTCTTTCTGTCTGGTTCTCTGAATACAGAATAAAGCACAAAAGATCTTATAAGGGAGGTGAAACACAGGCCTGTACGGTCATAGCGGGTACCTGTGCGATATGCCTTCTTCCAGCGTTTAGTGATTTCAATCCACATGATGTTTACTGGGGAGTGTCCGGGTCGATCGTGTTTTTTATCCTCGGCAGAAGGTACCTTTCGTCCCTGGCTTTTGTCATCGCTTTTTGCTTTCTGTGCTTCTTGTTGTTCACAACAATACACAGGTATGTTTCTTCTGCAGCATTGCCTTTTGCGTTTATGATCACCTCATCAGCAGGATATTTCATGGGTCAGCGATTATTCTCGCGTTCATCAATCATCTGGAAACCTCAGCTGCAGTTGCTTCGTGTGCTCTGCCTGGCAGTTCTGATCCTTTCTGGAAATTATTATGTTGTTCGTGTTTTATCTGAAGAACTCATGAACAACCAGGGGGAGATCGCCTATGCCTGGTTCTTTTATTTGTTCAGTATGGCTTTCCCGATCTTCCTTTGCTATGCTGGTTTAAAGAAAAAGGTCAGGGAGGATTTGATCCTTGGTATCCTTGGTCTTCTCGCCGGTATTCTTGGTATCAGGGCATATCACGCGATCCTGCCTCTGGAAACCGCACTGTCCATAGGTGGTCTTGTACTGCTTGCGATTGGATACCTTACCATCCTTGCGTTTAAAAAACCAATGTATGGGTTGTCAGTAGAGCCTGTTACAACCAGTGAAAATGCAGTAAAGCTGAATCACCTGCTCATAAGCTTTATTGTATCTAAAGAAACTCAATCTACAGATCAGCACCATCTTGAAAGTGGCGGACAGTTTGGCGGAGGTGGGGCAGGAGGGAAGTTCTGACTAAGAACATTCCCGGGAATTCCAGATAAATTAAATCAGGCTTTGAATTCATGCAGGCAAAGCACATTTCCTGATGGATCCTTGAACCAGGCAGATTTTAGATTCCCGTCCTGGTGGATATGCTTGCTGTCAGTTTTGAATTCTGGTTCTGAATAGTCTTCGAATTTCACTCCTTTTGATTCAAGGTCTGAGATCTCCTTGCCAATATCCCTTACAGAAAAGCTTACTTCAGTCATACCTGTTGGTGTCGCATCTTTTACCGGTCTCAGCATAATATCCGATCCATTGCAGCTGAGCAGGACTTCACCGCCAGGTAAAGTGGACTTGGATTTCATCCCCAGCTTCTGCTGATAAAAGGTTGAACAGGCTTCCAGGTTATTGACAGGAAGTACAGTTGTTACAGTGGCGTTTTGTAGCATATCTTTTTTTTCGCACACCCTTTCAAATTCAACGCCACACTAATTACATGCCTGTGGATGTAGTTTTATTGAGCCGCATCAGTCCTTGTGTTATCATTCCCGCTTTTTTCGGAAAGTATGTTCAGCAGCAGGTTTTCTTCAGCTGTCAGTCTGTCACTAACTGATTTTACCTGCCTGTTCAGGATCATTTCAAACAGAAGCCCTTGTTCATACATCGTAAGTATATCAGGGTGTATGTAATGCTTTTTACAGATTGCAATGGTGTTCCCAAGTCGCTTTGATGTTTCTTCAATGGCATGGTTGATCTGCTTTTTACATTCTTTTCTTGTCTCGTATGCTTTCTGGTCAAGCAGGATCTTCAATGCGTGTGATGTACCTGTCCATGTTCTGAAGTCTTTGGCTGTAAAGTCTTTCTGGCAGATCTCTCTGATGTAGGCATTCACATTTTCTGAGGTTATAGGATGATGCTTCCCCTGTTCATCATAGTACTGAAAAAGTTCCTGACCGGGGATGTCTTTGCAGCGCTTAATGAGCAATGCAAGCCTTTCTTCAGTACATGCGATCTCATGGTAAATTCCTTTTTTTCCTTTGAACCTAAAGACAACCTGCTTTCCTTCAAATGTTACGTGCTTGTCGCGAAGCGTTGTCAGTCCATAGGAATTGTAAAGCTTCTTGTAACATTCATTGCCTATACGTATGCATGTTCGTTCAAGCAGAAGTACGATCAGCGCAAGGATTTTTCTTTTGCAAAGTCCAGGGAGCTTCAGGTCTTTCTCGGCCTGCTCTCTTACAGCTGGCAGACATTGTCCAAACTCTGTCAATCGGTGAAACCTGTTTTTTTTGCGGTCTGCAGACCAAAGGGGATGATACCTGTACTGCTTTCTGTTTTTGGTGTCGGTGCCTGTTGCCTGAAGGTGCCCGTTGTCTGTCGGGCAGATCCAGACATTCTTCCATGCCGGCGGGATTGCAAGGCTTTTGATCCTTCCCAGTGTATCGTGATCTTTACACAATGTCCCGTCAGGGTAATGATACGCCCACCCCTTTCCTTTCCTTGTCCTCCTGATCCCCGGTGTTGAGGCTTCATGGATATAGATGATCTCAGTCCTGAGAAGATCTGACAACTCCTTCGATATCTCTCCTACATTCTTCACATAGAATGCGGTGCAAAATACCGTTCCAAAAAATCAAGTCTCGGCGTTCTCTGTTTTATTTGGATGTATCCTCGTCATCAGCGACAGTTTTTTTCTGTTCGTTTAATTCTACTTTTGGCTTCAGGATCTTTTCCTGTGGCATATCATCTCCAAACAGTTTGCCCCAGGGTTTCAGTGATTCAACACGGTCAAAAATGATCTTGAGGATAGCGACCGTTGGTAGTGATAAAAACATTCCTGCAGTACCCGCCAGCATGCTGCCTACCAGTACGGCAAGAATCGAGATCATGGCATTTATGCGGACCTTGGACGCCACAATCCGTGGAACAAGAATGTTGTTGTCTATGAACTGGATCAGGATATAAGCCCCGATAACCGCGAGTGCCGGGGTGAAGCTGTCACCGGTGATGATTGCAATGACTGCTGTGAGTGATGCCCCGATCAGGCCTCCCAGGTAAGGGATCATATTCAATAGTCCACAGATTATCCCGAGCACAATGGCATATTCAATTCCTATGATCAGGTAGGCGATGGAGTTTAATGTAGCCACAATCGTAGTTTCTATAAGAAGTCCGACCATATAGCTTTGCACAACCTGCTTGGTTTCTTTCAGTACTTCCCCGATGGTCTCTTTGTTGTTCCTTCCTGAAAAAACATCCTGAACAAAGCGTACAAGCAGTGGCCTGTAAAAGAGAAGAAGGAACACATATACGGGAATTATAAAGATCAATACGATTGTTCCTGTGAAAGCTGAAAAGGTGCTTCCCAGGACCCCTGAAGCTCTTTCAGCGCTTTGACGGAACCACACCATTTGCCGTTCCATGCTTATTCCAAGCTTGCTGCTAAGCCAGGATTGAAGCGATGTGATTAGTTCCTGGAAGCGCTCTCTAAGATGGGGCAAGCCTTCTGCAAAATTTGAGAATTGGCTGATAACGAAAAAGATGATTCCTCCAACGACAATAAAACCGATAATGAGTGCGCAGATGATCGAGATCACTCTTGAACAACCCATCTTTTCAAGCTTTTGAACCAGTGGATGAAACAGTATGGATAGCAGGAATGCGAAACCTAAAGGCACCAGAAGCTCAGTGCCGACATAGATCAGCACGCCTGTAAGTAAAATGCCAAATAGAATTATTGTTGACTTCAGGTAAAATGGAAGCTTCACTTCATTCATAAGATCATCGGGCAGGATTAGTTCACCAAGGTACTAATTATGCGTGCTTTGGCTTGAACGCTATTTTTTAAAAATGGATTTGAAGAATTCAAGGATCCTTTCAGATTGCCTGCCTTTCTCCTGGTCTCCTACAAGGTATCCCATTGGCTGAAGTTCATCAAAATTATCAAAAACGATCTTTGCAATTCCGAGCATGGGAATGAATAAAATCATCCCGGCCACTCCCCAGATGAATCCTCCTGCTGCGAGAATTAAAATGGTAAAGAAGCCGCTGATGTTCACTTCACCACCGACAACATAGGGTTCAATGAAATAATTATCGAGTGCCTGAACAAACACCATCACACCAAGCGTCCATAAGGCAACAGACATGGTGTCTTCAGTGATCAGCGCCATCGCAAAGGGAAACAGGCTTCCGATGATTGTTCCGAGGTAAGGGATCAGTGTCAGTATCGCTGCGATCACGGAAAGTAAAAAGGCATTCTTTACACCCAGGATCAGTAATCCAACGGCATACAAAACAGTGAGTATTACAATCGAAATGAGTCTGCCGATCAAATAATATTGAGCTACCTGCGCAGTCTGGCTTAATACTTTTTGAGCCCGATCAGGATCCGATCCGTTATAAAGTTTCAGTAAGAAGGTTTCATACTTCTCCCGCTGGTATAACAGGAGAAACATGAAGACAATGATCAGCACAATCCCCCCGAGCATACCGGTAAAGCCAGTGAGAAAGTTTCTGATGGCTGATCCTGATGACTGCAGGAATTCTTTACCCTGGCTCTTCGCGAACTTTATCTGCTGCGCCACCGGAATGTCCCATTGGCTTTCAATGTAGTTCTCCACATTGGTGATCAGAGTGCTTCCTTTCTGTTTGATCAGTGGCATGTCTTTACTGAGGTTGCCTGCCTGCAGTGCGATGACCATCACAAAAAGTGAAAGCACAATCATCACAAGGAATACACCCATAATTGTTGAGGTGAGCCTGTGGGCGCCTTTTTTTTCCATCCAGTTTGCAAGCGGGGTAACAAGCATCGCAAGCATCGCCGCGGAAGTAACCGGTATGAGAATATAACGGGCATAATATAAAACCACCACGATAAGAATGCCGCATAGCAGCACCGCATTCGCGCGGTGAAGTGAGGTAGATTTCATCAGATCACCATATATGAGTGTCAGAAAACTACTTATGCAAACATCGTGCAGAGAGAAGCTTCCCCTTAAAGCTCATGTTCTGTCATTCAGTGTGCGCGATTTCATGTAGATCCAAAAAAAAACGGAAAGCATGTGCTCTCCGTTTTACCTGACTTGTGTTTTGATTTTATTTTACCAGTGTGATAAAGCCTGTGTGTGTGCTTGTCTCATCATTGGTGCCTTTGACCTGGAGTGTGTAATAATAGGTTCCGGCATGTTGGTCAGTTCCTGTCCAGCTGTTGTTGATGTCTGAAGATTCAAACACTTTCTTTCCCCACCTGTTAAAGATCTGAAGCTGGAATTCTTTAATACCGCGTCCGGTGATTTTGAACAATCTGTTGTCCCCACTGCCGTCTTGTGGCGCGAATACGTTAGGGATATACAGTTCCAGCTTGTCAAGGATGATGATCCGCACCTTCGCCGTATCCTCGCACTCGTTGTTGTTGCCATAATAAGCATGTAGCACCA